>NZ_JBIVTK010000014.1:0-130402 GCF_044756725.1 Paenarthrobacter sp. NPDC091669
CACTCAGCGGTCTCTTCCGGATCACGATCAGGCAGCTGGGCAGTCAACCCGCTGAGGATGTGTGAGGTCTCTTCTCCTGCAGCCACGTCCAACCTCTCTTCATTGAATGTCTGGGCGCTTGCTCTGTGGGGGGCGCTCAAGGAATTTCGTATTGTGAGAATAAAATTCTGCAATTCGAGATTACGTCTGCTGATGGGCAGCGTCAATACGGATTGCGTATCCGAAACAGTCAACTGGGAAACCGCTGCCCAAGCAACCGAATGTGACCCTGCATACACAGGAAATCCTTGACGTTACGTGACCTGAGTCATAGAGTACTTTCACTATTCAATAACTAGATTCCGCAATGTGGAATCAGTACGAAGTGGAGATCCACGATGCAGACGACTTCATCAGTCGGCGTCACTGAGACTCCGGGAGAACCAAACGCAGGTGGCCCCAACCACCCGGTCGTGGGCAACACCGACCTCTGCACCATTGCTTCCGAAGCATCAGGCCGTACCATCAGCCCCAGTCTTTACAACATCGACCTCGCTCCCACCAAGGCCAAGGGCCGCAAGTGGACCAGCTACAGCATCTTTACCCTCTGGGCCAACGACGTCCACAGCCTGGGTAACTATGCCTTTGCCATCGGCCTGTTCTCCCTTGGTTTGGGCGGCTGGCAGATTCTGGTGGCCCTCGGAATCGGTGCCATCCTCCTTTTCGCCCTGCTGAACTTCTCGGGATTCATGGGCGAGAAGACCGGCGTACCCTTCCCGGTCATGAGCCGCATCAGCTTCGGCATCCGCGGAGCGCAGATTGCCAGCCTGGTCCGCGGCGCCGTTGCCGTGGCGTGGTTCGGCATCCAGACCTACCTGGCTTCGGTAGTCCTCCGCGTCATGCTGGTGGCCATGGCCCCCGGCCTGAAGGATCTGGACAGCAACTCCATCCTTGGCCTCTCCACCCTGGGCTGGTTCTCCTTCGTGGCGCTCTGGATTGTGCAGCTGGTGATCGTGAGCTTCGGCATGGAAATGATCCGTAAGTACGAGGCCTTCGCCGGACCCATCATCCTGGTGACCATGGCTGCGATCGCGGTGTGGGTCTTCATTGAAGCAGGCGGAGCCATCCAGTGGAGCGGCATCAAGGGCCTGGAAGGTACCGAGATGTGGCTCACCATCTTTGCCGGCGGCGCCCTCTGGGTTTCCATTTACGGAACGTTCGTCCTGAACTTCTGCGACTTCACCCGTTCTTCGGCCTCCAAGAAGTCGATCGTCAAGGGCAACTTCTGGGGCATCCCCATCAACATGCTCCTCTTCGGCGCAATCGTTGTGGTGATGGCCGGCGGTCAGTACAAGATCAACGGCACTGTCATTGAGAGTCCCTCGGACATTGTGGAGAGCATCCCCAATACGCTGCTGTTGGTCCTGGCTTGCCTTGCGCTGCTGATCCTGACCATCGCGGTGAACCTGATGGCCAATTTCGTGGCTCCGGTCTACGCCCTGACCAACCTGTTCCCGCGGCACCTGAACTTCCGCAAAGCGGCGTGGGTCAGCGGCACCATTGGCCTGGTCATCCTTCCGTGGAACCTCTACAACAACCCGATTGTGATCGTGTACTTCCTGGGTGGCCTCGGTGCGCTGCTTGGCCCGCTGTTCGGCGTAGTCATGGCCGACTACTGGCTGGTCCGCCGCGGCAAGGTCAATGTCCCCGAGCTTTACACCGAGGATCCCAAGGGCGCCTACTTCTACAAGCGCGGTGTGAACCCGAAAGCAATCATTGCCATGCTTCCGGCAGCCGGCCTCGCCATTGCCATCGCCTTCATTCCCGGGCTGGCAGCAGCTGCACCGTTCGCCTGGTTCATCGGAGCCGGCGTCGCCGCTCTGACGTACTTCGCTGTCGCGGACAAGAAGCAGGTCCACGAGGACGTCTCCGGCGAGCCGATCGCCGTCGCCAGCACCCACTGACTCACCGAACATCAAGGCGTCGCCCGTCCTCCCGGCTACCGGATTCCTGCAAGTGGATCCAGGTCACCCGGCAGCAGACGGGCGCTGCCGTTGAGAGGAATCCCATGCGCATCCTTGTCGCAAACGTCAATACCACCCAGTCCATGACGGACTCCATCGCAGCCCAGGCCCGTGCGGCCGCGGCCCCCGGCACCGAGATCATCGGCATCACCCCGCGTTTCGGTGCAGACTCCTGCGAGGGAAACTTTGAGAGTTACCTCGCCGCGATCGCTGTCATGGACGCCGTGGTCAACTACCCCGAGCCTTTCGACGCCGTCATCCAGGCCGGCTATGGCGAGCACGGCCGCGAAGGCCTTCAGGAGCTCCTGGATGTTCCGGTGGTCGATATCACCGAGGCTGCAGCCAGCACCGCGATGTTCCTGGGCCACAAGTATTCGGTGGTCACCACGCTGGACCGCGCGGTTCCGCTCATCGAGGACCGCCTCAAGCTCGCCGGCCTGGACGCGCGCTGCGCTTCTGTGCGGGCCAGTGGCATGGCCGTGTTGGAACTGGAGGAGTATCCGGAGCGCGCTGTCGAAGCAATCGTGAGCCAGGCCGAGCAAGCGGTTCACGCCGACAAAGCCGAAGTGATCGTCCTTGGCTGTGGCGGTATGGCCGGACTCGATGAGGAGATCCGTCAGCGCACCGGAGTTCCCGTAGTGGACGGTGTGGCGGCAGCTGTCACCATTGCCGAGTCCTTGGTCCGTCTTGGCCTGTCCACGTCCAAGGTCAGGACCTATGCCACGCCGCGTCCGAAGACTGTCATAGGCTGGCCGATAACCTCAGCCTCAACTCAGGCAACAACAGCCCACCCCACCCAAGCCGCACGCTGACGCTGCCACCGCATTTCCCTGAAAGGCAACCACATGACTGACTCGAACCCGCCTACTGACCCGAGGGTCGCCGTCGTGACCGGGGCCGGTTCGGGTATTGGGCGGGCCGTCGCCAAGCTCATGCTCGCCGATGGCTACATGGTGGCGCTTGCCGGCCGGCGTGAGGCGCAACTGCTGGAGACCGCCGGGGACCACCCGAACGCGCTGGTGGTTCAGTGCGATGTCACAGCGCCCGACGACGTCGCTCGCCTTTTCGCGGAGGTCCGCCGGCGCTGGGGCCGGGTTGATGTGCTGTTCAACAATGCCGGGATCTTTGGCCCGGCTGGAGACGTCGGCGAGATCAGTGTGGATGACTGGAATGCGACGATGCAGGTCAATGTGACCGGCTCCATGTTGTGTGCGGCCGAAGCTGTGCGGACCATGAAAGCCCAAGAGCCGCAGGGTGGCCGGATCATCAATAACGGCTCCATCTCAGCGCATTCACCGAGGCCCAGGTCCGTGGCGTATACCGTGACCAAGCACGCGATGACGGGCCTGACCAAGAGCATCGAGCTCGACGGCAGGGAGTTCGGCATTACCTGTGGGCAGATCGACATCGGCAATACCCGCACCGAAATCATGGACACCATCGGCGTTGGATCCGGCGCGCTGCAGGCCGACGGCAGCCGCAAGGTGGAGCCCATGTTCCCCGTGGACGACGCGGCGCGTGCCGTGCTGATGATGGCCAACATGCCGGCGTCGGCCAGCGTCGGGTCCCTGGTGGTGACGGCTGCCGGCATGCCTTTCGTAGGCCGCGGCTAGCGCCAACCACCCGTCCCGCGTGGGTGCTCGCGTACCGCCACCACCCACTGTGATCCCGGAATGCCCGTGACGCGCCTGTAAGACGGTGTGTCACGGGCATTTCTGCGCCATAGAAGGTGGTGGAGGCGCGGCTAGAGCTCCTCCAAACCGAATGTGACTTCCACAATATGGAAACTCATTTCCCCCTTGCGGAATGATGTGAGCGGGATTACATTGAAAATATCCCCCCAAAACGTGGGGCTGTTCCCAAACTGATTGGTTCAGATCAATGAAGATCCCAGACCCCGCGGCGCTGAAGGCGAGTTCGGCCCCGCAGAAGAAAAAGCGGCTGTACCAGTCACTCTTTTTTCAAATCCTGATCGCCGTCGTCGCAGGTGTACTCATCGGTCATTTTTGGCCGACCATTGGGTCCGCCCTCCGGCCACTGGGTGATGGATTCATACAACTCATCAAAATGATCATTGCCCCGCTGATTTTCCTCGTGATCGTCACAGGCATCTCGGCAGTGGGCGACGTCAAGGCGGTCGGAAGGGTCGGGGTCAAAGCGCTCCTGTACTTCACCGGCGCCACCCTCTTTGCCCTGGTCTTCGGACTCATCGTGGGAAATATCGTCCAGCCAGGCGCCGGACTGAATATCGATCCCTCCACGCTGTCCCAGGACGCCCTCAACGCCAAGACCGGAAACGCGCCGCCCAAGGATGCCGCGGCCTTCCTGCTGGACGTCATTCCGGTCAGCGTGATTGGTGCGTTCGCCAACAACAGCCTGCTTCAGGTCTTGTTCTTCTCGGTCTTCTTTGGCGCCGCAATTGTGGTCATCGGCCGTGAAAGGTGCATGCCGGTCATCAGCCTTATGGACACCGTCCTGGAACTGATTTTCAAGATCATGTCCTGGATCATGAAAGTGGCCCCCATTGGTGCCTTCGGTGCCATGGCATTCATCATCGGCCAGTACGGACTGGGCACGCTCAGCACCTACGGACTCCTGATAGCTGCGTGCTACGGCGCAGCCATCATCTTCATCGGCTTGCTGTTCCTGGTGGCGTGGGGCTTCGCCCGCGTACCGCTCTGGTCCTTCCTCAAGTACACCCGTGAAGAGTTCCTGCTGGCGCTCGGTACGGCTTCCACCGAAGCCGTGATGCCGCGCATCATGACCAAGCTGACCAATGCGGGTTGCTCGCGTGCCACTACCGGCCTGGTAGTTCCCACGGGCTACTCCTTCAACCTCGATGGCGCCGCGATCTACCTCTCCATATCGCTGCTGTTCCTGGCCCAGGCGTTCGGCCACAACCTTGACCTCGGCCAGCAGTTGGCTGCCCTCGGCGTGCTGCTCCTGACCTCCAAGGGCATGGCGGGCGTCCCGGGCTCATCCTTCCTGGCCCTCTCCGCAACAGCTGCGGCCCTCGGCATCTTCCCGGTAGCCGGCGTCGCACTCCTCCTCGGAGCCGACCGCCTCATGGACTCCATGCGTGTTGTGGTCAACCTGCTGGGCAACTGCGTGGCAACGTTCGTGGTAGCCAAGTGGGAAGGCCAGTTTGATCGCAGCGTCATGCTCCGCGCCTTCAATGGCGAAATCACCAACCATGATTCGGCCATCATGCTCGGCAAGGAAGAAGTGTTCGAGGAACAGGAACTGGAGCGCATCAGCGACGGCCGCGATCCCTCGCCCAAGTTCGGCGGCGGACCGACGGAGGACAAGATCCCTCAGTTTGAGATGAGCAAACCCGGCAAGACAACAACCCCGGTCTGCCCGGACTAAACCGGATGGTTTTTTGTACAGCTGATGCCCCTAAGACACGGTCTTAGGGGCATTAGCTGTACAAAAACTCCCTAGAGGGGGAGCAGTTCGGAGAGGTTCGCGCGTAGGCCGGACGCGGTCACCCGGTGGGTTGAAACGGCATCCGCCCATGAAAGACTGCCGGTCACCAACGAAAGCCAGGTGGCGGCGTCGCACTCGATCACATTCGGGGGAGTTCCGCGCGTGTGGCGGGGACCCTCCACGCATTGGGTGACCCCGTACGGCGGTACGCGGACCTCCACCGAATTGCCGGGCGCGCGGGCGGTAACTTCCTCCAAGGAGTAACGGACCGCCGTCGCAATTAACGAGCGCGACGGCGCGTTCCCGGCTGCGGCGCCCGGCGAACCAGCGGTGCCGGAAGGTTCGACGGCGGCCTGCCAGGCTCCCAGCGCGGCGCGGCCTTCCTCGATGTTGACGCGGCGGCGTGCAACTGCCATGGGTTTTCTCCTCAGAAGTACTAGTCGAGCAGGGCCGAGACAGCGTGGCCCAGCCGGATCTTGCCCACGGTGCGTCCGCCTCCGAGGACCGGCTCCACCACTCGTTCCAGGACGTTGGAAACGGCCGGGATGTCCACGGCGCCGCTCACGGCCAGGAGGGTGAGCCCCACCAGGGACGTGGCGCGGAGGTTTCCGTCCAGCATCTTCACGGCCACCGTTGCGCCGGTGGACGTAGCCAGGACCAGAATGCCCTCGGCGCCGATCTTCGCCAGGACCTCGAGTTCTTCCATGACGATGGTGTTGGACTCGCCCGTTCCTTGGACGGCCCAGGGGTAGTCGAGCATGGAGGTGGCGATGGTGGCAGCCCTGGCGTTGGACGATTTATCCCCCGGGGACTTGGCCAACCGGGAGTAGGCGCGGGCCAGTCCGGTCAGCGAGATGGCGGCAACGGGAGCGCCGCAACCGTCGATCCCCAAATGGGAGATGGTTTCGCCGCTGTATTCCTCAATGACGGATCGAACCCGTTGTTGGAGCGGGTGGTTCGGCTCAAGGTAGCTGCGCAGGTCCCAGCCGTTTTCGGTGCAGGCCCACAGGAAAGCGGCGTGCTTGCCGGAGCAGTTGAAGGCCAGCTTGGACTGTCCCCGCTCCGACCGGACCAGCCAGTTGCGGGCAGTCTCGTCCTGCGGCCAGGCGGTGGGGCACTGGAGGTTTTCTTCCTTCACGCCCGCAGCTTTGAGCATTCCCTCCACAACGTCCATGTGGTCCAGGGAGCCGGTGTGGCTGCCGCAGGCGACAGCAACCTGTGCGCCACGCAGGGGCACGCCGGACTGCATGGAGGCAAGGGCCTGGAAGGGCTTGAGGGTGGAGCGGGCCAGGATGGGGGCATCGATGTCACCGAGACGGGTGACCACCGAGCCGTCGCCGGCAAGAACAACGGCCGCGCCGATGTGCCGGGACTCTATAAAGCCGCTTCGTTCGATCACTGCCAGTTCCACCGCGGACTCAACGCTGAACGTTTCATGCGAACTCATGGGCATAAGCCAAGTCTAGGGCGCAGCAAGGTCCGGTGAATGACACAGCTTAGGCCGCGCGCCCTTCACAAAGTACCCTTGAGGACTGTGAAGGTACTCGTCATTGGCCCAGGCGGCCGCGAACACGCCATTGTCCGCTCTCTGCTTGAAGATCCCAACGTTTCCGAGGTCCACGCGGCCCCGGGCAACGCGGGCATCAGCAAACTCGTTCCCACTCATGCGATTGATGGGAACAACCCGGAAGCCGTGTCTGCCCTCGCCACCAAGCTGGGCGTGGACCTGGTTGTCGTAGGACCCGAGGCGCCGCTGGCTGCCGGCGTGTCCGACGCCGTCCGCGAAGCCGGCATTCCGGTGTTCGGTCCCAGCAAGGAAGCTGCCCAGTTGGAGGCTTCCAAGGCTTTCGCCAAGCAGATCATGGCCGAAGCCAACGTCCCCACGGCCATGGCCCGCGTGGCCACCAACGCCGAGGAAGCTGCTGACGCCTTGGACACGTTCGGTGCGCCGCACGTAGTTAAGGACGACGGCCTGGCCGCCGGCAAGGGCGTGGTGGTCACCAAGGACCGCGCCGAAGCCCTGGCACACGCCCAAGCGTGCTTCGACGCCGGTGGAACCGTGGTCATCGAGGAATTCCTTGACGGCCCCGAGGTTTCCCTGTTCGTCCTCTGCGACGGCCGCACCACCGTTCCGTTGTCCCCGGCGCAGGACTTCAAGCGCATCTTCGATAACGACGAAGGCCCCAACACGGGCGGCATGGGCGCGTACACCCCGCTTGAGTGGGCTCCCGCAGGTTTGGTCCAGGAAGTCATCGACCGCGTGGCGCAGCCCACCGTGGACGAGATGGCCCGCCGTGGCACCCCCTTCGTCGGCGTGCTGTACTGCGGACTCGCCTTGACCTCGCGCGGCACGCGCGTCATCGAGTTCAACGTCCGCTTCGGCGATCCCGAGACGCAGGCTGTCCTGGCCCGCCTCAAGACGCCGCTCGGTGCGCTGCTGCTGGCAGCTGCCAAGGGCGAACTGGACACCGCCGAGGAGCTGCGCTGGTCCAAGGACACGGCAGTCGCCGTCGTCGTGGCCGCCGAAAACTATCCTGACGCGCCCCGTACCGGCGACCGTATCCGCGGCCTGAAGAAGGTTGACGAGTTGGACGGCGTGCACGTGGTCCACGCCGGCACCAAGCTGGATGACGAAGGCAAGGTGGTCTCCGCAGGCGGCCGCGTCCTTGCGGTTGTCGCGCTTGGTTCCGATCTGGTGGAAGCGCGCGAAAAAGCGTACGACGGCGTGGAGCTGGTTCAGCTTGAAGGCTCACAGTTCCGCACGGACATCGGTGGCAAGGCCGCCCGCGGCGAAATCCGCGTGCCGCACACGGCCACTGGAACCATCCCGAAAGTGCAGGCCTGAGCATGACTGATTTTCTTCCGGAGGGCGGCTTCGAAACCGAAACGCTGGAACTTCCGGGCTGGACGCACGTCTACTCCGGCAAGGTGCGCGATCTTTATGTCCCGGCCGACGAAGCCATCACGGAAAAGATCGGCCAGGAATGCGTCCTGGTTGTGGCCAGCGACCGCATCAGCGCCTACGACCATGTCCTGAGCAGCGAGATCCCGGATAAGGGTCGCGTCCTGACTCAGCTGAGCCTGTGGTGGTTCGACCAGTTGGACGTTGAGCACCACGTGTTGGCGTCCACGGTTGAGGGTGGCGTTCCTGCCGCCGTCGAGGGCCGGGCCATGATCTGCAAGAAGCTGGATATGTTCCCGGTGGAGTGCATTGCCCGCGGCTACCTCACTGGCTCCGGCCTGGTGGAGTACAAGGAACACGGCACGGTCTGCGAGATCCCGTTGCCTGAAGGCCTGGTGGACGGTTCACGCCTGGACAAGGCACTGTTCACGCCGTCGGCCAAGGCCGAGGTGGGCGAACACGACGTCAACATCACCTACGACGACGTCGTGGCCATGGTGGGCGACGACATCGCAGCCCGCCTCAGTGAACTGACCCTGAAGATCTACACCCGCGCCGAGGAAATCGCCCGCGAACGTGGCATCATCCTGGCCGACACCAAGGTGGAGTTCGGCATTGATGCAGCTACTGGCATCATCACGCTGGGCGACGAAGTCCTCACCCCGGATTCTTCGCGGTTCTGGGACGCGTCCACCTACGCGCCGGGCAAGTCGCAGCCCTCCTATGACAAGCAGTACGTCCGCGACTGGCTGACGTCCGCCGAGTCAGGCTGGGACAAGTCCTCCGACACACCGCCACCGGCCCTGCCTGCCGAGGTCATAGAGCGCACCCGTGCCCGCTATGTGGAGGCTTACGAGAAGCTCACAGGCCGCACGTTCGCCTAGGTTAACGCAAACTGCCCCGGACCGTCTGGTGCGGGGCAGTTTTGCGTCGGGCTGGTTATGCTCCCGAGTGTTCCTTGGCGGCACGGCGCTCGGCCAGTCGGATCTCCAGAACTGCGTCCATGGCCTGTTGGACCCTGTCTGAGGCTCCGGCAGCGCTGAAGTCGTGCTGGGCCTCTTCCAGGAATCGGAGCGCCTCTGCGGCTTCGCCTGCTGCTTTCAGCGACTTGCCGAGCAACAGCGAGACTTCGCCGGCCGTGTGCCTGGCCAGGACCTTACGGTCTGCGTGGATTTCGCGGAGTTTGTCGACGGCGGCCGGAATGTCACCGGTCAAGTACAGCCAGCGGGCTCGGATGAAGGCGACCTCCAACTGATCGGTCTTGTTTCCGCCCACAATGGACAACGCGAGTTCCGCACGCTCGATGGCGGAGAGGGTTTCCGGTTCCACGATCCCCGATGACAGACGGACCGCTGCGGAGGCCTTGTTGAACCGGGCCCACAATTCAATGTCGTTGGCGGGGGAGAGGAGCTTGGCTGCGCGCTCGTGGTGCTTGATGCCCTCCACATAGTCATGGCGCATGAAGGCCACGTTGCCCACCACCCAGGCCACCTCGCCTGCGAGTTGGGACATGGAGTGCTCGTCCATGTGCTCGATCATGGCCAGGCAGTACTCCCAGGCCTCATCCAGCTTGCCGCTCTCGGCAAGGGCACCGATCAGCGCGCGGTGCGCGCCGATGATGAGCGTGGACCCTTTGGGCAGCTGCTCGCTGAGCTTGACTGCTTGCTTTGCATGCTCGACGGCGGTGGCCAGCTGGCCTTGCCCGTGGCACACCGCGGCAAGCATCTGCCAGGCGCGGACTCCCAGGCCGGCGGATTCCGTGGCCATGGGGTGTTCCAGGAGGTGCTCAACGATTTGCTGGCATTCCTTCAGCTGGCCTTGTTTCATCACGCACTCGGCCTGCATGTACGTCATGTTCCACCAGGCGCTGTTGTTTTTGGCCTCGAGGGCGATTTGCGCGGCTGTGGCGGCGTGGCTGGCGGCGAGTTGGTAGTCGCGGAGGTCCCAGGCTTGGCGGGCATACAGACCGGCGAGGACGTATTCGGCGTCGCTGACGGAAACGGGTTGGCTCCACGCTTCCAGGGCTTTCGGCGCGAGCTCAAGCCGGCGTGCCAGTTCTTCGATGACCTCAGCCGTTGGTTCGCGGCGGCCGGTCTCGAGCAGCGAAATGTAGCTGGGTGAATACAGGTTTTTGCCGAGCTCAGCCTGCGTTAACCCACGTTCGAGCCGTTCGGCACGTAGCTTCTCGCCGAATCCGTTTCCCACGGGTCCCTCCTACAGGTGTCTTTTGACCAAAACCTTGACAGTCTCTGTGGAAAACATTTTACAATGTATGTCAACAGGGACCGTGCAATTTCCGTAACGAATCCGACTCGCATTGGGGTACTACATCATGTTCAAGAAAATCATTGCTTCAGTGGCCGTGGCGGGCGCACTGACGCTCGCAGTCGCGGCTCCCGGTGTGGTCTCTGCTGCTCCCGCAGTAGATTCCGGCACTGTCAGTGCTATCGGCAACTGGCCCGATCCTATGCGCGTAGCGGCGCCGACCAAGTCAACGGACACCACGTACACACCGATGTCCATCGGCAACTGGCCGGACCCGATGTAAATCAATTGTAGTAAAAGAAACCCCGGAGCGTGACGAGCGATGCTCCGGGGTTTTCTTTTGTACCTTTCGCAGGGGCAGCGGGAACACAAAAGAGGGCCTTCCAACTGGAAGACCCTCTTTTGTTTTGGTCGAGGTCATCGCAGAGTATTCGAAGCATGCTCGCCCTAAGCTGGCCCGGTTGGACGCGCTGGATGCGGCTCTGGCCTCTGTAAATCCGCCTGTCGTGATGCCCCGTGTGATGACCGCTCGTTCGCGTTACCGTCTGGTCGATCGACTTGGCAAGGCCAAGTTAGACGAAATTGTCGCTAGATATGAAGCGGGTGAGTCGACAACTTCATTGGCCGCAGAAGCAGGGATTGCGAAGTCATCACTGCTTCGGCTGCTCGATGAGCGTGGCATTGCCCGCCGGAAGCAAGGCCTGACACCGGCAAAGGAACGCCAGATTCTGAAGCTACGCCAGGAGGGCATGGTCATCCGCGCCATCGCCAAACAAGTGGGTGTCAGTTACGACACGGCACGCCTCTTCCTGCTCGAAGATGGCAAGTCATCGGTGTGATCGCTTGTGGCCCTCGTCCTGCGTTATCTGTTCTTCTTCGGCAAGGAGCACGCCGGCCTGTGCGAGGATGGACGTTTATTGAAGCCGCTCTGGCACCGTAGGCATGCGGACCTGTTGCACCTAGGCACGGGCAAACTGTTGTTTTTGGCGCGGTGTGGCATGGAGAGCCTATGTGGCAAAGGTGTTGGAGGTTAACTCACGAAGAGCCAGATCGGCCGTGCGTCTTGCAAGTTCATCGTTTAGGCCGCCTGGGGTGGGTAGTAGGGCGCGAGTGAGGACGGGGCTAAGGAGAAGGTCGCAAATCCAGTTGAGATCAACGTCACTTCCCTGGACCTCGCCTCGATCAATTGCGGCGTTGAGTACGCACATAACATTTGCGCGGCGAGGCTTTATGAACCCTTCCAAGTACAGCTCGCGTACATGAGAGTCCGTACGCATCGATTCGAGGAGACCTGGAAGGTTATTTCGAACAAGCGGGTCAGCGAACATTGCGACCTCGTCGCGCTGGAGCTGGAGAAGGTCTTTCGCTAGAGAGGTGCCGGCACTATGGGGTTGGGTGCCAAAACGGTGCTGGATTACGTCGAAAGCCAGATGTGCCACGTTACGGTACCGCCGATAAAACGATGGTCGGGTAGTCCCAACTTCGTTGACCAGTCCGTCAATGGTCAGGCTAGAAAAACCACCCTCTGACATGACCCGTTCGGCCGCCTGGCGCAAGGCAGTGCCGATCTCCAGATTGTAGGGCCGACCTCTCTTGGGTGACATGAGGTCAGCCTATCAATTTTCCGGTCTTCTCACCTTAAGGATATTAGGTATAGGCGGTAGTCTGTAAAGAAAAAACAAGCTTGCAGCCGCGGGCACCAAATGGGGGAGGGGCGCCGTGGGGGCGGTCACCAATACTGCAGTCCTTGACGATGAGCTCGGGCCAGCAGAAGGGCGTTACTTCGGGCAAGGGTATCGGCAGGTTTCACATACCCTTCGTGATCCGACGGTGGAAGAGAGCGACGCACCTCGCGACTGTAGCTGGACCGGTGAAGTCGCCTATCCTGAGCGTTGGTCGGTAAACCCGGACGGTTCGTCCAGAACGCCACACCTTAGCTCAATCGACGCAATTGTGCTTGGCCTACTTGCGCTGCAAAGCGTCCGGCAAGTTAGTGAAGGCTCGCTCGCTTTTGGTGAGTGCGATGTTCTGCAAGTCGAGCTCCATAGTGGCAGCACTCCTTGGTGGGATTTGAAGGCTGTGCCGGTGACTTTAGCGCTTTCCCCTAGCACCCCGGCCGGATGGTCCGGTGAATTCGTGTCGGCGCTCGTCGGAAACATTCGTGTAAGGATGAGTGTTTCGGATCCTCATTGGCCCCTGCCTCGCGACCTTTCTACGGTTGGCGTGTCTCTGGGAGCCAAGGGCGAAAAAACCGCAGTGTCCCGACCGGTGATCTGGACTACGACTGTCCAGTTTGACCCCTCCACGTCCGTATTGATGGCGACGCATGCAGTCAGGAATGATCCAAACATGGCCGGGAAAGTCACCGTGACTTCGTCAAACAGGTGGGCGTTGGAGATGCCTATCATCCATTACCTAGTTACGCTTGGGCAGCTCACTCAGGCTCTGGTCTATCGTGCGGGGGAGACGAGACGCGAGAAAGTTGAAAATCTATGGATGCGCAGCTTGCGCATCACTTTGCCAAACCCAGTCTCGACAAGTTTTGCTTTCGCTGGGGCGGAATTCACGACAACCACCAGAATCGTGAAAGAGTCGGCCCTGAAGGTCAATGGTCGCCTGTTACGATGCCTGCAAGTCGCCTCAGAGACATCCGATGGCGTCGTTGCTGCGGCTTCTGTGGCCTATTTCGAAGAAGCCGTCGAATGAGCGATTCCGCAACGGCCGGGCGATCTTCAGGGCAGGGCGGTCTTCCTGGTTCGAAACGAGGCCAGATACTTGAAGTAGCGGCCGTCATCCTTTGTAAAAATCGATATGAAGACGTTTCGCTGGAGCAGGTGCGTCAGGCGACCGGCCTGACCGAAGACCACTTTCAGGCAGAATTCGCCAGCATGCGAGAGATTGCCGAAGCGATCCTTGACCTTGAGAGAGCCAGTATGAAGTTCGCTCAGCAAGTTGGCGAGGATGCCGGAGTGGCGGGGCCGCTAGAGGCCTTGCGGGCTGCGTTTCGTGTGGTCGGTCGGAACATCGAGTCGCGGCCAGCCGTCCGAGCTGGGATACGTATCGCGTCAGAATCTCGCGAGGCGTTCCCCAATCGCAGGCTTGATCCATTCTTGACCTGGCGCTCTTTCGTAGTGAAGCAACTTGAGGCGGCAGCACGTCAGAGCCTCATTCATCCGAGTACGGACGTTGACCGTGCCGCTTGGCTCCTCGTATCGGCTGGACTGGGGACGAAGGAGCTGGTTCGGTTTTGCGGTGAGTGGGACCGTATGTCGGAACGCCTAGACGACACAGTTGACTGCGTCCTGAATCTCATGGGCTACAGCGTCAGTGACCGCTGAACCAAACTCCTGATTGTGGCAATTTGAGTGGAGCCCGGTTTGACAATTTGAACCCGGCCCCATCACATGTCTCGCCGGTTGATAGATCGAAGTTTGACTTTGAGTCCAGCCCACGCTGAGCTCAGCGAGAGTGTTTTCCATCTGTGGAAAGCCTTGATGAAGGCGAAGGTGGAGCTGCGCGCATAAACCGGCAGGGACGCAAGAGTGCATGGGTTATAGATCTCGGTCGCACCATTTAGCGATGAGAACAGTTCTTCTTGCGCCCTGGTTGGGACTGCACCGCCGACGCGGAAGCCGCCCCTAACGGACCGTCGCCCGATCTGGGTCCTATGAAACCGTAGTTGATGCAAAACTGTCAGCCGATCTTGATGCTCCTCGAAAACGGCGCTATACCGAGCAAAGGGTCTATGACCAACTTGTTGACGAACACCAAGCGGTTTTCTCGCATTCAACTGTCCGTCGAGATCGCCACTAACGAGTCCTTTCCGGTTGAACGCTGATCGTTAGAGACCTCGTCAATGCGCCGCCATCGTTGACCGCCTCAACTTCAATGGCATCATCACGGATACCGGAACCGATTCTTACCGTCTCGCCTGCGAAGTTGGCCCTACACGCTGTTAACGGAACCGATCAGCGGAGCACTGCGAGATCATCAAACTGGCCCTTATTCAAACGTGGCATCGGGTTGACGGGCTCTGTACCCGCATGTATAGGTGAGTGTCGTCTAACTCGACCGCGGCCATGAAGCCAATCGACAGAACGACCTCGCCACCATTTTGGGTGCAACTTCGGAGATTTTTTACTAGATGAAGCGTCAGTTGGAGGTCGCATACCTCGCGCAAGTGCGACGGACCCCGTCACCAAGAACAGTGGGTAGGGCAGTCGCATGTAGCCGCGTGCCGGCGACGAATCAGCCCTTCCGTGCCGGGGCGCACCAAAGGAGCGTTGTCGGGCTGGGCTTCGCGCATCAACGATGCGACTGGTACGGGGCGCTCAACCGGCGGCGAGAGTGGTGTAATTTCCACTATATTTTGAGTGTATATACGTAGTGTATAGTCGGGTCATGGACAACACACAAACCCTGCTTGGGCTGATCGCTGCTGGCCCCAGTCACGGATATGACTTGAAGTCCAGTTACGACAGATTTTTTGGTTCAAAGAAACCGTTGGCGTATGGGCAGGTGTACACGACGCTTTCGCGTTTGCAGCGGGATGACTTGATCGTTGCCCTCGGTCATGAATCGGGGGGCGGCCCTGAGCGAAAGCTGTATCAGATTACGAGTTCAGGTCGAGACCGCGTTTCGCAGTGGTTGTTTACACCTGATGTACCTGCCACTTGGCTGCAGAGCAACTTGTTTGCCAAGACTGTGGTGGCGCTGCTGCTCGGTGATGACGCGAACAGGCTCCTTGACTTGCAGCGGGCGGAACACATGGAGCAGTTGAGGCAAATGACCCAAGCGAAAAGAAACGCCGACCTCATGAATGTCTTGTTGCTCGACCATGCATTGTTCCAGATTGAGGCAAATCTGCGGTGGATGGATTTAACTGAAGCGCGGTTGGCTGAACTGCGCAGTGAGGTGGTAAAGGCATGAAGGATTCGATGACCTCGAGCAATGAGCCTATTTTGAGTGGTCGTGGCATCAAGGTGACGTTTGGCCAATCCGAAGCCCTACGGGGTGTGGATATCGATGTCCAAGCGGGTGAGATCCTTGCTGTGATGGGCCCATCAGGATCTGGCAAATCTACTCTCCTGCACGCGCTAGCCGGGGTGATTGTGCCTGGCGCTGGATCAGTAATATACGGTGGTCGGAACATCAGTTCTTTAAATGATGCTAAGCGAGCGGAACTCAGGCTCAGTGAGTTTGGATTTGTGTTCCAGTTCGGGCAGCTTCTTCCGGACTTGAGCGCCCGTGACAATGTCACCATTCCGCTGCTGCTGGCCGGAAGGAATCGGAGGGAAGCCCTCCGGGTTGCCGATCGATGGCTGACTCGGTTGGGGCTCGCGGGACACCAGAGTAAACTTCCCGCCGAACTTTCCGGCGGTCAAGCTCAACGGGTAGCCATTGCTCGCGCGCTTGCCACAGAGCCGCGGGTAATTTTCGCCGATGAGCCGACTGGAGCCCTGGATTCACTGGCCGCCGAAAATGTCATGTTGACACTTACGGATCTGGCTCGATCAATGGGTACCACCGTGGTCGTGATTACGCATGACCCCAGGACTGCTTCCTATGCCGACAGGGAAGTCATAGTCCGCGACGGACGAATTTCCGCAGGTCAAGCGGTCGTGGCGGTGAGCGCATGAATTTGCAGCTTATTAGGCTTGTTTCGGCGAGCAATCAAGCAGCCAGGCGGCGACTGCTGGGGATTTCCGCTGGTGTGGCCGTTGGCATCACCCTAATCTTGCTGCTGCTGGGCGCCTTCAATGGACTGCAAGAGCGGGATCTTCGCTCATCTTGGCTCAAACCCGTTGGTGATCCAGCGTCCGCTCTGGCACCAGGCGCACCTGATCTGGCTGAAGATCAAGCAGTTGCTGCTGCCTCACATGACTACTTTGAAAGCCAAGTTATTAACCGACTCATCATCGCCAAGCCGAATGGTGGGACTACTCAAATTCCAGGGATTGATGAACTCCCGGCACCGGGCACGTATCTGGCCTCTCCAGCTCTAGAAAAGCTGATCGAAGAGAACCCTGACCAAGAGCTTGGGGACCGTTATGGTAGCTATGCCGGGCGGGTTCCAGATCGAGCATTGGCTAGCCCCGACTCTCTCGTGGTGGTTACCGGGCAATCAATCGAGCAAGCGCGACGCGCGCCCAGTGCTGTTGTGGTGGAGCATCTAGAAGGTACGAGCTTCGGCGGTAATCCCGTTTACAAGACTGTCGCTGTAATCGGAGCTATTGCCCTGCTCGTTCCCGTGCTCCTTCTTGTCAGTATCGTGGCGGACCTGGGGGCAGCCGAGAGGCGCGAGCGATTTGCCACTCTTCGTCTTATCGGAGCGAAGCCACGCACAATTGCATCCATCGCCGCAGTCGAAACGGCAATGACCAGTACGGTTGGCGCCCTGGGTGGAGTTGCTCTCGCTCTGCTCCTCTCGCCGCTTGCGGCGAATGTCTCGGTCAACGAAGGCAGCTTTTTTGTGTCGGACATTGTCGTTGATCCGGTGAACGCAATAGTAGTCATCGCTCTTGCGGTGTTCGCGACGGCTACGGTCG
Source organism: Paenarthrobacter sp. NPDC091669 (assembly GCF_044756725.1). Lineage (NCBI taxonomy): Bacteria > Bacillati > Actinomycetota > Actinomycetes > Micrococcales > Micrococcaceae > Paenarthrobacter > Paenarthrobacter sp. NPDC091669. The sequence goes on from NZ_JBIVTK010000014.1 coordinate 17,148, forward strand.
CTTGGACTAGGACGCTGAAAGCGAAAATTGGCCCTCTTGGCGGCTCTAAGCAACAACAGGAACCTCGCCCGCGTATGTATGCATTGCTTCCGCTTGTTCTCGGCACGGCGACTATGGTTGCGACGAGTGTCGCGAGTGTCAACAAACTGAAGGTTCCAGGTTTGGATTTGCTCTTAGTCGGCGGGTTCATTCTAACGACGCTTGGATTGCTGATGGCCGGCCCGTACCTGACCTTTGTTGTTAGTTTGATAGCCGCTAAGTTTGCGCGGACTGCCGAAGGAGTCGTGGCCTTCAACAGAATCCGTAGGCAACCCCGCTCGACCTTTCGTTCCGTTAGTGGGCTTGTGTTAGCCCTGTTCCTTGTATCCGTATTTGCGGCTGCTGTGACGACAGCACGAGCGGGTGATGAAGTGATTGACGATGCCAACCATCTATCCTTATCAACGTTGGTAGGTTCAATTAGCACGGCAGAGGCTCCCCCAGCTGAGGAAATTGCTGCGCTCTCAGAAGCGCCCGGAGTGACCCACGTAGGCCTGGGCTACTACCATCCGACACTAGGTGGACCGTTCTTCTCGACCGAGGACGCAGCCGCTCTTGGACTGATTTCGCAGCGCGACAAGACTGATTTGGGGTCTCATTTCGTCCTTGTGGATCCCGGGTTCTTAGGTAACGAGGCCATTTCCGTTGCACCTGCGCCCGGGGTTGTAGTGAAGGATCTTGGACAGCCCATCCTGCTAATCTCCACAGAGGGCGGAGTGAAAGGACTCGAAAAAGCCCGGACATCTGCCCTGAAAAGTGGCGTCCCATTCGTGGATGCACCGCTGACACGGAAAGAAGCGCATCAGTCTGACATGATCACTGTGGCCAGTAGTTTCGCAGGCCTCGCGAATCTTGCCATTCTGGTAGCGACCGTGATTTCAACAATCTCACTTGGGGTCGCAACGATGGCTGGCGTTCTTGATCGGCGTCGTGTATTTGGTCTTTTGCGTCTTGTAGGCATGCCGATGAGATCGTTACGGCGGATCATCGTGGGCGAGACGATCACGCCACTGGTGACCGTGTTCGGAAGTTGTATCGGTCTCGGGTTTGTAGTGGCGTGGACAATCCTCGCCGGACTAACGAATGGACGCCGAACGATTTCCTGGCCCGATCCAACATATTACGTCGTAGTCGGAGGGAGCCTAGTAGTTGCGTTCATCGCCGTGGTCCTGACTGTCAAGACCGCCAGAGCGATAACAGGAGGGAAGTCTACACGATTCGAGTGACAGCGACTGCCAAGTCCTCAGGGTGACGAGGACAGCTTTTACATTACACACCCACTTGTAAATATTGAGGTTAATCCATACGCTGGGCGATGTCCGGTGACGGACTCTCATGCCTGAAGGCATAGGACAACCTCGATCAACAAAGGTGGAATGATGCAGACGAAGATTAAGAAGATCGTCCTTGGGGGGACCTTGGCAGTTGGTCTTGGCTTGGCAGGGCTGGGAGTGGCGGCGCCCGCACAGGCGGCAACCCAATACCCCGGTGGCGGCACTTGGAACTATGGGAATGCTTCGGGGTGGAACTACTCGGACTTTAATATTGGATATAACCACTCCTCGACGGTTGTTTGTGGTAACGCTTCGGACAGGAAGACGGCTGGACCTGGCTCTTGGTCGAACGCCGGTCTCTGGGCTTGGAGCGGTTGCAACTACTACTACAACTTCTAAAAGCAACGACCCACTGCCCTGTCGACGGCAGGGCAGTGGGTCGTGCTTGGCCACCAATGGCATCATCCACGAACTGACCCGACAGGTTGCCAGTGCTCTCCAAGTTTTCCCACCCCGTGCTGCGAATCAGTGTTCTTGCCGGGCTGGTATTTGTCTTCGTTGTCATCTTTCTTTCCTACCAAACCAAGGACTCGAGCATCCCGGTCGGGACGCGAGGTCAATTCTTCATAACCGCGACTACAAGCGTTCCGGGTGAAGCAATTCAAGCCATTGAACAGGCAGCGGCTGTCTCTGGACAGAATATTTACAAGCAGGGGACAAACCCGAGTGAGACAGGCGCCGCTCCATGGTACTTTTCATTTGTGGGCAACAAGCTCCTGCATGAGCAAAACATGGGAGCGAATGAGTATCCATCATTTGACCCTGCCACAAAACCCGAGGTCTTTGTGGCTGACCTGCTTATTGATCAGGGAGTGGTCGGCGCATACGTTACGACTGCAGATGCTTCCGAGCTTGCCCGGATAATCAATGTCCTAAATGATGCAGGCATTGACACAGAGGTTATCCGTCACTCCGATGCCGAAATTTTCTTGAGCGGAGTCTTTGGCACCGCGGCAGCCCCCACGCTTATTGCGCTGCTCTTGGCGCTTTCGCTCAGCATAGTCTATGCTTCGGCGCATAATCGCAGATCAACGGCAATACAGATATTGCATGGCTACAGCGTCGCGCGGACTGGCGTGAGCGAGGTCTTGGCCTTTACTCGATTCTTCGCCATTGCATCATTTGGCCTTTTATTTGGAGCCACACTATTTCTCACATTCTATAACGGCCTGAACCAGTACGCGTCTTTCATGGCCTGGCTTGGCGTCGGTCTCGTCGCAGTCTTTTCATTCATGACCGCGATATATATCCTCGCCCTTATCTTCCAACGTGCCATCGATCCGCTCCGGCTACTGAAGGGCGATCAATCATTTCGAACGTTGGGCGTGGCTGCGGGTGTAACCCAGATTGCGAGTGTCGTCCTCGTCTATGCTGTTGCGACCTCGTCGATGGCTAGCTATGTTTCCCTGGACGCGGATTCAGTGAGTGTTGACCGATGGGCGGCAGAGCGGGGCTCCGTCACACTTCAGATCAATCCGCACACACTCAACGATCGAGATCCCGAGCGAATTGATCCTGCCGTCCGCAAAGTGTTTAGAGACTTCGGGGATACCTACAACAACCTGGACCGGATCGGCGCTGCTGTCCTTGCGATTCATCCGCGAAAGGACGCAAGCCGTCCACCAGCGCCTGGTTACAGCGCATACAATCCTGACACTGGTAACAGTCTGATCGTGAACAACAATTATCTCGCAAGGAATCAAATTCTGAGCGAGGAAGGAGATCCGGTCCGGCAGCTGCCGTCGCTCGAGAACGGCATCCATCTTCTGATTCCAGAAGGCGCTCGGGCGCAGACTGCCAAAATCGTTGCCGAGTATCAAAACCTCAATTGGCATAAGTGGGAGCTAGGAGTCCCCAGTGAATCCTATCCGCCGCTTGATGTTTCTGTCGTATACACCAAAGACCACCAAGATGTGTTCAACTACGGCGACACATGGGACATGAAGAATTGGACACAGACTGACCCCGTCATTGCTGTCGTGTCCCCAGAGTCAGACGTATTCAGTGGGTGGTACCTTCTTACCGTTGCGGCTAACAGTGGAAACGTTATCTTTACGGATGACGCCGTGTTCAAAGCGGCGGCGGCCAATAGTGGTCTCGAACGGCACCTTGTGGCGGTAACTGCGCCAGCCCTTCGGGCCATAGACGATCTGAATAAAAGAACGGCCACTATGACGCTGAACGCGACGAATGTTGGCGTGTCACTACTGGTACTGTTCTTGGCAATTGGTGTACTAGCTGCGATCTATATCGATCGAAACAAGAGGTCGATTTTCCTTAAATACATTCACGGCTGGAACTTCCTTCGGACACACGGCTTTTACCTAGTCGTTATAACCATGGGAAGTGCGGTGGCGCTGCTCTTGTCAACAAACGCCGTAAGTGGATTACTAAGGGCCGACAAGCTGGCATCACTTGTGCTTGCGGGAGTAGTTCTCTGCATCTCCCTGACAGGCGTGGCCGTAGCAGTATCAACTTACGAGTCCAAGATGCGCGGCGAGAATGTTAAACGTACCTAATTCCTGCTTGGAGATTTGAGATGAGCTTGATTATCGTAAATGAGCCAATGGCAATAGAGGCCATTGGTGTCGAAAAGAGATTCGGCGAGCGAACCCTATGGTCGAATCTTTCATTCGCAGTCTCACCAGGTGAGATGACTGCAATTACTGGTCCGAGTGGCTCCGGAAAGTCCACACTGCTGAACTGCATAGGTCTTTTGGATTCCGTCAGCGAGGGGGCGATCCAGCTTGGAAGGCGTGATCTCGTATCGATGAAGAAGGGCGCACGGCGTCGGATCTACCGTAATAGTCTTGGGTTTCTCTTTCAGAACTATGGACTCGTTGAATCTTGGACTGTCGATCAAAATTTGGATGTAGCGCTTGGTTATTCCCGGCAAAGCAGGAAGGAGAAGTCGGAAGCCAAGGACGCTGCTTTGAGCCGGCTTGGGTTGCGAGGTCGACAGTCGACTCGGGTGTCTATGTTGAGTGGCGGCGAGCAACAGAGAGTAGCCCTGGCGCGTCTTATTCTGAAGAGTCCGGCCGTCATTTTGGCGGATGAGCCTACCGGCTCTCTTGATATAGGTAACGCGGGGGTGGTAGTCGATATTCTTAGGGAGTTTTGTGCCGCTGGTGCGACTGTTCTTGTTTCGACGCATGATTTGCGCGTGGTTGACCAGTGCGACAGCAGCATCAACCTTGCCCCTATCGACAAACCGGTGGCAGTAGCCTAGGGCTGATTTCGAAGTAGATGGACGCTCGGCAAGACCGTAGACGACGATGTCTATTGCCCTGCAATGAATGTTTTGAGTGGGAGTGGAATGGGCAGATTATGAGTTCTACCTGTCGTATTAGAACGCCAGGTCGTCTTATGGTCATCAGAAATGTACCGGCCTGCCTTCCTGGTCCGCTAGAACTGTCTGGCGCGCGGTTCGCTAATAGGATGTCCTCAAGGTGACAGGGTACCCGGCGCTGCACAGCGGAGCGTCGTTCTGACGCGGCTAGCAATTGTCCTGCGTTGCCCTGAGGTGGTCTGCCAAGAACTTGTGGTTGGGACACACTTAACAACATGTGCTCTGGGTGATCGCGTGAAACCGCGCTTCTATTCACACGCTACGTCGGCGAGCCAGGTGCTTCTGCCTTCGTGCTGGGGATTTCGAGTAGGACCGCCTCATAATCGTTGTCCTTTGTGCCGTGTACGTGAGCGTAGTTTTGAGGACGAAGTTGGTCTCGGCGGGAAGGTTCACTCCATCTAGAAGAGTCGAAGTCTCGCCGCCAACCGCTAACAGTTCAGCGCTCTCTTTTATCCTCCCGAGGCCACCGCTTTACAGAGGAGGACCAATGTGCATTCGCACGGCTTAAGGGTATAGAACGGTGATTTGGATGTCCCGGGAATATATCGAGAGCTGAAGAACAACAGAACCCCATGCGTACTATCTCGGCTACCTTCCAAAAGATGCTCAGAGAACCGAGCCGATTCATGGAAGGAGCCAGCAAATTTCAGTCCCGGTTCAGGACACCTGACGAAAACTCGTGAGTGGGTGGCGAAGTCATCCCCTACACAAGATCCTGGGGCGCAGCAAGAAGCAGACTGAGACGGCTGCTGACATTGACGAGGATGGAAACTCGATAGCGACGCAACGTGAGGTTTGTTTGAAGAAGTCCCAGGGGCTAAATGCGGATGTCGTTGAAGAATTCTCCGAACCTGGTGTGTCTGCGAAGAACATCGAAGATCGCCCTGCCTTCAAAAAGCTCCTCGAGTACCTTGAGTATCACAAGGAGGTTGACTATGTGCTCGTCTACGCTCGATCACGCGCATTCCGCAATCTTGAGGACGCGGTCATTACAGAGCGTCACTTCAAGCGCATTGGCGTAAGGCTCGTGTCCGCTAGGGACGACTTCGGAGAGTCGATTCAGGGCAACGCCATGAAGAGCATTACCGACACCATCAATCAGATGCAGAACGAGCTCAGTGGTGAAGATATTCGGATCAAGCTGGAACATAAAGCACGAAACGGTGGGACGGTTCGCAAAGCACCGGTCGGGTATCTGAATATTCGGATGGACATTGGTGGGCGCATGGTCAATACGGTGGGGCTCGACGAACAACGCGCACCACTCATCCGGACGGCGTTCGAGCTGTATGCGACGGGCAAGTACAGCATCGAACGTCTTGAAGCCTCAATGGCCGACCTCGGGCTCACAGCTCGGCCGACTATCTCCCTTCCAGAACGCCCTCTATCACCAGTTACCTCCACAAGACTCTAAAGGATCCTTACTACACCGGCTTCGTTCCTCACAAGGGTGAAATCTATTCCGGTCGTCACGAGGCGATCGTGAGTCAGGAGCTATTCGATCAAGTTCAGGCAGTTATGGCAGCGCGCAGCGGGGCAGGCCAACGGGATCGGGTTTACGACCATGTGCTAAAGGGCATGATCTTTTGCAAGAAGTTCGAACGGCGGGGCAGAACTAGTCGGGTGATCTTCACGAAGGCAAGAGGGCGGGGCAATACCATTCATGAGTTTTTCTTCTGCCGCTCCCGGCAGGACGGAGACTGTGACTTGCGGTATGTGCCTGGCCTACGTCGTGGAGGAGAAGCTCCTAAACACCTACGAACGCCTGGAGCTCGACGAGGCGTTCCGAGACGACATCACCCGGCGACTTTCGGGAGCGACAAGTAATGAACAGGCCGATCTCAAGGCTGTTCGGGCCAACATGACTAACGAACTCCGGAAAATTGAGCAGAAGGAAGCTCGACTTATCGACCTCCTCACTGATGACACGTTGCCGTTGACGAAGATTCGGGAAAAGCTCCACGAACTTCGTGTCCAGCGATTCCGAATCGAAGAAAGTTTGGCGAATCTCTCGGAGAAGTTAGCGGCGGGTGGAGAAGTCCTGATCCGGTCGATTCGTCGTGTATTGGCTCCCCGGCAGACTTACGAGACGGCACCTGACAAGGTCAAGCGATTGCTCAATGAATCATTCTTCACACACTTCTTCCTGGATGAGGAAGGGGGAGTGGAAGGGCCACTCAATCCGCCTTACGACGATATCTTCGCCGCCGAGGCAGCCTACCGGTCAAACGTCGTAACTATGACAACGGCAATTGCCCCATCGACCGGTTCGTCCCTGAATGCTGCCAAGAAGGTTCATTTTGGGGCCGAACTGGCCGATTTGAGGGCACACAAAAATGGCGCCGATTTCTCGGCGCCACCTCTGTTGTCGAACTTAATGTCGGTCTACTCGAACCATGGTTCGAATAAAGCAACTTTGGTCGGGATGACAGGATTTGAACCTGCGACCTCTTCGTCCCGAACGAAGCGCGCTACCAAGCTGCGCTACATCCCGATCCGCTGCGAAAGCAACTGTTCAAGAATAGCCGAAACGTCCCGTGATGCGAAATCGAGGAGCCGGTGTCCCTTGTCACAGCTGCAAGGCTGCGAAAGCTACACCAGAGAGTCCCGCCAGGCCCCGTGCAGCTGGGCAAACCGCCCGCCTCCACTGATCAGCTCAGCGGGTGTTCCGTCTTCCACAATGCGGCCATCGTGGACCACCAGCACCCTGTCGGCGGTCTCCACGGTGGAGAGTCGGTGGGCGATGATGATTGCCGTCCTGGCCCCTCTGCCACCGGCCACTCCCTCCAGCAGGTTGGACAGGCCCTGCTGAACCATCCGCTCGGACGGAATATCCAGCGAGGACGTTGCTTCATCAAGGATCAGGACGGCCGGCGCGGCAAGGAAGGCGCGGGCGAAACCAATAAGCTGGCGCTGGCCTGAAGACACGCGCCCACCGCGCTTGTTGACGTCCGTGTCGTAGCCCTCGGGGAGGCTCATGATGAACTCGTGCGCACCCACGGCGGCTGCAGCAGCTTCAATCTCGGCCCGCGATGCTTCAGGACGTCCCAGCGCGATGTTGTCCGCCACGGAGCCGCTGAACAGGAACGCTTCCTGCGTCACCATCACCACGGCACGGCGGAGATCCGTGGTGGACAGGTCCCGAAGGTCCACGCCGTCCAGCGTGATTGCGCCGGAGGTGACGTCGTAGAAGCGCGCCACGAGCTTGGCCAACGTGGACTTGCCGGCACCTGTCTGGCCCACCAGCGCGATGGTCTGTCCGGCCGGGATATGCAGGTCCAGCGTGGGAACAACTACCTTGCCGTCGCTGTAGCCAAACTCCACGCCCTTGAAGTCGATCTCGCCACGTGAGCTCTTCAATGGCACAGGGTTTTTCGGTGGACGGACCGTGGGAACTTCCTCGAGGAGCCCGGAGACCTTTTCCAGGGCAGCCTGCGCGCTCTGGAAGGAGTTGTAGAACATGGCCATCTGGTCCACGGGCTGGAAGAAGCGCTTTGTGGAGAGGATCAGGGCCAGCAGGACGCCAACGGCGAGGTCCCCACCCAGCACGCGGAAGCCACCGAACAGCAGGACCACGGCGACGCAGACGTTGCCGATCAACACGAGGCCAGGCTGGAAGATGCCGTTCAGGTTGATGGAGCGGACGGTGTTCTTGCGGTAATCCTCGGCCAGTTCGCCGTACCGGTCAGCGTTTTCGCGCTCCTTACGGAAGGCCTTCACTGCGCGGATGCCGGTCATGGTTTCCACGAAGTGAACGATCAATCTGGCGGAGACCACCCGGGATTCACGGAAGGCGATTTGCGAGTGCTTTTGGTACCAGCGGGCCAGGAAGAACATGGGCACGCCGGCGGCGAGGACGATCAGTCCACTGCGCCAGTCAAGGGCAAAGATGGTGAAGGCGGTGAACACCATGAACAGCATGCCGGACGCCAATGAACTGACGCCGGAATCCAAGAGTTCCCGTAGAGCTTCGAGGTCCGAGGTCTGCCGGGCGATGATGCGCCCGGACGTGTATTTCTCGTGGAACTCAAGGCTCAACCGCTGGGTGTGCCGGAAAACGCGAAGGCGAAGATCCAGGAGCATGGCTTGGCTCAGCCGGGCAGTGGAGGTCACGTACAGCGCCGTCATTCCTGCTGTGGCGATCGCAGCAGCCAGATAGAGGGAGCCAGCCAGCACCAAGGGGCCGTTGTCACCCGCCTGCAGCGCAGGAAGGGCGTTGTCGATCCCGAAGGCGATCAGCGCGGGTCCGGCCACCCGGGTGAGCTGCGAGACCACCACCATCACGATCGTCAGCCAGAAACGCAACCGCACCGGGCGGATGAGCGAGGCAAGCAAGGTGAGCGACCGGCGTCGTACGGCTTTGCTGTCTGCTTTGGTGAGGAGCGTGTTGTCCTCGTTGGCGGTTCCAAACGTTGCGGCACTCACCGGCGGGCCTCCTCAGCTTCTTCGAGCTCGTCCAGTTCGGTGTCCAGGTCCTTGGGACCGGCGTCCAGGCTGGCAATGACGTAGCGGTAATGATCGTTGTCGGCCAGCAGCTCCGTATGGGTCCCGACGGCGGTGATGGTTCCGTTTTCGAGCAAGGCCACCCGGTCCGCCAACGCCACGGTGGAAGGGCGGTGCGCGACGATCAACGTGGTCGTCTCCCGGAGTACCTCGCGTAGCCGCGCCTCCACGCGTTCCTCAGTGTTGACGTCCAGCGCGGACAGGGGGTCATCCAGGACCAGGACCTTCGGCTTGGCTGCGATGGCCCGGGCCAGGGCAATGCGCTGGCGCTGGCCGCCGGAGAGGCTCAGCCCCTCTTCGCCGATCAGCGTGTCCACGCCATCCGGCAAGGAGTAGGCAAATTGGGCCTGTGCTACGTCCAGGGCTTCATCCAGGGCAGCGTCGCTGGGATCGGGAGCGCCGAGGAGCACGTTGTCCCGCACGGAGCTGGAGAACAGCGTGGTGTCCTCGAAGGCTACGGCCACTATCCTGCGGAGTTCCTCGACGTCGTAGTCGCGGACATCCACGCCGTCGATCGTCACTGCACCTTCGGTGACGTCGTACAGGCGGGGGACCAGTTGGAGCATGGCGCTCTTGCCGCTGCCGGTGATGCCCACCAGGGCCATGGTCTCGCCGGGACGGATATCCAGGGTGAGGTCGTGCAAAAGCGAGCCGCCGTCGTCGAACCCGAAACCCGCATGCTCAAAGCGCAAGGCGCCCTTCACCGTCTCCGGCACGGCGGCCTGATCCGGCGAGGTAATGGTGTTCTCCGTGTCCATGACCTCGAAGTGGCGGTCCAGGGCGGTCTTCGCGGTCAGGGCCATGGCCAGGAGCATGCCGGAGAATTCCACTGGCGTGGCCACAACAGCTGCGGTGGCGAAGAATGCCACCAGCGCGCCGATGCTCAGCTCCCCGTTGGCTGCGAGCATGATGCCCACCACCAGTCCGACGCCCAGCGCCAATTCCGGGAGCAGGGTCACTACCAGCGTGAAGCCGGCTTGCTGCTTGGCCTTCGCGATCTCCGTCTGGCGAAGTTCCTCGGCCTGGCCGTTGAAGTTCTCCAGTGCTTCGCGGCTCCGGCCAAAGGCCTTCAGGACGCGGATGCCGTGGACGGATTCCTCAACGGTGGTGGCGAGGTCGCCGGCTTGGTCCTGGCTCAGGCGGGTGACCAGGCTGAAGCGGCGGCGGAAGCGGAAGGAGTTGATCATGATCGGCACGGCCGCGCCCAGGAAGATCAGCGCCAGCTGCCAGCTCATGGAGAACATCACGCCAACGCCGATGATCACCGTCAGTGTGGTGACCACCAGCATGATCGCGCCGAACGCCATCCAGCGGCGCAGGAAGCTCAGGTCCGTCATGGCGCGGGAGAGCAGCTGGCCCGAGCCCCAGCGGTCGTGGAACGCCACGGTGAGCTCTTGCAGGTGGCCGTACAGGGTCACGCGCATCCTGGTCTCAACCGTGGTGGCCGGGTTGATGACGAACTGCCGGCGCAATGCCACCAGTCCCGCTTCAGCCACGCCCAACGCAAGAATCACGACGGCGGCAATCCAGACTGCGTCCGTGGAACCGCCCGGCTGCAAGGAGTTGTTGACGAGGACCCGCAGGACCTGCGGAATCGTCAGCGCAACAATGCTCGCGAGCAAGGCGCAGATCAGGCCCATGAAAAGGCGGGGGAGGATGGGCCGCACATGAGGGTACAGGCGGCCGACGGAGGTGAAAAATGACGTTTGCTTGGACATGCCCGCTTCTCAACAGCTGGATCTTCAGATGGTGCGGAGGTAGTTTCCCGTAGCAACTACCCTATGCCATGGCGTGATTCGTTTCACAGGCCACCGCAACGTAGGTGAAATGTTTGACCCAGTTATTGAGGATCGTAATGATCCCTCTACGTTTAGCTGCGTGCCGTGAGGGTGAGCAGGACAGCCTCCGGGCGGCAGGCGATCCGGACCGGTGCGAAGCGCGAGGTGCCGATGCCGCCGGAGACGTTCACCGGCGTCGTGAATTCCTTGCTTTCCCAGTCGTGGAGGCCTTTGGCGCGCCACGTGGGGAGGTCGCAGTTGGAGACGAGGGCTCCGTAGCCGGGGATGCAGATCTGGCCGCCGTGCGTGTGGCCGGCGAGGATCAGGTCTGCTCCGGCCTCGGTGAAGTGGTCCAGCACGCGCTGGTACGGAGCGTGAATGACGCCGACCTTCAGATGGCGGCGCGCATCCTGGTTGACGGTTCCGCGGGACCAACCGGCATACCGCTCGCGTTTGAGGTGGGGATCGTCCACTCCCGAGAAATCGAACCGGAGTCCATTCAGGACCACCGACTGGGCACGGTTGGTCAGATCGATCCAACCACCCATACCGAACGCGGAGCGAAGCCTCGGCCAATCGAGCTTGACGGGGTCTTTCTTGTGCCTCGACGGTCCGCGGAAGTAGCCGGCAGGATTCTTGATCCTTGGCGCGTAGTAGTCGTTGGACCCGGGAACGAACACCCCGGGGAACTCCAAGAGCGGACGTAGAGCCTGGATCAGGGGATCTATGGCCTTGGCATGGCTCAGGTTGTCGCCTGTATTGACCACGAGGTCGGGCTTCAGCTCAGCCAAGGACTCAAGCCAATGGGCCTTCTTGTCCTGACCTGGAACGAAGTGGATATCGCTCAGGTGCAGCACACGGAACGGCGCCGATCCCTCAGGGAGGATCGGCAGGGTTTCATGGCGGACCTCGAATTGGTCCTTCTCCCACCAGCCATAGGCAGCTGCTGCTGCGCCGACTGTTGCACCGAGGGCTGTCGTGACGGCGAAACCGCGCCCGACGGTGCGGACGCGGTTTGCCAGTAAATCACGGAAGGACACGCTTAGTCCTTATCGTTGTTGCCGTTGTCGTTATTGCCGTTGTTCCCATTGCCGCCGTTTCCGTTATTGGAGGGTGGTGCTGGGTTCGGATTGGACGGCGCCGGCGTGTTGTTGCGCTGCGGGGCCGCCGTGCCGAGCAAGTTGGACGGCGGAGCCTGGAACGGGTTGGTTCCGTAGGCCGGGGCGACCGACAACATGTAGTTGGTGAACTGCGGACCGGCAATCATATAACCGTCGATGGCCGGGTAGAACTTGCCGTTGACCGTCAGATTGCGGCCCGGGCGGAGCTGGTTGTCCAGCGGATCACCGAACCACGAGGCCGTGGCCAGGCCGGTGGTGTAACCCACCACCCACGTGGAGCCGTTGGAGTCGTTGGTACCGGTCTTGGCGGCAACCGGGAAGTTGCCCTTCGTGGAAAGCGACGGGCGGATCAGCGAACCCGACCCTGCATTGAGTACTTCCTGCATGGCGTAAGCAACGCCACGGGCAACCTCGGGCTTCACCGCGTCCTTACAGTTTGAGGACTGTGCCGGTAGTTCAGCGCCTGACTGGTCCTTCACCGATGTGATGGCGATCGGTTCGCAGTATTTACCGTCAGCGGCAAAGGTCGCGAAAGCGGCGGCCATGGTCAGCGGCGCAGTCTGAGTAGCACCGATCAGGTTTGACAGCGTGGTCATCGGAACCTTGGGGTTCGGATCAGTCACCTTGCCTGTGTCATCGCGGCTCGGGAGTCCACCGTGGATGCCGGTGGCATCCACGATGCCCTGAATACCGCAGAGGTCAACCTGGGCTGCCGAAGCGAACGTCGCGGTGTTGATGGAGTTCATGAGGCCGTAAAGGACGGTCATGTTCCGGTAGTAGCCCTCATCCGAGTTCTGGAGGTCGAAGCTACCGGCCACGTTCCTGTCGTAGAACCCATTCACCGGTGTGGAGCAGGTGTTCCGCCAAGGGAAGTTCACACCGTACCTACGGACGCTCGCGTTGATGTTCTGGTTCATCGACTTGCCCTCGTTCAACCACTGGGCGAACGTGAAGGGTTTCATGGTCGAGCCAGGCTGGAAGCCACCGATGCCGTTGAGGTCATTGCCGTTGGCGTCCAGGACGTCAACGTTGAAGTTCTGGGTCTGATCGAACTTGCCCTCTTGAGGCAGCCAGACGGTGTTCTGGGCCATGCTGACGATCTGGCCCGTACCCGGCTGGACCGAGGTGATGGACGCGCCCCACTTATCCGGGTTGGCGCCGGCCGTGGCATCAACCTGCTGCTGGGCCACGGTCTGGGCTGTCGGGTCGAGGGTGGTCTGGATGGTGAGGCCACCACGCTGGACGCGCTTCACGCGCTCTTCAGTGGTGTCGCCATATGCAGGGTTGTTGAAGAGCAGGTGAAGGACGTAGTCACAGAAGTACGGCGCCATGGTGGCGTACGCGCAACCCTGGCGGGCGGGAGTGACCTTGGTGGTGACCGGGGTGGCTACGGCTTCGTCGTACTCGGCCTGCGTGATCTTGCCCTGGTTCACCATGGCAGCGAGCACCAGGTCGCGGCGCTTCTGCGCGCTGTCCGGGTTCGCGATGGGATCGAAGGCCGAGGGGCTGTTCACGAGGCCGGCCAGGAGGGCGGCCTGCGGAAGTGTCAGGTCCTTGGCGGTGGTGCTGAAGAAGAACTTGGAGGCAGCTTCGATTCCGTAAGCGTCACGGTTGAAGAAGACGATGTTGAGGTAGCCCTCGAGGATCTGCTCCTTGGAGAACTTCTTCTCCAGGGCGATGGCGAGCTTCATTTCGCGGAGCTTGTCGCCCACGCCTTTGCCGCCACCATTGAGCTTGACGTCTTCTTCGCGGTCGGACGCCACCAGGGACTCGTTGATGACGTTGTTCACGTACTGCTGCGTGATGGTGGACGCGCCCTGCTTGTTGCCGCGGGCGGTGCTGACGATGGCTCGCATGATGCCGGTGGTGTCGATGCCGCCGTGCTCATAGAAACGGCTGTCCTCAATGGCGATGACAGCGTCCTTGATGAACGGGCTCATCGAATCCAGGGGGACCTTGGTCCGGTTCTCCGCGTAGATCGAGGCGATCGGCGTACCGTCCTTCGCCAGGATCGTGGTGTTCTGGCTGGGCGGATCCACCTGAAGCTCCGCCGGCAGAGTGTCAAAGAACTGTATTGAACCACTAGCGGCACTGCCCGAAACGGCGGCTGCGGGGACCAAAAGGCCCGCCACCAGGACGCCACAAATCGCGCTCACACCGAGGAAACCTAGAATCTTTCCGAGGGTGGTGGCAGTGTCGAATAGTGGGTTCTTGCGAGTCACCATGTTTTCCACTTTACCGGCAAGGGCTAGGCTTTCTGTCATGACCAAATGGGAGTACGCCACGATTCCGCTCATAATCCACGCCACGAAGCAGATCCTGGACCAGTGGGGCGAAGACGGCTGGGAGCTTGTCCAGGTCGTCGGTGGCCCCGATGGCAAAGGCCTTGTTGCATACCTGAAGAGGGAGAAGCAGTAACCATGACCACCCCCGCAGAAACCACGTCTCCCGCGGAATCCGGCGCCCCCACGTCTGCTGTGGAGCAGCGCCTGGCCGAGCTCGGATTGACCCTCCCCGAGGTCGCCGCACCTGTTGCCGACTACGTGCCGGCCATCGTCTCCGGCAACTACGTTTACACGTCCGGACAGCTGCCCTTTATTAACGGCAAACTCGAAGCTAAGGGCAAGGTCTCCCTCGGTGAGTTGGGCACGTCCGACGAACCTACCGTTGATCCCGAAGACGCCAAGCGCTACGCCGCAATCTGCGCCATCAACGCCCTGGCAGCGGTCAAGAGCGTCATCGGCGACCTCGATCGCATCACCCGCATCGTCAAGGTGGTTGGTTTCGTAGCCTCCGAGTCCACCTTCACCGGCCAGCCCGGCGTCATCAACGGCGCGTCCGAACTCCTCGGCCAGGTCCTGGGCGAGGCAGGCAAGCACGCCCGCTCCGCCGTCGGCGTTTCTGTCCTGCCGCTCGACTCTCCTGTTGAAGTCGAGCTCATCGCTGAATTCAGCTAAGGAACCGGTTCACCCAATTGCCGCAGCTTGCCCGCCGCCTGTTTGTACTGCCTCCCGAACTCGAAGGGGCAGCACGAAACTGGCTTGAGCTCGGCGAGCGGACCCCCAGGGCCGCCCGCCATGCATCGTCCGTTGTGCTCTTGCGCGATTCGCCCACCGGTTTGGAGACCTGGCTTGGTTATAGGCCAGGCTCCTCGCCGTTGGGCGTTGTCGCGTTCCCGGGCGGTTCACTTGACCCGTCCGACGACGATCCCGTCGGTTGGGTAGGCCCCACGCCCCAGCAGTGGGCTGAGCACATGGGAACGGACGACGTCGGACTCGCCCGCCGTCACGTGGTGGGCGCCATCCGCGAACTCTTTGAAGAAACCGGTGTGCTGCTTGCCGGACCGGATGCTTCCTCCACCGTTGAGGCCAACTCAACGGTGGATTGGATGCGGGCCCGGGAAGCCGTGGCCGCGCAGGAAAAGTCCTTCACGGAGATGCTCTCCAAGCGTGGGCTGTCTCTCCGCACTGATCTGCTCAAACCTCTGGTGAACTGGCTGAGCCCGGACTTCGCGCATGCCCGGTTCAACACGCGCTACTTCGCTGCCACGGTTCCCGTGAACCAGCAGCCGAGCATCCTGGAGAGCAAGGGCGTGTGGGGTCGCTGGGTTACCGCTGCCGAAGCGATCGCCCTCAGGGAGACCCCGGCGCTCGGCGATGAGATTGGCCAGCCGAATACGGTGGGCCTCACCCTCGGCCAGCTCTTGGTCCCAGGCTCCGAGATCATGCTCGAGAAAATGGCCGCCTCCAACGGTTGCATCGCCTACCTGAGCTACAAACGCAAAGCGCATGTGTACCAAGCGAAGCTCGTGGACGAAGGCGGAATCCTGATGCTCGAGGTCGAGGCAGCACGGACCATTGCTGGAGAGCCCCAGCGCGAGCGTTAGCCCCTTTTTCGACCGTCTCTCACGTCCCGCGGGTTTGAGCCGGACCCTCTCTCACTTCCAACCAAAAAGCCGCCCCAGTCACGACCGGGGCGGCTTTTCTGCGATGTGACGCTTAGCGCGAACGCTGGCGAAGACGCTGCATGTCCAGGATCACGACGGCGCGGGCTTCCAGACGGAGCCAACCGCGCTGGACGAACTCGGCCAGTGCCTTGTTGACGGTTTCGCGGGAAGCGCCAACCAGCTGGGCCAGTTCTTCCTGCGTGAGCTCGTGGGCCACCAGGACGCCGTCGGTCGCCGGACGGCCGAAGCGGTCGGCCAGGTCCAGCAGGGCCTTGGCAACGCGGCCCGGAACGTCGGAGAAGACGAGGTCGGACAGTGAGTCGTTGGTGCGGCGGAGGCGGCGGGCCAGGGCCTGCAGCAGCTGCGCGGAAACCTCGGGGCGCGTGCGAAGCAATGCGTTGAGGCTCTCGTTCTTGAGGCCGGCCAGGCGGGTCTCCGAAACGGCGGTAGCCGTGGCGGTACGCGGGCTGGGGTCGAACAACGCCATTTCGCCGAAGAGCTCGCCCGGGCCGAGGATGGCCAGCAGGGACTCGCGACCATCGGGGGAGGTACGGCCGAGCTTCACCTTGCCGGAAACGATGAAGTAGAGCTGGTCACCCTGGTCGCCTTCGCGGAACACCGAAGCTCCACGTGAAAGGTCCACCTCGGTGAGTTCGTCCGTCAGCAAGCGGAATGCGTCGTCGTCAAGGGTGGCGAAGAGGGGTGCGCGGCGCAATACCTCGATGTCCATGAAATCTCCTGAATATAAGTTTCGGTCGTGGCGCTCAGGCCATTGTTTCAGAATTTTTAGGCTTCTGTGACGTACTTGGCACGTGAAACGCTGAAACTACGCGGATTTCGGCCGCGGAACACCGCAAATGGCGGCCCTGAACCGGCTTTTGGTGGCTGTTGCGGGTGATGTGACTAACGGTTGGTTGTCAGGGTCCGCAACTACAATTGGCGCTACCCGGCTATGAGGAGCATTGGTGTTTGGCTTGACGATATTGGATTTGGCATTGATCTTGATGCTGCTGTCCTACCTGATCTATGGCCTGCGCAACGGCTTTATGGTCACGCTGGGTGGAATTGCCGGATTTGTGGTGGGTGCCATTGCGGCGTTCGTTGCCGTGCCGCTTGTGAGTGGCTGGGTGACGGACAGTGGTTGGAGGCTGACCGCTACGGTGGGTGCCGCCGTCGTGCTTATTGCCTTGGGTCATGGGCTGGGAACCATGATCGGGCGCAGAATCCGCCATGCCGTGCGGATCAAGCCGCTGCACGCCGTTGACCGGTTGATCGGTGGCGTGGTGAGTGTGGTGGTGGCTGCGCTGGTCATGTCCATGTTGGCGTTCAGCATCAGTTCGCTGGGCGTGCCTTTTGTTTCCCAGCAGCTGGCCGGTTCCCGTGTGATCCGCTACATCGACAACATCACTCCAACGCCAGTCAAGAGCACCATGGCGCAGTTGCGGTCAACGGTGATCGGCGACGGCATCCCCAAGCTCATCGAGGGCATCGGCCCCGTGACTCCGGTGCCCGTCCCCAACGCCTCAACGGACACCCCTGCCCTGAACCAGGCTGCCGAGTCCGTCCTCAAGATCGCGGGCACAGCCTTTGAATGCGGCCAGAACCAGACTGGATCCGGATTTGTCGTCTCGCCCGGGCGCGTCGTGACCAATGCGCACGTTGTGGCGGGCGTGTCGCAGCCGGTGGTGGAAGTTCCCGACGGCGGCGCGTTGCCGGGTCGGGTGGTGTACTTCGACCCCCAGCGTGACATCGCAGTCCTGGCCGTGGACGGACTGCAGTCCAGTCCGCTGCCGATGAGTGAGGACCTGCCCGAAGGCAGCCCCGCGGCCTTTGCCGGGTACCCGCACGGCGGTCCCTTCCAATCGAAGCCGGCCACCGTCCAAGGAATTTCGACCATCATTGTCCCGGACATCTACGGCGACAATCCCTCCCCGGAGCTGGTCTATAAGCTGGCTGGTGATGTCCAGCCGGGCAACTCCGGCGGTCCGCTGCTGACCATGCAGGGCGAGGTGGCCGGGCTGATCTTCGCCAAGACCACCACCGATGCTGCCCTCGGCTTTGCCCTCACCATGGCAGACCTCGAGCCAGTAGCGGCGCAGGCTTCCGGGCTCAGCAATCCGGTTTCGCCGGGTCAGTGCACCCGTAAGTAGGGTTTCTCCCACATGGTGGGTGTTTTCGGGCTCTGAGCTCTCACGGAGCGGGCACGGTTCCCCTGCATTCCCGGGCCGCTATAGATTGGGAGCCATGACTGAAGCCACTCCCGCCACCGAAGCCGGTCGCGGCACCATCCTTGTGATCAATGGACCAAACCTCAACCTTTTGGGCACCCGCGAGCCGGAGAAGTACGGAACGTCCACACTGGCCGACGTCGAGCAACTCGCCATGTCGGCGGCTGCGGCCCATGGCTTCACTGTTGACTGCGTGCAGTCGAACCACGAAGGCGATCTCCTGGACGCGATCCACGCCGCACGTGGGACGGCCGTTGGGATTGTCATCAACGCCGGGGCCTACACGCACACCTCCGTGGCACTTCGTGACGCCCTGGCGGCTGTGCAGCTGCCCGCCGTCGAAGTCCACATCACCAACGTCCACCAGCGCGAAGAGTTCCGTCACCACTCGTACTTGTCGGGGGTCTGCACTGCAATCATCGTCGGTGCTGGGGTGCTTGGGTACAAGCTGGCTATCGACTACTTGGCGGACGCCGTCTAAAGCCCGCGTCATTTGAGCGAGGGTTCCCGGCAAGCCCGTGGGATGTGGAAGAGGGTTCCCGGGAAGCCCGAGGGATGTGGGAGAGCGTCAGAGGGCCGTGAACCGCAGCAGGATGGCGTGCTCCGGGTTCAGGACCGGCATGGGCAGACCTACCTCGCCCAGGAAGCGCCCGCTGGCCTCCGCTCCCGAAGCCAGCCACGGCGCAGGCTTTGCCTCACTGAACGTGTGCCCGTAGTCGGCGTCCCCCGGTGCGGGGAAGACTGCATCCACACGGTATGAACGCGCAGCGTCCAGCCCAGGAATGGCAACCCGTCCGGGCTGCTCGGCGAATCCTGTCCGGGTCTTGACCACCGCGAAAAGCGCAGCTGTGGCACCAATCGGTGTTCCGGCGTCGGGCCCTTCAGGGTCCGCAACAACACCGTGGAGCATCAGCGACTCGTCCGGCAGGTCTGCGCGGACCATTCGTCCACTGTGGATGAGGCCGCGGTGTTCCTTGTAGAGGCCGATGAAGCGCTTGAGTTCCTCGCGCTCCGCCCCGGTGACGGAACGGACGTCCCATTCCATGCCGAAGTGCCCGAACAGGGCAGTGATGGCACGGAAGGAGAGGTGGTGCGTCCGACCGGTGGTGTGCGACGTCGTAGGTCCAATGTGCCCACCCACCAGCTCCGGTGGAACCACCATGCCGGTCCAGCGCTGGATCGTCTGGCGTTCCAGGGCGTCGTTGCAGTCCGAAGCCCAGATGCGGTCCGTCCGGTCCAGGATGCCGAGGTCAACGCGCGCACCGCCGGAGGAGCAGCTTTCGATCTCCACCCCCGGGTGGGCCGCACGGAGGGCATCGAACAGCCGGTACGCGGCCAAGGTCTGTTCGTGAACGGAGGCCCGGCCTGCATGCCCGTGCTCCAGAAGATCGCGGTTCTGGTCCCACTTGAGATAGCTGATGTCGTTCTCACGCAGCAAAGTGTCCATGCGGTCGTAAATGTACTGCCACGCGTCCGGATTCACGAGGTCGATCACGTGTTGCTGCCGCCACTCGAGTGGCAGCCGGCCACCGTTCTTATGGGAAGCGGCAGAAGGCCCCACGATCCATTCGGGATGCGCCCGGGCGGCGTCGGAGTCGAGGTTGATCATTTCCGGCTCAACCCACAGCCCAAACTCCATGCCATGGCTGGTCACCGCATCAATCAGTGGCGTCAGCCCGTGGGGCCACACCGTCTCGTCCACGTACCAGTCGCCCAGCCCCGCATGGTCGTCGCGGCGCCCGCGGAACCAACCGTCGTCGAGCACGAAGCGCTCCACGCCGAGGTCCGCAGCGGATTCGGCCAGCTCCATCAGGGTGTCCAGGTTGTGGTCGAAGTAGACCGCTTCCCAGGTGTTGAGGACTACTGGGCGGGGCTTGCCCGAAAGCGTGCCCACATGATGCGGCCGCGAGCGGAACCAGCTGTAGAACGCCTCGCTGATGCCGTCCAAGCCGCGGTCTGAGTAGGCGGCAAACAGTGCAGGAGTGGTGTAACTTTCACCGGGCTGCAGGACCACTTCAGCCGGGCCCAGAAGCTCGGAGCCCCCTATCACGGTGCGCCCATCGGCAACGCTATCCGCGAATTCCTCGTGGTTGCCGCTCCAGGCCAGATGCGTGGCCCACACCTTGCCGTGCCTGTTCCCGAAGCCGGCCGTTCCGGCGGCCAGCAGGAGTGATGAGTCGTGCCCGGTGCGGCCGTGGCGTCCGGTCCGTACCCAGGTTCCCTGCTGGATGGCCCGGCGCTGCGGGTGCCGTTCACGGCACCAGCGGCCTGTCAGGTCCAAAAGTTCGACGGCGTCAGACGCCACCGGGAGCATCGTCGCCAACTCATCAACCTGGTAGGGCGACGTTCCGTCGTTGGTGACTGTGTGCCGCATTTCCAGCAGCCCGCCCGAATGCAAGGTGAGGGTGCTGGTCACGGTGATGCCGGCGTCGGGATCTGCCTGGACAATCACGGCAGTAGACCCGCCCGCAGCGCCGCCGTCCGTCGTCGCGCTCTTCACGCGCAGACGAACCGAGAAATCGAAGCCGGGAACGCCGTTGGTGATGCGGTGGCCGCGGAGCCCGGGCCTGCCCTGCCAGGCCGACGAAGCCTGGGGGAGGAGCCCGGCGGGGACGTTGGCGTCGATCGAGGACGGTGGGATGGGCTCGCTGAGGATCGCCAGATCGGGCAGGGTGTCGCCCAGATCGGCTCCCCAGTGGGTGATCTCGGCCTCTCCGCGGTGGGTGCTGATCACCAGGCTGGTGCCTGCGGAACGGAGGTGGAGCGGGTGCATGGGTGAAGTCGCTTTCGGATCGAGGGCTCTGAGCCTGAACGGCGTGTTGTGGGGCCTGCTCTGCGCGCTTCGCGAGGGACTGAGGGCGCAGAGCGGGCCCCACAACGGGTGGGTTGGAACGGGGTGGGGCTACTTGAAGAGATTGTTGACCTGGTTATTCGCTTCGGTCAACGAGGACGCGGGCTTCTTGCCGGAGAGTACGGCATCCATGGCCGGCTTCATGATGCCGTCAACCTTGGCCGCCTTGTCTGCGATGGGGAAAAGGAATGTGGTGCCGTCCTTCACGTGCGTGGTGAAGGCGGAAACGTCCGTGCCCTTGTCAGCGAAGGCCTTGGCGGCAATCTCGGACGAGCTGGTGAGCGCCGGGAAGACCACTGCCTTGCTTGCCACGACGTCCTGGCAAGCGGTGGAGCCAAGGTACTCGACCCACTTGACGCTGGCGCCGGGGTTCTTGGTGCCGGCCCAGATGGAGTCGGCCAAGCCGTTGAACATGGAAGCGCGCTCGCCGTTAGGACCCTTGGGTGTGGGAGCGAAGGCAGTCTCGATGCCCTTGTAGGTCTGGTACTGGCCGATCAACCAGTCACCGTTGGTGTTGATCGCAGACTTTCCGGCTCCGAAGCTGTCCGGCATGCTGGCACCCACCGTGGTCTCCAGCTTGGGCATGTAGCCCTTGTCCACCAAGCCGGCCCACCAGGCGATGGTCTCCTGGAAACGGGGGTCGTCGTAGTTGAACTTGCTGCCCCACGGGTTCTTGTCCGTTGCCGTCCAGCCAGTGGTGGCGGTCAGGAAGCTCCACTCGGTTTGGCCCTGGCCGGACCCGCTGCCTGTCAGGCCCAGTCCGTAGGTGGCCACGTTGTTCTTATCGAACCCCGCTTCATCCCCACGCTTGCCGTTCTTGTCCACGGTGAGGTGCGCGATGGTCTTCTCGTAGCTGCCACCGTCCTTAGGATTCCAATCAAGCGAAGCCATTTGCTCTGCAGAGATTCCGGCGGCGTCCGTCATGGCCTTGTTGTAGAACAAGCCCACGGTGTCCCAGTCCTTCGGAAGGCCGTAGCGTTTGCCATCCTGGCCGACCCAAAGCTCAGGGAGTCCTTTGGTGTACGCGTCCAGCTTGATTCCGTCCTTCTCCACAGCCTCATCCAAGGAGAGCAACTGCTTCTTGGCTGCGTACTCGGGGTATTTGGAGAGGTGGTTGGTAAAGACGTCCGGGGCTGTTCCGGCCACGAAGCCATTGGTCAGGGTGGTCCAGTAGTCGTCCCATCCGCGCTGGGTGATCTTGACCTTGATGTCCGGGTTGGCCTTGGTGAAGTCGTCAGCGCATTGCTGGTAGGCCGGGAGTTGGTTGGCGTCCCAGAGCCAGTAGTTGATCTCACCCTTGGCATCGGTGGAAGCAGGGGCGGAACCGCCACAGGCGGACAGGGTCAGGGCGATGGCGGCGGCAGCAGCGGCGACGCCGAGGGTTTTCTCCATAACGGACCTTTCGAGGATGACTTTCAGGGGGTGCGGTTTATTTGATTCCGGAGAATCCGATGGAGTTGACTACCTTCTTGCCGAAGGCGATGAACAGCAGGAAGATCGGCAGCGCAGCCACGAGGGTCCCGGCCATGAGCCCGGACCAGTCCAGGGCGCCTTGCGGGGACTGTGACTTGAAGACGCTCAGCCCGACGGTGAGCACGCGGACGTTCTCGTCCTGGCCCACCAGCAGCGGCCAGAAGTATTCGTTCCACTGACCGATGAAGGTCAGCAGCGCCAGGGTGGCGATGGGGGCGGCGGCGTTGGGAAGCACGATCTGGAAGAAGATGCGCAGGTGCTTGGCGCCGTCGAGCATTGCCGCTTCCTCCACCTCGCGGGACATGCTGAGGAAGAACTGGCGCAGGAAGAAGATGGCAAACGGAGTCATGAACAGGAACGGCAGGGACATTCCGGCCATGGTGTTCAGCAGACCGAGGTTCTTGATCATGAGGAAGTTGGGCAGGGCCGTGAAGATCGGGGGAACCATCATGGTGGTCAGGAAGACGGCGAACACTTTGTTCCGGCCGGGCCAGCGCAACCGTGCGAAGGCATAGGCGGCCATCGCGCTGAAGAACACCTGGCCGGCTGTGGTGATGGTGGCGAAAATGATGGAGTTGCGCAGGTAGAGCCAGAAGTTGATGGCCGCACCGGAGCCGCCGTCGGCGATTGCTTCTTCGGTGGTCTGCAGGCCAAGTACACGTTTGAACGCACCCCAGCTGAAGTCGGCCGGCAGGAGGTTGCCGGCGTTGGAGGCCAGCGCGCTGTTGCTGGACAGTGCCGTCCGCAGCATCCACAGGAACGGTGCGATGGTGATGGCGAGGGCGACGGCGACCAGCACCCACGCGCCGATCCGGCGCCAGTTGAGGGGCTTCTTGCGGGAAATGGTTGAGGTAGTCATGGCGGTTTCCTTAGTCCACATCCGGCTTAGTCCAGGTCCGATTCATTGCCCTTGAGGAACTTCATTTGCACGAAGGCCACCAGGGCGAGGATGACGAAGAGGATCACGGACAGGGCGGAGGCGTAGCCGAAGTCGGACTCGCCGAAGGCTTTTTGGTAGATGTACATCTGGATCACGCGGGAGGCGTTGACGGGGCCACCGTTGGTGGTGACGGCCACAGTGTCGAACACCTGGAAGGAACCGATCACGGTGACCACCAATACCAACACCAGGACGGGGCGGAGCAGCGGCATGGTGACGCTCCAGAACGTCCGGGTGGGGGACGCGCCGTCGAGGTTTGCTACCTCATAGAGGTGGTTCGGGATGGACTGGAGGCCCGCGAAAATCAGCAGCGCCGTGTAGCCCATGTGCCGCCAGACGTTCACGAAGGCGATGGTGGGAATGGCCCATTGCTCGCTGCCGAAGAAGGCGACACGGGGAAGCCCTACCCAGCTCATGACTTCGTTGACGATGCCCAGCTGGTAGTCGAGCATCCAGAACCAGAGGAGGGCGACGATGACGTTGGCCACCAGGAACGGGAGGAGCAGTGCCCCGCGGACGAACGTGGACTTGGCAACCCGGTGCATCAGCAGGGCCAGTCCCAAGGCAATGACGGTCTGGAAGCCGATGTTGAGGCCGACGTACTGGAGGGTGACGCCCATGGCGTTCCAGAACAGTTCGTCGGCGAAGATCGCGGTGTAGTTCTTGATCCCGATCCAGGTGGGCTCACCCAGGATGCTGTATTCCGTGAAGCTGAGGTAAATGCCGCGGATGGTAGGAACCAGGAAGAAAGCTACGAAGCCGATCACGGCCGGGAAGATGAAGAAGAGGGCGATTTTCAGGTCGCCGATGCGGCTGGTCATGCTGCGTTTGGCAGGTTGGAGCTTGCGTCCTCCGGAACGCCCCGAGGCCTTCCCGGGTTGCTTGGTTAGCGTGGTCATCGTCGACCCTTCCTGACTGTGATATGGGTAACAACTGGAGCTGAATCTACACGAGTAGATTTGGGAAGCGCAAGGCATTGCTGGAAATTCTGGTGGAAAATGTTCGAATCTGTTCTGTCTGTTGACTCGTGTAGATCGCGGTGGAAGACTCGTGGAGAACCCAAAAAGGGACGCTTCGCAAGCTGCGCCTGCAGCTTCAGGAAAGGCAAACAATGACGTTTTCGATCGGTGTTGTGGGTGCCGGGCAGTTCGGCAGCCAGTTCGCACACTTGTTCAAGCTCCACCCGGGCGTCAGCGCTGTCTACGCAGTGGATGAACTCCCCGAGCGTGCAGCTGCAGCCCAGGAACGCTGGGGCCTGGATGGTGTCAAGGGCAGCTTTGAGGAGTTGTTGGAGTCCGACGTCGATGCTGTCGCCATCTTCACGCAGCGGTGGACGCACGGGCCCTTGGTCGAGCGTGCCCTGCGAGCTGGAAAACACGTCTATTCAGCGGTGCCGATGGCCATTTCCGAAGAAGAAATTGCCCGGATCATCGAAGCCGTACGCGAGACCAAGCTGGTGTACGCGATGGGGGAGACCAGCTACTACAACCCCGCCACCGTGTTCGCCCGCGAGCAGCACGCCGCCGGCAAGTTCGGCCGCATCTTCTACACCGAGGGTGACTACGTCCACGACATGGACCTGGGATTCTACGAGGCCTACCAGTACAGCGGCGGAGAGCGTTGGAAGGAAACTGCCAGCTACCCGCCCATGCTCTACCCCACCCACGCCATCGGCGGCGTCCTTGGCGCTGTGCCCGGCCACGCGGTCAGCGTCAGCTGCATCGGCGTGAAGGACCAACGCGGCGACGGTGTCTTCGACAAGGAAGTCAGCATGTTCGCCAACGACTTCTCCAACGCCACGGCGCTGTTCGAAATGAACGACGGCGGTGCGATGCGGACCAATGAGATGCGCCGCGTCGGCTACCCCTCGCACATCCGGGAATCACGCTTCCGCTTCTTCGGCACCGACGCCAGCTTTGAACAACTCGCCACCACCACCGTGTGGCAGGACAAGTCTTCCGTGCAGGACGTCTCCGAGCAGGTGGAAACCAAGCCCACCATGTCCGCCGATGATCCCTCGCTGGCAGATGTGGCACCGGAACTGCGGGACGCCTTCATTTCCGGACTGGCCCCGGTGCACGATCAGTCCAGGCTTCCGCAGGAGTTCCTGGGTGCACCCAACGGGCATGAAGGCAGCCACCAATTCCTGGTGGACGACTTCGTGACGGCCGTGAACAACCGGACGCTTCCACCGGTCAACGCCTGGGTGGCGGCCCGGTTCACCCTCCCCGGCATCGTCGCCCACGAATCCGCACTCCGTGGTGGGGAGCGGCTTCCCATCCGCGACTTCGGTGATGCTCCCGTGGAGTAGCTAGCATTTACCTCATGACGACAACAGCAGTACAAACCCCGCGCGGCCCGGTTACACGCAAAGACGTGGCCCGGTACGCCGGGGTGAGTACCGCCGTCGTGAGTTATGTGGTGAACGGCGGGCCCAAGAACGTAGCCCCGGCCACGGAAGCCAAAGTGCGCGATGCCATCCGTGTCCTGGGGTACCGGCCCAACGCCGCGGCGCGGGCGCTGAAGCTGGGTTCCAGCGAGACGATCGGCGTTGTGGTGCCGGATAACACCAATCCGTTCTTCACGCATCTGGCCCATGCCGTGGAAGAGGCGGCCTCGGAACTGGGCTACGGGATGGTGCTCACCAACTCGGACGGCAGCCTGACCCGCGAGCGTAAGAACATCCGGACCCTGGCTGCACGCCAAGTTGACGGCGTGTTTCTGGCCAGTTGTGTCTTCGACCCCGACGTCACGGAGTTGGAGGCCTCGGAAATCCCGTCGGTCCTCCTGAACAACGCAGGATCCCCGCCGGGTTTTGCCAGCGTTGGCGTGGACCTGGAAGCCGGCGGCCGGGCCGCTGTCCAGCACCTGATAGGCCATGGACACACGAACATCGGACTGGCCATCGGCACCAACACCGGCAACCAACTCGACGGGCGCGAAGTTGGCTGGCTGGCCTCGCTGCGTGAAGCGGGCCTGCCGGATGGCCCCATGCTGCACAGCCCGTTCACCCGGCCCGGCGGCTACGAAGTGGGCAAGCGATTCCTGTCCATGGCCAACCGGCCCACTGCGATCTTCGCCAGCAACGACATGCAGGCCATTGGCATCCTCCGGGCCTTCCACGAGGCCGGAGTCCGGGTGCCCGAGGACATGGCGTTGGTGTCCTTCGACGGGTCCTTGGACTCCGAATACAGTTGGCCCGCACTGACCACGGTGGCGCAGCCAGTCCAACTGATGGCCGAAGCCGCCGTTCGGGCATTGGTGGGCAAGGGCCGCGAGGAGGAACCACAGC
Organism: Paenarthrobacter sp. NPDC091669; assembly: GCF_044756725.1. NCBI lineage: Bacteria > Bacillati > Actinomycetota > Actinomycetes > Micrococcales > Micrococcaceae > Paenarthrobacter > Paenarthrobacter sp. NPDC091669. The sequence continues at coordinate 44,002 of NZ_JBIVTK010000014.1, forward strand.
ACCACATCCTGCCCACCGAGCTGATCATCCGGCAGTCCTGCGGCTGCAAATAGCTCGCGGGAGGTTACGACGGCGGCCGGCCGGGTCAGGAGTCCATGCTCGCGTAGCGCTCCGGGCGGGCCAGCACCTGGCTGATCTGCGCCGTCCCGGCGGCGACGGCCAGACGGACCAGCAAGAAACCGGCGGCGAACACTCCGCCAATGGTCAGGAACACCACGGGCTGGGTCAACAACACCATGCCCGTCAGCGGCAGGACCAGCGCGGCTGCGGCGGCCGCCGAAATGCCGGCCACCAGGAACAACGGCGACATCACAGCTTTGACCCGCGACGCCACCATGAGCTTGCGTGGCATGCCCACACGGTCCAAGGCCACCAGTGTGGAAGCCCGGTCGAGCACCGAAGCTGCCTGGTTCACACCCGCTGAACACGCCACCATCAGGAACGAACCCAGCAGGGTGATCATCACACCCGTATTGATGTCCCTGACCAACAAGGCCGTCTCATCCCCGGCGCTGCCGCCCATGGTGTCCGCCACGGCCATGCCGACGCCTACGAACACCCCCACAAAGCTGGTCATCGCGACGCCCCCAACTTGCCGCCACGATTCCTTGGGGCTTTCCAGCACAGTCCGCGCTGCCAGCAATTGCTCGGGTCGTTTGGCCCGCTTGAGCTGCGAGGACGCCCGCAACCTCAGGATCCACGGACCCATCAGGTTCAACGCCAGCAACGCCAGGCCAAAGCAACCGCCCATGACGGCGATGATCACAATGAACGTGCCAAAGCTGCTGAGCATACCCATGGCCATCACGCCGACAACCACCACAACAGCCGCGATGAGTCCGCGAACCCAATGGACGCCGTCGGCCGATTGCCTGGTCCTGACGCCCAGCGGGGTGACCACAACTTTGCGAAGTCCCAGGGCAGCGCTGGCTGCGGCCAGCACACAGACGCCCAGGATGCAGCCGAGGATGGAGGGCACGGACAGCCAGGCGTGGCCGGCGATGGCCTGGCCGCGGAACTGGATCAGCCCCAGGAAGGGCGCAGCGCAGGCGTAGAGCCCCGCACCGGCCAGCGCGCCCACCGCCGCGAGCACCGTGGACTCGATGACCGTCATCCAGACCACCGTGGCGCTGTCCGCGCCCAACAAGCGCAAGGAAGCCAAGCGGTCATCACGACGGCGGGCGGCGAGTCGGGCGGCCGAGGCGCCGAGCGTCAGGAGCGGGATGATGAGCAAGACCATGGCGACGACGGCGAGCGCTTGGTAAGTGCCTGCGATGTCGTCCGACCAGGACCAGAAAACCTGCGAGCCGCCGGCCACGGTCAGGAGCAGGGCTGTGACTGTTCCGAAGGCGAGGACCGGTAGTCCGGCGTCGCGGAGGCCTGTTTCGCGGAGACTGCTGCCGTTGCTTCGTGCCAGGTAGGGGGTGAGCCGGAGGGCCATGGAGAGACTAGACATTGAAGGCACCCTTGAAGTTGTTGGCGGACGGCGCAGCGGGGGCAACCGGCGCAGCGGGGGTGTTGTCCCGCTGAGCTGGTGAGCCTGGCTGAACAGGCCTGCCGCTGTCCGCCACGATCCTGCCGTCGCGCAACTCGACCACGCGCTGGCATCGGGCTGCCACGTTGGGATCGTGGGTGACCACCAGCAACGTGCGCCCGTTGGCTGCCACCGAGCGAAGCAGGACATCCAGGACTTCATTGGAAGTGGTCGAGTCCAAGGCACCGGTGGGCTCATCAGCAAAGACAACCCGGGCGCCCGTGACCTGGGCCCGGGCGATGGCTACCCGCTGGACCTGTCCGCCGGACAGCTCGCCCAGCCGGCGCTGTTCCATGCCGGTAAGGCCCAACGCTCCAAGCCACTCGGCAGCCCGGGACTCCGAGGTTGCGCGGTCTGTGCCGTTGAGCATCAGCGCCAGTGCAACGTTCTCCACGGCGGTCAGTTCCGGCAGGAGCATGCCCTGCTGGAACACGAAGCCGAACTCTTCCCTGCGCAGGCGGGACAACGCTGCGTCGCCGAGGGTATCCAGACGCAAAGGTGCCGTTGGCGTGTTCAAGGTGATCGAACCGGCGTCGGGCCTCAAAATTCCGGCGAGGCAGTGCAGCAGGGTGGTCTTGCCCGACCCGGAGGGTCCGATGATCGCGATGGATTCGCCGGAGTTCGCGGTGAAGTCGACGTGGTCCAGCGCAATGCTGCCGGGGTAATGCTTGGTGAGTTGCTGGGCGTGAAGGATGGCGTTCATAAATCCAGCTTCCCCGAAGGGCACCTCCGCCGGCGTCAGTCCCGCGGCTGAACTCTGCGGCCACGCCTCCACCCGGGGTATGAGACGGGCGGGGAGACGGAGATGCGGGCAAAACCCCGGATGAAGACTTCTTCATTCCCGTTTCATCAGGCCCTCATAGTGGCCTGCAACGATAAACGCATGCAAACAATGCGACGAGTTCTCCTGCTGGGGGCGCTGCTGGTGGTTCCGGTGCTTCTTGCGGTGGCCGGAACCCTGCTTGCGGCTCCTTCAGGACCGCCGGCTGTGGATGCGAATCCGATTGAGCTGGGGCCCGGGCCTGACGGCCGGCCGGCGCCGGGCCTTGAGCCCACGCCCTCGCCGACGACGCCCGCCCCTGCACCGACGACGCCGGGCACCTCACCGACGACGCCCGCGGCAACGCCTCCGCCTGTGGCCCCGGCTCCCACCCCGCCTCCCGCCCCTCCGGTGGTGCCACAGCCTGTCGTGCCACAGCCGGTGGTACCGCCCGTGGTGATTGATGACGATGACGATGCTGGAGAGGTGGACGACTGATGACGATGACGGACACCACAGCAAACACTGCACCACTGCCCGCCGTCCCGGAACGGCATCCCCGCACTGGCAACCCCGGCCCCCGGTCCGGCTCGAAAGTTCCGGCCCGTTGGAGGATCGCGGGGTGGATCCTGCTGACCACGGCACTGACTTTGCTCGCCGTGATGCTGACCATGCGTTCCCTGCTGCTGAACGGCACGCAAACCCAGGCTCATCAGGACATCACCCAGGAGCTCCAGGAATTCCGTGCTTTCGCTGCAGAGGGTGTGGATCCCACCACAGCCAAGCCCTTTACCTCGATTGAGAAGATGCTGGAGATCTTCCTCAGCCGGCAGTCTGCGGCGCAAGGCGAGGTGATTGTGGGAACGGTGGGCCAACGCATCCTCTATACGCCCACGGGTGCGCTCAGCTCGCAGGCAAACGGCCACGACCTCCCGCGGGATCAAGCGTTGATGGACTCGATCCGCACCGGCGACGCTTCATCGGGGATCGCCCATACCAGTGAGGGTGAGATGCACTGGGTTCGCCTGCCCGTGGTGTCCGGCAACGAGACGGGCCACCTGATTGTGGGAATTTACATGGCCCCGCGTGAGGCACAGGTGGCGGGAACAGTCCTCACCATCATCTTCGTGTCGCTGGGTGGGTTGGCTGTAACGGCGGGCATTGCGTGGCTGGTGGCCGGCCAGATCCTGTCGCCGGTCCGTGAAGTCCGCCGCGTGGCGGAGGACATTTCCGAAAGCGACCTGACCGCGCGTGTTCCGGTCCGGGGCAGTGATGACATTTCGGCACTCGCCGTCACGTTCAACACCATGCTGGATCGCATTGAATCGGCGTACCGGACCCAGCGGGCGTTCGTCGATGACGCGTCGCATGAATTGCGCACGCCCATCACCGTGATCCGGGGGCATCTGGAACTCATGGAAGACAACGAGGCAGACAGGGCCCGCACCCTGGCGCTGGTGGACGATGAGCTGGCAAGGATGGGGCGGATTGTGTCGGACTTGCTGCTCCTGGCCAAGGTGGACCGTCCGGGATTCGCACAGCCCCGGCGCACCGACGCCGCAACACTCCTGCTGGATATTGAGGCAAAAGCACAGGTTTTGGGTCCCAGGGGATGGCCCATCCTGGAGATTGCCGAGGGCAGCATCAGCGTTGATACCCAGCGGATGACCCAGGCGGTCCTGCAGTTGGCCACCAATGCATGCCAGTACTCCCCGGAGGGGAGCACTGTCAGCCTTGGGTCACGCTTCGAAGGCGAAGGTGGCGCCCGTCAGTTCACCATCTGGGTTTCGGATCAAGGACGAGGCGTGGAGGAGGAAGAAGCGGCCCGCATCTTCGGCCGTTTCCACCGGGGCCAGGCGGCACAGGATACCGAGCGTGCCCGGCCGGGTGCCGGGTTGGGACTTGCAATCGTCCGCAGCATCGCCGAAGCCCACCAGGGTTCTGCCTGGGTTCGCAGCACCCAGGGTAGCGGCGCAACGTTCGGCATCACGGTGCCGTCACCGATATACGACGACGACGGCGATGCCGGCCCGGGCGGGAACGTCACCGAACGCCTGGATGAAGTGAAGGAGCACCAACAGTGAGCAGGATCCTGATCGCAGAGGATGACCGTCGGATTGCCGACTTCATCGAAAAGGGCTTGAGGGCCGCAGGCTACACGTGCCTGGTGGTGGACGATGGCGCCAGCGCCCTGCTGCTGGCACGTTCCGGCGAGTTCGGCATGATCATCCTGGACATCGGCCTGCCCATGCTCAGCGGCTTCGAAGTCCTTGAACGCCTGCGCAGCGAAGGTTCCAAGACGCCGGTGATCGTCTTGACGGCCAGCGACTCCGTGGCTGACACCGTGTACGGGCTGGAAAGCGGCGCCAATGATTACATGACAAAGCCGTTCCAGTTCGCGGAGCTGCTGGCCCGGATCCGGTTGCGGTTGAACGATGACGCTGACAGCTCGCCGGTCCTGAATCTCACACATGGTGACATGATCCTGGATCTTCGAAGCCGTCGGGTCCGCGTTGGTGATACCGGAGCCGACCTGACAGCCCGCGAGTTCTCACTCCTCGAGGTCTTCCTGCGCCATCCCGGCCAGGTGCTGACCAGGGAGCAGTTGATTTCGCACGCCTGGAACATGGACTTCGATCCGGCGTCGAACGTGGTGGACGTGTACGTCCGTGCACTCCGGGCCAAAATCGGGGCGGAACGGCTGGAGACCGTTCGCGGCGCGGGGTATCGGCTGACATGAGGCAGGTCTTTTACAGCTCAGCCCCCTCCACACCGGCGGATCCGGTGGAGGTTGATGCGGGCAGGAAGATCTTTGGCGTCCTCCGCCCGGCAGCAGCCATCGCCATGCTGGCGGCGCTGGCCATCATGGTGGCGCTTGCCGTGAACTCGGTCAACGGGTGGGGTCTGGACGGCCATGCGGCGGTGACCCTCTGCATCTTTGTGGCTGCCATGTGGTTCTGGATTTTTTCCCCGGTAGAGGACACCTATGTAGCCTTGGGGGCCGCCGTCGCGCTGGTGATCAGCGGGACTCTTCCAACGCAGAGCCTCTTTGCTGCACTGGGCGAGGACACCATCTGGTTGTTGATGGCCGCATTCGTGATTGCCAGCGCTGTCGCATCCACCGGTCTGGCGGCGAGGGGCGCTGCCTTCATCATTTCCGGTGCACGCTCGGTCCGGCAGTTGGCGTATCTGTCCTGCCTGGGCTTGGTGGTGACCGCCTTCGCGATTCCGGCGACCTCCGGCAGGGCAGCGCTGGTCCTGCCCATCTTCCTCACGTTGCGTAAAGTGCTTCAGGACCGGCCTGCCGTGGTGAAGATGCTCGCAGTGCTGTTTCCCACGGTGATCCTCCTGTCCGCGGTCAGCTCGTTCCTGGGCGCCGGAGCTCACCTGATCACCAGCCAGATCCTTCAGTCCGCGGGATTCCAGGGCTTTGACTTTGCTTCGTGGTTGTTGCTGGGCCTGCCGTTGGCTTTGGTCTCGTCCTTCATGGCGGCTGAACTGGTAGTCAGGCTCTTCACGGCGGCCGATGACAGGACCAAACCCCTGGCAATCGACCTGACCGAACTGCAGAAGGACAGCACCCAACGCATCAGCGGACCACTGGACCTGGACGAGCAACGGTCGCTGTTGTTGCTCGCCGCCGTAGTGACCCTGTGGTGTACCGAACCGATCCACGGACTCGACCCCGCTTTGGTGGCCCTCATGGGAGCGCTGGTTGTTTCGCTGCCATGCTACGGATCCGTCACCTTGGGATCCGCGCTGAAGAAGGTGCCCTGGTCCATGTTGATCTTCATGGCCGCCACCCTGGCCCTGGGATCGAGCCTGGTGACCACGGGCGCGGCTGCCTGGCTTGCGAATTCCCTCATGGGACCTGTCGCTGTGTTCGGTGCGGCCAAACCCTACCTTTTTGTGGTGGTTGTGGTGGTGGTATCCACTGCAGCGCACTTGGTGATCCAATCCCGGTCAGCCCGTTCCGCTGTCCTCATCCCCATCGTGGTGGCTTCGGCGGCGCCCATGGGCGTGGAACCGATGGCAGCTGCTTTTGCTTCCACCGCCGCAGCAGGCTTCTGCCATACACTCACCAGTTCCGCGAAACCGGTGGCCATCTTTGCCGAGACGGACGGTCAACCCAACTACCAGCCGGCGGACCTCCTCCGGCTCTCAGCTTGGCTGGCGCCCCTAAGCGCCGTGGTCGTCCTGCTGTTTTCCTTCCTGGTCTGGCCCCTGCTGGGCCTGCCGCTCATCACTTCGCCGTAACCCACAAGAAAAAGGTGCCCTCATGGTCATGTCCATTCCGCAACGCATTCTGGTTGCACCGTCCGGTTTCAAGGAAAGTCTCGACGCCGTGGAAGTCGCCGCCGCGATTTCGGCCGGGATCCGCAGGGTCATCCCGGGCGTCAGCATCAACTCCGTCCCCATGGCAGACGGTGGCGAGGGCACCGCCGCAGCCCTCGCCAGTGCGACGGGAGGCAAGATCATCCGTACGCGGGTCACCGGTCCGGTAGGCCTGCCCGTGGATTCCCACTTTGCTGTCCTCGGCACAGTGGACCGACCCACAGCCGTGGTGGAGATGGCTGCTGCCGCGGGCCTGCGCCTGGTTCCCGGAACCATGCGAAACCCCGGACTGACCACCACACGTGGTGTGGGGGAGTTGATCCTGGCGGCCTTGGACCAGGGTGCCGAACGCATCGTGGTGGGCTGCGGGGATTCAGGCACGTCCGACGGCGGGGCGGGCGCCTTGCGCGCCATGGGGGTCAGAATCCTTGACGTCCACGGCAACGACCTCCCGGAGGGCGGCGCTGCGCTGGCAGATGCCGGGAGCGTGGACTTCTCCGGCCTTGATCCGCGACTGGCCGGATGCCGGTTGGAGCTGGCACTCAATCCGTTCAATGTCCTCTGCGGGCCGCAGGGTGTGGCCCGGGTATTCGGGCCGCAGAAGGGTGCCACGCCGGATCAGGTGGAGCAACTGTCCCAAGGCCTGGACCACTGGGCCGCCCTGCTGGCCGAAGCCACCGGGACGCCGGAGGAATTCCTCAGGAGCGGTGCAGGAACAGGAGCCTCCGGTGGACTCGGGGCTGGACTCGCTGCGGTGGGCGCCCGGCTGGTGCCACGATTCGAACTCTTGCTGGATTCAGGACTGGCCGGGATCGATCTCGACGCCCACATCGCCAACGCCGACCTGGTGGTCACGGCGGAAGGCGCCATTGATTTCCAAACACCCCGGGGAAAAGTCCCGGCCGAAGTTGCGCGCCGCGCCCAGAGGGCAGGAGTCCCCGTGCTGGCTTTCGCAGGTTCCATCGGCAAGGACGCAGCCGACGTCCACGCCGCCGGAATTGACGCAATCGCCGGGATCATCCCGATTCCCATGGACCTGGACCGGGCCGTTGCCGAAGGAGCCACGTTGTTGCAGGAAGCTACGGAGCGCACCTTCCGGGTACTGCTTTTGGGCTCGGCTATCTCGTCCCGCGTGGGTGCGGCGGCTTAGCGGCTAGGATCCTGCGATCCTCAGCTTTGCCACATTCTCGGCCAGCACGCGTCGGGCGTCCTCGCCCAGCAACGAATCGGTGATCAGTTCGTCGGCCTGTTCCAACTGGGCGATCGAGGCGATGCCCACCACGCCCCACTTGCTGTGGTCAGCCAACACAACGGTGCTCCGGGCAGACGTCATGAACGCCCGGTCGGTTTCTGCCTCCAGCAGGTTGGGCGTAGTGAAACCGGCCTGGGCATCCATGCCGTGGACTCCCAGGAACAGGACATCCAGGTGGAGTTGCTTCAGGGAGGCCGTAGCAATCGGTCCCACCAAAGCATCGGACGGCGTGCGCTCGCCGCCGATCAGGATCACCGTGGAGCCAAACCGGGCGGGCCCTGAGGAGGACCCGTGATGAAAGAGGTCGGCGATGCGCACGGAGTTGGTGACAACGGTAATGCGGGGGCCGTGGACCAGTTCTTGTGCAAGGGCCCACGTGGTGGTTCCGGCGCTGAGGCCGATCGCCATGCCCTCCTGGACCATCGAGGCGGCCTCGACGGCAATGGCATGCTTCTCGGCGGTGAGCTGAGTGGACTTCAGCTCGAATCCCGGCTCATGCGTGCTTGCATCACCGGGCAATTTGGCTCCGCCGTGGATGCGCTCCACGCGGCCGGTTTCCTCCAGTGCTTCGATGTCCCGGCGGACGGTCATGGGGGAGACCCCCAGCAACTGTGCGAGGTCCGAGACCCGGACCACGCGTTCGCGCTGGACGGCATCAATGATGGCTGAGTGGCGTGCTGCCTGAAGCATCAGGGCCTTTCTGGAGGGCCTCGTTCAAGGTGAGGCTGAGTCTGGCTCCAGTCTAGGACGCGGCCCCTCCGCCCGGCGGCTCATCGGGTCGCGGCGTCGTCACTCACCTGCTTTAACGTACGACGGCGCCGCTCACCACGGGAGGTGAGCGGCGCCGTCGTATATTGCTTACTTGCGGAGCGAATCCGCGATCTGCTGCATGATGCCGGGATCTGCCAGAGTGGTGGCGTCGCCGGTGTCGCGGCCTTCTGCGATGTCCTTGAGGAGGCGGCGGACAATCTTTCCGGAGCGTGTCTTGGGAAGTTCCGGGACGATCAGCAGTTGCTTGGGCTTGGCGATCGGGCCGATTTCCTTGCCCACGTGGTTGCGCAGTTCGAGGACGGTTTCGTCGCCATTGTTCACGGCGTCACCGCGGAGGATGACGAATGCGACGACGGCCTGGCCGGTGGTGTCGTCGGCGGCACCCACCACTGCTGCTTCGGCAACGGACGGGTGGCTGACCAGTGCGGACTCGATTTCCGTGGTGGAGAGGCGGTGGCCGGAGACGTTCATGACGTCGTCCACGCGGCCCAGGAGCCAGACGTCGCCGTCCTCATCCTTCTTGGCGCCATCGCCGGCAAAGTACATGGCCTCGAAGCGGGACCAGTAGGTGTCCTTGAATCGCTCGGGGTCGCCCCAAATGCCGCGCAGCATGGAGGGCCACGGTTCGCGGACCACCAAATAGCCGCCTTCCCCGTTGGCTACTGGCTGGCCGGCTTCGTCCACCACGTCCACGGCGATGCCGGGCAGCGGAACCTGGGCCGAGCCGGGCTTGGTGGCCGTGACTCCGGGCAGCGGGGCGATCATTTGCGCGCCGGTTTCCGTTTGCCACCAGGTGTCCACGATCGGTGCCGGGTGTTCCTTCTTTTCACCGTTCTTACCGGCGTTGGCACCGATAACGTCCCGGTACCACATCCACGCTTCCGGGTTGATGGATTCGCCCACAGAGCCCAGGACGCGGATGGAGGAGAGGTCGTACTTGTCCGGGATGTCCCGGCCCCACTTCATGAACGTCCGGATCGCAGTCGGTGCGGTGTAAAGGATGGAGACCTTGTACTTCTCCACGATTTCCCACCAGCGGCCCTGGTGGGGGGAGTCCGGGGTGCCTTCGTACATGACCTGGGTGGCGCCGTTGATGAGCGGCGCGTAGGTGACGTACGAGTGGCCGGTGACCCATCCGACGTCGGCGGTGCACCAGTACACGTCCGTTTCCGGGTGGAGGTCGAAGACCGCCTTGTGCGTGTAGGCGCCCTGGGTGAGGTAGCCGCCGGTGGTGTGCAGGATGCCCTTGGGCTTGCCGGTGGTGCCGGAGGTGTAGAGGATGAACAGCGGGTGCTCGGAGTCGTGCCCGACGGCGGTGTGCTCTTTCTCTGCAGCGTCAACGGTGTCGCTCCACCAGAGGTCGCGGCCCTCCACCCAGTTGACGTCTTCGCCGTTGCGCTTGACCACCACAACGTTTTGAACGGTATGACCTTCTTTGGAGAGGGCTTCGTCCACTGCGGGCTTCAGGGCGCTGGGCTTGCCGCGGCGGTAGGTGCCGTCGGCGGTGACTACCAGCTTGGCTTCGGCGTCCTCGATGCGGGAACGCAGGGCATCGGCGGAGAAGCCACCGAACACCACGGAGTGCACGGCGCCGATCCTGGCGCAGGCAAGGAGCGTGATGACGGCCTCGGGGATCATGGGCAGGTAAACGGCCACGCGGTCGCCCTTGGCCACGCCGAGGGACTCGAAAGCGTTGGCGGCCTTCTTCACCTCTTCGGTCAGTTGCGCGTACGTGTACGTGCGGGTGTCCCCGGGCTCTCCTTCAAAGTAAATGGCAACGCGGTCGCCCAAGCCATTTTCAACATGACGGTCCAGCGCGTTGTACGCAGCGTTGACCTCGCCGCCGACGAACCACTTGGCGAACGGCGGGTTGGACCAATCCAAGGCCTCGGTGAAGTCCTTGTCCCAGGTCAACAGCTCGCGGGCCTGCTTGGCCCAGAACGCGGGACGGTCCGCTTCTGCCTCTTTATAGGCGTCCGCGCTTGTCACACTGTTTGCGGCGAAGTCTGCAGAAGGCGCGAACTTGCGGTTCTCGTGGAGGAGGTTTTCAAGCGCCTCGACGTGTGCCCCGTTCTGAGCAGTTGAAGCTGCAGCGGTGGCCGTGGATCCGGTGGTGTCCTGGGACATGGTGAACCTCATCATTCATCGATCTTTGCTGCGCGGAACCTGCCGCGAGGTTCCCGCCCGGGCCGTCGTCGGCGTCGAACGTCTCCCCGAAAGGTCCGCAGAGTGCTGTCCGCCATCAACACTATCGCTTCGAAAGGTCCTACGTGTGCGTGGTCACAAACGCGCCAGCGAGCGGCGCCGATTTAGCGACGAATGGCGGCACCGGCGTCCGGGAACCGTTTACATGACGCACGACGGCGGCACCCTCCCGCCGTAGTATGCGCTGCCGAAGCCGGTCACTATCTGTAAGGGACCTTGGAGTTTGCTGTGGGCGAAGCCGGATGGCCGTTTTCAGCTAGAACCCTGTCAGTGGGGTGGCATAGGCTGAAGAAGTCTTGGGACGCACCTCGAGCGTGACCGGTTTTCCGCGGAATCCTGCGGGGGTCACCTGTCCGGACTGCCCAGGACGCCGCCGTACGAAGGAGAAATAGATGAACCAGCTGAGCCCAGGCCCGCACGACTCACCCCGGACGGGACCGGACACCACGGCTGGAACGGCCACCGCACCAGGTGGCAACGCTGCTGGGAATCCTGACGCTGCCAAGAACGGCGCCGCCAAAAGCGACGCCACCAAGTACGACGCCGTCGCAGGGCCGTTCACCATCCGCGACCTGACAGTCTTCGGCTCCACGCTGCTGATGTTCGTCGCTTCCCTGCTGCCCATGTTCGGAGAGCGTTACAACCTCTGGAACCTTGGAAACCTGTTTTTCCTGCTGCTGGGCATCATTCTGCCGTTGGTTGTGGTGGCGCTCTTCGTTGCCCGCAGATTGCAGCCGGGAACCATCGTCCGCGTGGGTTCGCTGTCTGTTGACCAGTTCGCGTCCGTCACCGCGGCATTCGCTTTCCCGCTCTTCTTCCTGACCATCGCCAACTCCTTCAACGGCGGCGTCCTGCTGGGCCTGATCGGCTCTGTGGGCCTCGTGGCCGCGACCGTCCTTGCTCCGCACCTTCCGTGGCTGTCGGCCGATTTCAAGGGCCGCACCGAAACGCCGGCCCACGTTGTTGCCCGCGAAGCCGCAGTGCCCAGCCGTAAGCCTGCTGCTCCCAAAGCACCCAAGGAACCCGCAGCTCCCAAGACCGCCGCAGGAACGTCCGCGGCTGCTCCGGCGCCCGGGTTCCAGGGTTCGACGTCCGGACACCAGACTCCCGGATCTGAAGCTCCCGGTGCCGCGGCTGCTGCGGCCTCTACCGGAGTGCCCGGCACGGCTACTTCAGGGGCCGGCGCTTCCGCTGGTGCTGGTGCCGCTGGTGCTGGTGCCAGTCCGTTCGCTCCGCCAGCCAGCCACGGAGCTGCACCGTCGGCCGCAACGGAGGCTCCCGCCGTCGTGCATTCAGCGGACGTGACCTCAACGGGCAGCACTCCGGCCGCCAGCGCTCCGGCAGGCCAGACATCAGCCGGGGCAAGCGCTGGTACTTCAGCGCCCACTCCGGCACAGGAGCTTGGGAAGGGTGCTGAGGCAGGGACGGAAGCCGGTAAGACCCCGGCGGCCGCTGAGCCCGCTACCTCTGAGGCTGCCACTACCCAGCACGCCACGCAGCCAGCAGCACAGCAGCAGCCTGCCGCCCAGCAACCCGCCCAACAGCCGTGGGCTGCCACCATGGCCACTCCCATCGTTTCCGGCGACACCCGGAGAGTCAGCGACTCGATCGGTGCCACCGTGGACCCGGCCAGCCGTCCGGAAGAATCCGATTCCCCGCAGTATGAGGCGTTCTGGTTCGCTGTGGCCCAGCCCAGGACCGCGTACGACGAACAATCGGGAGCTCCTGCCTTCACCATCGAACCCGGTGGCTGGGTGCTCGCGCTGGAGGACCGGGGCCATGAATTCCTGGTGCAGGACACCGACGGCAAGGTTGGGGTTCTTCGGGAGCTCAGCAACATCGAACGCGGCTAAGCGGGGATCCCGTGGCCATCGCTGAAGCTGGTTCGCTGCTCGCACTCAAACGCCGGGCCCGCAAGATCAACAGGGTTCTCGCTGAAAAGTACCCCTACGCCCATGCGGAGTTGGATTTCAGGAACCCCTTTGAGCTGGTGGTGGCTACGGTCCTCTCAGCCCAGACCACCGATGTGCTGGTCAACCAGGTCACCAAGATCCTGTTTGCCCGGTATCCGGATGCGCGGGCCATGGCGGAGGCTGATCCCGTGGAACTGGAGACCATCCTTCAGCCCACTGGCTTCTTCCGGGCCAAAGCGCGGAACGTCCTGGCACTGAGCAACCGGCTGGTGGATGAGTACGACGGCGAGGTCCCGGGCAGGCTGGAGGACCTGGTGACGTTGCCTGGCGTCGGACGGAAAACGGCCAACGTGGTTCTTGGTAATGCCTTCGGCGTCCCCGGGATTACGGTGGACACGCACTTCGGACGGCTGGCCCGGCGCTTCGGGTGGACGGCTTCCGATGATCCGGTGAAGATCGAGTTCGACGTCGCGGAGCTGTTCGAACCCAAGGATTGGACCATGTTGTCGCATCGGGTGGTCTTCCACGGCCGCAGGGTGTGCCATGCCAGGAAGCCTGCGTGCGGTGCCTGTCCGGTTGCCAGTCTCTGTCCCAGTTACGGCGACGGCGAGACTGATCCGGTCAAGGCCGCCAAGCTTCTGAAGTACGAGCTCGCCCCGGGCAATGAGGCACTGCTGGAGCAGCTTTTGGCGGAAACCCACCGCGCCGCGGAAATCCGCATGGAATCGCAAAGGAGGCCCGGTGACCGCGCTTGAGGAATTGTCTGCGCTGGTGACCCGCTTCGAGGCTGGCGAACAGCAGCACTCTGCCCTGTGGGAGAGGCTGCCCGTCCTTCCGGAGACCAACCGGCCCGCCGCCGTACTCATGCTTTTTGGCGTGTTGGATGACGTGCCGGCTGAGTCCGGGCGCCCGATAGCCCCGGCCGACCTCGACGTCCTGTTGCTGGAGCGGGCGCACACCCTTGACGACCATCCCGGCCAGGTAGCTTTCCCCGGCGGCATGGTGGACCCGGAGGATGAGTCGGTGGTGGCTGCAGCGTTGCGGGAAGCAGTGGAAGAAACCGGGCTGGACGCCGGCGGAGTCCGCGTTCTCGGCGTCATCCCCGAGCTTGGACTGATCCGCAGCAATTTCCGAGTGACACCCGTGCTGGGCTGGTGGGATGCGCCGTCGCCTGTCCGCGTAGTTGATTACGCCGAATCCGCACAGGTGTTCAGGGTTCCGGTGCGCGACCTCCTGGATCCCGTCAACCGGGTCACGGCCACCATTTCCCGCTTCGGACGCACGTACACCAGCCCGGGCTTCACCGTGAACGGCGTGCTGATTTGGGGCTTTACAGGGATGGTCCTGAGCGGGCTCTTTGACGAACTCGGCTGGACCGTCCCCTGGGACACGGACAAACTCCGCGACGTCGATCTCTAGCAGCCGGTGTCTTTCCGCAGCGCCGGGGTTTTGAGTCGCGCTGGTTCGCTGTCAGGCGGCCCTGCGTGCCGCCGTCGAACGATCCACTACCAGTCCGGTGGCAGCGTTTTCGCGGACGGCGTTGATGCCTGCAATGACACCCTCAAGGTGTCTGAACGTCGGTGATTCGGCCACGACGGTTCCGTCGGCCGCGGTCAGGCGGAACCGGTACGTTTCGTCGTTGTCCTTAAGAATTTCAAACCTGCCAGCCATTGATGCTCCCCCTTGATGCTTCCTTGCACACATATGTGGACCAGCAATGTATCCACATAGTGAAAGTAACCAGAACCGGGGGAGAACAAAAGTTACTTGGCGGTACCGGTCATTCGGCCTCATCTGGCGAGATATGACTGGATAGTCCACGAGGTTGTGGGTACTGTGCGGCTACTTCGCCTTGTCGTAGGACTCGACGACGGCGACACTCACCGGGAATTCGACCGGGATGCGTCCGAACATCAGCTCCTTGGCCGCCGCGGCGGCCTCTTCGATGGCTTGGATACAGGCTTCCACCGCGTCGTCCGGGGCGTGAACCATCACTTCGTCGTGCAGGAAGAAGACGAGCTCCCCGGAAGGTGAGCCTTCGGCGCGCATGGCCCGCAGCCGGCGTCGTAATTCAGCGAGCCAGCACGCCGCCCATTCAGCGGCCGATCCCTGGACCACGAAGTTGCGGGTGAACCGACCACGGGATCGCGCCAGGTTATCTGCGCGGCGCTGTTCTTCCGCAGTGGTGGATTGCTGGCTGCGCAACCAGCCGGTCGACGGCGGCGGGCTGCTTCGGCCGAGCCGCGTGGTGACTGTCCTGCCGGCCTCGCCTTGGCGGGCTGCTTGCTCCACGAAGCCGACGGCGCGTGGATAGGTGCGCGTGAGCTGCGGCATGAGCCTGCCCGATTCGCCAGTAGTGGCGCCGTAGATGGCACCCAAAAGTGCGATCTTCGCCTTGGCCCGGTCGCCGCCGAAGCCCTGCGCGGCGATGCCCGCGTAGAGGTCTTTGTCGCGGGCAGCCTCGGCCATTTTCGTATCCTGGGCCAGTGCAACCAGCACGCGGGGCTCCAGTTGCGAGGCATCGGCGACGATGAGTTTGTGGCCGGGATTCGCATGGACCGCGCCCCGGATGTTCCGGGGGATCTGCAGGGCACCGCCGCCCCGGGACGCCCAGCGACCGGACACTACGCCACCCACCACATATTCCGGGTGGAACCGGCCGTCCTGCACCCACGCGTCCAGCCATGCCCAGCCGTTGGCCGTGTGGAGCCGGGAGAGTTTCTTGTAGGCGAGCAGGGGCTGGATGGCAGGGTGCTTTGATTCCTGCAGCTCCCATTGACGCGTGCTCTTCACCTCAATCCCGTTCCGGTGCAGCGCCCGCATGAGGTCCTGAGGGGAATCCGGGTTCAAACCGGGGGAATTGAGGATGGTCCGGAGCTCGGCGCAGAGCGCTTCAAGGGCCGGAGGCCGGTGTCCCATCGGCGGCCGGGGGCCAAGGACGTCGGCGAGGATCTGCTGATGCAGCTCTTCGCGCCACGGGACGCCGGCGTGTTGCATTTCGACCGCGATGATGGCGCAAGCCGATTCGGCGGCGAGCAGCAGTTGAAGGCGCTGCTTTCGCTGCTCGTCGGTGGGGACTTGGGCGACTGCATGCTGTTGGGCTGCGAATTCGGCTTTGAGTTCGGCCAGCCCCGCCTTGGTAGTCGACGGCGCAAGGTCGTCGAACAGTGCGCCTTGGTCTGCCGGCGGCGCCGGGGGTTGGAGGACGCGAGGCGGCGCCGAGTCGTCGTCCTGCGTGAGCTTGACCGCATGCCGGGCGTAGTCCGTGTCCGCCGTGAATTCCGAGTGCACCAGAATGGCCCCGCACAGCGCCAGATCGTGGCATCGCTCCAGCTCAATGCCTTGGGTCAGCAGTTCCGGATACCAGTCCATGGCGCGATGCCATACCCAGCGGGGCCGCTGGGCTTCAAATTCACGCACGACGCCGGGCAGCTCACCGCGGGTGACGACGCGTGCGTCAGCCGTGGCTTTTCCGGTGGGAGAGATCCTTTGTATGGCTGCGCCTTCCGGGTGGGCGGCAAGCAGCAAATACATGGTCTCCATTCTGCCTTGTGTGCGGTGCTGCCGTGGCACTGTTCCTCCACAGCGGTGCCAGGCCACGGGGTCGAGTGCACGTTGTGCACATACGGGCTTCAGGCCCTTATGGTGTTTTGCCGGGTCCACCATGGTGGGTCCATGAGCAAGAGAGATCGCTGGCACAGGCAGCCCATCAACAAGCCATTGGAACCGGACATGGACGGAACCTGGGTCCCACACGATACTGCCGGGATACTGCTCGTCTCCGCAGACCCCTATCTACAGGAAGAGGCGAAACGGATTGTTGCAGCCGCTGGTGGAAGCCTCTCGACAGCCACGGACGTGAGCGAGGCTGTGCACGGATGGGACAGTGCCGACGTGGTCTTGGTGGGCAGCGATGTCCGCGAGTTGCCTCCTCGACGACGTTCGCCCACAGTGTTGTTGGGCAGGGCTTCCGACGGGGACGAACTCTGGGAGTTGGCGGCTGCCCTGGGTGCTGAACGGGTTGCCGTTCTTCCCGAAGCTGCGGCCTGGCTGGCTGAACACCTCAGTATGTCCGGGTCTCCCGACCCCGGGGGCACAGTCACGGGCATCATCGGGGGCAGTGGCGGCGCGGGAGCAACCACTACGGCCATCTGGCTGGCTCAAGCGGCCGCTGATTACGGCGTGAGCACCATGCTCATCGACGGCGATCCTTGGGGTGGTGGCCTTGAACTGGCTGTCACGGCTGAGGACATCCCCGGACTCCGGTGGCCCGACTTCTCCGAAACCCGCGGAAGCCTGGATCCCGCGCAGTTTCGGGATTCTTTGCCCTTCGCCGGCGGCTTCGCTTACTTATCCTGGCCCGGAACCCGGGACGCGATCCACAGCCCGGACACGCGTGCAGTAGCCGCGGTCATGGACGCCGCCCGCCGCAGCTTCGAGCTCATCCTCGTGGACATAGGGCGCAGCGGAGAAGGGGTGCGCAACCTTGCCTGGGACTGCGACCGGATGATCCTGCTCGCAAGGGCGCATCTCAAATCCGCAGTTGCAGCAGGGCGAATCTTGAGCGAGCTTCCACCCATCGACGCAGGACTGGTGGTCCGTGGCAGCAGTGCCTCCTCCGTAGATGCCGGGCTCATTGCCGAGTCACTGGGACTGCCGCTGCTGGGCGTCCTCCCCGAGGTGAGGGGCGTGGCAGCCGGTACCGAAGTGGGACGGATCCTCGAATTCGGCCGGCGCAGGCCAGTCAACCGTTTTGCCATGTCAGTCCTCGGATTCGACGGTGCCACCCAGTGAACCCGTTCGAGGGAACGCGACGCAGGCAGGGCCGGAAACTTGATTCCCTGCTCCTTGAAACCGTGCGGGAATCTGTGCTCGCGGGCAACGGTCCAGTCACACCGTCCACGGTCGCAGCGGCGGTTCAGGCGAGCGGCAGGCTGCTGGGCACCGCCGGCGCCTTGGAAGCCGCCGAGTCCATCAACGCTGAGCTGAACGGACTGGGCCCCCTGCAACAGCTGGCCCAGGATCCGGCGGTGACAGACATCTTCGTCAACGGTCCCACCTCCGTCTGGCTGGACCGTGGGCAGGGGTTGGAAAGATCATCGGTGCATTTCGACACCGAGCAACAAGTCAGGTCCCTGGCGTCCCGGCTGGTGTCAGCCGGTGGCCGTCGGTTGGATGATGGGTCGCCCTGTGTAGACGTGCGCCTGAACGGCGGTTACCGGGTGCACGCGGTCCTCTCGCCGATATCCACTACCGGAACCCTTCTATCCATCCGTATCCGCCGAGCGAACGTGTTCACCCTGCCGGAGTTGAGGGAAAGCGGCATGTTTTCCGAGCAAGGCGAGTGGGTTCTGAGGGCCATCATGGGCCAGAGACTGAGTTTTCTGATCAGCGGCGCTACTGGCTCGGGAAAGACCACCCTGCTGTCCACCCTGCTCGGCTTGAGCCACCCGACGGAGCGGTTGGTCCTGATCGAAGACGCCGCTGAACTCAACCCCGTCCACCCTCACGTAGTGACGCTTGAATCCCGGCACGGAAACCTCGAGGGCGGGGGTGCGCTGGATCTCGGCGAACTGGTCCGCCAGGCGCTGCGCATGCGGCCGGACCGGCTGATCGTCGGAGAATGCCGCGGGGCTGAAGTCCGGGAACTGCTGACGGCCCTCAACACCGGGCATACAGGCGGCGGCGGGACCATCCATGCCAACGCGGCAGAGGCCGTGCCCGCGCGGTTGGTGGCCCTCGGTGCGCTGGCGGGGTTGAACGCTGAGGCCGTGCGGCTGCAGGTTTCCAGTGCCCTGGACGTCGTCATTCACGTGGACCGGACCCCCACGGGACGGAAAGTGGCTTCCATAGGGGTACTGACTGACACATCCGAAGGCCAGAAGGTCGTCTCTGCCCTCCACTGGCATCCGACAGGAATGACGTGTGGGCCCGCCTGGCCTGCCCTCGCCCGCCGGCTTGCTCCGGCGTTGCCCGCCGGTTTCGACTGGTCCGGTCTTGGCGGGGCACCGGGTACATCAGCTGAGACGTGGTCAGTGGACGGAGCGTCAGCACCCGCGGTGTTGGACACACAGCCGGACGCTTTGCCGGGCGCACAGCCGGACGCTTTGCCGGGCGCACAGCCGGACATACAGCCGGACGCGGTCCCGGACGGGAGCTGGGCGACCCTGAACGGTTCGCCGAGTCCCTGGCCCATCCCATGATCGGCGCATTCGTCCTCGTTGCAGGGCTCGCGGCCTGGCAGCACTTCCGGGGACATCGTGTTAGTGGCCGACGTGTACGGAAAAGTTTGGGGGAGCCTGGAGGAGGGACTGGTGCCGCCCTCCGCGCCCGTTCGGGTGTGGGGTTTCGTCACGCCTGGCGGCGAAAGCGAACTGAGCCCTTGCCACTTGTGGTGCTGGTGCAACAGCTGGCGGCCTTGCTGCGTGGTGGGCGGGGAACGTCGAGATTGTGGGAGGAACTCTGGTTGGTCCACGGCCCCCGAGCGACCAAAGATGGCGGCCCGGACACAGTGGCAGAAGCGGTGACTGCCGCACTCAGCCAGGAGTCGCTGCTGGTTGTGGCCGCAGCCAGGGCCGCATCCAGCCTGGGAAATTCTTCGGCTGAAGCAATCCGGGATACCGCAGCCCGGACATATCCCCGGCGCGGAAGCTCTGAGCGACGTGTGTGGATGGAGTTGGCGGCGTGCTTGGAGGTGGCAGAAACCAGCGGTTGCCCGCTTGCTGACCTCCTCACCCGTTTCGCCGCCCAGTTGGAAGCCGAAGAAGACGCAGAGGCCGCACGGCAAACGGCGCTCGCCGGACCAAAAGCCACAGTCAAGCTGTTGTCCTGGCTCCCGGTCTTCGGGCTGGTGCTGGGGATGGCGTTGGGCGTTGACCCGTTGGGAATCCTGCTGGACAACGTCCTGGGCGTTGCTACCTTCGCAGCCGGTCTCCTCCTGACGGTGGCCGGTCGCGTTTGGTCCTCACGGCTGGTGGCCTCCGCAGCCGGGAGTGCGTGATGCTTGGGCCCCTGGTGCTGGTGATGATCGTCGTCCTGGGCTTGGCGGCTTTCGTGTGGTTCACCGCGCCGACTCGTGCCAGGGCCCGCGTGCTGATCCGGAATGCCGACGCCGCGTCACTGACGCGCTCCTCCCGCCGTGGTCCGGCCGGTAGCCTGGACAACTTTCAGGGCCCGGACCTACGAACGCGGCTAGATCTCCGAATGCGGCCAGATCTTCGTGCGTGGGCGGATCCCGGGGGAGGGCCGGCCCCCACGGATTCTTCTGATCTGAAAGGTCCGTCCGACGGCCTCCGAGACACCGCGATGATGCTGGAGCTGGTGGCGTCAATGCTCGACGCCGGAGCTGGAATCGGGCGGGCACTCGAACTCATCTCCGCGTGCGCCTCACCACCCATCCGGCGATCGCTCAGGCCAGTGGTGGCCGCGCTTGCCATTGGCGCGGATTGGGAGACGGCGTGGCGGACCCCCGCCCAGCACGCGCCTGAGGTGGTCCGTCTCAAAGAGGCACTGGCTTTCGCTGCCTTAACCGGAGCCCCCTCGGCATCCATCCTCTACGCACAGGCCGCCAGGGAACGGCGCGAACAGTTCCGGGCGGCGGAGAAGCGAGCCGCCGCCTTGGGCGTGAAACTGGTAGTACCTCTGGGCCTTTGCTCACTGCCGGCATTCATCTGCCTGGGGATCGTGCCTGTCTTGATCGCCATGCTTCCCACCGGATGACCTGTTCCACGATGGTCGGCACAGACACGATGATCGGCACAGAGCGGGCTGCGAATGGCGCCCACTCTCCCTCCACATCCTGCTGATCGCGAGGGTTATCCACTTGGAGGAATCCCCTTCTTACGGGCAGCACCGAGCCACGGAAGAGTCGAATCAGTCGGCGGACCCGCTGGCTTTTTTGAAAGGAACCCACAGTGAGAACACTCTTCAGGGCCGAATCCGGCCGCCGCCAGGAGCGCCGTGCTGCCGGCCAGGATCGAGCCGCCGTTACCGGGAAGCAAGGAATGAGGACCTTTGGAATTGAGCAGTTTGAGCTCGAGGAATTCACGGATTCCGGTTTCGGAGAGGCGGGCCGCCGGGAGGCTGGAACGGACCTTCAACCCACCACGTCACACGGTGCGCTGGCCGTGCGGAATCCGGAGGGCCTCCGGGACCAGAGCACGCTGCGGAGGCGACCAAGGCGCCTTCATCGGAAGAAACTGTGGATGCACCATGAACGTCTCCGGACACGGGGAATGCTTCCGGGCTCGGAGAGCGGTATGGCCACGGCCGAGTATGCCATCGCTACCCTCGCCGCGGTGGGTCTCGCAGGGCTATTGGTGGTCCTCCTTCGGAGCGAAGAAGTCCGCGGCTTCCTGCTCAACCTGATTCGCACGGCCCTGTCCTTGCCATGACGCACGTGCTGCCTGCCGGCGGGAGGTCATCTGCTGCCTGTGTTGGACCAACATCCGGCCAGAAGGCCCGACCATCATCCAGCCAGAAGACGGGGCCGTCATCCAGCCAGAAGGAGGGCGGGGAGGAGTCGGGCGTCGTGACTGCGGAGTTCGCCGTTGCCTTGCCGGCCGTGGTCTTGCTCTTGGCTTTCCTGCTGGCAGGCGGCGCTGCGGGGATCACTCAACTGCGGTTGGAGGAAGCTGCTACGGCAGGAGCCCGGGCCTCCGCGCGGGGTGAGACGGGTGGTGCCGTGGAAGGAATTGTGAGGCGGCTTGCCGGTGACGGCGTCAGTTCCTCCGTTACCGACGACGCCGGGTGGCTCACGGTGACAGCCTCCGCCAGGGTAGGCGGAGCCGTGGGATCGCTGATCCCCTGGACGTTGACGGCGTCGGCCTCCGCCCGCGCAGAGTCAGCGGGTTCGGGGGCTGGTGCCGAATCGGTGGGCTCAGGGGCCGGCACGCCATGAACCCGTTTCTATCAACTGCCCTTCCTGAGCGCGGGGCGGGAACAGTTCTCGCGCTGACACTGGGTGCAGTGGTGATGGCCTTGCTCGTCGGCGTCCTGGTCCTGGCCCAGGCAGCCGTGATGGCGTCCAGGGCTGCGTCCTCTGCGGACCTGGCCGCGCTCGCCGCCGCCGATGCTGCCAGGGGCCTCACCTCAGGGGAACCATGCGCGGTGGCCTCCGAAGTAGCGGCGCGGCACGATGCGACAGTCACATCCTGCGCCGTGACAGGAGGGAACGTAGCTGACGTGGCTACCGAGTTGGCTCATCCCTTCGACTGGGGAGTCGCAACGGGCCGCGCGCGGGCAGGGCCACCTCCGTAGGCGCCGGTGTTTGCAGGTTTGACCTTTTGTTCGCATGGGTCGACCTGGAGGGGCCTAGACGGCATCCTTCAGCAACACACCAAGCAGCGTGACGGCGGCTGCCTTGTCCAGCGGGTTGTTCTTGTTGCCGCATTTGGGTGACTGGACGCAGGACGGGCAGCCGGCCTCACACTCACAGGCCTGGATGGCTTCTTTGGTTGCCGTCAACCAGATCTTGGCCTTTTCAAAGCCCCGCTCAGCGAATCCGGCGCCACCTGGATGTCCGTCGTAGACGAAGATCGTGGGCACACCGGTGTCGGCATGGAGGGCAGTGGAGACGCCGCCGATGTCCCAGCGGTCACTGGAGGCAACCAAGGGAAGAAGTCCGATGGCGGCGTGTTCTGCCGCATGAAGTGCCCCCGGGAACTCTGCTTCCACCAGACCTGCCCCGTGGAGAGAGCGGTTATCCACA
Organism: Paenarthrobacter sp. NPDC091669; assembly: GCF_044756725.1. Classification (NCBI taxonomy): domain Bacteria; kingdom Bacillati; phylum Actinomycetota; class Actinomycetes; order Micrococcales; family Micrococcaceae; genus Paenarthrobacter; species Paenarthrobacter sp. NPDC091669. The sequence continues at coordinate 66,481 of NZ_JBIVTK010000014.1, forward strand.
ACAAACCAGACGGCCTTCGTAAAGAGATCCCGGGCGCCCAGCTCCAAGGGTTCTTCACCCAGGATCTCGTTGGAAATCAAGGCTTTGCGTTGAAAGGAGACAACTTGTGTCGTCACTTTGACGTCGCCAAAATGCACGGTGATGTCGCCCCACTGGACCGATCGCGACGTTTCGAGGACCTCAATCTGGGTCACGTCGCGCGCCGTGGTGTAGAAGTCGGGGTTGACCCGGCGCACCATCACGCAATGGTCGGCCTCGTTGAGGTCCTCCACCAGGTAGCTCTCACCTTGGTGGACATAGATCGCACCTGTGTGGGCCTGGTAGTGGGTTTGCGGCGAGTCCATGGTCCCCAGGAGCGACCCTGTTTCGGCATCAACGATGCTCACGGGACCGCCTCCATCCGCCCGGAGGTTCACCATCCCGGCAGCACTCTCCGGATGAGTCCAGAACCATCCCGCGGGCCGTTTGCGGAGGTATCCCTGGACCACAAGACGGTCCAGCAGCCCTTCGGAGGTGGGGCCAAACAGATCAAGCTCGGCCGGTCCGATCGGCAGCTCAGCGGCCGCGGCACACAAATGGGGACCAAGCACGTACGGGTTGCCGGGATCAAAAACGGTGGCTTCCACAGACACATCAAAGATGGCCTCGGGATGGTTCACCAGGTACGTGTCCAAGGGGTCGTCGCTGGCCACAAAAGCGGCGATGGCATCCTGTCCTGCCCGCCCGGCCCGGCCAATCTGTTGGAAAAGCGAAGCCCGGGTGCCCGGCCATCCAGCCACCAGCACCGCATCCAGCCCCGAAATATCGATGCCCAGTTCCAAGGCCGAGGTACTGGAAACGCCCAGCAACTGACCGGACCTCAGGGCTTGCTCCAAGGCCCGGCGCTCTTCGGGCAAGTATCCGGATCTATAGGCAGCAACCCGTCCCGGCAGGCTGGGGTCCACCTCGTCCAGGAGTCTTTTGGTGATGGAGGCAATGGACTCGGCTCCGCGGCGGGATTTGATGAACGCGATGGTCCGCACCCGCGAGGAAACGAGGTTTGCCAGGATGTCCGCTGTTTCGGCTACGGCGGTCCGCCGCTGTTTGGCTCCGTTCTCACCCTTGACGTCCGTGAGTGCAGGCTCCCAAAAAGCAACTGTGGTGGAACCGTGAGGGGAGCAGTCCTCGGAAACCTCCCTGACAGGGGCACCGATGAGCCGGCCAAAAGAAACGCCGGGGTCGGAGGCAGTGGCAGAAGCGGCAATGAACACCGGCTCGGGGAACGTGTTTCCTGCACCGTAGTAGGCGCAGATCCGCCGGAGGCGCCGCATCAGGTTGGCCACATGGGAGCCGAAGACGCCGCGGTAGCTGTGGGCCTCGTCCACGATCACGTAGCGCAGCCGCCGGAAGAACTTTGCCCACCAGGTGTGGTTGGGCAGGATTCCAAAGTGCAGCATGTCCGGGTTGGCCAGAATGAAGTTCGCGTGATCGCGGATCCAACGGCGCGACGCAACGTCGGTGTCGCCGTCGTAGGTCTCTGCCCGTACGGTGGGCAGCTTCAGCGAGCGGATCCCCGCGAGCTGGTCTGCCGCCAGCGCCTTGGTGGGGGACAAGTACAGGGTGACGGCACCGTCGTCGTGGATCTTCCCGGGGTCGGCCAGGACTCGCAACTCGGAACGGTGTATCGCGTCCAAAGCCGGCAGTTGATACGCGAGCGACTTCCCGGATGCCGTTCCAGTGGCGATGACGACGTGCTGTCCGGAGTGGGCGAGGTCGGCTGCCTGGACCTGGTGGCGGAACGGTTCGTGAATCCCCAGGGCCTCATAGGCTCCCACGACGTCGGGGTGGACCCAGCCCGGCCACGGCTCGTTGACGGCCTTCCTTGCGGGGATGGTGTGGACATGGCGCAGCTGCTCAGGGTCCGGCGTCCGGCCCAGCAGGGAGATCAATGAATGAGGTGCAGCCACCAAATCATTCTGTCACTGTGCGGGCCAGCGAACGGCGGCACCCGAGGGCGCCGCCGTCGGACCCCACCCGATCAGCCGTCGAACCTGGCTCAACCACCCTCGGAGCGAGAAGCTAGGCCCCCGAAAGGTCGGACCCTTCAGTGCCGCTGGCGGACATCATCAGCACGTGGCCCACCACGTCCCAGCCGAGGTGTGAATAGAGCTTCTGACCGTCCAGGGAGGCGAGCAAAAGGCCGTTCTCAACGTCGTGCGAGAAGGCTTGGGCGGCGAGGGCCTTCATAATGAAGCTGCCCAGGCCGCGCCGCTGGAAGTCCGGTTCGGTGACGATCTTGTCGAAGACGGCAGTACCGTCCACTACGAAGACCCGTCCGCTGGCAGCTACCTGCTCGCCGGAATGGACCACGGCGTAGTGGACTCCGTTGGATTCGGAGGTGGCGAGTTCAAGGTCGTCGTCGGGCAGCCATGGGTCCTCGGAATCCTGGGTTTCCATGTCCACGATCATCATGGTTTGCGATGCGGACGTCACGGTCAGCCCGTGCTGTTCAGCCAGATACTTGTATCGTTGGACGTCGTTGGTGAGGACCGTCAGGATCCGGGTGGGGGCTTCTGCGGTCTTGCCCGCAAGGGTGGTGAACTCTTCGTCCGAGGGATCATGGGCAAAATACTCCCAGTCACCGGTTTTGTCGGCGCGAAGCGCAGCAGGAAAGCGGCCTTCTTGGCGTGACTCATAGCCGCGGCAGCCGGACCAGCCGGCTACCCAGACTTCCAAAAGGTGCGCAATGTCTTCAACCAAGGCGTCTGGACTCATGTAGAGAGAGTATGCCAGCACACCATGAAGCAACAGAGCCGGATCAGCCCCGGAATGCTTGCTTATGGAATTGTGACTTCTCCTTTCGGCAGGCGCTGCGCCAGCCGGGCCGGAAGTGTGGGCGGCCGGCGATTTTACTGCACCAAGTACCCTTGAATAGTGGCTTTGAACCGAATTGTGCTCTTCTATGGCTTTACTCCGATCGCCGACCCCGACGCCGTGCGTCTGTGGCAGCGTGCCCTCTGCGAGAAACTGGGCCTCACCGGCCGGATCCTCATATCGAAGGACGGCATCAATGCCACGGTGGGCGGCGAGCTGAACAACATGAAGCAGTATGTGAAGACCACGCGTGAATATAAGGGCTTCCACGGGATCGACTTCAAATGGTCGGAGGGAAGCGCCGCAGATTTCCCGCGCCTCAGCGTCAAGGTCCGCGATGAAATCGTGTCGTTCGGTGCTCCCGGGGAACTCAAGGTTGATGACAACGGCGTGGTGGGCGGCGGCAAGCACCTGCAGCCGGAGGAACTCCACGCGCTGGTGGAGGCCAGGAAGTCCAGCGGCGAGGACGTGGTGTTCTTTGACGGCCGCAACGCGTTCGAGGCACAGATCGGCAAGTTCAAGGACGCGATCGTTCCGGACGTGGACACCACGCACGACTTCATCAAGGAACTGGACTCGGGCAAGTACGACGACCTCAAGGACAAGCCGGTCGTCACCTATTGCACCGGTGGAATCCGCTGCGAAGTCCTGTCCAGCCTAATGGTCAACAGGGGCTTCAAAGAGGTCTACCAGTTGGATGGCGGGATTGTCCGCTACGGCGAAACGTTCAAGGACAAAGGGCTCTGGGAAGGTTCCCTTTATGTCTTCGACAAGCGCATGCACGTTGAGTTCAGCGAGGACGCCAAAACCATCGGCGAATGCGTCCGCTGCGCTGCCCCCACCAACAAGTTCGAGAACTGCTCCAACCTCAGTTGCCGCACCCTGACCCTGTACTGCGCCGAATGCGCCTCAAGCCCGGAAACGCTGCGCTGCCCCGGAGGATGCGAAGCCGCTTAGCGCGGTCTCAAAGCCTGCTCACCCGGTAGGCAAAATTCGCATCGGACCTGGAACCGACTGTGATGGAAAGGATGGCGTCCTTGTCCAGTTGAACCACGCTTACCCGCGCGTTGGCGCACCCCAACGTCAGGTCCACCAGGGCCACCTCGTTCAACGTGACGGAGAACGTCACCCTGCGGGTACCACGGCAGGCCAACGTCACAGCGTATGTGCCGCCGGGCAACTGCACTGTCTGCTCGGATTTGGACTCACCGGGGTTCAAATAGCCGGTGCTGGAGTAGAACGACTGACCTTGCGACTCAGGCAGCGCAGCCTTTGCCCATTCTTCAAGGGCATCACCGCTGACAGTTTCTTCCAGCGCCGGATCGGGCGGGAGGGCGACGTTTCCTGCTGTGGAAGTGGCGGTGGCCTCCGGCCTGCCGCCGTCCTCATAGGTGTATTCGCAACCGGCTACGCCGCCGCACAGGACAACGAGAAGCACGACGGCGGCCCTCGCCAGCCGCTGTGACATCACCGAGCAAGCTGCCTTGCTGCCCATGGACTGACTTTACGCCCGGGCGGCCATTGTCTGAAGACTTCCCGGTGGAAGAATCCGGGGCCTTCTAGCCTGCTGTCGGAGCCAGATGATATGCGTAGATCAGTGGGGCATCGACGCTGCTTGTCGAGATGTTGAGGGGACCGGCAGCAGGCACTTTGATTTTCACCACATCGAGGCTGCCGTTGCATGCTGCAGCCGCATCGGCGATTTTGTTTCCGCTCAAAGAGACTGCGAAGTAGGCCTTGCCGCCGCCGTCGCAGGCCATGGTGAGCGTGTAGGTTGCGGCGGGCACGTTGGGCGAATCCTTGACCAGGGGGTCCCGGTTGAGGATCTTGCCGGAGTCCTCAAGGACCGCGCCGCTTGCTGCCGGGAGGACCTTTTCCTTCCAAGCGGGAACGTCTGCATCTGCGATGTTGACCGGCGCCTGGCAGGCGCTGACCCCCAGCAGGACACCAGCGGCCAAGGCACCAAGGCCCGCGCGGCGCCTTGTGGAGGAGAAGTTGAGCATGATTCCACGCTACCGGGTTCCAGCGGCGTCCTTTGTCCACATAACCCGGAACGGGACCGCCCGACCCAGCGGGCCGCCCCTACACTTGCAGGGTGACTGACACAGCATTCTTGTTTACCGCCGGCAACACTGCCGATGCTCCCCGAAGCGACCAACCCGGGCTGCTCCAGGCGCTTGCCGGGGACCTTCGCGCCCTCTCCTACACCGTGGACGGCGTGGCTGCCCTGCTGGGGGAGTCGGCCTCGGCAGCGCTCAGCAGGGACCAGGTGGTTCCGGCGCTCCTGGCTACCGAGCGGTTGAAGGACTCGCATGATCCCGCGGTCCGGTCACTTGCTGTGATGGTCCGTCTCTGGCTGCTGGCCGTCCCACAGTCCGTGGCCGACGTTGACTCAGCCCTGCCCGGAATCCGTACCCAAGGACTCGTGGAACTCGGTTTGGCCTCCGTGGATGGCGGCGTCGTCCGGGTCACGGTAGATCTGCGCCCGTACGGTTGGGACGCGAATGCAGATGGCAGCGGCGGCGCCGAACTCTGGGTCGCCAGTGACCTGGCGGCCCATCAGCAGCCGGGAGTCCTGCGTCATGACCATGTCCTGGGCATTGGCGGCGCCTCCACGACGCTGGTCCAAACCACCTTCAGGCAACACACCAAACGCGCCCTGGACCTGGGGACCGGATGCGGGATCCAAACCTTCCACTTACTGCACCATTGCGAGCACGTTACGGCTACGGACATCTCCGAGAGGGCGCTGGCATTTACCCGGTTCAACCTGTTGCTGAACGCGGCGGAGCTTGAGCTGGATCCCCAGGATTTGGAAAGCCGGGTGAGCCTGCGCCTGGGATCACTCCTGGACCCTGTGGAGGGCGAGCAGTTCGGCTTGGTGGTGTCCAACCCTCCCTTCGTGATCACGCCCAGGACGGGTGGGGAATCGTCGTCGGACCAGTTCACCTACCGCGACGGGGGACTTCCCGGTGACGGGATCGTGGCGGCGTTGGTGCAATCCATCGCCAAGGTCCTGGAACCCGGGGGCACCGCACAAATGCTGGGCAACTGGGAGGTTACCGAGGGGGCGGACTGGAGAGACCGTCCCACTGCGTGGCTCGCGGACTCGGGTCTTGACGTGTGGTTCATCCAGCGCGAGCAAGTGGATCCGGAACAGTATGCCGAGACCTGGCTGCAGGATGCCTCGCAGAACCGTGACCGTGAGCAGTACAAGGAGTCGTACGCCGCGTACCTTGATGACTTCGCCTCCAGGAACGTGGAAGGGGTGGGCTTCGGCATGATCTGGCTGCGCCGCCCCGAGCCCGGACACCAGCCCACTATCAGCCGCTTCGAAGAGATCACCTATCCCATCGAACAACCCATCGGACCGCATCTGGGCGCAGCCGTGGAACGGGCCGATTGGGTGGCCGCCACCCCGGTGGCCGACGCGCATCTGGTAGTAGCGGAGGACGTGACCGAGGAACGCCATCAGCGACCCGGAGCTGCCCACCCCGGCGTCATTCTCCTGAGGCAGGGTGCAGGCCTCCGCAGGACCAACCTGCTCAGCACGGAGCTTGCAGGTTTCGCCTCTGCCTGCGACGGACAGTTGTCGGTCCGCCAGATCGTGGCTGCCCTGGTCTCGCTGTTGGGCGGCGGCGAGGACTTTGACGAGGATGCTTTCAGGGAGGGCCTGTACCGGGACGTCACCAACCTCGTCCTCGAGGGTTTCCTGCTTCCGGACCCGACGCAGACCAGCCAATGAGCAGCGACGCGAAGCCGCCGGAGACGAACTCCGATGGTCCGGCAAGTGACCCTGACTACACTGATCAAGTGATTGCGAACAACGAGACATCCCAAACGTCGGGCGACGTTCCGCGGCGGAAGCGGGCCGAGAAGACGGTTGAGATCACCGATCCCAAGGCTATCCGCGCCTTGGCGCACGCTGCCCGCATCGAAGTCATCTCAGAGCTTTACGCCACCCAGGTGAGCCACACAGCAACCGAACTCGCTGCCCGGACCGGCCTGACCCCCAGCGCCATGAGCTACCACCTCCGTGCCCTCCAGAAATGGGGAATCGTGGCACCGGCCGAAAACGCCGGCGATGCACGCGAGCGGCGTTGGAAGGCGGCCGGAACAGACTTCACCATCTCGGGAGGCAGCGTCGCCAGCCCCGAGATTGCTGTGGTTGACCTGGAGCTCGATGCGTTCCGTCGACGCGCTTCGGCCTTCGCCAAAGCCCGGGGGGAGCGCCGCCAGCGCGGTGAAGGGGGAGAAGAGCCGGTATCGGTGGTCCTCTCCAGCAACCTGCTCTATCTCACCAACCCGCAACGCAGGGAACTGGCGGACAGAATCCGCGAGGTCGTGAGGGAGTACGAACTCGAGGATCCCACGCAAATACCGGAAGGTGCCGAACGTGTGGCAACCTTGTGGTCAATGATCCCGGATGACCGCGTGGCACCCGGGCAATAACCCTCCGGCCTGGTCACCGAATGACCGCCCTGGTTTCCGTACCAAAACGCAGGATTCTGCAAACTATGGTGAACTAGGCCAATATGGGCACCAGCCCAATTACACATTTTTTCTGTAGGAGCACCGTGCCCAGCAAGGCAAAAACCGGCAAGAAACTCGTGATCGTGGAGTCTCCCGCCAAGAGTAAGACCATCGCCAAGTACCTTGGCGAAGGCTTCATCGTCGAGGCTTCCATCGGCCACATCCGGGACCTCCCGCAGCCGTCTGATCTCCCTGCAGAACTGAAGAAGACCTCGCTGGGCAAGTTCGCCGTCGACATCGAAAACGACTTCAAGCCGTACTACGTTGTCTCTCCGGACAAGAAGAAAAAGGTTGCCGAGCTCAAGGCCCAGCTGAAAGACGCTGATGCGCTCTACCTCGCAACCGATGGGGACCGCGAAGGCGAGGCCATCGCGTGGCACCTCCTGGAGGTCCTGAAACCCAAGGTTCCCGTCTACCGCATGACCTTTGGTGAAATCACCAAGGAAGCCATCCACCGTGCCATGGACAACCTGCGCGATGTGGACACCGCTTTGGTGGATGCCCAGGAAACCCGCCGCATCCTAGACCGCCTGTATGGCTACGAGATTTCTCCTGTCCTGTGGCGCAAGGTTGCCCGCGGGCTCTCGGCCGGCCGTGTGCAGTCCGTGGTGACCCGCATGGTGGTGGACCGCGAACGTGAACGCATGGCCTTCCGGGCCGCGTCCTACTGGGACCTCACGGGCCAGTTCGGTGCCGACTCGGGTTCCTTCAAAGCGAAGCTTGCTGCTGTGGACGGTTCGAAGGTTGCCAGTGGCCGTGACTTCAATGACAACGGCCAGCTCACCTCCTCTACCGTGGTGCACCTCAACGAGGAACTTGCCACGTCTCTGGCCGCGGGCCTGGAAAACGCCGAATTCCGCGTACGCTCCGTAGACACCAAGCCGTACACCCGCCGTCCGGCCGCACCGTTCACTACCTCGACGCTGCAGCAGGAAGCCGGCCGCAAGCTGCGCTTCTCCTCGAAGAGCACCATGCAGGTAGCCCAGCGCCTGTATGAAAACGGCTACATCACCTATATGCGTACCGACTCGTCGGCGTTGAGTGATGAAGCCCTGACGGCCTCCCGCCGCCAGGCCGCCGAGCTCTACGGCCCCGAGTACGTGCCCCAGAGCCCCCGCGTGTACGCCAACAAGGCCGCCAACGCCCAGGAAGCGCACGAGGCCATCCGTCCCGCAGGAGACTCCTTCCGCACCCCGGCACAGGTGGCCAAGCAGCTGAGCGGCGATGAGTTCCGGCTTTACGAGCTCATCTGGAAGCGCACGGTTGCTTCGCAGATGGCCGATGCCAAGGGATCCACGGCCACCATCCGCCTCGGTGCTGTGGCGGCAGACGGACGCGACGCCGAATTCTCGGCTTCCGGTACCGTCATCACCTTCCCCGGCTTCCTGGCCGCCTATGAAGAAGGCAAGGACGAGAGCCGCGGCGACGACGAGTCGGACGAAGCCCGTCGCCTGCCCAACGTTGCCAAGGGCGATTCCCTGAAGGCATCGGACATCCAGGCTGTCGGACACGAAACGTCACCACCGCCACGGTACACAGAAGCATCGCTGACTGCTGAACTGGAAAAGCGGGGCATCGGCCGTCCGTCCACCTATGCCTCCACGATTTCCACCATCCAGGACCGCGGTTATGTCCGGAAACAGGGTTCCGCCCTAGTTCCGAGCTGGATCGCTTTCTCGGTGATCCGTTTGCTGGAACAGCACTTCACGGACTACGTGGACTACGAGTTCACCGCGGACATGGAAGGCGACCTGGACAAGATCGCCAATGGCCAGGCCGCAGGCGCTGCCTGGCTCAAGCACTTCTACTACGGTGAAGACGCCGATCCGGGCCTGCTGAGCATCGTCAACAACCTCGGCGAGATCGACGCCCGCGAGATCAACTCCGTGCCCATCGCCGAAGGCATCACACTGCGCGTAGGCAAATTCGGGCCCTACCTGGAAAGCTCGATCCCGACCATCGACGAGAAGACCGGCGAGGTTGTTGAGTCCTCCAGGGCCAACGTCCCCGAGGAACTTGCTCCCGATGAGCTCACGGCCGCCAAGGCCATTGAGCTCATGGAGACTGCGGCCCCGGAGGAACGCGTCCTGGGCGAGGATCCGCACACCGGGCACACTGTGGTGGCCAAGAACGGCCGCTACGGAGCCTACGTCACCGAGATCATCCCGGAGATGACCGAGGAACAGCTGGCCAACCAGCCGGTTGAGTATTACAAGAACGGCAAGCCGAAGCCGCCCAAGAAGCCCGTCAAGGCCAAGCCGCGCACAGGTTCGCTGTTCAAGTCCATGACCGTGGACACGGTTACCCTTGACGAGGCGCTGCAGCTCATGAGCCTGCCGCGGGTACTCGGTGAGGATGCTGACGGCAACCCCATCACGGTGCAGAACGGCCGCTTTGGTCCATACCTGAAAAAGGGCACGGATTCCCGCTCCATCGGTTCGGAAGAGGAAATCTTCACGATTACTTTGGAACAGGCCCTGGAGATCTATTCCCAGCCCAAGCAGCGGGGCGCCCGTGCGGCCGTACCGCCGCTTGCCGAGTTCGGCCCGGACCCCGTTTCGGAAAAGAACATCGTGGTGAAGGAAGGCCGCTTCGGCCCGTACATCACAGACGGCATCACCAACATCACGGTCCCGCGCACCACCTCGCTGGAGGAACTGACCCGGGAACGCGCCGTCGAGCTTTTGGCTGAAAAGCGGGCCAAGGGCCCGGTCAAGCGGACCACCACCCGCAAAGCGCCGGCCAGGAAGACCGCAGCCAAGAAGTAGCTTCACCGAAGGCCGGGACAGCATGCGCGAATTGCGTCCCGGCCGGCATCGTGGTCGAGTAGAACCATGACTGAACAGACCGTTTCACCGGACAACGAACCCTTGAACGACCTCGAGGCGAAGCTCGCCTCGGCCGAGCAGCCGGACGCCAACCCGGTGGATGTCATCCTCGCTTTCCTCAACAACGAGGTCTACCTGGTCAGCTCCGAAGCCGTGGACGGCCCGGACTCGTCCGTGGAGCCGCTGGTGCTCTCCAACGCCGACGGCCAGCCCGTCCTGGCAGTCTTCAGCCACCCGACCCGCGTCGATGAGCGCTTCCTTGAAGCAGCCCCGCACGTCCTGGGCACTATGGGCTCGGCGATCCTCGGCAACATCGGGGATGAACTGGGCATGGTCATCAACCCAGGCAGTGAGTTCGGCTTCGAAATTGATCCTGAAGGCATCGCCAATATCCGCCGTGACTTCAAGCGCGCTGACGAAGCCGGGGAGCCCACGGAATAGGGCGGGTCCCACCATCCGGCCACTCTTCCGTCGACGAAACGTCGTCGCCAAGTTGCTTCACGGGCTTCGAATCGGTGAATAATGGCAGAATGCGTCTTGGCGTTCTAGACATCGGTTCCAACACCGTCCATCTGCTGCTGGTGGATGCTCATCCGGGCGCGCGCCCGGTGGCTTTCGCATCCCACAAACGTCCGCTGTCCTTGGTGCAATACCTTGACGGTGACGGCAACATCAACGACGCCGGCCAGCACGAGCTCATCGAGTTCGTGCTGGAAGCCTGGGAGTTCGCGGCCAGCCATAAAGCGGAGGACCTCCTGGCGTTCTGTACGTCAGCCATCCGCGAGGCCACCAACGGTCCGGAAGTCCTGGCCCGGGTGAAACACGAAACCACGGTGACCCTCCAGGAACTCACGGGCAGCGAAGAAGCCTCCATGACCTTCTTCGCCGTACGCCGTTGGTACGGATGGGGTGCAGGGCCCATCCTGGACCTGGACATCGGGGGCGGCTCGTTTGAAATGGCCTACGGAACGGACGAACTCCCTGAGTTCGCCACCTCCGTTCCCTTGGGCGCCAGCCGACTGACGCGGGACTGGCTGCACGATGACCCTCCAACAGCCAAGAGCGTCAAGGAACTGCGTCGCTACATCCGTTCCACCCTGAAGCCTGTGGTCCGCAATTTCCACGAGCTGGGCCGCGCGAATTTGGTAGCGGGCACCTCCAAGACCTTCCGTTCGCTGGCCCGCATCGCCGGTGCCGCTCCGAGCGCAGCCGGACCCTACGTGAAGCGCGAACTCCACGCGGCGGACCTCGGCCTTTGGGCCCAGCGCATTTCCGCCATGACGGTGGAGGACAGGCTGTACCTCCCGGGCGTTTCGGATGCCCGTGCCCGCCAACTGTTGGCAGGCGCACTGGTTGCTGAGGCTGCGCTGGAGCTCTTTGAGTTCCCCACCATGGAAATCTGTCCGTGGGCGCTGCGGGAAGGCCTGATCCTGCGGCGGCTTGACCAGTTGGTGTTCGAAGAGGCCTTGGATCCCGCTCCCCATGTGGGCAAGCGGAAGAAGGACAAGTCCAAAAAGAAAGCAGCCAAGGACGGTGCCAAGACCGTGGCGAATGATGAGCCCCACCCCGGGATCAGGGAATTTCCTGTCCCCGTAAACACCCCGTCCCCTGCACCAATCCCAGCCCCTGTGGCAGGCGGGCTGGCCTCCTGAGATGAGCAACGACGTCGAACCTGAAGTGAATGACCGCCAGATCCCCGTAGCGCTGTCCAGCGCGTCCGTCTACCCCTTGAGCGTCCACGACGCTTTTGCCGTGGCGCAGGACCTGGGTTACGAGGGCGTGGAGGTGATGGTCACCAACAACGCGGTGAGCCAGAACCCGGACGCCCTGATCCAGTTGAGCCACCGCTACCACCAGGAAATCGTCTCCATTCACGCGCCCACCTTGCTGCTGACCCAACAGGTGTGGGGCACCGCGTGGAACAAGATCGAGAAGTCGTGCCAGATGGCCGCGGATGTGGGGTGCGACACCGTAGTGGTCCACCCGCCGTTCCGTTGGCAGTCCAACTACGCCGAGAACTTCGTGGAAGGCGTCCGGGAGATCGCAGCCATGTACCAGGTGCATATCGCCGTAGAGAACATGTACCCGTGGCGTGTCCGCGGCCGCGAAGCGGTGGCCTACCTGCCGCACTGGGATCCGCTGGGGCAGGATTACGACGACGTCACGTGGGACTTCTCGCACGCAGCCACTGCGGGGGCCAACAGTTTGGAAGCCATCAAGGCGCTGGGCAGCAAGCTCCGGCACGTGCACCTCACGGACGGCTCGGGTTCCGGCAAGGACGAGCACCTGGTGCCCGGAACCGGTACACAGCAATGCGCGGACGCCCTCCAGCATTTGGCATCCACGGGTTTCGACGGCGTGGTGGTGGCAGAGATTTCCACCCGCAAGGCGAAGGTAGCGGGGGAGCGGGAGGAAATGCTGGCGGAAACCCTGCGCTTCGCGCGGCAGCACCTCAGCGTTCCGCTCCTGCGCAGCGTAGACAACTAACGGCGTCGAGCCCTGTCCTGAGGCTTGTTCGTCTGACGCGCCCTTCGACGGTGTGTCAGGCGGACGACTGCGGGATGAGCGCAACCGCGGCAGCGCTTAAAAGCGAAAGCACCGGCGGCCGAATCGGGAAATGGGGGAAAACCCGCCCGGCCACCGGTGCTTGTGGCGGACATCCCCATGCCCGCCTCATCACTCGCACCCTCAATGAGGTAACTACTAAGTTACGGACCAACCATGAGTGCTGCCTGCAATAACCTTGTGAGCAAGCTGGGAATCCGGAATCCGTTAGACCCCGTCCAAGGCCTACTGCAATGATGGAGCCATGAGCAACCGAATCGCATTCCTTGGCTGTGGATCCATGAACGAGGCAATCCTGGGAGGCCTGCTCGCCGCAGGGACGGACCCTTCAGACATTGTCGCCACCGTCCGCCGCGCTGAGCGGGCCGATGAACTTGCCCAGCGCCATGGCGTCATGGCCATCGCCGGCGAAGAGGAGCCGGACAACAACAAGCTGGCCACCAAGGGCTCGGGCATGGTCATCCTGGGCGTCAAACCGGTGGGCATCCTGGACCTGGCACGGGAGATCAGCCCGGCCCTGGCGAAGGACACGATTGTTGTCAGCGTTGCCGCGGCGGTGTCCATCGCCCAACTCGAAGCAGCGCTGCCTGACGGCCAGCCCGTGATCCGGACCATGCCCAACACGCCCTCGAGGCTGGGCCGCGGCGTCATCTCTGTCTCCCCGGGAACCCACTGCACGGCTGAGCAGCTCGAAAAAGCCAAGACGGCGCTGGCAGGTGCCGGCACGGTGGTGGAGATCCCCGAAGAGCAGGTGGACGCGCTGTCCGCCATCAGTGGTTCCGGCCCGGCCTACGCCTTCTACCTGGCAGAGGCCATGGCTGCGGCCGGCGTCGAGCTCGGACTCGACCAGGAGCTGTCCGTCATGCTGGCCCGCGAAACCGTGGCGGGCGCCGGCTTCATGTTGGCCGAACCGGGAGCAGATCCCACCGCCCTTCGTGTCGCCGTCACCAGCCCCAAGGGAACCACCGAGCGGGCCATCATGGCCTTCGACGACGGCGGCATGCCCAGGATCATCGCCGACGGCGCCCGCGCCGCTGCCGCCCGGGCAGCAGAGATCACCAAGCAGCTCGGCTAACCTCGGAGTTTTTGTACAGCTAACGCCTCTAAGAGCGCGTCTAAAGGGCGTTAGCTGTACAAAAACTCCATCCGGTTACGGGCGGGCTGCGAAGCGCTCCAGCAGGTCCACGTGTCCGGACACGATCAACATGTCGTGGCCGGATACTTTGGTTTCCGGCCGCGCGTACGTGAAGTCCTCGCCGGGAGTTTTCACGCCGACAATAGTCACGCCGTACTTGGAACGCACCTTGGATTCCTCCAGGGTGAAGCCCACGGTTTCCTTGGGCGGGTACATCTTGACGATCGCGTAGTCGTCGTCGAACTCGATGAAGTCCAGCATGCGACCTGACACCAAGTGCGCTGCACGAACCCCGGCGTCCGCCTCCGGGTAGATCACGTGGTTGGCGCCGATGCGGGTGAGGATCTTGCCGTGCGAGGGTGTGATGGCTTTGACCCACAGGTGCTGGATGCCGAGGTCCACCAGGTTCACGGTGATGAGCACCGAGGACTCGATGGACGTGCCCACGCCAACTACGGCTGAGCTGAACTCCTGGGCGCCGAGCTGGCGCAGTGCGTCGATGTTGGTTGCGTCCGCCTCCACCACGTGCGTGAGTACGGGCGCCCACTTTTGGACCAGGGTGCGGTCGCGTTCGATGGCCAGGACTTCGCGGCCCTGTTTGACCAGCTGCTCAGCGGTGGCGGATCCGAACCGGCCGAGGCCAATGACCAGCACTGGTGCGTTGTGTGCGGGGCGGTTGGCAGCCCCCGTGGTACTAGCCAATGATTGGCCTCTCTTCCGGGTAGTGGTACAGCTGGCTGCGCTGGCGCAGGGCCAGACCGGCGGCAAGGGTGACGGTGCCGACGCGGCCGGCAAACATCAAAGCGGTAAGGACATAAACGCCCGACGGCGGCAGCTCGGCACTGAGGTTGGTGCTCAGTCCCACGGTGGCGAAGGCGGAAATGGATTCGAAGAGCACCCGGTCCAACGACGCTCCGCTGATGGAGAGCAGCAGGAACGCGGCCACCGACACCAGAGTGGCGCCGGCAACGATCACCGAGATGGCCACGCGCATGGTGCCTTGGGGGATGGTGCGGCCATAGACTTTCACGTCGGCGTCGCCGCGGGCTTCGGCCATGATGGCCAGGAACATGACGGCGATGGTGGTCACCTTGATGCCGCCGGCCGTGGACGCGGAACCGCCCCCGGCGAACATCAGGGCGTCGGTGAGGAGCATGGTGGTGGATTCCATGTGGTTCTGGTCCACCAGGTTGAAGCCGCCTGATCGAGTCATCACGGAGGCGAACAGAGAATGGGTGATCTTGTCGCCGAGGTCCATGGTGCCGATGGTCCGCACGTTGTCCCACTCCATCAGGCCCCAGAGAACGGTGCCCGCTGCCAGCAGGATGAACGAGACCTGGATGGTGAGCTTGGTGTGGAGGTTCCACTTCTTCCAGTTGAGCCCGTTCTGCTGGAGCACCATCACCACAGGAAAGCCGAGGCTGCCCAGGAACACGCCCAACATCAGCGGGATGAGGATCCACAGATCGGTCTCGTACGGGACGATGCCATCGGAGTGCGGCGTGAATCCGGCGTTGTTGAACGCAGAAATCGAATAGAAGACGCCGTGCCAGACGGATTGCCAGAAGCTCTCGCCGAGCACCATGAAGCGGGGGATCAGCACGATGGCCAGGGCTGCTTCAATCACCACCGAGGTCACGATGACGATCCGCAGCAGGGTACCGACTTCACCGAGCCGGCCCGCGTTGTTCATGGCTTCCTGCGCGATCAGCTTGCCGCGCACACCCAGCCGCTTGCTGACCATGAGGGCCAACAGCGAGGCCAAGGTCAAGGTGCCGAGACCACCCACGAAGATGCCGATCAGGATCACCAACTGGCCGAAGAAGGTCCAGTGCGTGGCCGTGGAAACCACTGTCAACCCGGTGACGCAGACGGCGGAGACTGCCGTGAACATGGACTGGTGCAGGGGCGTGACAGTGCCCGCCGAGGAAGCCGCCGGCAGGGACAACAAGCCCGTGAACACCAGGATGACCACGGCGAAGACGGTCAACGCCAAACGGGCCGGTGACGTGTTGGCAATGTTGTCGATGAAGTCGCGCACGCGGGTAAAGATCCAGAGACCTTCCCGCTCCTGCTGGTTGGTTTGCCAGTTGGCCGGGCTCGTGGACCGCGACTGGCTTTGAGACATGGCGCTCTTCCTCGGTTGAACAAGCTTTCCTGAGTAGTAAACCACTATTCCCGCGGCGTAACCGGGCAGTAGGGGCCGCCAGGCTCAGGTAGCCTGTTCTGGATGAACTCCAGGCTTGGGACAACGGCTTCCAGCATTACGCGCTCCGCACTGCCAACGACGGTGGTGTGGGACCCAGCCATGACTGCCTACAATTTTGGCCCCGGCCACCCTATGGCACCGCAGCGGCTGGAACTGACGGCGCGGCTGGCCGAGTCCCTGGGGCTGTTTGGACACCAGCATGTGGCCGTCGAGGCACCCGCTGTGGCATCCGACGTCGAACTCTTAACGGTCCACAGCGCCGGCTATGTAGAAGCCGTTCGACGGGTCAGCGAGGATCCGTCCACGCCGGAGGAGGCCCGTGGCCTGGGCACGGAGGACGATCCCGCTTTTGCGGGGATGCATGAAGCCAGTGCCCGCCTTGCCGGTGGCTCGCTGCTGGCAGCTGACACCATCATTTCCGGCCGAGCCGTGCGCGCCGTGAACTTCAGCGGCGGGATGCACCATGCTGCACGCGAGCGGGCCAGCGGCTTTTGCGTCTACAACGACGTCGCGCTGGCCATTCAGAGACTGCTCGACGGCGGGGTGCAGAGGATCGTCAGCATCGACGTCGATGCGCACCACGGCGATGGGACGCAGAGTATCTTCTGGAACGATCCCCGCGTCATGACCATCAGCCTCCACGAAACAGGCCTCTCGCTCTTCCCCGGCACCGGCTTTGCCAATGAAACCGGTGGGCCGGATGCACCCGGGACCGCGGTCAATGTTGCGCTGCCCACTTTCACCGGAGACGCAGCCTGGTTGCGCGCCTTCCACGCCGTGGTCCCGCAGCTCGTGGGAGCCTTCCAGCCCGAGGTGATCGTGAGCCAACACGGCTGCGATTCCCATCGGGACGACCCCCTGACCCACCTGACCCTCAGCATCGACGGACAGCGTGAGGCGGCGTCCGCCGTCGCAAGCCTTGCCGCCCGCTATTGCGATAACCGTTGGATCGCTACGGGTGGTGGCGGCTATGACGTCACCGGCGTTGTGCCGCGCGCGTGGAGCCACCTGATCGGGATGGTGACGCAACGCCCGGTGCCGCTCAGCACGCCGGTGCCCGAAGCCTGGCGGACGTATGTGCGCGAAACCTATGGCGTGTGGGCTCCGGAGTCCATGGGCGACGACGTGGACGTGTGGTGGCGCTCCTGGGAGGTGGGCTACGACCCCGCGGACGAGGTGGACCGGACCATCATTGCCACGCGCAAGGAAATCTTCCCCCTGTACGGCCTGGACCCCTGGTTCGACTGACGCTTCGCTCCCACAGGCTACGGCCCGGTCCTCTCCGTCTGGAAAACCACCCCGGCGGCCCCCACCAGCCAACCGAGCAGCGAGAGCGCGAACGCACCGATGAGGTCCGTGGACGCCTGCCCCTTGAAGAGCCACAGCACCAGGACCAGCATGCCCATGGTCATGTAGACCATGATCGCGAAGATCACCCGCCCGGATAGCCTCGTAGCCACGTCGGCCGGGCTGACCAATGGACTGGGAGTGCCGGCGTCGGCATTGTCACGTTTAACCTCGGAAATGGTGAAGCCCAGGGCCGATGCCGTCAGCGAACTCAGCGACGTGGCGAGGACTCCCGCGGCGGTCACCAACGCGCCGTTCAACTCCGGGGCTTCTGCAGTACCCGTGGGCACCCATGTCCCCACCCGCACCAGGACAGTGGTCCACACGAGGACAAACAAGGCGAGGAACACGCCGGCAATGATGTCAAAGATGCGACGCCGGAAAAATTCAGTCATGGCCATGACCCCGTGCTTGTGGCGGCCGGGGCCTGGGAGCCCGGACGGACCGTGTCTCCGTTGTAGCATCGGCCCACCAGCGGGTCAACGATTTGGTACCCGTCGCGGCACGAAACAGGGATGCCAATTGGCGTATATGTCGCTAGGGTGGGAGGCATGGTGACTGACGACGTATTTGCCGTCATAGCTGAGGCAACCAGACGCGACATCCTGGTCTCCCTCCGCTCTGGGGATAAAGCAGTAGGCGAACTGGTGGAAGAACTGGCTGCGAGCCAGCCCACAATCTCCAAGCATCTGAAGGTGCTCCGCGAGGCTGACCTCGTCAGCATGCGCGCGCAGGGCCAGAAGCGCTTCTACGCCCTCAATCCCAAGCCGCTTGCCGGCGTCGCGAGCTGGCTTGAAACGTTCGACGTCGGAACCCCGGCTCCCGCCGTCGTCGTGCCTGCTGCTGCGGGGCCTTCCACCGCTGCCGCGGACGTGCCCGCCGCTGTGGCTCCCGCCGAAGCCGCCGTCGCGTCAGTCCCCAACCGCGCCGACGCCATTGGCCAGGCCGTCAAGGTCCACGCGAGCGGAACCCCTGTCTCCCTTGACCCCGCGTCCGACGACACCGTTCCCCAGCAAATTGGCCGCACCGTGGGCCGCGCTGCCACTAAGGCTGCTGACCTCCTTGCCAACCTTCCGAACCTGCCCAACCTTCCCAAGTTCGGGCGTAAGCGGTAGCGAACCTCTACTTAACGTGATCCTCATCACATTGTGAGTTTTTGTTTACCTTGCGTTTCCTTGTGTTTTCAACGATTTTCTACAGTTGTGTTAACTCATCTGTGAGGGTCACATTGGCTCCGGATGGAGATCCCATCTCCCTCGGTGCAACCATGAGCGGGACTGATCGTCTCGCCGCGGGTCGGCGCACTGAGGATAGGAACACGCATGGATTCAAGGCTCGAAGCTGTCCGCGGCACCGTGTTGGCACGGAACCCGGGGGAGAAGGAATTCCACCAGGCCGTCACTGAGGTCTTTGAAAGCCTCGGCCCCGTGCACGATCGCCATCCTGAATTCCTTGAGGGCGCCGTCCTGGAGCGTCTCTGCGAACCCGAGCGCCAGATCATCTTCCGCGTCCCATGGACCGACGACGCCGGCCGCGTCCACGTGAACCGCGGCTTCCGGGTGGAGTTCAACTCCGCGCTCGGACCCTACAAGGGCGGGCTCCGCTTCCACCCCTCGGTGTACCTGGGAATCGTGAAGTTCCTAGGCTTCGAGCAGATCTTCAAGAATGCACTCACCGGCATGCCCATCGGTGGCGGCAAGGGCGGCTCGGACTTCGACCCCCGCGGACGTTCCGATGCCGAAATCATGCGCTTCTGCCAGTCCTTCATGACCGAGCTTTACCGCCACATCGGCGAATACACCGACGTTCCCGCCGGCGACATCGGCGTGGGCGGACGCGAGATCGGCTACCTCTTCGGCCAGTACAAGCGCATCACCAACCGCTACGAATCCGGCGTCCTCACAGGCAAGGGCATTTCCTGGGGCGGCTCCCTGGTTCGCCCGGAGGCCACCGGTTACGGCACAGTGATCTTCGCCCAGGAGATGCTCAAGACGCGCGGCCAGTCCTTCGATGGCCAGCGTGTGGTGGTCTCCGGTTCCGGCAATGTGGCCATCCATGCGATCGCCAAGGCCCAGTCCCTCGGCGCCACCGTGGTGGCATGTTCCGATTCCGCCGGCTACATCGTGGACGAGGCGGGGATCGACGTCGCGCTTCTGAGCCGGATCAAGGAAGTCGAGCGCGGCCGACTCACGGAGTACGCCGCCCGCCGTTCCGGAGCCAGCCATGTTGCCGGCGGTTCCGTGTGGGATGTCAACGGCACCGTGGCGCTTCCGTGCGCCACCCAGAACGAGCTCGACGGCGATGCTGCCGCCAAGTTGGTCAGCAATGGCTTGATTGCTGTAGCCGAGGGCGCCAATATGCCCTCCACGCGGTCCGCGGTATCCGTGTTCCAGGAAGCCGGGATCCTCTTTGGGCCGGGCAAGGCCGCCAACGCCGGTGGTGTGGCGACGTCCGCCCTGGAGATGCAGCAGAACGCCAGCCGTGACTCGTGGTCCTTTGAGCACACCGAGCAGCGCCTCACTGAGATCATGGTGGGCATTCACGATCGCTGCGCCGAGACTGCCGAGCAATACGGTGCGCCCGGAAACTACGTGGTGGGCGCCAACATCGGCGGCTTCGTCAAGGTAGCCGACGCGATGCTGGCACAGGGCCTGATCTAGCGCCGCTTACCCAACTGGGTAGCAGTAGAGGCCGTTTTGAGCGTTCAAAACGGCCTCTACTGCTACCTACATGGCTGCGGTTAGTGCTGGAGCAGCCGCACGTGGTCCGGGTTCAGGTCCGCCACCTTGCTGACACCCAGCAACGCCATGGTCCGGGTCATGTCCTTTTCCAGGATCTGGATGGTGCGGTCCACGCCTTCGCGTCCGCCGGCCATGAGGCCGTAGAGGTATGCGCGGCCGATCAGCGCAAAGTCTGCGCCCAGGGCCAGTGCTGCAACGATGTCCGCGCCGCTCATGATGCCCGTATCCAACATGACCGCGGCCTTGCTGTTGTCTGCCTTCAGTGCCGTGGTGACCTCCGGCAGGAGGTGGAACGGGATGGGGGCGCGGTCCAACTGGCGGCCGCCGTGGTTGGACAGGATGATGCCATCGGCGCCGTGGTCCACTACCTTGCGGGCGTCTTCAACGGTCTGGATGCCCTTGACCACCAGCTTGCCCTTCCAGGTTTCGCGGAGCCAATCCAGGTCCTCGTAGGTCAGGGTGGGGTCGAACATGGAGTTGATGAGGTCGGCCACGGTGCCGGTGTAACGCGAGAGCGAAGCGAACGTCAGGGGCTCGTGGGTGAGGAAGTTGAACCACCAGGCCGGGCGGTACGAGGCGTCCAGGACAGTCTTGATGGTCAGCGCCGGCGGGATGGTCATGCCGTTGCGGACGTCGCGCAGGCGGGCGCCGGCAACCGCGGTGTCCACGGTGACCATGAGGGTGTCGTTGCCCGCTTTGGCGGCGCGTTCGATCAGTTCCAGGGAGCGGTCGCGATCCGTCCACAAGTACAGCTGGAACCAGTTCCGGCCGTTCGGTGCAGCCGCGGCAACGTCCTCGATGGACGCAGTGCCCATGGTGGACAGGGTGTAGGGAATGCCCGCAGCTTCAGCGGCCTGCGAGCCGGCGTACTCGCCCTCGGACTGCATCATGCGCGTGAAACCCGTGGGTGCGATGCCGAATGGCAGGCGTGATTCCTTGCCCAGGATGTCAGTGCGGAGATCGATCGTCGAGACATCGCGCAGGATACCGGGACGGAATTCGATGTCCTGGAATGCCTGGCGGGCGCGGCGCAGGGTGATCTCTTCCTCGGCGGCGCCATCGGTGTAGTCGAAGGGTGCCTGCGGGGTGCGGCGCTTGGCCATGTCCCGCAGTTCCCAAATGGTGCTGGCGCGCTTGAGCCGCGCGGTCTTGCTGAATTCGGGCTTCTTGAACTGCATGAGTGGAGCGAGGTCGGAAACCTTGGGGACGCGGCGCTTCAGTGCCGGCGGAAGCACAACGGCGGGACGCGGCTGGGGCGGACGTGTCACGTTTTCGTCGCTCCCGGCGTTGGCAGGCGCGGCCGTGATCTTGGGATCGAGGGTGTCGGTCATGCGGTTCTCCCTTGAATTCTGTGGTCTTACCACTGTGGTCTAACCACACTGTAATCCATGTGGTTGGACCACATCAACTAGTATTCCGTTATGCGTACCCACGAGTTGGTCCTGCAATGGATCGAGAAGCAGCTGTCCGATGGAGACCTTGCCCTCGGCGGCAGGCTGCCGGGTGAACGCGCCATGGCCGAGCAATTGAAGGTTTCCCGGACCTCCGTGCGCGAGGCAGTCCGCATCCTCGAGGCGATGGGCGTGGTCCGCGCCGGCGTGGGGTCCGGAAAAGACGCCGGCACAGTGGTCATCGCTGAGCCGGGGTCCGCGTTGGGTTCCACGCTGAGGCTGCATGTGGCCACGCGCCATCTTCCCGTGGCGGACATTGTGGAGACCCGCGTGCTGCTGGAATCGTGGGCGGCTGAACGGGCGCGGGTGGGTGTGCCGGAGCTGGAGGAAGCTGCGGAGCTGCTGGACCGGATGGACGTCGCCCCGGACATCGATACGTTCCTTGCCCTGGATGCCCGCTTCCATGTGGCGCTCGCGCAGGCCGCAGGCAACGCCGTGGTCAGCGCCATGATGGCCTCGCTCCGGGGCGCGATCGAGAACTACGCAGGTGAGCTGACCGGAAACCTGCCCGACTGGAACGCGACGTCCAGCAGGCTCCGGGCCGAGCATCGCGCCATACTCGCCGCGGTGAACAACCACGACGGCGGCAAGGCGGCTGAGCTGGTGGCCGCGCACATCCAGGGCTTCTACAAAGAGGCCGGAGTAGGCGCAAACCCTTCGCCCAGTTGACACTTCACCCCCATGCTTTTGGGAAACATGGGGGTGAAGTGTCAACTCGCGGGCTTGAGGGCGGGCGCTGCGGTGCTCTTGCGGATCTCCATCCTGGGCGAGAACTCGTCCTGCGCCTGGGTGGTGGCTTCGCCGGCCTGCTGGATCTGTTCGCGCATTCTCCGCCAGGCAAGGCTTCCCAGTTCGTTGATGGGCACGGCAGCGGTGGTCAGCGGGGGAGTGGTGTATTTGGCGAACGGGATGTCGTCGAAGCCCGTTACGGAAATGTCCTCCGGAACGCGCACCCCACGCTCGTGCAGGCCGCTGAGCAGCCCCATGGCCACGAGGTCGTTGAAGGCCAGGATTCCGGTAGCACCACTGGCAATGATGGCCTCGGTGGACTCATGGCCGGAATCGAAGTTGGATCCACCGTGGAGCATCTGCAGTTCGATCTCCGGGTGCTCGGCACGGAACTGGTCCAGGCCCACCAGTCGTTGGCGGTTGGAGGCACTGTGCTCGGGGCCCGACAGGAACACCAGGCGGCGGTGTCCCAGGGAGACCAGGTGCTGCGCCAGTTCCTGGATGCCCTGCCCGTAGTCCACGCTCAGGCTCGGAGTGTTGGTGGCAATGGTGGTGCGGTTGATGAGCACCAGCGGGTGCAGGGTGGGCGCGAGCTCTTCAAGTTCGGCGTCAGCCATGCGGGGTGCGCAGAGGACCACGCCATCGCAGCGGCGGCGGGCTTCCCCTGCCAGGATGGCTTCCTCGCTGGTGACTTCGGAGGAGTCGGCAATCAGGACGCGGTAACCATCCTGGGCAGCAGCGATGCTGAGTCCGCGGAGGATTGCCTGGAAGGTGGGATTAGCAAGATCCGGGACCACGATGCCGATGGTGTCAGTCTTGCCCAAGGCAAGGCTTCGCCCCACCGGATTGGGCTGGTACTTCAATTCCGCTGCGGCTGCACGAACCCGCGCCGCGATCCCGGGATCCACTGCGGCGTTACCGTTCATGACGCGTGAAACGGTGGCGTGCGAGACGCCGGCCTTCTCCGCGACATCAGCTATCCCGACGCGCCTGTTGGTGTTCCTGCGTGCCATGTGGCCCCTTCCCATTGGTCGTCTCCCGAATGCGCCGTCGTTGGAGCAGTGGTTGACGTGACCACCAGAGTCTTGATACAAAGCTTATAACGCTCTGAGAAAACGCTTTCTCATGATTCTTCCCATACGAAGCCGGGCCGTCAAGCGGTTCACTCCTGCCTTTTGAAAGGGGCATCCCACATGGTCACCGTCGACTCAGCCGAGACCCAGACCGAAACGGCCACACCCACAGCCCAGGCCGAAGGCCGCACGCGGACACGCATTGCCCTCATCGGCACCGGTGGCCGCTCGGAAATGTACATCCGGGCCATCTATGGGCAGCACGCGGACGTTGCAGAACTCATTGCGCTCTCCGACGTCAACCAGGGCCGGGTGGACTTCTATCAGGAGCTCATCAAGGAGCTTGGCGCAACAGAGCCCGTTGCCTCCTTTGAGCCGGGCCGGCTCACCAGCTTCATTCAGTCCAACGACATCGAGCGTGTCATCGTCACGACGCCCGACTACACCCACGCGGACTACATCGTTGAGGCGCTCGAGGCCGGTGCCGACGTCGTGGTTGAAAAGCCGCTGACGATTGACGTTGACGGCTGCCGCCGCATCACCGAAGCCGTGGCGAAAACCGGCAAGAACGTGGTGGTGACGTTCAACTACCGCTACTCGCCGCGCAACACGGCACTGAAGGAAGTCATCCAGAACGGCGTGATCGGCAAGGTCACCTCCATCGACTTCAGCTGGGTGCTGGACACCGTGCACGGCGCCGACTACTTCCGCCGCTGGCACCGTGAAAAGAAGAACTCCGGTGGCCTGCTCATCCACAAGGCCTCCCACCACTTCGACCTGGTCAACTGGTGGATCAACGATGTTCCCGAACGCGTCTTTGCCTCCGGTGGCCTGCGCTTTTACGGAGACAAAAACGCTGCAGAGCGCGGCCTGGGAGCCCGTCCGGAGCGTGGCACGGTTGATGGCCTTGGCCACGATCCCTTCCGCCTGGACATGCGCGACGACGAGCGCCTGAAGGCCCTGTACTACGACAACGAAAAGTTTGACGGCTACATCCGTGACCAGGACGTTTTCACCGGGGGTATCACCATCGAGGACAACCTTGCCCTCGTGGTGGACTACCAGGGTGGCCCCACGTTGAGCTACTCCCTGAACGCCCACAGCCCGTGGGAAGGCTACCGCGTCACCGTCAACGGCACCGAAGGCCGGGCGGAACTCGAAGTGGTGGAACGCGCCGCCGTCGAGTCCAGCACCGACAAGAAGACCGTGGTGGACCCGAGCGCCACTCCCATCGAGGAAGAGGATGCCGTACGCCGCAACGGTGAGCGCCTGGTGGTCCAGCGCCATTGGGAAGCTGCCTACGAAGTTCCGATCGTCAACGGCGAGGGCGGCCACGGCGGCGGTGACAACCTGCTGCTCTCGGACCTCTTCAACGGTCCCGGAATTGATCCCCTGGGCCGGCCATCCGGCTACATCGACGGACTCCGTTCCGTGTCGGTAGGCATCGCCGGCAACCAGTCCCTGGAGACCGACCTTCCCGTCCGCATCAGCGAACTTGGCCTCGGCGCCGACCTCAGCCGCAGCCAGGCCTGACCGGTCCACTACCAAGCAAGGACAAGACCATGAGCAGGATTTTCGTCACCGGAGGTTCCGGTCGCCTGGGACGCAGCGTTGTGGCTGGACTGGCGGACGCCGGCCACAAGGTGATCTCGGTGGACAGGGACGCTATCCCCGCGGAGCAACTTCCCGCCGGAGCCGAGCAGTACACCGCCGATCTTTTGGCACCGGGGGAAGCGGAGCGGCTCATCCGCGAAACAGCGCCCGACGCCGTCATCCACCTCGCTGCTATTGCCGTACCTTTCAGCGCGCCCGAGGACGTCATTTTCAGCACGAACACCCGGCTCGCCTACGCGGTGGTCAGTGCCGCTACGGACGCTGGCATCCCGAAGATCGTGACGGCGTCCAGCCCCACTGCCCTGGGCTATGGCTCACCGGCGGGGTGGCTGCCGCCGTCGTTCCCCCTGGACGAGCAGACGCCGCCCAAGCCGTGGAACGCCTATGCGTTGTCCAAGCTGATCGCTGAGCAGACCGTGCAGATGTTCGCCGCGGCACAGGGCGACAAAATCCGGTACGCGGCGTTCCGACCGTGCTACGTCCTGTCCCCGGAGGAATGGGAAGGCGCCCTGACGCAACAGGGGCACACCATCCGGCAGCGCCTGGACGATCCCGCACTGTCCGCACCGGCCTTGTTCAACTATGTGGACGCACGGGATGTGGCTGACTTCCTGGATGTACTGCTGGAGAAGATGGACAGCATCCCCAACGGCCAGGTCTTCTTTGTTGGCGCCAAGGACGCTTTGGCCACCGCGCCCCTGGCGGAATTGTTTCCGCGCTTCCTGCCGGGCAGCGGGCCCCTTACCGAACACCTGACCGGCACCAGCCCGGCGTTCTCCATCGACAAAGCCCGCGAGCTCCTCGGCTGGGAACCCAAGCGATCCTGGCGCACGGAACTCACCCCGCCGTATGAAGGCGCGGACACCGCATCTGACCAAGAGAACCACCCTGCAGCACTCAATGACGAGAACCACGCCGGCCTGGTCCCGGCGGGAGCAACCAAGGAGACACCATGAACTTCGACGGCGTACTGTTCTTCCCCGTCACACCCTTCGCTGAAGACGGCACGGTAGATGTGGCGTTGCTGAAGGAGCACATCACTTCCCGCCTGCCGTTCGGCCCGGGCGGTGTCTTCCCGGCCTGCGGCACCGGCGAGTTCCATGCGCTCTCCATCGATGAGATCCGCACCGTGGTGACCGCCGCCGTCGAGGCTGTTGCTGGAGCTGTTCCCGTGGTTTCCGGTGCCGGTGGACCGCTGGGTCACGCCATCGCGGCAGCCAAGGTGGCCGAGGAAGCCGGCGCGGATGCCCTCCTGGTGCTCCCGCCCTACCTCGTCACCGGCCCTACGGACGGGGTAGTGGCCTACGTCGAGGCCATCGCCGCCGCGAGCAGCCTGCCGGTGATCGTGTACCACCGGGGTACGGCCAAGTTCACCGCCGAGGCCATCACGCGCCTCACCGCCAACCCGAAGGTTGTGGGTTTCAAGGACGGAATCGGCGACGTCGGGCTGGCCCAGGAAATCGTCTCGGCGATCAACGCCAGCGGTCGCACCGACTTCGCCCTGTTCAACGGCCTGCTGACCGCAGAGTTGACCCAGGGTGCCTACCGTGGCCTGGGCATCCCGCTCTACTCCTCGGCAGCGTTCGCCATGGCCCCGGAAATCGCCAAGGCCTACTACGACGCCTACGTCTCCGGTGATGAAGAGCGCCGCCACGCGTTGCTCGAGGGTTTCTACGCTCCGCTGGTCCGCCTCCGCGACCAGACCCCGGGCTTTGGCGTTTCCCTCATCAAGGCAGGCCTGCGCCTTGCCGGGCTGCCCGTTGGCCCGGTCCGTCCTCCGCTGGTTGACCCCAGTGAGGAACAGCTGCTGGAGCTCAAGTCCATCCTGGCCAAGGGCCACGAGCTGGCCGGCAGCTGATGGCAGCCCGCATCACGGGCCTCACCACCCGGCTGATCACGGTCCCGCTGCTGCGCAGCTGGGGTGCCGAGGCGCCCGAGAACCATGTGATCGTCACCGAACTGACCACGGACGACGGCGGCACGGGCCACGGTTTCTCGTGGACACCCACCATTGGTCCCCAGGCGGTTCAAGCCCTCCTGGATTACGACATTGCACCGTTCATCCGTGGCCTCGAAGCCAACCCGGAGATCGTCTGGGACCAACTCTGGAAGCGCCTGCATGAAGCCGGCGGGGGAGGCCTCACCACCATCGCGATGGCCGGCGTGGACCTGGCCCTGTGGGACCTGAAAGCACGGCAGGCCGGCACCTCGGTCACAGGGCTGTTGGGCCAGCGCCGGGAATCGGTGGAGGTTTATGGATCCGGCGTGAACCTGCATTACACCTTGGACCAGCTCGTGGAGCAGGCCCAGCGATGGGTTGCCGCCGGGCATAACGCCGTCAAGATCAAGGTGGGAAAGCCCGAACTCCGGGAAGATGCCGAACGCGTTGCCGCAGTCCGGCAGGTCATCGGCCCGGACAGGTTGCTCATGATCGACGCCAACCAGCGGTGGGACCTGGCCCATACCTTCCGTGCCTTGGACGTTTTGGGGGAGTACGGACTGGAATGGCTGGAAGAACCGATCCGGGCCGACGACCTCTGGGCCTACCGGCGTTTGCGCAAGCACTCTCCGGTACCCATTGCCCTGGGGGAAAACGTCCACACCATCTACCGTTTCCGCGACTTCATCGAAGCTGAAGCCGTGGACATCATCCAGCCCAACATCGTCCGGGTGGGCGGCATTACGCCGTTCCGCAGGATCGTTGAGCTGGCCCGGGCCAACAGCATCAGGGTGGCGCCGCACCTGCTTCCGGAGCTCTCCGGGCAGCTGGCGCTCACCCTTGCCGAAGCCGTGAGCGTGGAGGACGTGGAAGACGCGTCCTTCGAGCAACTCGGACTATTGGCCGGGCCTTCGCCGGTACGGATCACCAACAGCAACGGCCAGAGCACCCTGAGCAGCACAGGCGGCCCCGGACTGGGCTTTGAGTTCACCGGTAAGCCCACGCAGCCGCTGCCAGCATCCGGGGACGTCATAACCGGGGCCGCAAGCCCTGGGAGCGCAGCATCTGAGAGTAAAGGAAACCGCATTGAGTACAGCAACTCTTGACCTGACAGCCATCACCGCCGCAGCCACCGAAGCCGCCAAGGTGACCGCAGCAGCTTCCGACGCCGAGCGCGCGGCCTGGCTGAACGCCGTCGCCGACGCCCTGGACGCCAACGTCACCGAACTGGTGGCCATCGCCGATTCCGAGACGAGCCTGGGAACCGTCCGGCTCACCGGGGAGGTGGCCAGGACCAGTGGCCAGCTGAGGTTGTTCGCCAACGTGATCACCGAGGGTTCCTACCTCGAAGCCGTGATCGATCACGCTGACCCGGCCTCCACCCCGCCGAAGCCCGACCTGCGGCGCATCCTGCGTCCGATCGGTCCGGTAGCCGTGTTCTCGGCGTCGAACTTCCCGTTCGCTTTCTCCGTGGCCGGTGGCGACACCGCCTCCGCACTGGCAGTGGGTTGCCCGGTGATCGTCAAGGCTCACTCGGGTCACCTTCGCCTCTCCGAGCGCACCGCTGAGATTGTCAGCGAAGCCCTGGCCAAGGCTGGAGCGCCGGAAGGGATCTTCGCCCTTGTCAGCGGCCGCGAGGCAGGCACAGCCCTGGTCCAGGACCCCGCCATTAAGGCCGTTGGCTTCACCGGCTCCATTCCCGGTGGACGCGCACTGTTTGATCTCGCAGCCTCCCGTCCCGAGCCGATCCCGTTCTACGGTGAGCTCGGCAGCCTGAACCCCGTGGTGATCACAGCGGATGCCTTGGCCGAACGTGGTCGGCAGCTGGCCGCAGGCCTGGCGGGTTCGTTCACGATGGGTGCGGGCCAGTTCTGCACCAAGCCGGGACTCGTGTTCATCCCTGCCGGTACTGACTTCGCCTCGCACCTGGCGGAGGCCAGCAAGGACAAGCCCACCGCTGCCATGCTCACCGAGCGCATCGCCGAGGCCTACCCCGACGGACTCCGTAACGTCGCAGACCAGCCAGGTGTCGCCGTCGTCAGTGGCACGGTTCAGCAGGACAGCCTGGCCGACGGCGCCGCACCCGTAGTGTTCTCCACCAGTGCAGCCAACGTGCTGGAGCGCCCCGAAGAGCTGTTGGAGGAGTGCTTCGGCCCCACCACGCTGCTCATCGAGTACGCCAACCAGGAGGAACTGTCCGCGGCCCTGGCAAAGGTTCCGGGCAGCCTCACCGGCACGGTGCACGCGGAACCGGGCGAAGACGTTTCCGCACTCGTGGAGCAGCTCAGCGGTTTGGCCGGCAGGGTCCTGTTCGACGGCTGGCCCACGGGTGTTGCCGTGAACTGGGCCCAGCAGCACGGCGGCCCGTACCCGGCCACCACATCGCTGTTCACCTCCGTGGGCGCTACCGCTGTACGCCGCTTCCAGCGTCCGGTGGCCTACCAGGATGCTCCGGAGACCGTTCTGCACCCGGCCCTGCACGACGCCAACCCGCTGGGCATCCCGCGGCGCGTGGACGGCGTGCTGACGCTCAGCTAACCCCCCGCCCGTACCCAACTGAGTCGCAATTAAGCGCGTTTTGAGCCCTCAAAACGCGCTTAATTGCGACTTACTTGGGTCAGGGGAGACTAAAAGGGCGGGGTCACCATCACGGTGACCCCGCCCCTTTCGCGTTGGGTGCAGGGGTGTTGGTGCAGGCGTTACGGGCGGAGCGTCAGCGGACGACGGCGGCCGTCCACGTCGGTGGTCGGCCACCGGTGGTCGGTGGTCAGGACGCGCACTCCGGAATCCGTGAGCAGGACGGTGTCCTCGATCTTCACACGAGGCCCGGACGGGTTCCACGTGAAGGGCTGGTTGAGCACCACCGTGTCCGTGACATCTGCCGTAACCCGCGGATCCCGGCCTGCATAACCGGCCGGCCCGCCCTGGTGGTGCAGCGTCCACTGATCCTCGCCGAAACCATGCCGGGCATAAGCCAGCTTGATCTCGGCGAAGATCTCATTGAGCCGGGCGCCGGGGACCGTGGCACGGAAGATGTCGGCTTCCACGGCGGCAATCCGGGCCTCGGCGTCGAGCTCCTGGGGAGTGCCGGCGTCGAACGCTACCCACCGGGTGACGTTTGCAACCAAGCCGTTCCGGCGGGCGCAGACCACCACCATGGCACGCCGTCCGATGGGGGAGTGTGTGGCCAGCGGATGGCGGAAGTCGCTGCGGGAAGCACCGTTGCAGAGCAGGACCAGCGGCTCGGCGCCCACCGCAACAATCCGCGCGGCCAGGTCCGAGACGAGCTGGAACTCCGTAGTTTCCGGGGTCGCGGCGGTGAGGACATACGTCATGGCAGCGGCGGCATCACTGGACAGTTCGGCATACCTGGCTGTTTCGGCCGGCAGCAATTCCTGGCGGGCCGCACGCAGTTCCGCGGTGACGGCTGCCTCCACCAAGGGGTCACCATCAACGGCCAGCCCGGCCGCGACCGCATGCAGTTGACCATGCCACGGCACAGTGTGAAGGCTGACGCCACCGGGCAATTCCTCGGCAGCGATGCGCCCGGCCTCGTTGTTGAACGTCACCAGGTGGTCGCCGTCGCGGTCCACCAGAAGGGCTGCGATGGGGTCGCCGGCCAGGCTGATGTGGACGCGGCTCCCGTCCAGGTACCAGGTGAGCGCTGTGTTGGACGTCAGAAGGAGCGAATCGCGGCCGGCGGCGTCCAGGACGTCCAGTACGCGACGGCGCTTCACCGCGCGGTCGGCCGTGTTGCCGGGTGCCGTGTTGCCGGGCGCCGTCCGGGCTGTTGCCGGTGCGCTCGCCGGCGTTGGTGCCTGGCCGGCCAAAGGCGTGGATTGAGTAGGCGTGGTCATGCCGGTTCCCCCAAAGATGAGATGAGTTGTTCAATGTCTTGTGTTGCCAGGAAGCCGTCCGTGACGAGCACGGTGACGGTCCGGCGCACCGGGTTGCCGGGCGCTGCGGTCACCGGGGCGTCCCAGGCCAGGGAAAGGCCGACGCCGGGATAGCCCGAGTGCCGCACGAACCACGGGTCCGGCGCCTGCGGTGAGGCAAGGAAAACCAGCGTTGCCGGATGCCCCAGCCTGGGGTCGCCGGTGACATGCGCCGCGCCGGTTGTTCCGGCGTCGAACGTTCCCGACCACGCCAGCCATGGCGCCGCGGTGCCGTGAACAGCGTCTTCCCCGCGCGAATCCGGAGTCCAGATGGTGGCATCGCCGACTTTCGGGAGCCGCCAGAAGAAGCCCCCGTAACCGCCCTGCGGCCGCCCGTTGGAACCGGGGCTGCCCAGCAGCGCCGGGCGTCCGGTGACGGATTCCAGCGTGAAATCCAGCGTCAGTTTCCACGCTGAATGTCCGACGGCGGCCCAGCGCCATTCGCGCTGTTCGCGGAGTACTGGTGATCCGTCCGGACCGAGCCAGCTCAACTGTTCGCGCCGCTGCCCCTCAGAGTCGTCAACGGAGTCCGTGACGATGCGGCCGTGGTTCTTCCGCCAGACGTAGGCCCCGGCGTCCCGGGTGTAGGTGCGGCCGCCCCAGAAGTTGATGCCGTCCACGTCCTGGATGGCGACGCCCGCGCCCAGATGCCACACGTGGTCTTCCGGGACGTGATCCGTCACCACGGTCCCCGCAAGTGTTCGAACGGGGTGCAGGTAAGGACGGGGCGACGACGTAGGGCGGATACGGGTTCCGTCCTGGAGCGTAGCGACGGGTGTGCCGTTGACGCGAAATTCCGGCAGGTTCGAGAGGGCGGCCCCTGAGTCGGCCGCAACGTCCGTCCAGGGTGCTCCGAGCTCAGCAAACGTGGCTTGTCCCAGCGCTGCCCGGCGGATCAATGATTCGATGCCGTGCACCACGGGGTGGGAGTCGTCGCCGTCGCCTTCCCATGTGACGTAGTCCGGGTGGATCAGCCGGGGCGCCTCTGCCGTACGGATCGCCTCAAGCACCGCCACATAGGCGCCCACGCCACTGAGGGGGCTGAGGAGATCCTCCTCGCTGCCGGCGGACAGCAGGTTCTCCAGCAGGTCGGTCCGCCCAAAGGTCTCGGTCCGCACACCCTGGGGCGTGGTGATCTCAACGCGGTCCTCGGTATAGAAAAGCGTCAACTGCCCCAACGTGCCGTAGACGGTGACTGCAGGTGCCGACTGCACAGGTGCGCACAACGTCAGGGCGCACGTCAGCACAGGTCCTCCCACCAAACCAGTGCCGGTGGTTCGGACCCTCACTACTGACGTGTCGTCGCTCTCGGTGTCATTGGCCCGGTAAAGGTCCGTTTCCACGGAGGCGACGTCCGAAACTGTTCGTGCCCCGGCAAGCCGCAACCCAGTAGCCACAGCGTGTGCCAAGGCGTTGGTGACCACGCCGTCCACCACGTCGGTCCCGTTCAGGCTCCGCTTGCCGGCCCAACGGGAACGCTTGAAGTAGGACTGGGTCCGCAGCCACAACCCTGTTGCGCTGAGGCCGCGGACCTCACCAATTTCCCCCGCGGCCACCAGCGTTTCAATGGCGGGGAGGGCTTCGGAGCCAAGGCTTTGGAACCCCACCTGCACCAGGCGGCCGGCGCTCGCAGCCGTTGCCATGACCTCTTGGTATTGCTCCATGGAAGCAACCGGGGGCTTTTCCAGGTACACGTTGGCACCGGCCTTGAGTGCCGCCAGGGCCAGGGGCGCGTGCGTTTGGATCGGCGTGGAAATGATCACGACATCCGGCCCGGTTCCTGCCGCCAACAGCTCATCGAGGGAAGGGAAGACCTCAACGCCGGGGTCAAGTTTTCCGTCGGCGGGCGGACGCGGATCGGCGACGGCCACCAGGTCCAAGGCACCGGCAGCAGCCAGCCGATCCAGGTTGGCGAGGTGCCGTTCCCCGAAGCCGTGGACGCCCACCAGGGCGACCCGGGGGAGCCGGGAGGGGACCTCCGCAGCGGAGGCTGTTAGGGGCTGGGTCATGAGGCTGTCCTAGTGAGGTCAGGTGCGGGGGAACTGCCGGATGGGGTGGGTTTCAGGGTGGCGGCAAGGAAGGCCGCGGCCTCGTCCTGCATGGCCCGGGTGAAGACATGGGGTTCCTGCCACAGGCTGCCGGTGTACCGGGTGGGCAGGTTCTCCAACAGGTGGTGGTGGGCATCGCGCATTCCCTGTTCCGGGAAAAGCTGGTCAGCCATGCCGTATTGGACAAGGACCTTGGCGTTGGAGCGCGCGGCCAGGTCCGGCCAGTCCCCAAGCTTCGCGAGACCGGGGGAGTGGAGCAACCACGAGTGGGCATCCAGATACGCCGGCAGCAGCGAGCCAAAGGTGGTCATCATGCAGGTCACCACGTAGCTGCGGATCAGGGGACTCAGGGCAGCGAGCACCATGGCACGCCCGCCTCCGCCGGAGAACCCGAGGCAGCCGAGCCGTCCGGAATCCACCCCTGGGAGCGTGGCGAGGACGCCCAGCGCGGCAAGGTCGTCATGCGCCACGGTCCCGGCGACGCTGCTGCCCAGCAGCGTCGCGGCTTTGGCCACGGTTTCCTCGTGGGCAGCTGCGGCCGCGTTGTATTCTTCCGCTGCGGAAGGTTCGACGCCGGACTCCCGCCAGAGTGCCCGCTGGCCGTTAACGGCGGTGGCGGTCCGCCAGGGCAAGGTGTCCAGGCCAAAGCCCCGGCTTCCCCACATGAAGGTGTCGTGGGCCAGCACTGCGAAGCCCTGCTGCGCCATCCACGTGGCGAGAGCGCGGCCGTCATAAAGCTTCTTTCGCACCTCGGCCGGGATGGGGCCGAAGGGGAGCAGTGCCTGGCCGCAGCCGCCCGCGGTGGAGGCGCCGCCGTCGTGAACTTCTTTGTTGTCCGGAAGAGGGCTGCCCGGAAGGGACACGAGCCGCTCCGCGCCGTAGGCCTTGACTCCACCATGGCAATGCAGGGCGAGGACGCCGGGCAGCGGGCCGGTTTCGCCGGTGGGCCGAACGAACCAGGCCGACGTCCTCGGCCCAAAGCCCAACTGCCAGGACATATGGGAGGTGGTGACGTCGTCGTGCACTGTCTCGGAGTGCACCGTATACCCAAGGTCCGGTGTTACGGAAGGAACGCCAAGTGTGTCGGCCAGTTCCTGGGCGGCCGGAGAAGCGGCGGTGAAGCGATGGCGGACGGCGTAGTCCGGCCAGTCTTCGTAGCGCGTCAGTGCGCTGGGGCGGATGGGCGTATCTGGCATGTCAGCCGCGCTCATGGCAGTGGCAGTCGGTGGGGAACAATGGTGTCCTGCCTTATCGATGCGTCAAGGTGTGCGGGGGCGCACGCCGGGCGTCTTCAGCGTGGGGAAATCGGATGGGGCGGCTTCGTCAGAAAACGCTTTCTCAAAAATTAGCAAAAGGCTGTACATGGGTCAAGAAAACGTTTACTTTGGTACGGAGCCGCTGAAGCCCGGGAGTCACATCCCGGTCCTTCAGGGGGAAGAGCCGGATCGCCGGCGTCCCGGAAGGCAAGCACCAACCAGACTCGAAGTCCGTGGATGGCCACGATGACCAAAGGAGACCACATGGCCGCTGTACTGCACACGGGGACGCCGCAAGGCGTTCGCGGGCCGGCGAGGGGGAAGCGATGAGCGCTATAGGCGAACTCTCAACGATGACCCGCCGCAAGGGCCCCATGACCAAGGAAGAGAAGAAGGCCAACGGCCGCGACAACAAGGCCGCGTACATCTTCCTTTCGCCGTGGTTGGTGGGTTTGGTGGCCATCACTGTTGGCCCCATGTTGATGTCGTTGTATTTGTCCTTCACGGACTACAACCTTCTCCAGCCACCTGAATGGGTGGGCCTGGATAACTTTGTCCGCATGTTCGGCGATGCCCGGCTTCACAACTCGCTGGGTGTGACCTTTACGTACGTGCTGGTGGGTGTTCCGCTGCAGCTCGCGGTGGCGCTGATCATCGCGCTGGTCCTGGACAAGGGTCTCCGCGGTCTTCCGTTCTACCGGTCCATCTTCTACTTGCCCTCCCTGCTGGGCGGCTCCGTTGCCGTTGCCATCCTGTGGAAGCAGATCTTCGGCACCACCGGCCTGGTCAACCAGGTCCTGGCGATGGTAGGCATCCAAGGCCCCGGCTGGATCTCCGACCCCAACACCGCCCTCGGCTCCATCATCCTGCTGCACGTCTGGACCTTCGGCAGCCCCATGATCATCTTCCTGGCCGGCCTGCGCCAGATCCCCGTGATGTATTACGAGGCAGCCGAAGTTGATGGCGCCACCACGTTGCAGAAGTTCTGGCGGATTACCCTGCCGATGCTGAGCCCCATCATCTTCTTCAACCTGGTGCTGCAGATCATCGGTTCGTTCCAGTCCTTCACCCAGGCGTTCATCGTCTCCGGCGGAAACGGCGGCCCGTCCGACTCCACCATGTTCTTCACCCTGTACCTGTACCAAAAGGGCTTCGGCCAGTTCGACATGGGTTACGCCTCAGCGATGGCCTGGTTCCTGCTGGTCATCATCGGTGTCTTCACTGCCATCAACTTCATCGCTTCAAAGTATTGGGTGTTCTACGATGACTAAACTCCAGACCCTCCCCGCAGCTTCTTCAGACGACGCCAAAGCAGGCAAGTCCGGAAAGAGCCCGCGCCGCCGCGAGTCCCGTGGCAGCCTCGCCTTCAGCCGCAGTGCCCGCATCAAAGGCCTGATCAAGCACGCCATCCTGATCATCGTGGGCGGAGTAATGATCTACCCGCTGCTGTGGATGGTGGTCTCGTCCCTGCGCCCGAACGATCTCATCTTCCGCGAGCCGGGCCTCTGGCTCGAAAACCTGGAAATGAGCAACTACACCGACGGCTGGTCCGCGCTGACGCACCCGTTCGGGCATTACATGGTCAACTCGGCAATCGTGGTGCTGGGCTCCATTCTGGGCAACCTGATTTCCTGCTCCATGGCGGCCTACGCTTTCGCCCGGCTGCAGTTCAGCGGCAAGAAGATCTTCTTCGGCATCATGCTGCTGACCATCATGCTCCCGTTCCACGTGGTGATTGTGCCCCAGTACATCCTGTTCTCGCAGATCGGCTGGGTGAACACCTTCTGGCCGCTGATCGTCCCCAAGCTCCTGGCCACTGACGCGTTCTTCGTGTTCCTCATGGTCCAGTTCATCCGCGGTATTCCGAAGGACCTCGATGAAGCGGCACGCATCGACGGCGCCGGCCACCCCAGGATCTTCCTGCGCGTGATCCTGCCCCTGATGGTCCCGGCCCTGGCCACCACCACCATCTTCACGTTCATCTGGACGTGGAACGACTTCTTCGGAGCCCTCATCTACCTGACGGACCCGGACATGTTTACCGTTCCTGTGGCACTGCGGGCATTCGTTGACTCGCAGTCGGCCACCAGTTGGGGATCGCTCTTCGCGATGTCCATCGTGTCGCTGCTCCCCGTGTTCCTTGTCTTCCTGTTCGGACAGCGGTTCCTCATCAAGGGCATCGCCACCACCGGCATCAAGTAGGCCGGAAACATCGCCGGAAGGGGGCGGCGGTTGCCGCCCCCTTGTGGTGGGTGCCGCCCGTGGCCAGGCGTCGACGGCGGTGCGTACCGCCGTCGTCATGCGCACCGACGATGCTGGGTACCGGCGTCGTGCCTTCAACAACTAAGACAAGTTGGTATCTTGTAATACAAGATTGTGACTTGTATCATCATCACCAGTAAGAAAACGCTTTCCCAATCGCATCAGGATCAATGAAGATCGGAGACAACAGTGCCGGTACATCCCAAAGGTGAGGCAGTCGCCCCCGCAGCAAGGTCAACAGCCTCGGCTCCCAAAGCCCAGGCCGCCAGGGCCCCGCGCAACAAGCGCAAACTTCGCGCCTCAGCGTTGGTCGCTGCAACGGCAGCAGCCGTACTCGCCCTCACCGCTTGCGGCGGCGGCGGAGGTTCGGACGCCAAGAGCGCCGACGGCAAGGTGGAGCTGCGCTTCGCTTGGTGGGGCGGCGACAAGCGGGCCCAGGTGACCCAGGCGGCTATCGCAGCCTTCGAAGCCGAGAACCCCAACATCAAGATCAAGCCCGAGTACGGCGACTGGAGCGGCTACTGGGACAAGCTGGCCACCCAGGTGGCAGCCAACGATGCTCCGGACATCATCCAGATGGACGAGAAGTACATCACCGAGTACTCCACCCGCGGCGCCCTGTTGGACCTCTCCAAGTACCAGATCGATACCTCCAAGCTCGACGAAGCCGCGCTGGAAGCCGGCAAGGGCGAGAAGGGCCTGACCGGCATCGCTGCAGGCATCAACGCTGCGACCATCCTGGCCAACCCGGCAGTCTTCCAGGCAGCCGGCGTCGCTATCCCGGATGACAAGACCTGGACCTGGGAAGACTTCGAGCGCGTTGCCGCCGAGGTCACCGCCAAGTCGCCCAAGGGCACCTACGGCGCCGCCGCTTATGGCACGGATGAAGCATCCCTCGGAGTATGGCTCCGCCAGAACGGCAAGTCCCTCTACACGGAGGACGGCAAGCTGGGCTTTGAGCCTTCGGACATTGCCGAATGGTGGGGCTTCCTGAAGGAACTCAGCGAGAAGAAGGCTGTTCCGTCGGCATCCGAGGTTGTTGAAGCCGAAGCCGCTCCGCTGGACCAAAGTGGCCTGGCTACCGGCAAGAACGGCCTGGCCTTCTGGTGGTCCAACCAGCTTCCGGCGCTCGAGAAGGCTGCCGGTGGCGAACTGCAGATCCTGCGCTTCCCGTCCAAGACGGGCAAGGCTGAAGATGCCAAGCTCTGGTACAAGGCTTCCCAGTTCTGGTCCGCATCATCGCGCACCAAGCACCCGGAAGAGACTGCCAAGTTCATCGACTTCCTGACCAACAACGTCAAGGCAGGCGAGGCCCTGCTGGCAGATCGTGGCGTGTACCCGAACTCCGAGGTCCGTGAGGCCATCGCACCCAAGCTGGCCAAGGCCGACGTCAAGGTTGTCAGCTTCATCGACGGGATCAAGGGAGAACTTGGTGACGCTCCGGCGGCCCCGCCGAAGGGTGCAGGCGCCATCCAGGAAATCATCAAGCGCTACACCTCGGAGGTCCTGTTCAACAGGCTCTCCACTGAAGAGGCAGGCAAGAAGGCTGTGGACGAAATGAAGTCCGCCATCAGCTAGCTGTTCCTCAGAAACAACCGCGCCCCGGACGGATCATTCGTGATCCGGCCGGGGCGCGGTTTTTTCGCGTGTGGTCCCCTGCCTGGGTCAGTCCTCCGCGATGACGGCCACGGCTCCGGCGGGGACGACGCCGGTGAAGCGCAGGCCGCTGAGCAGTTCGGCGCCGTCGGCCTTGACCGTGACGTCTTCCCGGCTGTGGTTGATGGCGAACAGGAAACTGTGGCCGTCGTCGGTGCGCCGGCGGGAAAGTTCGACGCCGGCAGTCGCCTCAGCCACGGCCGTCACCCCGGCTTCGTCCACCAGTCGAGCGGTCAGGGCATCGATGCCGGCGGCATCCGGGAGCGTGGCGAGGTACCAGGCCGAACCGTTGCCGACGGATCGACGCGTCAGTGCCGGGACGCCGTCGAGCGGGTAGTCGGTGAAGGTCGCCAGCACCTCGGTGTTCGCGGCGACGTGCACGTGCTCGCTCCACACAGAGCCGGCAGTTCCATCGCTCAACGTGACCGAGGTGCCCGGGAACAGCGGGTGGAATTCCTCGCTGCGGATGCCCAGCAAGTCACGGAAAGCGCCGGGGTATCCGCCCAAACGGACGTGGTCGCGCTCATCGACGATGCCGCTGAAGTAGCTGATCAGGACCGTGGCGCCACGGTCCGCAGCGGCGGAAATCGAGGCGGCGGCCTTGTCCGTCACGGAGTACAAGGTGCAGACCAGGATGAGGTCGTATCCGTAAAAGTCCGCGGAGGGGTGGACGAAGTCCGCGGAGATTCCGCGGAGGTACAGGGAGCGGTGGAACGCCCGCATCGTATCGAGGTATTTCAACGAATTGTTGGGGTGCGAGTCCAGCTCCGAC
This sequence comes from Paenarthrobacter sp. NPDC091669, assembly GCF_044756725.1. Lineage (NCBI taxonomy): Bacteria > Bacillati > Actinomycetota > Actinomycetes > Micrococcales > Micrococcaceae > Paenarthrobacter > Paenarthrobacter sp. NPDC091669. The sequence goes on from NZ_JBIVTK010000014.1 coordinate 105,427, forward strand.
GCCCACCATGCCTCGTAATCGAACACCATTGCCACCCGGGATTCCACCCGCGATCCCTTGACGGGTTCCAGCCTCGCCAACGCCTCGCCAAGGTCCACCACGTTGCGCCATACCTGGGTGTCGCGGCCACCATGGGGAACCATGGCCGAGTGGAATTTCTCCGAGCCGGCCTTGCTCTGCCGCCACTGGAAGAACATGACGGCATCGGCACCGCGCGCCACGTGGGCGAGGGAGTTGCGGAGCATTTCGCCGGGCATCTTGGGCTGGTTGTGCGGCTGCCAGTTGACTGCCGACGTGGAGTGTTCCATCAGGATCCACGGCCGGCCCCCTGCTACGCCACGGGTGAGGTCTGCGCTGAACGCGAGCTCGATTTCGCGTTCCGGGTCCGCAGCCACCAAGTAGTGGTCGTTGGCAATCACGTCCATGTCCTTGGACCAGTCAAAGTAGTCCAGGGCCTTGGTGGCGCTGGAGACCATGAAGTTGGTGGTGGCCGGGATGGCCGGGGTGACCTCACGGATCACGGCCAGCAGTTCGCGGTAGTAGTCCATGAACACCCACGAGTTGAAGCGGGCAAAGTCCAGTTGCTGGCCCGGGTTCAGCGTGGTGGGAGCTGCGCCCGGCGGGATGATTTCCTCGAAGGAAGCGTAGTGCTGGGACCAGAACGCTGTACCCCATGACTCGTTCAGGGCCTCGATGGAGCCGTAGCGACGTTCCAGCCAAGCCCGGAAAGCGGCGGCATCTTCTTCGCCGTGGAACTCGCCAACATGGCAACCGAGTTCGTTGTCCACGTGCCACAGTGCCAGTGCGGGATGGGCCTTGTAGCGTTCCGCGATGACCCGCGTCATGGCGGTGGCGTACCTGCGGTAGACAGCCGACGACGGCGTGTAGTGGCGTCGCGAGCCACGTTCCAGCCGCACTCCTTCCGCAGTGACGGGCAGGATCTCGGGGTATTTGCGGGCAAGCCAGGCAGGGGGAGAAGCGGTGGCGGTGGCGAGGGCCACCTTGATCCCTGCTCCATGGAGGTTGTCCAAAACTTCGTCCAGCCAGCCGAAATCGTAGCTGCCTTCGGTGGGTTCCAGTAGGCCCCAGGAGAAGATGGCGACGCTCAGGAAGTTCACGCCGGCTTCCTTCATCAGCTCGATGTCTTCCAGCCGGATGTCTTGGGGCCACTGCTCAGGGTTGTAGTCGCCACCGTAGGCGAGGCCGTCGATGCTGTTCCAGACAGATGGACTGCTGGTGTTTTCGGGGGAGGTCAAGGGGACTCCTTCGTCATGGTGGCGGTCTTGGTCTCTGCTGTGGCTGGTGCGTATAAGAGCAGCGTACCGATGAAATCACCGGGAAACAGGTTCTTTGGAAAACGCTTGCCCAGATCCACAATTAGGGATATTGTATCGATTCAGAACGAGTGTAAGCGAGATCACTGCCACGTTGTAGAGAACTCGACAAGCTTGCACCAACTGAGCAAGGAGGCTCTCATGATCGATAGAAGGAAATTCCTCGGAACAGTGGCACTCGGCACCGCATCTGCCGCGTTCCTGGCTGCCTGTGGCCAATCCTCATCGCCGGCCCAGACTGGTTCGGCGGAGAACCCGGTCACCATCACGTACACGTGGTGGGGCAACGATGACCGCGCAGAACGTACCCGCAAAGCCATTGCCCTGTTCGAGTCCAAGAACCCGGACATCAAGGTCAACGGCAACTTCTCCGACTTCGCCGGCTACTGGCAGAAGCGCGCTACCGAAGCTGCCGGCGGCGGCCTCCCGGACGTGATGCAGTGGGATCTGTCCTACCTGCGTGACTATGGGCAGCGGAACCAGCTCCTTGACCTGGGCACGGTGAAAATCAACACGGACGCTTTCGAGAAGTCGCTCCTTCCCTCGGGCCAGATCCGCGGCAAGACCTACGGCATCCCCACCAGCACCAATGCCTTCGCGGTCTACTACGATCCCGCCAAGCTGGCTTCCCTGGGCATCGCGGAGCCGGATGGATCCTGGAACTACAAAGAATTCAACGCCTTCCTGGCCGAGGTTGGCGCCAAGGGCAACGGCACCCTGTTTGGCGGCACTGATTACACCGGGATCTGGTGGAACTTCAACATCTGGCTGCGCCAGAACAACATCCAGGCCTTCACCGACGACGGCAAGCTCGGCTTCTCCAAGGATGACCTGAAGAAGTGGTGGAACCTGACCGCTGACCTGCGCGGCACCGCGGCGATTGTGGGCGAGGACAAGGCAACCCAGTTGCTGCCCAAGTCCCCGTTCGGCTCCAACGTCACGGCCACGGAAGTCACCTGGGATAACTTCATGGCCGGCTACCTCGCTGACAGCGGCGCGAAGGAACTCAAGCTCGTTCCTGTTCCGTCGGACGACCCTGACAACCTGGGCCTGTTCCTCAAGCCCTCCATGCTGATGGTGGCCAGCGCGAAGACCAAGAACAAGGACGCTGCTGCCCGGTTCATCGACTTCATGGTCAACGATCCCGAGGTGGGCCAGATCTTCAAGACCTCCCGCGGTGTTCCGGCGTCGAAGACCCAGCGCGATGGCACCACGTTCGAAGGCACGGACAAGCTGGTGGTGGACTACGAGAAGTCCATCGAGAAGTACCTCAAGGATGCCCCGGAACCGCCCATTGTTGGTTTCGGCACCCTGGAATCCACGTTCAAGCGGGTCACGCAGGACCTGAACTACGGCAAGTTGACCGTGGACGGCGCAGCTGATGCGTGGTTCAAGGAAGCCGAAGACCTTATCAAGCAGAACGCCTAAGCAGACCTTCTGTGTCTGATCCGGCCTTCACAACTGACGGAATATTCTCGTGACGCAAAGCCCAACCCTGAGCAGGCGTGCCGCCTCCGCTCCCACGCCGCCGCGTAAATCGCGGCGGCGTGGGGCGGACACCCGCGCCGGTTACACCTTCCTGTTGCCTTGGCTGCTGGGATTCATCGCCCTGACCGTGGGCCCGATGATTTCCTCGCTGTACCTTTCCTTCACCAACTACAACCTTTTCGATGCTCCCAAATGGATCGGTTTCGATAACTACGTCACCCTCTTCCAGGACGAACGGTTCCTGCAGTCGGTAGGCGTGACCTTGCAATATGTGGTCTTCGGAACCCCGCTCAAGCTCGCGGCGGCGTTGGCGATCGCGATGCTGCTCAACAGCAAACGCAAGGGCCAGGGCTTCTACCGGTCCGCGTTCTACGCGCCGTCGTTGATCGGTGCTTCGGTATCCATCGCGATCGTATGGAAGGCCATGTTCGGCGATTCCGGACCGGTGGACCAGGGCCTGTCCTTCTTCGGGATCAACCTCGGCGGCTGGGTAGGCAACCCCAACATGACCATGGGCATGATGATCCTGCTGACCGTCTGGCAGTTCGGTGCCCCCATGGTGATCTTCCTGGCGGGCCTGAAGCAGATCCCCACGGACCTGTATGAGGCAGCGTCGATGGACGGTGCCGGCCCGGTCCGGAAGTTCATCAACATCACCTGGCCGATGCTCTCGCCGGTGATCTTCTTCAACCTGCTCATGGAAACCATCCACGCGTTCCAGATCTTCGCCTCGGCCTACATCATCTCCAACGGCGAAGGCGGCCCGGCAGGCTCCACCCTCTTCTACACCCTCTACCTGTACTTGCGCGGTTTCTCCGATTTCCGGATGGGCTACGCCTCGGCGATGGCCTGGCTCCTGGTGATCGTGGTCGGCATCATCACGCTGATCTTCTTCAAGACCTCCAAGTCCTGGGTCCACTACAGCGGTGATGCAAAGTGACAACCATGGCAACTCCCACCCAGTCCGCACCCACGAAGCCCTCAACGGCACCGGTGTACAACCCGAAGTCCGAGTCCACCACGGTCAAACGGATTAAGAGCACCATCTTCCACGTCGTGGCCCTGGCCTTGGTGGCGATGGTCCTCTACCCGGCCCTGTGGATGATCTCCGCGTCCTTCAAGCCGAACTCCGAGATCGGCGGCGCGAACAACGCGTTGTGGTCGGCCAACTTCAGCTTCGACAACTTCGTCACGGCCATGGAAGGCATCGGCGGGGTCTCCACCCTGACGTTCTTCACCAACTCCCTGATCCTGGCCGTCGGCGCCGTGGTGGGCACGGTGCTCTCGGCGTCGATCTCCGCCTACGCGTTTGCCCGGATCAACTTCCCGGGCCGCGGATTGTTCTTCGGCATGATGATCGCCACCCTGCTCCTGCCTTTCCACGTGGTGATCATCCCGCAGTACATCGTGTTCCAGCAGCTTGGCCTCGTGGACACCTACGTCCCGCTGCTGATCGGCAAGTTCCTCGCCGCCGATGCGTTCTTCGTCTTCCTCATGGTCCAGTTCATGCGTGGCCTCCCGGCCGAACTGGATGAGGCAGCCCGCATCGACGGCGCAGGACACGTCCGCATTTTCGGCTCCATCATGCTCCCGCTCATGAAGCCGGCCCTGATCTCCACCTCGATCTTCTCCTTCATCTGGAGCTGGAACGACTTCCTGGGCCCGCTGCTCTACCTCAACACCCCCGAGAAATACCCGCTCCCGCTCGCGTTGCGGCTCTTCGTTGACCAGACCCAGTCCTCGGATTATGGAGCCATGATCGCCATGTCCGTCCTGGCGCTCCTCCCGGTCCTGGTCTTCTTCCTCGTCTTCCAGCGCTACATCGTAGAAGGCGTCTCAACACAAGGCCTCAAAGGCTGACGGACACGGAAGAGAATACTGAAGAATGAGCACTATGAATGCCACTGGCGCGTCATCGGGGAAGCCCGGAATTCCGGTCAACCGCTTTGCCCTCTTTGCCGAGACCATCCTGGCGGGAGTCATCGTGCTCGTCTTGTCTGTCCCCTTGGTGACGGCGCCGGCTGCCTATGCGGCCGGCGTCGCGCACCTGGAAAGGCACCTCAGCGGCAGGGACGATTCCCTCCGCAGCCTGTGGGGCAATTTCCGTCGTGCGCTTCCCGGCAGTTGGAAGTTTGGCATCACGACGGCGGCAGCCGCCGTCGTGATTGTCCTGAACCTGTTGCTCGCCCTGGTGGGTCAACTGCCCGGGCGAGCCGTCATCCTGCCGGCCACCCTGATACTGGCTGCGGCCGGGGCGGTCCTCCTGCTCCGCACCGCCGCCAACTGGAGCGGTGGCGTGAACTGGGACGGCGATGCGGGCCAACAGCCCGTTGAAGTACCAGGTCCGCAACGTTGGGCCGCTGCCTACGCAAGCGCCAAGAATGATTCCGTGCGTGATTGGAGCGGTTCCTTGCTGCTGCTTGCCGCCCTCTTCATGGCGATCGTGTTCGTCTGGATGTTGCAGGCGTTGTTCGTGATCGTGCCCGGGACCCTGGTCCTGGCCGCCGCGGCCATCAAGATCCGCTCCCACCGCTGAGTTTTTGTACAGCTGATGCCCTTTAGGAGCCTCCTTAAGGGCATTAGCTGTACAAAAACTCCATTAGAAATCCGCCCCCAAACCGCTGAATCGAGCAGTCCACCCCGTGTCGCCGCGCCCGTTCCCACTGCGCCCCAAATCCTCCACCACAGCCGAAGCATCCGCCCCGCGGACACGCTCCACAGAGACCTGGCATTACCCGCTGCGACACCACAATTACCGGATCTTCGTGGCCCTCTCCCTGGTGGGGAGCGGCGGCGTGTGGATGCAACGGCTGGCGCAGGACTGGCTGGTTCTCCAGCTCACGGGGAGCCCGGCCGCTGTGGGCCTCGCCGTGGCGTTGCAGTTCCTGCCCATGCTGGTGGTGGGCCCCATCAGTGGCGTGCTGGTGGATCTTTTCCCCAAACGACGCATCCTCCTTGTCTGCCAGTCAGTTGCGGTCTTGCTGGCTGCCGGACTGGCGGTGTGGAACGCTGCCGGTGGCACTGACGTCTGGGTGGTCTACGCCTCCTGCATTGCCTTGGGCATCACCAGTGCCATCGATGGGCCGGCGCGGCAGGTGTTCGTCAACGAGGTGGTGGGCGATACCGGGCTCCCCGCAGCCATCGGCCTGAACAGCGCAGTGAGCCAACTGGGTGCCATGGTTGGACCCGCACTTGCCGGCGTGGTGATTGCCCAGGCAGGTCCGGCCGCGGCGTTCGCTGCCAATGCCGGCTTGGGAATGGCCGTCCTGGTGATGATCGTGTCCATTCGGCCAGGCGGGCTCCACCACTCACCCGAGGTCAGCGGGCAGGAGCCGCGGCGCGGCCGGATCCTTGCTGGTTTCCGCTTTGTCCGGGAGCGTCCGCCGTTGCTCCTGACCATGCTGCTGGCAGGTTTGTTGGGCGCTTTCGGTATGAACGGACCCGTGGTCCTGGCGGCCTTCGCGGACCAGGTGTGGCACAGCGGTCCTGCTGGATTCGGCCTCTTCAACACAGTCAGCGCCTTGGGGGCCTTGGTGGGTGCTTTGGTGGCCACTCGGATCAAGCGCTTTGGCCGGAAAGGGATCGTGGCCAGTGCCGGGCTTTTTGGCCTAACGCAACTGCTGGCAGCCTTGATGCCCACGCAGGAGTGGTTCGTGGTGATGCTCATTGTGGTGGGCTTCATGACGCTGCTGTTCCTCACGAGCGCAACTACCGCCGTCCAATTGGAGTCCGGGGCCTGCGTTCGCGGCAGGGTCCTGGCCCTTTACTTCCCGTTGCTCTTGGGTGGGCACGCGCTGGGTGGTTTGCTGGCGGGGTGGCTGACGGAGGACTTTGGCGTCCGTACTGGACTGGTGGTGACCGGTGCGTTGGGTATGGCCTCAGCCGCTGTGATTGGTTTCCTGCTGTGGAGCTACTCAAGGCGCCGGCGCTGGGCACCTTCCCCGCGATGAGCGGTTTTGTGAATGTTTGGGAGGAAACAAACAAAAGTTCCTTGACGGGTGACGTAGAGCACACCTAGGCTGAGAAAGCGTTTTCTCCGACGTGCATCTGCAAGACTCACCCTGCCCAGACAAGGACCCCAGATGTCGATCCGTGCAACAAAGAAGTTCGCGCTTAAAGCTGCAGCCGCCGTGGCCGTTGTAGCCATCACCATGACAGGTTGCGGCAGCTCGCCGCAGGCCTCCTCCGACGGCACAGTCACCCTGCGCTTCAGCTGGTGGGGCTCGGATGTCCGCCATAAGATGACCCAAAAACTCATTGACGCTTTCGAGGCCCAGAATCCCACCATCAAGGTCAAGGGCGAATACGGCGACTGGTCCGGCTATTGGGACAAACTCGCTACTCAGGTTGCCTCGCAGGATGCGCCGGACATTATTCAAATGGATGCCGCTTATCTGGGCGAGTACGCCGAGCGCGGTGCCCTCCTGGAACTGAAAGACGTAGACCTTGGCAAGTTCGATTCTGCCGTTGCAGATGCCGGCAAGGTTGAAGGCAAGCAGTACGCCGTCACTGCCGGCGTGAACGCCCAGGTAGTTCTGGCCAACCCATCGCTCCTGTCGGCCAGCGGCGTCACGTTGCCCGATGACAAGACCTGGACCTGGGACGAATACAACAAGGCGGCGGCCGCCATCACCGAAGGCAGCAAGAGCGGCGTCTATGGTTCCGGAGCCGTCAGCGGTGACGCTCCCATGAATCTCTGGTTCCGCCAGCACGGCAAGTCGCTGTTTACCTCCGACGGCAAGTTCGGCTTCGACGAGGGCGACCTGACGGGCTGGTACGAATACCAGGCCGAACTCCGCGATTCCAAGGCCGTGCCGCCCGCCTCGGTGATGACCGAGGACGCCACCGCTTCCGTGGACCAACAGGGCCTGGCTACCAACAGGTTCGGGCTCGCCTGGTACTGGTCCAACCAACTGAGCGCGCTGACCAAAGCCTCCGGCCAGCCCTTGGAGATCCACCGTCCGCCGAGCACGGACGGCAGCGCCGCCAGTGCCAAGCAGTTCTACAAGTCCTCACAGTTCTGGTCGGCGAGTTCCCGCACCAAACACCCGGCCGAGGTGCAGAAGTTCATCGATTTCCTGGCCAACAATGTGGAGGCCGGGGAGATTGCCCTCGCAGACCGCGGCATCCCGGGCAACTCGGAGGTCCGCGCCGCAGTCCTTCCCAAACTGACACCGGAGGACGCAGCCACGGCACAGTTCATTGACGAGATCTCCTCCGAATTGGGGGACGCAGTGCCGGTACCCCCGGCAGGTTCCAGCTCCGCCGTCGAGGCCTTTGGCCGCTACGGCCTGGAGGTGCACTTCAACCGGATGTCACCCGCGGACGCTGCCAAGAAGGCCATGGACGAAGCCAGGAGCGCGCTGGGTTAGCCCAGCGGGCTGAAAGTCCACGTGCCAGGTCCGGCCGGAACTGTACGGCCGGGAAGGACCATCTGGGCCGTAACCCCTGCGGGAATGCTGCACTCCAGCTCCATGCCGTCGGCCGTCCGTTGCCAGGAAACGGCAACCACTCCACGCTGCGTGGGCACGCTGCCCTCGGCACGTTCCAGCCGGCACACCGGCGGTTGGATCACGACGGCGGATGCCCCCGGCGCTGTCACCCGGACACCGAGGAGGTACTCGAGGATCTCCCGGATCACGGACGCAGACCAGGCGTGGGACTGACTGTAGTCGCTGCCCTCATCGAGTTCCCAGGCCTCCCAGGTGAAGGACCCACCGGCCTCCAGCAAACGTGCCCAGCCAGGCTGGCCAGGCTCGGTCAGGAGATCCAGGACAGCGTCCACGCGCCCCTGCGAAAGCAATGCCCGGAACAGCCGGTGCACCGTCATGGGGCCCTGCCGCATCCCCATTCCGGCGATGCGTTCGGCATCCTTGGCCGCGTGCACGGAGGGGGTAATGCCCAGCGACAGCGGGAAGGACGTCGCATGCTGTGAGGCATTCAAGCTTGGCCGGCCGTCGGCGTGCAAACCATCCACCATCACGCCGTCCACGCGCAGCCGGGTGTTGATGTGCCCCGCCAGCTCCTCCGCCGCATCCCTGTAACGGGCGGCTTCGTGCGCAAGGCCTGCAGACCCGCAGAGCCGGCTGACGGCGTCGAGCACTGACCAGGACTGGGCGTTCACCGTGGTGCGCGCCGCGCAGTCCATGTCGTAGCCGAAGCGGCCCGGCGCCGGCCAATCCACGATGCCGTGGAGGTACGGACCCGCGCCGCCGCCAAGGTTGGTGACCAACCCGGCGGTGGGACCACTGGCGGGGATGTGCCGGAGCACGTACCCGGCCGTGTCCTGGAGGCAGGGGAGGAGTTCGTGGACCAGCGCGTCATCCCCACTGAGCCGGTGGTAGTCCTCCACCCATTCGGGCATCATGAGCGAGAAATCGGGGATGTCGCGCTTGCCGTCGCCGTTGGGATACACGGCGTTGTAGCGGCCCCGCTGAGCGGGTGAATCCCAGTAGCGCTTGGCAGATCCCGCGAATTCGCGCAGTGCCTTGGCCGTGAAATGACGCTCGCCGAACAGCGCCATGGTGGCGTAGGAGATGTTCACGGCGTCGCCCAGGAACTGGCCCTTCTCGCGGGTGGGCGTATCCACGAACTGTTCCTGCACACCCAGCAACGCAGAGTCCCGAAGAAGCCTGAAGACCCGGTTCAGGGTGTCGTCGGAGCTATGGAAACTGCCTTCGGCCGGGTGTTCGGCATGGATGACCGTTGCCCCCACCGCGCCGAGGTCCCCGAGGTCCACACCGGGAAATTCAAGGTAGCGGAATCCTAAATGCACCGCTGCCTCGTAGCGCTGCAGCCCGTCCTTCTGCGTGTACGGAAATGCCATATCCGTGTTCTGGCTGGCGGCTTTTCCTGCATCCACGCGCCCGTTGGCCTGGAGGTTGTATCCCGCACGGAGCATTACGGTCCGCCCGTGCCGGCCCGTCAGGAACTCCACCACCGGGCGCCCGGGGATCACTGCGCCGAAATCTGCCACCGGTGTGCCGTCGTCGGCCGTGAAAATGTCGACGGCGGGAGCATGGTTCCGCGCGACGCTGGCGTGATGTGGGTTGAGGACCGGGAAATCGGGGACGGGATGGGCTCCGAGTGAAAGTGCAGGCTGCCAGTCTTCCGGCTGGGCCGTGCCGTCGAAGTGCTCGATCGGGTCGCCTTCATCGTTCCGGTATCCGCTCTGGCGATAGGGCCCCTCGGCCACCAGCCACCCAGGCCCGGATCCGAACACGTCCCGCGTGCCGTCGTCGTACTCCACCGTCAACTGGGCCAGCAGACCGGGGTGGCCGGCCGCGCGGCCCTGGCCCGGACCGTACCAATGCGCGACGGCGGTCAAGGTGGCGGTGCCGCTCGACTGCAGTGTGTCAGTGACGTCGGCGGCGTTGTAGAAGTGTTCGCCCGGGTAGCCGAAGTTGGTGGTCTCCAGGCAGGGAATGCCGTTGAGGGTGAACGCGGCGTGGTGGCTCGCGGCAGTGTAGAGACGGGCGCGGACCACGGGACGCTTGAGGTGGAAGGTTGCCTTGGCAAGGGTCCACTCGTCGGGCTGGCGGAGGGGAGTGGTGGTGGTCCAGTCAGCCAGCGAGCCGGGGTCGGTGAAATCGCTGCTGAGGACAGTCTTCCCATCGCTCTGGACATCAAGGGAGAGGTACTCGGCCTGGCTCCGTGGCCCTTGGTGGAAGGCGATGCCCGTGCAACCTGTGCTTGCGACGTCAGAGTCCAAAGCCGTGGTGCCGTCAATGGTGACGGTGATGCGCTGCCCGTCGTCGCTGACCATCAGGTCCTGCCAGCCGTCATGGGGAGTGGCGCCCGCCCGTGAAACGGCGGTTGCCTCAAAGGCCGGGGTTTCAGCCAGTGCCTCCGTGGCGGGCGCAGCCATGGCACCGATTTCCCAAGCGGGAGCCTGCCGGAGGACGGCTGTTCGGTTGGGTTTCAGTTCCAGCAGCAGCCCGGTTCCGGGACCGTCGCTGCGAAGAAGGATCCCTGCTGTACCAAGACGCAAGCGGAAGCGGGCGGTGATCACCGTGCTGCCCCTGGCTGACACAGGCCAGGGAAGATGCGGCGAGCCACTCACCCGCAGCAAACCTTCCATCAGTTCCAGCGGCGCGCGGCCTCCCGGGGCACGGTGAATCCACTCGGCGTTCCAGCCGCTTGTTCCCGACCCGGAGAGACCCGTGCTGAATCGTGCGGGAGCGCTCGGCGCTCCCACAGCGCCGGTGGAGTCCGTGACCTGCACAGTCCACTGATAGTCAGAGTCAGGGCTGAGGTTGGGGCTATTTTCGGGGCTTGTGGAGGACTGGTGGTGCTGCTGGTCTGTGACAACAGTGCCCGAATCCCACATTTCTGTTCCGGCGCGGTCCATCACCCGGAGGCGGTACGCACCCTGGAACGATTGCCCGGCGTCTGCGGAAGGACCGGCATCCAGCAGCCAAGCGAACCTGGGCCGTGCCGGGGCCATCAGGCACCGCGTCCGGCCCTCCACCGTGAGGCCTGTTGCGAGCAGTGGCGATGCCGGGGCGCTGGAACTCATCGAGCTGACACCAAGTCCTCGATGTCAGGGGTGCCGAGCACTCCGTCACTGATCCACACGGTCACTGAACGGGTCAGCGACCCGCCCGCAGCCAGCTCGACGGCGGTGTCCCACGCCAGCGCCGAACCCACGGCCGGGTAGCCGCTGCATCGCACAAACCATGGGTCCGGGGACTCGGAAGGTGCGCCAAACACCAACGTGGCCGGTCCGCCGTCAAACTCTCCGGTCCACGCCAGCCACGGCGTCACTGAACCGTGCACGGCAGGTTCGCCCTCGGCTGTGGAGGAGAAGACGCGTGGAGAGGCATTGACAGGAAGCCTCCAGAAGAAGCCGCCGTAGCCACTTCCCGCGGCACCGTGCGAGCCAGGACTACCCAGCGAGGCATCCACGACGGCGGTGAGTTCCGTGGTGATGTCCAGCCGCCACGTCCGCGGGGAAATGAGCAAACGACGGAACGTGCGACGTTCCTCCAGGAGCAAGCCGCCATCGGCGGCCAGCCAGTGGAGGTCCGCTGTGGAGTGGTCCGGGCCGTGGGTGATTGCGGCGACCTCGATTCTGCCGTGGTCGTTCAGGTCCACGTATTTTCCTGCGGATCGACGATAACTGCGCCCACCCCAGAAGTTGCTGCCGTTGACGTCCTGCAGCGCGAATCCAGCGCCGAGATGCCACACGTGGTCCGAAGCAAGGTGCTCTGTCACCACGATGCCGCCCCGGGTGGTCACCGGATGAAGGTAGGGGCGCGGCGACAACGCGGTGTCGAGGTCACCTCCCCTGCGGAAGACGGCGTTGGGAGCTTCCTCGCTCGGATCACCACCGCCGGCACCCTCAGAATCCGCAGCGGGGGCGAAGAGAGCTTCGGAGCCCGCTGCGTCCGGTCGCGCCCACGGCAGGCCGAGTTCGGAGAACGTGGCATGGGACAGCGTGGCCCGTTCCAGGATGTCCTCGATGTTGGGGATCACTGCATGGGCTTGATCGCCGGATCCCACCCATGTCACGAATTCCGAGGGAATCAGGGCGGGAGCCTCGGCTGTCCGGATGGCTTCAAGGACGCGCATGAAGGCGCCACTGTGATCCAAGGGGCTGAGCAAGGCGGTGCCCTCGCTCAGGTGTTGGAGCAGGTTCTCCGTGAGATCATCCCGCCCGAAGACATGGGTGGTCTCGCCGGCTTCGGTGCGGACCGTGACACGGTCTTCGGTGTAATGGAACACCGCTGTTCCCTCGGTGCCGTGAAGCGTGACGTACGGTTCCACGGATTCGGTGGCGCACAGTGTCAGGGCGCAGGTGATGGGCAGCCCGTTAACGGTCCTCATGCGGATCACGGAGGTATCGTCCGCTTCAATGTCGTTGGCGCGGTAGAGGTCTGTGTCCACGAAGGCCAGGTCTTCTGCCTGGCGGGCTCCGGCGATGCGCAGGGCAGTGGCAATCGCGTGGGCCAAAGGATTGGTTGCGACGCCGTCCACCACATCCACGCCGTCGAGGCTGCGTTTGCCCGCCCAGCGCGAGCGCTTGTAGTAGGCGCGGTCGCGGACCCAGCGGCCGGTAGCGGAGATGCCCTTGAGCGTGCCGATGCCTGGAAGTTCTTCCGTGGCTTTGCCGTTGGCCAGCTGTTCCAAAGCGGCCAGCGCATGGGAACCCAGGCTCTGGAAACCGATCTGTACGCTGCGCCCGGCTGCGGTTGCGGACTCCTTGAGCCGGAGGAAGTCCTTCATGGAGGCTACCGGGGGCTTTTCCAGATAAAGGTGGGAATGGGAAGCGAGGACAGACAAAGCCAAGGGGGCGTGGGTCTGGATCGGAGTAGCCACAATGATCACGTCCGGGTGGTGATCGCCGGCCAGCAGGTCATCGAGGGTGGCGTGGACGGCAGTTGTTCCGGGCAACGCTCCAGCGGACGGGGGATTGGGGTCCGCCACGGCGACGAGTTCCACCACACCCTGCGCGCTCAGCCGATGGAGGTTGTGGAGGTGGTGTGTTCCGAAGCCGTGGACTCCTACCAGGGCAATCCTGGCGGGTGCGGTACGGGGTGCGGTCGCGGGTGCCGGTGCAGCCGGGGGTGGCTCGGGGCTGGTGATGGACTCGATGGAAGGGGTGTCCATGGCTCTCCTCTGCTGGCGCTGCAACGAAGGCGGTGACGCCGTCGTCGGGGTATTCAGGTAAGTATCCGGCGGGTTCAGGCTATACCCAGCAAGCGCTTTCCCAGTTCCGGCTCCGCCCAGTGTAGCGCGGGGCCGCAGTAAATGTAACGATTCAAGAATGATCTTGACGCCACCCTCGTCAACCGTCTAAGTTGACGGGAAAGCGTTTACTTAGTGACATGGCCCACGTGGGCCGACCCCAACTGACTGGCATTGGTGGTCGCTCTGAGCGTCCAGAACAACCACTACTGCCAGTTGCCTGGGCCTGTTCTGCAACGATGGAGAAAGGGGGGGGCATGGCCTCTGGCGGATTTGGCTTCCGTGCCTACACGCTCTTCGACACACTCGTCTGGATAGCTTGCCTGAACGTGTTGTGGATTGCCTTCACCGTCCTCGGTGGGGTTGTTCTGGGAATCGGACCCAGCACCGCTGCGGCCCACATCCTGGTCCGCGACAAGGTGCGGGGAAATGCCGCGCCGTTGATGCGGCGCTTCGCGAAGGAATACTTCAAGAACTTCGGCAAGGGAAATGCCTTGGGTTTGCCCGTCATTGCTGTGGGTGTTGCACTGACCCTGAATTGGGACTACTTCTCTGCAGGCTGGGACTTTGGCTCGCAGATCGCTTCCGCAGGAATCCTGATGTCGGCCCTCTTCGCCGCCGGCACGGTCTGCTACCTGTTCCCGATGTTCGCCCGCTACGAGCTTTCCCTTCCCCAGTACTTCCTGATGTCCTCACGCTTTGCGATGCGGCATCTGGCGGGAACGGTGATTCTCCTGTTCGTCACGGCGGCGGCCCTGTTCGTGTGCCGGTCGGTTCCGGGGTTGATTCCGTTCTTCGGCATTGGTGCGTGGCTTTATGTCACGGGGTGGCTTTGCGACCGCTTCTTTACGGCCAACGATGAGGCGATGTCAGCCGCCGTTGACGATGCGGCCCCCACCGGCCCTGTTTCCACCACGACCCACAGCACGGAGGCCAGCCTTGCCTGAACTCAACCGCGCCCGCCCCGCTTTGAGCGGGCCGCCGGTGCTTCACCGCTCCCTCGATGTTCAAGGAAGCAGCGAACTCGTCCCCAACGCCTCCGGCGCGACTATTAATGAAACGTATCAAGATGCGAGTGGCCAGCACATATGGAGCCTCAAAAGGTTCCCCGGCCTGCCGTCAAACCAAGAGTCGAAAGACACCAACCCCGATGAAGTGGAGCAGGTAAGAAAATGATCCGTAGAAAACACACGCTGGCCGCCGCCGTCGTCGTTTCCGCAGCCCTGGCGCTGACCGCCTGTGGTGGCGAAGCGCCGGCGTCGGACCTTTCCTCCGTCAAGATCATGGCGCCGTTCCTGGAGGCGCAGCCGCCAACAGCCGATGGTGCCGTGCAGAAGAAGCTCGAGGAACTCACGGGCAAAGACGTCAACATCACGTGGACGCCCAACGCATCCTACGAAGACAAGATGAACATCACGCTGGCTTCCTCGGAAATCCCGCACGTGCTGGTGGTCCAGGGCAAAACGCCTGGCTTCGTGAAGAACGCCGAAGCGGGCGCCTTCTGGGACCTCACGGACAAGCTCAAGGACTACCCGAACCTGAAGACCACCTTCCCGGAGGTCCAGCAGAACGCCAGCGTCAACGGCAAGGTCTACGGTGTTTACCGCGGCCGCAACCCGATCCGTGCAGCGGTCATGTTCCGCCAGGACTGGCTGGACAAGCTGGGTCTCAAGGCGCCCGAAACCACCGAGGACCTCTACAAAGTTGCCAAGGCGTTCACCGAGCAGGACCCGGACGGCAACGGCCAGAACGATACCTACGGCATCACCATCCCCAAGTGGGGCGCACTGGGAACCAACAGCCCGTATGACCTGATCGAGACCTGGTACGGCGCCGGCAACCGGTGGACCGAGCGGGACGGCAAGCTGGTCCCCAGCTTCGAAACGGACGAATTCCTCGAAGCCAACCGCTTCATCAAGAAGATGGTGGACGAGAAACTCATCAACCCCGATTTCGCCACATTCGACGGCACCAAATGGAACGAGCCGTTCTTCAACGGCAAGGGCGGCATCATCGTGGACGTCGACTCCCGCGTCAGCGTGCTGATCAACCTCTTCAAGCAGGCCAACCCGAACGACTTCGAGAACAAGGTGGGCTTCGTAGGCAGCCTCAAGGGACCTGACGGCGAACTGCACGCCCACCCCACCGACGGCTACTCCGGCTTCCTGGCCATTCCGAAGTCCAGCGTCAAGACCGAGGCTGACCTGAAGAACGTGCTCAGCTTCCTGGACAAGTTGAACAGCAAGGAAGTTGCCGTGCTCATGAACAACGGCATCGAGGGCGTGAACTTCACCCTTGAAGAGGGCCTGGCCGCCACCATCAAGCCGGAAACCCCTGAGGGCAAGGTGGTCAACACTGACATCAAGAGCTTCGCCCAGCTTGGCACCAACGTCACAGGCAACAACTTCTACCCGGTCAAGCAGGCCTCCGAGTACGAGCAGAAGGTCTTCGATGACCGCGTCGCCGTCATGGCCGGGGACCTCAAGAGCGCCGTGTACAACCCGGCAGCTGCCTTCGTCTCGCCCACCTACGTTGCCAAGGGCGCGCAGCTGGACAACATCGTGGCCGACGCCCGCATCAAGTACCTCGCCGGGCAGACCGACGAACAGGGCCTGAAGGACGCCATCAAGCTGTGGAACACCAGCGGCGGTGACAAGGTCAAGGAAGAAATTAACAAGCTCTGGCAGGAAAACAAGAAGTGACAGCCCCCGTCGTAGAAGCCAAAGCCTCGGAGCGGGCGGCCACCAAGCCGCCCGCCCCGGCGCGGCGGCGCGGGTTCGCCGTCCACTTCGCGCATTACAAGTGGCTGTATCTGCTGCTGCTGCCCGGAGTCCTGTACTTCGCGATCTTCCGGTACGGGCCCATGTACGGCGTGTCCATCGCCTTCAAGGACTACGTTCCGTTCCTGGGCGTCAATGGCAGCCCCTGGGTGGGTGTCACCAACTTCACGGACTTCTTCGCGAACCCGGACTTCCCACGGCTGCTGGGCAACACGCTGATCCTGGCGTTCCTGAACCTGGGCATCGCGTTCCCGCTCACCATCATCCTGGCGTTGCTGCTCAACGAGGTCCGTCTATCGGTACTCAAACGCACCGTCCAGACGCTCGTCTACATTCCGCACTTCCTGTCCTGGACCATCGTGGCGTCACTGAGCTTCCTGCTCTTTGCCCTGGACATCGGACCGTTGTTCCAGTTCGTCAACGGGCTGTTCGGGACGAACGTGGACATCCTGTCCGATCCCAACTGGTTCCGGCCCTTGATCGTGCTCCAGGAAATCTGGAAGAACACCGGCTGGGGCACCATCATCTTCCTCGCCGCGCTGGCCACGGTGGACCAAGACCAGTATGAGGCAGCAATTATCGACGGCGCCGGCAGGTTCCGTCGCGTCTGGCACATCACTTTGCCGGGCATCCGGTCCACCATCATCGTGATGCTCATCCTGGCCATCGGGCAGATGCTCAATACCGGCTTTGAGCAGATCTACCTCATGACCAACGCACTCAACCGCAGCGTGGCCGACGTCTTCGACACCTACGTCTACTTCGTGGGCATCACCCAAGGCGCCTACAGCTACAGCACCGCCGTCGGGCTCTTCAAGTCCCTCGTAGGAATCGTGCTGATCTTCGGCACCAACTGGCTGTCCAAGCGGTTCAACCAGAGCGGACTGTTCTAATGAAGATTCACAACACCCGCGGCGGACGGGTCTTTGACGCCGCAAACTACGTCTTCCTGAGCCTGGTGGGCATCATCACCCTGCTGCCGTTCATCTACGTGATCGCAGGGTCCTTCGCCAACGAGGCCGAGATCACCCGGCGGGCGTTCTTCGTCTGGCCCGAGCAGTTCACGCTGGGCGCCTACGAGTACATCTTCTCCACACCCGCCTTCACGCGGGCCCTCATCACCACCGTGCTGGTGACGCTGGTAGGCACCCTGGTACAGCTGGTGCTCACCGTGACCATGGCATACCCGTTGGCGAAGAAGAACCTGCGGGGACGGAAGCTGATCATGTCCTTGGTGGTCTTCGCCATGGTGTTCTCCGGCGGCATGATTCCTACGTTCCTGCTGGTCAAGGACCTGGGCCTGCTCAACAGCTACTGGGCGCTGATCCTTCCCGCGGCCATCAACCCGTTCAGCCTGATCATCATCAAGAACTTCTTCCAGGAGCTCCCGCAGGAGCTGGAAGAGTCCGCCAAGATGGACGGTGCCACGGAAATCGGGATCCTCTGGCGGATCCTGTTGCCGTTGTCCAAACCGGTGCTTGCTACGTTCGCGCTGTTCTACGCGGTGGGGATCTGGAACGACTTCATGTCACCCCTGCTCTACCTCAGCGATAACAACATGTGGACCCTGCAGATGTACCTTCGCCAAGTCACGGCGGCCTCGGACCTCCTGGGTACCGGCAACGTGGATCCGTCCTATATCCCGCCGGAACAAGGCATCAAATTCGCCGTGATCGTGGTGGCCACGCTGCCCATCCTGATCTTCTACCCCTTCCTGCAGAAGCACTTTGCCAAGGGCATGCTGATCGGTTCCGTCAAGGGCTAAGCGCGGCTGCATCAAGGCGTGCTGCATCCTGCGGCTGCATCATCTGAAAGGACACCCATGAAAATCCTCCTCGCGGGCGACTCCACCGTTGCCGCCTGCCCCAGCTTCGAGTACCCCATGAGTGGCTGGGGCGCCCATCTTGCGCCCGAAACGTACTGGTGGGCTGCCGTCCACAACTACGCCAAGGGCGGTGCCACCACGGAGTCGTTCCGGGAGGAGGGTCTTTGGTACCAGCTCATTAACCAGACCGTCCAGGGCGACCTGGTGCTCATCCAGTTCGGGCACAACGACCAGAAACGTGAACACCTGGCCGCCCGCACGGGCTACACGGACAACCTCAAGCGCATGGTGGCCGAGGTCCGCAGCAAGGGCGGCATCCCCATCCTGTGCACCTCGGTGGAACGCCGGCATTTTTCGGGCGGTCAGCTTGAGGTCACCCTGGGGGACTACCCTGTGGTGGTCCGGGAGCTTGGCTTGGAGCTCGGCCTTGACGTCATAGACCTCAACCAATGGACGCGCTCCCTCTACCAGGAGTTGGGGGAGGACGGTTCCAAGGAGCTGTTCTTCCACTTTGCTCCGGGCGAGCACGCACACTGGGCCGGCGGACTTGAGGACAACACTCATTTCCATGAGAAAGGCGCCCGGCGGATCGCTGCCTTCGTGGCGGAGCAACTGGAATCCCTCGGCTACGGCTTGCCTGCGACCCTCAACGCGGGAGCGCGTGCGTGATCCACTCCAACCCGCTGCGGGGTCCTGCGGATGTGGCTGATTGGGTGGCGGAAGGTCCGGTTCAGTTCGGAACGCATGAGGTGGGGACAGGCGACGACGGCGGCCCGGGTTTGGGTGGGGATGGCACCACCGCTCTGGTCCTGTCGGGCTCCCTTGATGCGGAGGAGCACGGCGACCACGCGCATTGGACGCTCTGGTGCCCCAAGGAAATTCCCGATCACGTAAGGATCAGCTGGGAGTTCCTTCCCTTGGAGGAGCCCGGCCTGGCCATGGTGTTCTTCGCAGCATCCGGCCACGGTGGCGAAGACCTGTTCTCTTCGGCTTTGGCTCCCCGCACCGGCTTCTATCCGCAATACCATTCGGGAGATATGGACGCCCTCCACGTCTCCTACTTCCGGCACAAACACCCCTCCGAGCGCGCGTTCCGAACCTGCAATCTCCGCAAGAGTGCGGGCTTCGAACTGGTGGCGCAGGGAGCTGACCCGCTTCCGCCCGCCGGGGATGCCGATGGTTTTTATCGCATGGAAGTGATCAAGGATGGCCCTCGGGTGGCGTTCTCCATCAACGAGTTGTTGCTCTTTGAATGGACCGATCCCTCCGCAGAACCGCTCCGGGGCGGGTACTTCGGGATTCGCCAGATGGCGCCCCTGAAATCGGCATACCGGAACCTGTCCGTAGCACCTCTCTAGCGCTTCAGCCCCTGTGACGGGGCACACCAAACCATGACGTAGGATGTCCACATGCCCCTCTTTGACCTTCCCCTTGAGAAGCTCCGCGACTACACCTCAAGCGTGGTCCCTCCAGCAGACCTCGATGCCTTCTGGGACCGCACCATCACCGAGGCGAGGGCCTTGCCGCTTGATGCTGTGTTCGAGCCCGTGGACAACTACCTCTCAGTGATCGACACCTTCGATGTGTCCTTTGCCGGCTTCGGGGGAGACCGCATCAAGGGCTGGCTGCACCTGCCGGCTCACCGTGAGCCGGGCCGGCAACTTCCCGTGGTGGTGGAGTACATCGGATACTCCGGTGGCCGCGGATTGGTCAACCAGAACACCCGATGGGCCCAGGCCGGTTACGCGCATTTCATCATGGACACCCGCGGGCAGGGTTACGGCGGCGTCTCGGGCGACACCCCGGATCCCCACCCGTCCGCCGGCGGAAACAACTACGCCGGGCTCATGACCCGTGGCGCCGACCACCAGGACAACTACTACTTCCGACGGGTGTACGTGGACGCGTTCCGTGCGGTGGAAGCGGCGCAGAGCCATCCCGCCGTCGACCCCTCCAAGGTAGTCCTGGCAGGCGTCAGCCAGGGTGGCGGCATTACTGTTGCGGCCGCCGGGCTGACGGCCGGAAGGCTCGACGGCGTCATCGCCGCCCTGCCCGACGTCCCGTTCCTGCAGGACTTCCCCCGCGCCATCGACATCACCCCGCGCGGGCCCTACCCGGAAATCGCCGGATTCCTGGGCCGGCACCGCGAAAGGTATGAGCCAATGCTGGCCGTCCTGAACTACTTCGACGGCGTACACCTGGGCCGTGCCGCCACCGTCCCTGCGCTGTTCTCCGCTGCGCAGATGGACGACATCTGCCCTCCGTCCACCGTTTTCGCGAGCTACAACAGCTACGGGGTTTCCGGCGGTGCGCCCGAAAAGGACATCGAGGTCTACCGCTTCAACAACCACGAGGGCGGCCAGGAACACCACTGGATCAAGCAGTTGCAGTTCCTGCGCAAACATTTGTCATGATGGCGGACGCGATTTGCCCGGTGTGAAGAACCGCGGTTATGGTGTGGCTATGACAAACCGTTGGTATGCGTATTTTTCGTTGGCTCTGGAGGGGCCCGCGTCTAACTGACACGCATCCAACTTTCCTTCAGAGCCAACAGGGCAGAGATCATTCTCTGCCCTTCGCCATATCCGGCGGGTTCTGACAAGGGGCCCGCTCCGCATCCCGGAACAGGACCCAGACATGACCAGCATCGCTGCAGAACCCACCGAATCGCTCGACTCCCCTGACGCGGGAGCCGCTGACGCCGCGCTTCCTTCAACCTCCAACCTTCGGGTGGCACGCTTCGAGCCCCTTCCGGCGCCCCAGGACCTCATCGCCGAGTTGCCGCTGGACGCCCGCTCAGCTGCCGTCGTCGACCGCGGCCGCGACCAGGTCCGCGCCATCATGGACGGCGTGGACGACCGCCTCCTGGTCATCGTTGGCCCGTGCTCCATCCACGATCCTAAGGCCGGCCTCGAGTACGCCCGCCGTTTGGTGAGCCAGGCCGAGAAGCACAAGGAAGACCTGCTGATCGTCATGCGGACCTACTTCGAGAAGCCCCGCACCACCGTCGGCTGGAAGGGCCTCATCAACGATCCCCACCTGGACGGCAGCCACGACATCGCCGCCGGCCTTCGCGCGGCCCGTGGGTTCCTGAAGCAGGTCACTGCCCTCGGACTGCCCACGGCCACCGAATTCCTGGAGCCCATCAGCCCGCAATACATGGCTGACCTCGTCTCCTGGGGTGCGATCGGTGCGCGCACCACCGAAAGCCAGATCCACCGCCAGCTCGCCTCCGGACTGTCCATGCCTATTGGCTTCAAGAACGGCACCGACGGAGACCTGCAGGTGGCAATTGACGCTTGCGGCGCCTCTGCCGCCGAGCAGGCCTTCCTGGGAATCGACGACGACGGCCGCGCGGCTCTCGTAGCCACCTCAGGCAACCCGGACACCCACGTGATCCTGCGCGGCGGACGCAAAGGACCCAACTACTCCCAGGACGATGTCGCGGCTGCTGCCTCCAAGCTCGCTGCCAAGGGCCTGAACCCGCGCCTGATCGTGGACGCCAGCCACGCCAACAGCGGCAAGAGCCACCACCGCCAGGCTGAGGTTGCCTTGGAAATCGGTGCGCAGCTCGAAGCGGGGGAGACCTCGCCGATCGCCGGCGTCATGCTGGAGAGCTTCCTGGTGGGCGGAGCCCAAAACCTGGACACCGCCAAGCAGCTTGCTGGGGAGCAGGAACTCGTTTACGGCCAGAGCGTCACCGATGCCTGCATGGAATGGGACGTCACAGCCTCGGTGTTGGAGCAGCTCGCAGCCTCGGCACGGAAGCGTCGGGCGGTGGTTGCGGAGTAGATCCGTTGCGTGGCTTCGCTGCCGGGGAGCCGCATCCCACTTACAGGAAAAGCTTTCACATTGGCCCCATCAGCCTCTAGAGTATCTAGCACATGGTTGTTGGATGGCTCAGCATCGGCACACCGTTCTACTGGGGGTGTCCTAACCGGCTGAGAGCAAAGGAATATGGGAAATGTCCGCAGAGACTAACTTCTCGAATGCGCGTTTCATGACGGTGGCCGAAGTGGCCGACGTCTTGCGTGTTTCCAAAATGACCGTGTATCGCCTCGTCCACTCAGGGGAGATGCCCGCCGTGAGGTTCGGGCGTTCCTTCCGGGTTCCTGAAGAGGCCGTTGCCCAGTACCTCAAGGGTGCCGTGGTGGACGGGCAATCCGAGACCGCCTGAGGCTGCCGGGGTCCGTCCCGCGGACCGTGGTCACAGGGTGCCCCTTTGAAGCGGTACTCTGTTAAGGAACGTTTTACGTCAATGTAAGAATCTGTCAGTTGTACTTGTCTGCTTCCGCGGATCTGTTCCAACAGACAGGAACTTCTAGTTTGTAAGGAACTTTCGTGGGTTCAGTTATTAAGAAGCGCCGCAAGCGTATGGCCAAGAAGAAGCACCGCAAGCTGCTTCGCAAGACCCGCCACCAGCGCCGCAATAAGAAGTAGAGATACTTCATCAAGCGTAAATGCCCGTTGCCTCTCGAGGTGGCGGGCATTTTGCGCCCCCATCCCTCTCTCAGGTCCCGCGGGTTTGGTGGGGTCCCTCTCTCACGTCCCTCGGGGTTGGTGGGTTCCCTCTCTCAGGTCCCTCGGGGTTGGTGGGTTCCCTCTCTCAGGTCCCGCGGGTTTGGTGGGTTCCCTCTCTCAGGTCCCGCGGGTTTGGTGGGGTCCCTCTCTCAGGTTCCTCGGGTTTGGTGGGTTCCCTCTCTCACGTCCCGCGGGTAAAACCGGAGCTGACCGCGGGATCCTGCCATGCTGATCGTAGAGCGGTCTTGATCTTACGAGTCGCTGACGAAAAGTTATCCGCCAAGTCGTCCTTTCCGAATTTGAGGACCATCCAACCTGCTGCTTCAAATGCCTTATCGCGTCGCCGATCGCTGAACATCTGTTCCTGCCCAAGGTGATGACCGCCGTCGTACTGAATTGCCACCCGCCGATCACGGAAGCCCAAGTCCGCAGAAGGCGAAAACGGGTCATTCGGGCGAAGTTGCACCTGCAGCTCCGGTTCGGGGATACCGGCGTCCAGCATCGCCAAGCGGAGCAGCGACTCTGGCCCGGAATCGGCTCCAACACGCATGAGGTCCAGTGCTTCTCGTGCCCGAACGACGCCTTGTAAATTCTTGTGCCTGCCCACCAAATCGCGAAGGGCCTCGAGGGTGGTGAACGGTGTGTCGCGGTCTTCGAAGTCCGGCCTGGGCCTACGAATGAGTTCGTCACCCATACATACGAGGTCGGAGAGCGGTAGGCGTCTTGCGAGATCCAACCAGGTACGCGACCGAGTGCTCATCCGGATGCCGTGAACATTTTCGATCTCCTCGTCGGAGGCCACAACCGTATGTCCGATCACTCCTTTGCGGCGGACGGACGGTAGATGCCTTGGCTTGCTGAGATGCAATTCATTGGAATCAGACAGCCATGGTGGAAGGCACACACCATGCAGCCTCGCGGCCGTTACATGGGATATCCATGCCCCCGGACTTGCGGCTGACAGCGACCTTGCAGCCGCCGATAGCTCAAAGTCCCAATCCGATGGACGGTAAAGGCCGCGGCTGACTCCATCTATTCCTACACGGTTCCAGAGGTGCGATTGCTTCAGGCCCGAGGCCTCGGCCTCGTCAATGGTGAATGGGGCATTGGTCAGTCGGGGCGGAAGGGGCACGGCGTTCTGCATATCTGGCATTCTCGCCCAGAAACGCTTGAGTCATCTTAAGTTATCCACAGGCTCGTTGAAGCCGTCGATGCATGTGAGAGACGGTTTGGTTCAAGCCCGAGGGATGTGAGAGATGGTTTGGTTCAAGCCCGAGGGATGTGAGAGATGGTCAGATGCGGGGGCCGCGGAACCTTGAGAAACCCCGCCACAGGCCGTAGACCGCTCCGCCAACCGTGGCGGCCTTGAGTCCGAGCGTTGCCGCGCGGCGACCGGAACGGAAGTCGTACACGGGCCAGTTGTTCTCGCGGGCGTGCCGACGCAACTTGGCGTCCGGGTTGATCACCACGGGATGACCCACCATGGTGAGCAAAGGGATGTCGTTGGCAGAATCGCTGTACGCCCAGCAATGATCCAGGTCCAAGCCTTCCCGATCGGCGACGAGCTGGACCGCGACTGCCTTCGCCGGTCCGTGCAGGATGTCGCCCACGAGTTTCCCTGTGTACATGCCGTCTTCCACTTCGCCCACCGTGCCAAGGGCGCCGGTCAGCCCGAGCCGGGTGGAAATGACCGTGGCCACCTCGATGGGTGTAGCCGTGACGAGCCAGACTTTGCGTCCGACTCTGAGGTGCTGTTCCGCGAGGGCCTTGGTCCCCGGCCAGATCCGCGACTCGATCATTTCGTCGTAGACCTCTTCGCCCAGGGCTTTGATGTCATCCACAGTGATGCCGGCAGCGAGGGTAAGCGCGGAGTCGCGGACCGAGTGGACGTCTTCCATGTTCTCGCCGCGCATGACGAATTTGAACTGCTTCCAGGCGAATCCGGCCGCTTGCGACAACGTGAAAGCCTTGCGTTCGTACATCTTGCGGGCCACGTGGAAGAGACTTGCGCCCTTCATCAGGGTGTTGTCGACGTCGAAGAACGCAGCTTCGCCCGTGCGCTTGTGCACGTTGTCCTTCTGCACGGTGGGCTTCTGCACCAAGGCGTCTGCGACCACGGCGGCGTTCTTCTCCTCGGGCATGCCTTGAGTCTAGTCAATCCCCGCGCTCCGCGTTCGAGGGCGCACGGTGACGTCACAGTAGGGCGTGGGATGTGAGAGAGGGGCGGCGGGGAGGGCGTGGGAAGTGAGAGTGCCCCTATGTTTTTCGTCAAGCGGTTGCGGGTGTTGGGGGTTGGTAGAGGGTGCCGTCGCGGAGCATGGCGTAGAGGGTGTCGCAGC
>NZ_JBIVTK010000015.1:0-126241 GCF_044756725.1 Paenarthrobacter sp. NPDC091669
ACGGGGGTGCGCAATGATCCAGCCATAATTTCAACCAATCAATAAAACAATCGGTATCAACAAACTTGGCACACTATTGAGTTCTCAAACAACAGACACAACCGGCACCACCCACACCCACAAGGGTCCAGGATCGCTCCGGAGCAACTTTTCAAACTTACCCGAACCAGCCGCACAAAGCAAACCAGAACCCGAGCCTCCCCCACCAACCAGAAGCACACAAAAGCACCACCGAAACGGCAATTTGAAGGGAGTCGGTCGCTATCTTTCCGCATCAGCGGCGGCGACTCGAATAACTTTACACGCGCCCAACCCCCACACCAAATCCACCCCAACACCACCCAAAAACCCCGCAAACACAAGGCAAACAACCCCAAAACCGCCCCAACACACCCCAAACCCGCCCCAGTGAAGCCCATCACACAACCCCACCACCGCCGTCGAACCCCCACCCACACCCGAGGGAAGTGAGCGAGCGTCGGCCTGAAGCCCGAGGGACATGAGAGAGCATCGGCGTGAAACCCAAGGGACCTGAGAGAGCGACGAAGGGAGGCGGGGGTCATACGGCAGCGCGCGTCCAAGGGGGGGGAACGACCGAGCGCGCCGAGGATGACCGCTGCAGTCCGACGGCACCACTCACAAGACCCCGTCTCCCAGGAACAACCACGGAGACGCGAAAAGGGCCGGCACCCATAAAGGTTGCCGGCCCTTTCGGAACGCGGGTGAAAAGAGAACTAAGCAGAAACCTCAATCGTCGCAAGGTTTTTCTTGCCTCGACGCAGGAGCAGGTACCGTCCGTGAAGCAGTTGATCCTGGGCAATGACGGCGTCGGGATCGGAGATTTTGGTGTTGTTCACGTACGCGCCACCCTCCCCTACGGTCCGACGGGCAGCCGACTTACTGTCGGACAGACCCGAGGCGACCAAAAGGTCGATGATTCCCAAACCGTCGGTGCCGATCTTCGCCAAGGGAAGTTCCGCGGTGGCGGCTTCAAGGGTTCGCTCATCCAGAACTGTGAGGTCGCCGTTGCCGAAGAGTGCAGCCGAAGCTGCGATGACCTTTTCCGTTGCGTCGACGCCATGAACCAGCGAGGTCACTTCAAAAGCGAGCTTCTTCTGGCCCTCGCGGGCAAACGGACGCTCCGCCACAGCTTCTCCGAGTGCCTCAATCTCTGCACGCGAAAGGAAAGTGAACACCTTCAGGCGGTCCACAACATCCGCATCCGCCGTGTTCAGCCAGAACTGGTAGAACGTGTACGGGCTGCACATGTCCGGGTCAAGCCAGATGGCGTTCCCTTCGCTCTTGCCGAACTTGGTGCCATCGGAGTTGGTGATGAGCGGAGTCCCCAGTGCGTGGACGCTCTTACCTTCGACCTTGCGGATCAGTTCGGTTCCGCTGGTGAGGTTGCCCCACTGGTCAGAGCCGCCGGTCTGCAGCGCGCAGCCGTAATCCCGGAAGAGCTGGAGGTAGTCCATGCCCTGAAGGATCTGGTAGCTGAATTCGGTGTAGCTGATGCCTTCGTCGGAGTTCAGCCGGGACGCCACCGCATCCTTGCGGAGCATGGTGCCCACGCGGAAGTGCTTACCGATTTCACGCAGGAAGTCGATAGCACTCAGCGGCGCCGTCCAGTCCAGGTTGTTCACCATGCGGGCCGGGTTTTCGCCCTCGAAACTGAGGAAGCGGCGCACCTGGCCCTGCAGGTACCCAACCCACTCAGCAACGGTGTCCTTGGTGTTCAAGGTGCGTTCCGCCGTCGGACGTGGGTCACCGATCAGGCCGGTGGAACCGCCCACCAGGCCGAGCGGATTGTGGCCTGCCAACTGCAGGCGCCGCATCACCAGCAACTGCACGAGGTTACCCAGGTGCAGGGAGGGCGCGGTGGGATCGAAGCCACAGTAATACGTGATCGGGTCCCCGGCGAGCAGCTTTTCCAGTTCCGTTTCATCAGTGGAAACGTGGATCAGGCCGCGCCATTTGAGCTCCTGCCAGACATTGGCAAAGGCGGGATCGTTGTGCTGGGACTCGAGGTTGTTTACGTGTGACACGAGATCTAAGTTAGCAGGATTGCGGGGGCCCGTTTTCCTAGCGCTCGATACCCGCAGGGACCGGGGCGGCGGCAATGAGACGCAAACGCTGCGTGGCCCGCGTCATGGCGACGTAGAGGTCGCCCACCTTGCCGTGCTCATGGTTCAGCATGGCGGCAGGTTCCAGGACCACCACACCATCGAATTCCAGGCCCTTGGCTTCCTTGGGACTGATGACCACGATGTCCTGTTCGTAACTGCCGGCCCCCGCACCGATACGGCGTCCGTAGACCTCCCGCAGCGCAGCGGTGGCCTGCGGAAGCAGAGGCCCATCGGCGATGACAGCCAGCAGGCCGCCGTCGATCGCTTCAACTTCCTCGGGCAGGACCTCCACCAGGTGGGACACGATGCTGTCCGCGTCGACACGGTCCACAATGGGCGACCATTTGCCTTCGCGCACGGCTTTGGGAGCCGAGACCACAAGTCCCGCACGGTTGGCCATGCGGACTGCGGCTTCGGCGATCTGCGAGGGCGTTCGGTAGTTGACGGTGAGTTCTTCGAGGGTCCAGCGGTCACCGAACGACGGCGCCAAGGCACTCTGCCACGAATTGGCACCTGCCGCAGCACTCGTCTGGGCGATATCACCGACGATCGTGAAGGACTTCAACGGGCAGCGACGTACCAGCAGCCGCCACTGCATCGGCGAAAGTTCCTGGGCTTCGTCAACCACGATGTGGCCGAAAGCCCACGAACGGTCGCTGGTGGCGCGTTCGGCTGCGGTCAGGCGGCCTTCGCGTTCCTGGTTCTGGTCAGCAAGTTCTTCAGCCGACACCAGGACGTCGACACCCATGGCTTCCATATTGGCAAGAGTCTGCTTGGCGTTGGCGATGTCGCGTGCGCGGTCAGCCTCTTGCTGGGCCAATCCCCTGCCGGCTGCCGGGTCCAGTTCGCCCAACAGTTCAGCAGCTTCATCCAGCAGCGGAACGTCTGCCTCCGTCCAGGGCGCGTCCACCGGCCGCTGCAGCAGCGAACGCTGCTCAGGGGTCAGGTGCGGTGTGCAGGCTTCAAGGATGGCCGGCTTGCTGAAGAGCTCAGAGATGAGCTTCTCCGGTGTCATCGGCATCCAGCAGAGGTTCAGCGCAATGCGCACGTCCCTTGCCGACCGGACGTCTTCGGCCAGGTAGGCGCGATCGGCGTTGTTGCCGATGTTGCCTTCCTCGACGAGGTCCGTCAGCTGTTCCGTGAGCTCTCGAAGGAGGATCTTGACAAACGTGAGCCGCGCTTCGTTGTGGGGCTTCCCCGTGGCGCGGGCCTTTTCCCTGGCACGGCGGACCTGGCGGACAGTCAGAGTGAGCTTCCGCGAATCGACTTCGAGGATGCGGTCTTCAGCAGGCGTCCTTTGGCGGTTCGCGACGGCGTTGGCCACCACCTTGGCCATGTCCAGTTTGCCCTTGAGTGCGGCGACGTCGGCGTCGTCCTCGGGGATGGCGTGGATGCCGGGCATCAGGCGACCGAGGCTTGCCATGACCACACCCGTCTCGCCGAGGGACGGCAACACGCGTTCGATGTAATGCATGAAGGACGACGACGGTCCAACGAGCAATACGCCGGCGCTCTTGAGCCGTTCGCGGTGCGTGTACAGCAGATAGGCAGCGCGGTGCAGGGCAACAGCGGTCTTTCCCGTTCCGGGACCGCCCTGGACCACCAATGCGCCGGAGATGGAGGAGCGAATGATCCGGTCCTGCTCAGACTGAATGGTGCCCACGATGTCCGACATACGGCCCGTGCGCTTGGAGTTCAGTGCTGCGAGCAGTGCGCCTTCTCCCTGGAGGGAATCGTTGTCTGCGAGCATTCCCGCGTCCAGGACATCGTCTTCAATCGCTTTCACGTCGCGCCCCTGAAGGATCAGGTGGCGACGGCGGCGCACGCCTTGACGGTCGAACGCCGTGGCCTGGTAGAAGTGCCCGGCTTCGGGCGCACGCCAGTCGACCATGAGCCGCTGGAGATCGGCCGTGGAGAGACCAATGCGCCCGATGTATTGTGCTTCACCGGAGTCAAGGTCAAGGCGGCCGAAGACCAAGCGGTCGTCGACGGCGTCGAGCTGGGCAAGGCGGTCTTCGTACAGGGCCGCGAACGCGTCACGCTCGGAAACGTTCTGCATGGTTCCCACCGCGCCGGCCTTGCGCACCTGCGCCAGCTGGGCGCGCTTTTCAGCGCGCAGCTCATCGAGCCGGGCGTACAGCCCGGCCACATATTCCTGCTCGTGGACCAAATCAGCGTCGTGCATCGAACCGTAACCCCTATCGCAAAAGACAGACCGTCCATTCTACAGCGATTTTGGTAAACGCGTGGGGTACATGTCATGTGGTGGGACGGTTATGGCGAAACGACCCGGTTCCGGGGCCGTGCTGCCTTGTACCGCGACACCGTTGGATCGTCTTCAATCCAGAAACGCCACGGATATTCTGTGCTTCCGCCCGGACCCGCTACGCCTACCCGCGGTCCGCTGGCGACGGCGGCTGCGGGCGTCGCGGGCAACCACAAGCTGAACGGTGAAGCGAGCGCGTCACGGCCGGTGTCCGCGGTCGTGAGTCCCAACGCGGAGGCGAGCCGGGCCGGTCCGCTGGCGAGGTCCTTGTGCGCTTTGGAAGCTGGCCTCCGGACGGCAGCAAGCTCCTCCCCCTCCACGATTTCTCCTGCCCGCAGGAGCAGCGCGGAGGCGAATCCGTCCGGTCCACAGACGATGTTGGCGCAATAGTGCATCCCGTACGTGAAGTAGACATAGAGGAATCCGGGCGGTCCGAACATGGGGGCATTTCGGGCCGTAGGGCCACCGAAAGTGTGTGATCCAGGGTCAGGATGCTCTGAATCGCGCGGCCCCATATAGGCCTCCACTTCGGTGAGCCTCACGGAGACGGGGCCGGCATCGGCGTGGTGGGTGAGGACAGCTCCCAGGATCAATGGGGCGATCACGCGGGCATCGCCTTGGAGAAAACTGCGCACGTCGTGGGGATGGCCGCTTCCGTTGTCCATGAACGATCCCATGTCCAGACCCTAGCAAACTCCCAACGCCCATGTCCGATTTCCGCTAGCAGCGGTCTCGGCCGGCTGGCAGGATGAAGCTATGGACTTCTGGCAGCGCTACCGGGCAATCGACGCCCGCGACACACGGTTCGACGGTCAGTTCTTCACGGCCGTCAGTTCCACCGGCATCTACTGCCGGCCATCGTGCCCTGCCAGAACACCCAAAGCCGAAAACGTCACGTTCTACGAAACCTCTGCGGCTGCCCACGAAGCAGGGTACCGAGCCTGCAAGCGGTGCCTGCCCGAAGCTGTCCCGGGAACTCCCGCCTGGAACATCCGCTCGGATATAGCCGGACGGGCCATGCGGCTGATCAACGACGGCGTCATCACCCGCGAAGGCGTCGACGGCCTCGCGAACCGCCTGGGCTACTCCGCGCGGCAGCTCAACCGCATCCTCAGCAATGAACTTGGCGCTGGTCCGCTCTCGCTGGCGCGGGCCAGCAGGGCACAAACTGCCAGGACCCTTCTGGTCTCCACCGACATGCTCCTGGCCGACGTTGCGTTCGCGTCGGGGTTCAACAGCGTGCGGCAATTCAACGACACCATTGGCGAAGTGTTCGCGATGACCCCGACGGCGGTGCGCGCCACCGGGGCCAAGTCCGGGCAGCACCGGGGTACCGTTGCCGCGGCGCGTGCCCCTGCGGCGTTGACGCTGAACCTGCCCTATAGGGAGCCCTTCGATCCGGGCATTTTCGATTTCCTGGCAGTACGCGCAGTGCCGGGTATCGAGGCGGCAAGCACCTCGGCGGATGGAACCGGCGCCGATGGAAGCAGGACATACGCGCGCACCCTGCGCCTGCCACGGGGCAATGCTTCCTTCTC
The DNA here is from genome assembly GCF_044756725.1 of Paenarthrobacter sp. NPDC091669. NCBI lineage: Bacteria > Bacillati > Actinomycetota > Actinomycetes > Micrococcales > Micrococcaceae > Paenarthrobacter > Paenarthrobacter sp. NPDC091669. The sequence goes on from NZ_JBIVTK010000015.1 coordinate 5,931, forward strand.
CGTCTCGTACAAACCCTCAGCTCCCGGCAAACCCTTGCAACTCACAGCTGCGGTGGTGGACCTCCACGATCTCCCGGCGCTCTTGAGCCGGGTCCGGCGGCTGTTTGACCTTGATGCTGATCCGCAGGCGATCGATGACGCTCTGGCAACGGATCCGAGGCTGACTGCCAGTGTGACCGCGATCCGAGGCATACGCGTGCCGGGGGCTGTGGATCCCCACGAACTACTCATCCGGGCCATGATCGGGCAGCAAATCACCGTAGCTGCCGCGCGAACGGCCCTCACCCAGCTATCTGCTGCCGGATCCCGCGTGGACGGCGCCGTCCCCGGTTTGGAGCGCCTGTTTCCGACGGCCGCTGAACTGGCCGAACACGGGCGCGCACTCCTCCGTGGACCTCAGCGCCGGATCGACTCCATCGTGGCAGCGGCCGAAGCCATGGCCAGCGGAGCACTTGATTTCGGCTACGGCGACGATCCCACCAGCCTCGAAAGCAAGCTGCTCCCCTTGCCGGGAGTGGGGCCATGGACTGTGGGCTACGTGGCAATGCGCGTCCTCGGCGCTCCGGATGTTTTCCTGGCCAATGATGCCGCGGTCCGGAACGGTTTGAAGGTCCTGCCCGCCGGCACTGGGCTAAGTGCCGATTTCAGGGAGGTCAGCCCGTGGCGTTCGTATGCCACCATGCACCTGTGGCGGGCCGCAGCGGTGAAAATCCGAAGCTAACTGCCGAGCGACGTGAGAGAGCGTGCGCCCCAACCACGCGGGACGTGAGAGAGCGACCAGCCCAACCACGCGGGACGTGAGAGAGCGACCAGCCCAACCACGCGGGACGTGAGAGAGCGTGCGCCCCAACCACGCGGGACGTGAGAGAGCGTGCGGGTCTCAGCGGGCGGCGGGCTGGGGTGCCGGCCAGGGCAGCAGGTCCGGCAGGTCCACTCCGTCGGCGGCCGCAGTTGCGCGCAGGCTCCCCAAGCTGGGCTCCCGGCCCGCAAGCCACGCAGCGATGTCGGTCAACATGCCGGTAATCGCGATGGAGGTCCCGCCGCTGCCGATGGTCCTCTGAGGCAGGCCGGTGGGCTGCAGAACGAACTTGTACGTGTCAGGGACACGTGCAGCGAGGAAGCCGATGAGATGTTCGCAGAATGGGCGGCTCCACGTTTCCGGTCCGAACCCCAAACCCAAGTCCGAGGCATGGATGGTCAATTCGCGCCACAGGGCCAGGCCGCCGTCGAATACTGTCCCGTCCCTGTAGGAGATACGAGCCTGCCAGCCCTCCGGGCCCAGGGCATCGAACGCGGCAATCGCCGCATCCACGGCGGTGGTGACGGCCTCCGTGTGCTGCGCGAGGCTGTGCCCCGCCGCGAGTGCGATGGCCTTGTTACGGCCGTCCATGCCGCCGTCGTACAGTTCCCCGGTTTCGCCGCGGCGCGCGTACTCAAGTTGCCGCGCCATGGCGTTCGCGATTCCGGCAAGGTGGGCAAGGACGTGACCCCGGGTCCAGCCTGGAAGCTCTGACGGTTCAGCGACGGATGAGTCGTCAAGTTTGGCGAGGAGGCGGGTGACGGTGCCGGCGGCTTTGTGAAGCTCTGCGGGCAACGTCTCGGGGGTGATCTGAGTCATAGCGCCATGTTAACGCACAGCGGGACGGCACCTCGCGTTGCCCTGCCCGAAGGCATGGCCGCGACGTGCCGTCCCGAGTGGTCTAGCTGGCGTAGGAACGCGCTGCGTCCAGTTCCGCTTGGAGCGCCGTCAGTTGGCGTTCGACGGCGGCTGGTGCCGTTCCGCCCTGCGAGTTGCGGCTGTTGAGCGAACCTTCAGTGCTGAGGACACTGCGGACCTCGGGAGTCAGGTGCTCCGAGATCGCTGCGTATTCCTCGTCAGTCAGGTCCCACAGCTCCACGCCACGGCCTTCGGCCTGCTTGACGGCAGCGCCGGAGAGCTCGTGGGCCTCACGGAAGGGGACGCCCTGGCGGACGAGCCATTCTGCGATATCCGTGGCCAAGGCGAAGCCTTGCGGGGCCAGCGATTCCATGCGCTCGGTGTTGAACTTCAGCGTGGCGATCATGCCGGACACAGCCGGAAGCAAGAGCTCCAGGGTGTCGGCGGCGTCGAAGACCGGTTCCTTGTCCTCCTGCAGATCGCGGTTGTACGCGAGCGGCAGTCCCTTCAGGGTTGCGAGCAGCCCGGTCAGGTTCCCGATGAGGCGTCCTGCCTTGCCACGGGCGAGCTCAGCGACGTCCGGGTTCTTCTTCTGCGGCATGATCGAGGACCCCGTGGAGTACGAGTCATGCAGCGTGACAAAGGAGAACTCCTTGGTTGCCCAGAAGATGACTTCCTCGGAGATCCGGGACAGGTCCACGCCAATCATGGAACACACCCAGGCGAACTCGGCGAAGACATCGCGGGAAGCGGTGCCATCGATCGAGTTGTGGACGGCCGAGAAGAATCCGAGGTCGGCAGCAACAGCCTCGGGATCAAGGCCAAGCGAAGAACCTGCCAAAGCACCGGAACCGTACGGCGAAACACCGGCGCGCTTGTCCCAGTCCTGGAGCCGCTGCACATCGCGCAGCAAAGCCCACGCATGAGCCAGGAGGTGGTGGCTCAGCAACACCGGCTGGGCGTGCTGCAGGTGTGTCCGGCCCGGCATGGCAACGCCTTGGTGGGCCTTGGCCTGCTCAACCAGGGCGTCGATGGTGGCCAGGACACCGCTGGCGATGATGCGTGCGTGGTCGCGCAGGAACATGCGGCCAAGGGTGGCCACCTGGTCGTTGCGTGAGCGGCCGGCACGGAGCTTGCCGCCCAGCTGGGTTCCGGCGCGCTCAATCAGTCCACGTTCCAGGGAACCGTGGACGTCTTCGTCGCTCTCGGCCGGCAGGTAGGCGCCGCTCGCGACGTCCTCGTCCAGCTGGGTGAGGGCGGCAAGCATGCCTTCGAGCTCGGCGTCGTCCAGCAAACCTGCTTTGGCCAGCACACGGGCGTGGGCCTTGGAGCCGGCGATGTCATAGCGGGCAAGCCGCCAGTCAAAGTGGGTGGATTTGCTCAGTGCGGCCAGCGCGTCCGCGGGGCCGCCGGCGAACCGGCCGCCCCACAGTGCACCTTCGTTGGTCCCTGAACGCTCCCCTACCTCGCTACGCTCGGCCGGGGACCCCTGCGTCCCGGGGCCCTGCTGCGGAGTCACTGCCCTGCGACGCGCAGGTCGCGGCCGGAAGCAACCTTGGAGGACATGCCCCACAGCTCGATGAAGCCACGTGCCATGGACTGGTCGAAGGTATCGCCGGTGTCGTAGGTGGCGAGGTCGAAGTCGTACAGCGAAGTCTCGGAGCGACGACCGTTGACGATTGCCTGGCCGCCGTGGAGAACCATGCGGATGTCACCGGAAACGTACTGCTGGGTGTCCTCGATGAAAGCATCCAAAGAGCGCTTCAGCGGGGAGAACCACTGGCCGTCGTAGACCAGCTCGGACCAGCGCTGGCCAACGGTGGCCTTGAAACGGGCCTGCTCGCGCTCGATGGTGATGTCCTCGAGGTGCTTGTGCGCGGTGATCAGCGCCATGGCACCCGGGGCTTCGTAGATTTCGCGGGACTTGATGCCAACGAGGCGGTCCTCGACGACGTCGATGCGGCCAACGCCCTGGGCGCCTGCACGGCGGTTCAGTTCCTGGATGGCCTGCAGCGGGGTGACCTTGACGCCGTCGATCGCTACCGGCACGCCGGCCTGGAAGGAAATGGTGACCTCGTCCGGTGCCGGCGGGAATTCCGGGGTGGCCGTGTAGTCGTAGATGTCCTTGGTGGGGGCGTTCCAGATGTCTTCAAGGTAACCGGTCTCGACGGCGCGTCCCCAGACGTTCTGGTCGATCGAGTACGGGTTCTTCTTGGTGGTCTCGATCGGCAGACCCTTTTCCTCGGCGAAGGCGATGGCCTTGTCGCGGGTCAGGGCGAGGTCACGGACAGGCGCGATGCACTTCAGGTCCGGGCCGAGGGTCTGGATGCCGACTTCAAAACGGACCTGGTCGTTGCCCTTGCCGGTGCAGCCGTGGGCAACCGTGGTGGCGCCGAATTCGCGGGCGGCCTTGACGAGGTGCTTCACGATGACCGGGCGGGAGATGGCCGAAACCAGCGGGTAGTGGCCCTGGTAGAGGGCGTTGGCCTTCAGGGTTGGCATGGCGTACTCGTTGGCGAACTCGTCGCGGGCGTCGGCCACGTAAGCCTCGACGGCGCCGCAACCGAGGGCGCGCTGGCGGATGGTCTCCAGGGACTCGCCGCCCTGTCCGACGTCGACGGCCACAGCGATGACCTCGGCGCCGGTGGCTTCACCGATCCAGCCGATGGCTACGGAAGTATCAAGGCCACCGGAGTAGGCCAGAACAATGCGCTCAGTCACGAGAGTGCTCCTTTGTTGTTGCTTGGTTCATTCGAATCAATGCTGGTGTGAATCAATGCTTGGAAAATCTATTGGTTGGCCGGCCCGGCTTCTTCGGCCATGCGCAGGAAACGCGCCGCCAATTCTGCCCCGCCATCGGGATCCCGGGCGACCAACAGCAAAGTGTCGTCGCCTGCGATCGTACCCAATACGGAGGGCATCACCGAGTGGTCCACAGCAAGCGCCAGGAAGTTTGCCGCTCCGGGCGGGGTCCGGAGGACCACGATGTTGCCCGAGGCCTCCGCGGTGACCAGGAGTTCGCCGCACAACCGCGTCAGCCGTGCATCCAAAATTTCCTGGGTCACGCCGCTCTTGGCGTTGCGGTCGCCGCCCTCCCCCGGAACGGCGTAAACCAACGCGCCTTCCTTTCCCCGGACCCGGACCGCGCCCAACTCCACGAGGTCCCTGGACAACGTGGCTTGGGTGACCTGGACGCCGTCGTCCGCCAGCAGGGCTGCAAGCTCTGCCTGGGAACGCACTGACTCACCCGTCAGGATCGCGGTGATGCGCGCCTGGCGGGCAGTCTTGGTGGCCGGGCTGGCGCCCGGCACGGACGGGTTGGTGGACACTAGAACGTGCTCTCCCCGGTACCTTCAACAGGTGAAAGGCCCTCGACGAAAGCAAGACCCGAGCGGTGCATCAACCAGGCCATCAGCGCCTTCTGGGCATGCAGGCGGTTTTCCGCCTCATCCCAAACGATCGACTGCGGTCCGTCGATAACGCCGGCCGAAATCTCGTAGCCGCGATAGGCAGGAAGGCAGTGAAGCACGACGGCGTCCGGCGCAGCTTGCCCCATGGCGGCCTCGTCCACGGAATATTCACGGAAAAGTTGCATCCGCGCTTCCTTCTCGGACTCCTGGCCCATGGAAACCCAGGTGTCTGTTGCAACGACGTCGGCGCCCTTCAGAGCCTCCGCGGCATCACTGGTGATGAGTACCGAGCCGCCGGTCTCAGCAGCGCGTTCCTCTGCAGCGGCAACAATCTCCGCGGCAGGCAAGTAGCCCTCCGGACCTGCAATGCGCACATGCATACCGGCCGTGACGCCTGCCAGCAGGTAGGAGTTGGCCATGTTGTTCGCAGCATCACCCAAGTACGCCATGCTCAATCCGGCCAGCTCACCCTTGTGTTCCTTGACGGCCAGCAGGTCGGCCAACAGCTGGCACGGATGGTAGTCGTCGCACAATGCATTAATGACGGGGACCTTGGAGTTTTCCGCCATGGCAACGAGTCCGGAGTGCGCACCGGTCCGCCACACAATGGTGGACACCATGCGTTCCAGGACCTTGGCAGTGTCCTCCACGGATTCCTTATGGCCGATCTGCGCTTCACCCGGATTGATGATCAATGCGTTGCCGCCCATGTCCGCGATTCCCGTGGCGAACGAGACACGGGTGCGGGTGGAGGTCTTGTCAAAGATCACGGCCACAGTCTTGCGGCCGTTGCCCTCTGCGGCGAAGGGCTGCACGCTGTACGGCGCTGCCTTCATCCGGACGGCGAGTTCCAGGACCTCAGCCTGCTCGGCGGGGCTCAGGTCCGTGTCCTTGAGGAAGTGACGGGTGGTTGACGTGCTCACTGTGCGTCCTTAGCGGTTTGGGCGGTAGCCGTGGCGATCAAGGCGGGCAGGGCTGACAGGAACCGGTCGGCCTGCCCGGTGGTCAGGATCAGCGGAGGGGCGAGGCGGATGGTCCGTGGGCCGGGACTGTTGATGATGAAGCCTGCATCCAAAGCTGCGGTCACCATGGCGGGTGCAACGTCAGCGTTCACATCGAAGCCAATCAGCAGGCCCTCGCCGCGGACTTCAGTGACAGCATCAATGGCAGCCAGTCCCTCGCGCAGATGCGCTCCGACGCTCAGCACATTCCGCAGGACGCCTTGGCTTTCGATGGCATGCAGCGTGGCCAACGCGGCGGCCGTAGCCACCGGGTTTCCGCCGAAAGTGGTGCCGTGCTGCCCTGCGGTGAGCAGGGCCGACGTCGTACTTCCGAAGGTGACCAGGGCACCCACCGGGAACCCGCCGCCAAGACCCTTGGCGAGCGTGACGGCGTCGGGCACAATTCCTGCGTCTTCGCTGGCAAGCCACTTTCCGGTGCGGCCGATGCCGGTCTGGACTTCGTCCAGGATCAACAAGGCACCCGCTGCGGCGGTAGCTTCACGGGCTGCCTGCAGGTATTCGGCGCTGAGCGGACGAACACCCGCTTCGCCCTGGATCGGTTCCAGGAACACGGCAGCAGTGGAATCGTCGACGGCGGCACGCAGGGCCTCGATGTCACCGAACGGAAGGTGGACCACACCACCGGGCAGTGGTTCAAACGGAGCACGGTAGGCCTCTTTGGCCGTGAGCGCCAAGGCACCCATGCTGCGGCCGTGGAAGGCACCCTCCAGGGCGATGATCTTGGTGCGCTTCCCGTCGGAGTTGTTCCTGCGGGCCAGCTTGAACGCTGCTTCGTTGGCCTCGGTACCGGAGTTGGCAAAGAAGACCTTGGAACCAGCCGGGGCCTTGCTGAGGGACAACAGCTTCTCGGCGAGGGCGATCTGCGTGGGGCTCGTGAAGAAGTTCGAGACATGGCCGAGCGTGGCCAGCTGGCTGGAGATCACTGATGTGACGAAGGGGTGCGCGTGTCCCAAGGCGTTCACTGCGATGCCGCCCAGGAGGTCCAGGTATTCCTTGCCATCGGCATCCCACACGAGGCAGCCGGCGCCACGGACCAGGACACGCTGCGGGGTGCCGAAGACACCCATGAGTGAAGACGAGTAACGGGCAAGCCAGTCCGCGCCTGAGCTCTGGGAAACGAGCGTGGTTGCGGCAGCCTCCGCAGCAATGGGGGCCCCGCCCGCTTCGCGGTGCCCGACCACACCCGGCCCCCCATCGCTGCTGCGGCTTTCGGCGGTATGGCTCAGTTCGCTGCTCATGCGTTCACTTCCTCGTCGGGTACTACCTGGGTGCCAATGCCAGCCGTCGTAAAGGTTTCCAGCAGCATCGAGTGCGGCAGGCGGCCGTCCACGATGTGCGCCCGCTCCACGCCTTCATCGATGGCTTTGAGGCAGGCGGCCATTTTTGGAATCATTCCGGATTCCAGGCGTGGCAGCATCTCGCGGAGTTCCGAGGCTGTCAGCGAGGAGATCAGCGAGGATTTGTCCGGCCAGTTGGCGTACAGGCCTTCAACGTCGGTGAGGATGACGAGCTTGGTGGCACCCAGGGCCGATGCGACGGCGGCAGCTGCAGTGTCCGCGTTGACGTTCAACACCTGTCCGGTGGTCTGGAAGCCGTTGCCGTCGTCCACGATCTCCGGGGCAACCGTTGAGATGACCGGGATGCGGCCGGCGTCGAGAATGTCCGTGATGCCGGCAGGATCCACGCCCACTACTTCGCCCACCAGGCCCAAGTCCACTTCTTCGCCATCCACCACGGTGCCGGTGCGGACGGCGCGCAGCAGGCCGCCATCCTCGCCGGACATCCCGACGGCGTAGGGGCCGTGGGAGTTGATGAGCCCTACCAGTTCACGGCCAACCTGGCCCGTCAGGACCATGCGGACCACGTCCATGGCCTCGGGTGTGGTGACGCGCAGGCCGCCCTTGAACTCCGACTCGATGCCGAGACGGCCGAGCATGGAGTTGATCTGTGGGCCGCCGCCATGGACCACCACGGGGTGGATGCCCACGTGGTGGAGGAACACGATGTCCTCCGCGAAGGCGCGGCGGAGGTCGTCGTTGACCATGGCGTTGCCGCCGTACTTGATCACCATGGTGGTGCCGGCGAAGCGCTGGATCCACGGCAGGGCTTCGATCAGTGTGCCGGCCTTATCCTGGGCGTCACTCATGGAGGTGTTCTCGCGGGTATGTGCAGTCATCGTCATGGGCTCAGCTCGAGTAGGCGCTGTTCTCATGCACGTAGTCGTGCGTGAGGTCGTTGGTCCAGATGGTGGCCTCTGCATCGCCGGCCTGCAGGTCTATTTCGACCAGTACTTCGCGTGGCTCCAGGTCCACGAGGTTGCGGTCATCGCCGATTGCGCCGTTGCGGCAGATCTGCACACCGTTCATGGCGACATTGAGCTGGTCCGCCTCGAAGACGGCGTCCGTTGTTCCTACGGCCGAGAGCACGCGGCCCCAGTTGGGGTCCTTGCCGAAGATGGCAGCTTTGAAGAGGTTGGAGCGGGCAACACTGCGGCTGACGATTTCAGCGTCGCGTTCGCTGGCGGCGTTGAAGGTCCGGATAGCGATGTCGTGACTGGCGCCTTCGGCATCTCCGATCAGCTTGCGTGCCAGTTCTGCGCAGACGTTGGTGACCGCTTCGCTCAACTGCTCGGCTGAGGGCAGAGCCTCGGAAGCACCCGATGCCAGCAGCACCACGGTGTCGTTGGTGGACATGCATCCGTCCGAGTCCGCCCGGTCAAAGGTGACACGCGTGGCGTCGCGGAGGACGACGTCGAGCTCATTTGCAGGAACCTCGGCGTCAGTAGTCAGGACCACCAGCATCGTCGCCAGGCCCGGCGCCAACATTCCGGCACCCTTGGCAATGCCTCCCACGGTGAACTGCTTGCCTTGGGCATCAGTGCCAGTGAAAACGGCTTCCTTGGACACGCTGTCCGTGGTCATGATGGCCGTAGCGGCAGCGGTGCCGCCATCTTCCGACAGCTCGCGGAAAGCGGCCTCAACACCGGGAAGAATCTTGTCCATGGGCAATTGCTCACCGATCAGGCCTGTGGAGCACACCACGACGTCGGAAGCGGAAACGCCCAGCACGTCCGCCACTTTTTCTGCCGTGGCGTGGGTGTTCTGGAAGCCCTGGGGACCGGTGCAGGCGTTGGCACCACCGGAGTTCAAGACCACGGCGTCCACACGGCCATCGCTGACTACCTGGCGTGACCAGTGAACCGGCGCAGCAGCCACGCGGTTGGAGGTAAAGACGGCAGCTGCGGACTTTTGCGGCCCGTCATTGACTACCAGGGCCAGGTCCGGGTTGCCCGAGGCTTTGATGCCGGCTTTGATGCCGGCGGCGCGGAATCCCTTGGGTGCGGTAATGGTCACGGTGCAACTCCCTGCAGGTTCAGGCCGGCGGTTTCATCCAGGCCGAGGGCAATGTTCATGGACTGCACGGCTCCGCCGGCGGTCCCCTTGGTGAGGTTGTCTATGGCGCACGTGACGATCACGCGGCCCGTGTGGGCATCGAAGGCCAACTGCATCACAGCATGGTTGGAGCCCTGTACCGACTTGGTGGTGGGCCACTGGCCCTCCGGAAGGAGGTGCACGAACGGTTCGTCGTCATAGGCATCCGTCCAGGCCTGGCGGAGCTCAGCCTCGGTAACACCGTGACCAACCTTCGCCGTCGCGGTAGTCAGGATGCCCCGGCTCATCGGAACCAGCGTGGGCGTGAAGGAGACCGTTACCGGTTCACCGGCCGCATTGGAGAGTCCCTGTTCGATTTCAGGTGTGTGCCGGTGCCCGCCGCCAACACCATATGGACTCATGGAGCCCATGACCTCGGCGCCAATCAGGTTGACCTTGGCGGCCTTTCCGGCACCGGACGTACCCGAGGCGGAGACAATCACGACGTCGTCCGTCAGGAGGAGATTGTTGGCGAACCCAGGCGTCAAAGCGAGCAAGGCCGACGTCGGGTAGCAACCCGGCACGGCAATGCGGGTGGCGCCCTTGAGGGCTTCCCGTTGACCGGGCAGTTCAGGCAGTCCGTATGGCCATGTTCCTGCGTGGGCAGATCCGTAGAACTTTTCCCACGCCGCGGCGTCCTGCAAGCGGTGGTCCGCACCGGCGTCGATCACCACCGTCCCCTCCGGCAGCTGGGCAGCGATCTCGGCCGAAGCGCCGTGCGGCAACGCCAGGAACACGACGTCATGCCCGGACAGGTTCTCCACCGTGGTGTCTTCCAGAATCCTGCTGGCCAAACCGTGGAGATGCGGCTGCAACTCCCCTAGTCTGGAACCGGCGTTGCTGTGTGCAGTGATGGCACCGATGGTGACGTTCGGATGGCCTGCCAGCAGGCGCAGCACTTCTCCTCCGGCGTAGCCGCTGGCACCGGAGACGGCAACAGAAATAGTCATGAACCCACTGTACAGCAAGAATATTCATGCTGTCCGATATTTATGCATGCAGTTGTGAGCAGTCTCATTATTTTGGGGATTCGACGTATGCTTAGTGGAGGGTGATCCAGACCGTGCAGTCCGAACGTCGGCTGCAGCGTTGCCCGTTAGCGATACGGGGCACATTTATGTCACCCACGTCCACCGCTGAGCGCCCCAAAGCTCGCGCAATTCAACCCAATCCCGTCGTCCAGAGCTACTCAGAGCTCCTCAAAACCGTCAAGTCGGCTGGACTCCTCGAACGCCGTACCGGCTTCTACATCTGGGTCTTCGTGGCCTTGGTACTGCTCATGGCCGGCACCTGGCTCGGCTTCGCCCTCATTGGCGATTCCTGGTACCAGCTCCTGATCGCCGCTGCCGTAGGCATCCTGTGCACGCAGCTTAGCTTTCTTGCCCACGAGGCAGGTCACAAGCAGATCTTCGCTTCGCGCCGCGCCAACGATTGGTCCGCCCGCCTCCTTGCCACCGGCGTCGCCGGCATCAGCTACTCCTGGTGGGAACAGAAGCACGGAGCCCACCACAACCACCCCAACGTCATCTCCAAGGACCCGGACATCCGGAACAACGCCTTGGTGTTCTACGAGGATGCCGCAGCCGAACGTAAAGGCCGCCTGGCTTTCCTCACCAAGAAGCAGGGCTGGTTTTTCTTCCCGCTGCTGATGCTGCTCGGCATCAGCCTGCAGTTTGATTCCCTTCGTTTTGTCTTCGGCAAGCAAAAAGTACGTCACCGCTGGGTAGAGACGCCTATCCTCGTGACCAGGCTTGCCGCCCTCCCGGTTCTGGCTTTCACCTTCCTGCCCATCGGCATGGCGTTCGCCTTCCTTGGAGTCCAGATCATGGTTTACGGCTTCTACATGGGAGCCTCGTTCGCTCCCAACCACAAGGGCATGCCCGTCCTCCCCAAGGACAGCCGCGTGGACTTCCTCAACCGCCAGATCCTGACCTCGCGCAACATCTCCGGTGGCCTCTTCATGGACTTCCTCCTGGGCGGACTCAACCGTCAGGTGGAGCACCACTTGTTCCCGGACATGGCTCGCCCCCATTTGTATAAGGCCACAAAAATTGTGCGCGAGTTCTGCGCCAAGCACTCCATTTCCTACACCGAAACCACCCTGTTGCAGTCCTACGGCATCGTGGTCAGATACCTCAATGACGTAGGCCTCGCGGCAGGCCGCGGCTTCGACTGCCCGGTAGCTTCGACGCACGGACGCTTCTAGGCGTTCCACAAGGGAAGCCCCAACTTCCCTAGGATGGAATCTGAAACCGGGCACCGGAAGGACCGCCCCGGAGTGAGGAGCCACCATGACGCACGCTATCGTTGCCCAGCAGCCCGGAGGACCTGAGGTCCTCGAGTACGCATCTGTGGAAACACCCAAACCTGGCCCCGGCCAGCTGTTGATCAAGGTCGCAGCTGCCGGGGTCAATTTCATTGAGACCTACCAACGCAGCGGTACCTACAAGGTGGAATACCCCTTCACCCCTGGCGCTGAGGCCGCCGGCGTGGTGGAGGCCGTTGGCGACGGGGTCGAAGAATTTTCCGTCGGTGACCGGGTTGCCACTGCCGAAGGGTCCAAGACATACGCCAAGTACGCCCTCGTTGACGCGGGCAAGGCGCTACCGGTTCCTGCCGGCGTCGACGATCACACCGCTGCGGCTCTGCCGCTGCAGGGAATCACCGCTCACTACCTGATGAATTCATCCTTCCGGGTAGAGCCAGGCCACACCGTGTTGCTGCATGCAGGCGCAGGTGGCGTTGGGTTGCTGTTGACGCAACTATTGAAGGCCCGCGGAGCACGTGTCATCACTACCGTTTCCTCGGACGAAAAAGCCGATCTCTCGACTCTTGCCGGAGCCGATGACGTTCTCCGCTACGAGGGCTTCGCTGACAAGGTCCGCGAACTGACCGAGGGCGAAGGCGTCAACGTGGTGTACGACGGCGTCGGCAAGGACACCTTTGACGATTCCCTCAAGAGCCTGCGCATCCGTGGCGCCATGGTGCTCTTCGGCGCTGCGTCCGGGCCTGTGCCGCCCTTTGATCCGCAGCGCCTGAACGCCGCGGGTTCGCTGACGCTGACCAGGCCAACCATGGCGCACTTCGTCCAGAACGCCCAGGAACGCCGGTGGCGTTCAGCGGAGATTTTCGACGCCGCCGCCAACGGCACTCTCGCTGTCAGGGTGGGCGCCACGTACCCGCTCGCAGAAGCCGCCCAGGCCCACAGGGATCTTGAAGGCCGCCGGACCACCGGCAAAGTCCTGCTGGTTCCCTAGCCGCCATGCCCGGTTCCCAACGGCGGGTGAAGTGCAGGCAAACTCCTGTGCAACAAAGAGTGACGCGCAGGAAACGTCAGACACCTTTTGTTCATCTTTCTGCGCAAAGCTGACATCGTGAGCACAGAACATCCCTTGGGGGCCGGGCACACCCCTGCCTTGACCACGTACCGTCCCCAGCTACCGGGAGGCGCCGCCGCCCCGGCCGAGCGCACCCTCGTTGACATCCTGACGGAAACCGCAGCGTCATTCCCCGAAGCCTCGGCATTGGATGACGGGCAGAAGTCCCTGAGTTACAACGATCTCCTCAAGGCTGTCCGCGCCTTCGCCGCCCGGCTCAATGCGGCCGGTCTCGGCCGGGGCGACAAGATCGGCGTACGGATCCCCTCCGGCACCAACGAGCTCTACATCGCCATTCTGGGAATCCTCATGGCCGGGGCTGCCTACGTTCCCGTGGATGCTGACGACCCCGACGAACGCGCCCGGCTGGTGTTCGGCGAAGCCAAGGTAGGCGCCATCATCGCTGCGGGCCTGGACATCCAGCTGTCCGGCGACGCCCGGGAACCCGTTTCCACGCCCTCCAACCCCGGACTGGACGACGATTCCTGGATCATCTTCACCTCTGGATCCACAGGAACCCCCAAGGGCGTTGCTGTCCGACACCGCTCCTCGGCCGCGTTCGTTGACGCCGAGGCCCGGATCTTCCTTCAAGCTGAACCCATTGGACCCCAGGACCGGGTACTGGCCGGGCTTTCCGTCGCCTTCGACGCTTCCTGCGAGGAAATGTGGCTGGCCTGGCGCCACGGCGCTTGCCTGGTACCGGCACCACGGGCGTTGGTTCGCACCGGCATGGACCTCGGTCCATGGCTCATCAACCACGGCATCACCGTGGTTTCCACCGTGCCTACCCTGGCTGCGTTGTGGCCCGCCGAAGCACTCGAGAACGTCCGCCTCCTGATTTTCGGCGGGGAAGCATGCCCGCCCGAGTTGGCTGAGCGCCTCGCTGTGGACGGCCGGGAAGTATGGAACACCTATGGACCTACCGAAGCAACCGTCGTTGCCTGCGCTGCCCCCTTGGGCGGACCCGGCCCCGTGCGGATCGGGCTGCCACTGGACGGCTGGGACCTCGCCGTCGTCGATCCTCAAGGCGTCCCGGTGGCGGAAGGTGAGATCGGCGAACTGATCATCGGGGGTGTGGGACTGGCCCGCTACCTCGATCCCGCCAAGGATGCCGAGAAGTACGCTCCGATGGCAACGCTGGGATGGGACCGGGCCTACCGATCTGGTGACCTGGTGCGCTTTGAAGCCGAAGGCCTGATCTTCATGGGCCGCGCCGACGAACAGGTCAAACTCGGAGGACGCCGGATCGAACTGGGCGAGGTGGATGCAGCATTGCAGTCTTTGCCTGGTGTCGCCGGCGCGGCTGCAGCAGTACAGACCACGGCAGCCGGCAACCAGATCCTTGTTGGTTATCTGGCCCCCGTTGACGGCTACGAGCTGTCCATGGACGAGGCACGCCGCCTGCTGGGTGAAAGCCTTCCGGCCGCCTTGATCCCCCTGCTGACCGTGGTGGATTCGCTCCCCACCAAGACCAGCGGAAAAGTCGACCGTCACGCGTTGCCGTGGCCGCTGGCGGGAGCCGGCGCCACCGAGGCCGGAAATGCCCCGCTGAACCTGCCCGATGACGCCCGCTGGGTCGTGGAGCAGTGGGAGGCGGTGCTGGGCAGCCCCGTGAGTTCCCTCGACGCCGACTTCTTCGCCTACGGTGGCGGTTCCTTGGCTGCGGCCCAACTCGTTTCCGCCCTTCGTGTCCGGTACCCCACCATCACCGTGGCGGATATCTATGCCACGCCGCGCATAGGCGCGTTGATCGATGCCGCCCGGCAATCACTCCCTGACGGCGGCGTACCGGGGCCCGCTGCTGAGCGCACCGTCCGCCCTACAGCCTTGAAGTCGCAGATCTTCCAGGTCCTGATGGGCGTGCCCTTGCACATCCTGGTGGGCATGCGTTGGCTCACCTACCTGATGGCCGCCAACAGGCTGCTGGCAGACTTCGCCGGCTTTGCCGCCGCGCCCGTGGTGTCGTGGTGGTGGATCGCGGCGTCTTGGCTGATCTTTGTCAGTCCCTTGGGCCGGATGGCGATCTCAGTGGTTGCAGCCAAGGTGCTTCTTGGCAGGATCCAACCCGGCACCTACCCGCGTTCAGGCAAGACCCATCTGCGATTGTGGCTGGCCGAGCAAATACAAGACCTCTCGGGTGCCATCGGTCTGGCCAGCGCCCCGTTCGTGCCTTACTACGCACGGGCCCTCGGAGCCAAGATCGGCAAGGACGTCCACCTGCACTCACTGCCCCCGGTCACCGGTCTCCTGTCCTTGGGCAGCGGAGCCAACATCGAGCCCGAAGTGGACCTTTCTGGCTGGTGGGTTGACGGTGACTCCGTCCACATCGGCCAGATCCATGTGGGAGCCGGTGCAGTTGTCGGCGCCCGAAGCACCCTGATGCCCGGAGCCACCATCGGCGCGGGCGCACACGTCGACGCTGGATCCGCTGTGCTGGGCAAAGTGAAAGCCGGACACCTTGTGGCCGGCTCCCCTGCGGAGCGCCGCGGAAAAGCCAAGCACGAATGGCCGGAAACAATCACCAGGCGGCCAGTGACTGACCGGCTCTGGTTCTCCGCTTTTGCCAGCGCTTCGGCTTTGCTGGCGCTTATCCCCTATCTCTCGGCGTTCGCCGGTGCCCTGGTGGTTCTGGCGTTCATCCAAGGCCACGAGTCGTTGGAAACAGCGCTTCCACAGATCGCCTTGGCCCTTCCTCTTGCTGCCCTGGTGTGGTTCTTCGGCAACCTCGTGCTGATTCTGATTGTTGCGAGGCTTCTCGGCTTGGGCCTCAAGGAGGGCTACTACCGGGTGCGCAGCCGCATAGGTTGGCAAGTCTGGGCCACCGAACGCCTCCTGGACATGGCCCGGGACCTCCTCTTCCCCGTCTACGCCAGCCTCTTCACGCCCCTCTGGTTGCGACTCCTCGGGGCCAAGGTGGGCAAGAACGTGGAAGCCTCAACAGTGCTTCTTGTTCCGAAAATGACCACCATCGGCGACGGCGCCTTCCTGGCTGACGACACCATGGTGGCCTCCTACGAACTGGGTGGCGGCTGGATGAAAATTGCGCCGGCCAAGATCGGTAAGCGATCCTTCCTGGGCAACTCAGGCATGACCGCCGCGGGACGCAACGTGCCCAAGAACTCCCTCGTCGCGGTGCTGTCTGCCACGCCGGCCAAAGCAAAGTCCGGCACCTCCTGGCTGGGCAGTCCGCCTGTCAGGTTGCGCCGCACCGCCGTCGATGCCGATCAGACAAGAACCTTCCGCCCAGCCCTCAAGCTGAAGATAGCAAGGGCGCTCTGGGAACTGTGCCGCCTGATACCGGTCATCCTTACGGTGGCCATCGCCGTCAGCGTGATGCTGGTTCTGGATTGGATCGCGCGCGGATGGGGCTATTGGATCGCGGCGGTCCTGGGTGGGGTGGTGATGCTGGCAGCAGGAGCAGTAGCAGCACTCAGCTCCATCGTGGCCAAATGGGTCCTGGTGGGGACCATCCGTTCAGGCGAACACCCCCTATGGAGCTCCTTCATTTGGCGCAACGAGGTGGTGGACACTTTTATCGAAATGGTGAGCGCCCCGTGGTTTGCCCGATCCGCCGCCGGAACTCCCGCCTTGGTGTGGTGGCTTCGAGGCCTCGGCGCCAAGATCGGCCGTGGAACCTGGTGCGAGAGCTACTGGCTGCCAGAGGCTGACCTCGTGACCCTGGGAGAGAACTCCACCGTCAACCGTGGCTGTGTTGTCCAGACGCACCTGTTCCACGACCGCGTGATGAGCCTGGATACAGTGACGCTAGGCAACGGAGCCACTATGGGTCCCCACGGCGTCATCCTGCCCGCGGCCAGTATCGGCGACGGCGGAACTGTTGGTCCGGCGTCGTTGGTGATGCGGGGTGAGACAGTGCCGGCCGGAACGTACTGGATGGGCAACCCGGTGAGCCCGTGGGTGGGTCCGTCGGCACAAGCGCCTCGCCTCAAGTAGATTGGACGGATCATGACCGTACCAATCACCGCCCCCATGACCGAAGCGGACCCCTACACTCTGGACCACGGCAGCACCAGCTACCGTGTGGACCGGTACGAGTTGGATCTCGATGTCAGGCTGGGCAGCAACAAGCTGATCGGCAAGGCGGTCCTGCGATGCACGGCGTTGGCAACTACGGCTCAGATTGTTTTGGACTTGGTGGGCCTGCGGGCCAGCAAGGTCCAGCTGGATGGCAAGAAGCTCCAGAAGTTCAGCCACAGGGCCGAACACCTTGTGCTCAACCCGGCGTCGCCGCTGAGGCCCGGCCAGCAGTTCTCTTTGGAGATCCGCTATGACGGCAATCCCCAGCCGCGCCGCGGCCTGTGGGGCGATGTGGGGTGGGAAGAACTGAACGACGGCGTCCTGGTGGCCGGCCAGCCCAACGGCGCGGCCTCCTGGTTCCCCTGCAATGACCATCCCCGCTACAAGTCCAGCTTCCTCATCTCCGTGACCACAGACGACAACTACCGGCCGGTGTGCAACGGCACCTTGATCTCCCACTCCCGCAAGTCCAGCAGGGAGACCTGGGTCTACGAACACGCTGAACCCATGGCCACCTACCTCGCCACCGTGCAGATCGGCCGGTACGTCAAGGTTCCCCTGCACGTTGACGACACCCACCCCCGGGTGCCGCAGTTCGTAGCAGTCACGCCCGAGATGGCGGTGGATGCTCTTCAAGGCCTGCGACGCCAGCCCGACATGATGCGGACCTTCGAGGATTGCTTCGGCCCCTACCCGTTCACGGACTACACCTCGGTAGTCACTGAAGACGAACTGGAAATCCCGTTGGAAGCCCAAACCGTCTCCATCTTCGGCCGCAACCACATGCGCGAGTCCTGGGACGCCCAGCGCTTGATCGCCCACGAGCTCTCCCACCAGTGGTTCGGCAACTCGCTGACCGTGAGCAGCTGGAAAGACATCTGGCTGCATGAAGGATTCGCCTGCTACGCGGAATGGTTGTGGTCCGAAGAATCCCGGACCATGACTGTTGCTGCGCGGGCCACAGCTGCGTGGAAAAGGCTCGACGCCGGCCCTCAGGACTTGTTGGTGGGAGACCCCGGCCCCGAGTTGATGTTCGATGACCGCGTCTACAAGCGCGGAGCTCTGGCCGTCCATGCCCTACGAATCGCGGCCGGCAACGAGGCGTTCTTCGGCTTCCTGCAGCATTGGACTGCCACCAACCGGCACAGCTCGGTGTCCACGGAGGCGTTCATTGAGGCTGCGGACTCGTTCATTCCGGGCTTTGACTGCGCCTCGATTCTCCGGCCATGGCTTTACGAGGCTGTGCTTCCGGCGCTGCCTTCTGCCCGTTAGCCGAGGGCAAGAGCGGCGACTAAACCCTCAGGCAGTGGTGTTTCGGTGACGTCGCTCAGGCCGGGCAGGTCCAGCACATCCAGCTCTGCGGGGTTGCGCCTCAGGCCCTCCCCCGTCATCTTCAGCCACGCCTCTTTGCGTGCCCACAGGCGCGCGCGCTGACTATCTCGCTCCTGATCCGGGATGGTGGACAGGAAGCGTTTCTCGGTTGCGGTCAGCGCGACGTCGTCGAAGCCTTCGAAGGTTGCTTTGCCAGTCGATTCAAGATCCACTCCCAGCCGTAGTTCTTCGGGAGGATGCACGACGCCGGCCAGCAGCACCCAGCCCGACGCTCTGGACGCGCTGAGCGCAAGAGGTGCGGGGCCGCCGTCGAGCATGAACCCTGGGCGACCATGGTCCTGGGCGGGGCCGCACTGCGGGCAGTGATAGGAAGGGACGAGGCGGCGGGACTCCACTCCCAGGAGCGTCGCAGCAAAGTGCAGTGCAGCAAGCCGGCCGGCCACGAACTCGTCACGGTCCTCGGTCTTGGCGTAGCGAAGGGCGCGCTCGAGGGCCAGCTGGCCGAGCAGTTCAATCGCGTCTCCTGCGCCGGGCGTCTCATCGAGCCTCCACAGGTCAAGCACCGGATTCTCCATCACGCCCTCCTCTCACGGCTAAGTCCCCAGCCCAATGTCGCAACAGCTTTGGTGGATTTCCCCTTCTGTGAGGCTTCAAACGACTCTGCCATCGCCCCGTGTCCATGCCCAAATCGGGCAACTGCAGGACTCACGCTTCCGAAGCAACCACCCGCGGCATTCTGCACAGGCTGCACCCTCTCTGGAAAGCACCAACTCAGCGTTGCTGATGATGGTCAAATATCGTCGTGCAGGGAGCCACTCCAAGTCTTTCAGGCACTCGTCAAAGGCGCTCCAGTTCCCACCGAAGTAGTCCGGAAATGAAAAATTCTGCTTGTACTCTGCGAAGAGCTGATCCAGGGTGAGCATTTTGGATCCATCCAGGTCGACAACCAGAACGTCAGCTCCTCTGAGCGCCTGACGCACGAACTGAGCCTGCTCCAGGTTTGCCGCATGAACCCAAGGCGCGGTCTCGCTCGTCACCGAATCGACAACGTATGCCCCGTCCATCCGCCTATTCTCCACGAATTTTTGGACGCTCCCCCGCAGCGAGGAATCGACCAACATTCGACCGCCCTAACACCGGAGCTCCCACAGAGACGAGAAGCATCTCCCTGTCCGGCATACTTGGTGGCGGCCAGGTCAGTCCACGAGCCCGACTCAGGCTCGCTGTTGCCGGACAGGATCCAGGGGTGTTTGGGGGTCTGCTCGAACCGGGAACCAGTCCAGTGTTTCGAGGTCGGGGTGCCGCCGGAGGGTCTCGATCAGTTCTTTGCTGCCGAAGACGTTGGATCCCAGCAGGTCCCAGTCTGTCCAAACAGCCCACGCCCGGTCCTCCGGCCACCAAAACTCAGGCGTGTGGTTGGGAAGAGTTGGTTCCAGCAGTGCCGGCAGGAGCGCTTCGAGTTCGAAGGAGCGGTTATGCTAGTCGTTGGATTTATTGTTCTGGTTTGGGGGCAGGCATGGGAATTGCTTTTGATGACGGCGCAGCCGACGCGCTGATCCGTGCCGCGAACTCCGCCGACGAACTCCTGCGTGCCGAGGGAGGCTTCCTGTACGGGGCCGTGGAGCAGGCAGTGCAGGACTTCAACGGCGGCTACGGGCGCCTGTTCAAGGACGCCTGCGGCATCAGGTCCGATGATCGCGGCAAGCTGGCAAGTGTCCTCGCGGTTCTGGCCGAGGACGTCGGCGAGGCCAAGCACAGGGCGCAGTAAGAGAAAGCCCGGCAAAAGAACATGGAAGCCTGGCAGCAACGCGACAACATCCGCAAACAGCACCTGCTCTCCGGGAACATCGCCGAAGCATCCGCGACAGTCGCCACCATGATCCTGGACCCGATGCCCGAGAGCACACCGGTCCCTGCACCGGCTGTTTCAGCGGTGTTTTCGCCGCGGGACCGGCCCCGGTTCGCCGGCGGACCAGGAACCGGAACCACCTCGGCTGACCCGGGCAAGCTCCGCGGCTGCTGAGCCTGGAAGAAATGGACGCTCTACACGACAAGGTCAAGACCTTGTTCGAGGCCACCGGCTTCACCGTCAAACAAGAATCCGATGGCGGCCCAAACTTCGTCAGACACATCGACGTGTTCGGGCCCGACAAATTCGTCATGGGACTCACCACCGGAAAGTACGAAATAAACCTTGGTGGGAATACCCGCCGCTTTGCCGACCCTGAAGGCAAATTCCGCTAGGAAAGGTTGTCACCGAACGGCCCTGCGTTCCGAGGCTACTGCGAGATCCCATCCATCTGCAGATCCACTCCTGGCTCAGGCACAGGAGTCGCCCGCTGTAACCAATCACCGTCAATACCGTGCATCAGATGGGTATGTAACATTCGGCAGGAGTACTTGCTACTAACAGGGGTGGGTCGTGCCTAGGCCAAGAACGTGGTCTGCCAAGGAAGGTCGCCCGCTGTCCAATCCACACACCCGTTACCCCATAGAGAACTTTGTCCCCTGCAAAATGTAGCTTGTGCTTGGCGGGCTCCTATTCGCCAAAGCAAGTGTTCCCCGCAGCCAAGAATCTGCTGCGGGGGAACACTGCTGGGTGGATTAACCCAAGTGGGCTACTTCACCGACGTCAGGTAGTTCGCGAGCGTCGGCGTGATGCGGGTGCCCGAGTTGGAGCTTCCGCCGTTGGTGTGGATAGCCATGATGGTGTTGGAGCTGTTGTAGACGGGTGCACCGCTCTGCCCACCAAAGGTATCCATCTTGTAGTAAACCTTCTCCGTGGTGGTGCTCTCGATGGGACCGGTCATGGACCACATGGTGCCGAAGGCCTTGTCTCCCGGGTAGCCACGAACGGTCACGTTGGTGCCGTTTAGGCTTGCCGTGGTGCCGGTGTAGTTGAGCCAGCCAGTGGTGTTACCGATGCTGCAGTCGAGCTTGATGACGCCCCAGTCTGCGTTGGTATTGGCAGAATCGATCCAGCGCTGATCGGTGTAGATCTTGGTAGCACCGCAGGTGCCGTAGGGGTCCGTCGAACCATTGCGACCCGGAGCCACTTTGACACCCCAGGAATAGTCGGCCTCGGAGCCCGTGCCGCCTTCGTGCACGCAGTGGCCCGCGGTCAGCACGGTGTCGTCGGAAATCAACGCACCGGAGCAGATGTAGCCGCCGTTGAACTCGATCTGGACTATTGATCGGTTGGGAGCAGCCGTCGTGTTGGTGATGCGCACCCGGCCATCAGCGCCGATGACTGAATCGGTGGAAGCACCACCGTTCTTTGAAGGTGCGGCAATCGTGTAC
Organism: Paenarthrobacter sp. NPDC091669; assembly: GCF_044756725.1. NCBI lineage: Bacteria > Bacillati > Actinomycetota > Actinomycetes > Micrococcales > Micrococcaceae > Paenarthrobacter > Paenarthrobacter sp. NPDC091669. The sequence continues at coordinate 27,498 of NZ_JBIVTK010000015.1, forward strand.
CTGTCGGCCAAAGGTGAAGCCGCAGATCCTGAAACCTGTGACCGGTCCACCGTGTGCGATACAGGCTGGACCTCGGCGGCAGCTGTTTGCGGCGTCGACTCTGACGCTGTTGCGGCTCCACCAAGCGAGGACGTCAAAGCCATCACTGCAGCTCCAACCAGCAAAGCAACGTTGTGCTTTTTCATGGGTACCTTTCAAGGGACGGCTCTCAGCGAACCGTGCAAGGGATGTGATACACATGTTTCACATGTGCATGACAAAACTGTCATACACATGTGAATGTTCTGTCAAGATGCTGGGAGCTCAATCTCAAAAAGAAAATTCCCGGGACCATCAGGTCCCGGGGATTCACTTGATAATGGGGCTAGCGCTGGACTGCGCCAAACCGTTCGGCTGCAACTGCAACAGCGGCGGCACGGGCTTCAGAAGCCTCATCCGCCGTCAGGGTACGGTCGTCGGCACGGAAACGGAGACCGAAGGCCAGCGACTTCCTGCCCTCCTCGATCCCTGGGCCCACGTAGACATCGAAGAGAGCAACGTCCTCGAGGAGTTCCCCGGCACCTTCGCGCAGTGCCGAAAGGACCTGATCCGCCGGCACGTCCTGCGGAACAACCAGAGCAACGTCCTGCGTCGCCACCGGGAATCCGGAGATGTGCTTGGCCACGATCACATCAGCCGCAGCCTCGAATAGTGCTTCCACGTTGATCTCGAGCGCCACTGAACGTGCAGGCATATCGTGTGCAGCCAGCAGCTTCGGGTGAAGCTCACCTGCGTATCCAACAACATCTCCGTTGCGCAGCGCGAGCTGGGCTGCGCGGCCCGGGTGGAAGGCCTGGTGACTGCCCTGGCTGACAACCAGTTCAACACCCAGCACACCGGCAATAAGGCGGGCTACGTCCAAGGCATCGGCCCAATCCCACTCGCGGGGCGTGTGGGTAGCCGCGGCAGGAGAATCATGGCCGGTGAAGACAGCGGCGATATGCAGCGGCTGGTGCGGGACGCCGTCGTACAGTGCATCCAGAACCTCATCCGAAGGCTTGACGCCCAGCGGCGGAATGGAATCCGTGCCCATCGTTTCGCCCGGAAGGAACACCGACCCTGCTTCATAAAGAGCCAGGTCCCGGAAGCCGCGCGAGTGGTTGCGACGGGCAACCTCGATCAGGCCCGGCAGGATGGACGTGCGAAGGAAACCTTGCTCTTCGCTGATCGGGTTCGCCAACTTCAACGCCGGACGCGCCGCTCCTTCAGCAGCAACACCGAACGTGTCGTTGGCTGCCTTGGAAACGAACGGGTAGGACAACACCTCGGTGAGACCGGCATCAGCCAACGCCTGAACAACGCGGCGCTTCTGCTGCTGGCTGCGGCTCAGGCCACGGCCCGGAGGCGCCACGGGGAGGGTGGACGGGATGTTATCGTATCCCACCAGGCGGGCGATTTCCTCGGAGAGGTCTTCCTTGGTTTCAAGGTCGTTGCGCCAGCTGGGAGCCGTCACCAAGTAGCCGTTGGCGGTCTTCTCCACGGCGGCCCCCAGATCCACCAGCGACGTGGTGATCTGCTCGTCAGTGAAGTCGATACCAATCCGTGCAGCGGCAAATTCTGCCGGCAGCTCGATGGTCACAGCGCCAGGGGCGGTTCCGACGTCGGTCCCGGCCTCATCTGCCGTGCCCCCGGCGAGCTCCACCAACAGGTCCACGACGCGGTGCGCGGCAATGTTGGCGATGTGCCAGTCAACCCCGCGCTCAAAGCGCTTGGAAGCTTCGGACGGCAGCTTGTGGCGGCGACGGGAACGAGCGATTGACACTTCGTCGAAGTGCGCGGCTTCCACCAGGATGTTCGTGGTGGAATCGGACACCTCAGTGTGGGCACCGCCCATCACGCCGGCGATGCCGATGGCGCCGGAGTCATCGGTGATCAGCAGGTCCTCGACGTCGAGCGTGCGCACCTTGTCATCGAGGGTGGTGATCTTCTCCCCCGCCACGGCACGACGCACCACGATGTCGCCTGCGAGCTTATCCAGGTCGTAGCAGTGGTTCGGCTGGCCGAGCTCAAGCATGACGTAGTTGGAGATATCAACGGGCAGCGAGATGGACCGCACGCCGGCCAAACGAAGGCGGGCGGACATCCACGGCGGCGTGGGACGGGAAGCGTCCACACCACGCACCGTGCGGACCACAAAGCGGTCGCAGCCGGGTTTGCCGTAGATGGGAGCGTCGTCGTTGAGCTTGACGCCGTAGCCGCCCTGCAGGGTGGCCGGAGCCGAGACCTTCGACGCCGGATCCACGAAGGTGGTTCCGGTTGCGTGGGCGTACTCGCGCGCTACGCCACGGATGGAGAAGGCGTAGCCGCGGTCCGGGGTGACGTTGATTTCCGCTGCCTGATCGTACAGACCCAGCAGTTCCATCGCGTCGGTGCCGATTTCCGGGTCCAGGCCGATGCTTGAGAGGACCAGGATGCCGTCGTGGTCATCGCCGATTCCCAGCTCTCGGACAGAAGCGATCATGCCCGCGGACAGGTGACCGTAGGTCTTCCTTGCTGAGATCTGGAAGTTTCCGGGCAACACTGCACCAGGAAGGGTAACAACCACTTTGTCGCCCTCAACAAAGTTGTGCGCACCGCAGATGATGCCCTGCACGCCGGAAGGATCAATGCCCTTGCCGGTGAGGGTCTGTTCCTGTCCCTCGGGAACGACCCGGACCTGGCACCAATTGATGGTCTTGCCATTGGTCTGCGGTTCCTTGACCAGGCTCAGGACCTGGCCCACCACGACGGGGCCCGTGAGCTCGTCCGTGGGACGGTGGACTTCTTCTTCTTCAAAACCGACCTTGACCAAGTCAGCCATGACGTCTTCGGCCGTAGCATCGGCCGGAACCTGCGCGAATTCACGCAGCCAGGAAAGTGGGATACGCACTGTTAGATCTCCATCCCGAAGTGCTCGCTGAAACGTACGTCGCCTTCGATCATGTCGCGCATATCGCCGACCTCGTTGCGGAACATAAGCGTGCGCTCGATGCCCATGCCGAAAGCAAAACCTGAATAGATGTCCGGATCGATGCCGGCTGCCCGGAGGACGTTGGGGTTGACCATGCCGCAGCCACCCCATTCGATCCAGCGGGGACCGCCCTTGGCACCGGGGTGCCAGATGTCCAGCTCGGCGGAAGGCTCCGTGAACGGGAAGTAGTTGGGGCGCAGGCGGATGGACGCTTCGTCGCCGAACATCTGGCGGGCAAAGTGCTCCAGCGTGCCGCGCAGATCCGCCATGCTCAGGTTCTTGTCAATCGCAAGACCCTCGAACTGGTGGAACACGGGAGTGTGCGTGGCATCGAGTTCGTCAGTGCGGAACACCTTGCCGGGGCACAACACGTAGATGGGAACTTCGCGTTCCAGCATCGAGCGGACCTGTACAGGCGACGTGTGCGTGCGCATGAGCAGGTGGGCTTCAGGAGGCTCCACGAAGAACGTGTCCTGCATTTCGCGGGCAGGGTGGTCCGGCTTGAAGTTCAAGGCATCGAAGTTGAACCACTCGGACTCCACCTCGGGCCCTTCGGCGATTTCCCAGCCCATGCCAACAAAGATGTCCGAGACGCGGTCCTGCAACGTGGACAGCGGGTGGCGTGCACCTGCCCGGCGTCGACGCGGAGCGGCGGTGACATCCACGGTTTCTTCGACCAGGATGCGGGCGTCGTTCTCTGCTTCGAGAACCTCGGTCCGGGCTGCGAGCGCTTGGTTGACGCGGCCACGGGAGGACCCCATGAGCTTGCCGGCCGCAGCCTTGTGCTCCTTGGCGAGCCCACCGATTTCACGGTTGGCCAGGCTCAGTGGCGACTTCTCGCCTGTGTGGGCGAGGCGGACAGCCTTGAGTTCTTCGAGGGAGGAAGCAGCCGCGATTGCGGCAATGGCGTCCTCGACGGCGGCGGTGATGGCGGCTTCATCCAGCGGATTCGGGATGGCAGCGCCTGGCAAAGTGTCAGTCATCTACTGTTCTTAGCTACGAGTAGGGATCGGCCGGCAAAGCAGGCCTGCAAAACGAAAGGGCAGTGCTTGCCGCGGACGGCAGGCACTACCCTTCAGTCTAGTTGAACGTCACGGACGGGATTTAACCCACCACCATGCGTCCCGCCATGTGAGCAGCACGACGGCGGATGTCGCCGTGTGTGCCCTCATACCCTAAGCGGGCGGTGCCGGCGGCGGCGGTGACGGCTGTCCGTCGTCGTGCCGTTGGCCGGGCGGCTGCTGCGTCGGCAACTGCGTCGTCTGCTGCGTCGGGAACTGCTGAGCAGGCGGCTGCGGGACCTGGGTCGGTGCCGCGGCCTGGGCCGGCGGCGCCCCCGGGGTGTAGCCCTGCCCTGCCCAGTCCGCTTGGGGTGACTGCGTTGGCTGCTGGGGGTAGGCCCCCGGGTTGGGTGCGTCGGCGGGCCGGCCGTAGGGCGCAGCGCCTGCGAGCGCCGGAGTCTGCTGTGCGGACTTCCTGCGCAACAGCACGAACAGGAGCACCACCGCAGCGGCGATCACCAGCACGGCCACCAGGATCCAGATGATCCACATGGGTACGCCCGCGTTGGCCTCAGCCTTGGCTTGGACCACTGATTCCTCGACGGACAGCATGTCAAACGTCGCGGTGTTCCCCTCCACAGTGGCACCTTGGGCCTCTACGACCTTGCCCGGGAACGTGAACTTGACGGAGGCTTCGTCGAACATGGACTTTGCCATGCTCGACGCCGACGGATCCCCATTGCCGGCACCTGTCACGCCACCCATGGTGAGGACATAGAAGTCACCTTCCTTCTTCAACTGGAAGGGATTTTCGGAGCTGGAAGACTCCGCGAGCTTGGCAGGATCGAGATTGGCTGCGGTGATCCGCTTGCCTTTGTACTTCTCGTCTTCGTAGTCCACCACTGTGGAACCTTCGGGGATGTCCATTTCGCCCCCGCTGCCATTCGACTCCATGAACTCGTCGAAGGTCTTATCCCCCAGCACGGATTTTTGGATGGCGTAGACAACTTCGTAGTCCACGCTCTTTTCGTTGTTGACCTTCACCGACATGTTGAGCTTGACGCAACCGGTCAAAGCCACCATCACCGCAATCAGCACACCGACGACGCCCAAGGCGCGTTTCGCGTTCATTGATCCTCTTCCCCCATAGTGGTTCCCCTGCACCGGCGGGTGCCCGATCAGCGTATCCCCGCGGCCTGCGCCGTGCCATAGACGGCGGGTCTAGCATAGGCCTCATGACACCCGCGCAACGCATAAGGCAGCTCGCCAACGTCGTGAACCTGTCCACGCCGCTGGGACTGATGGTCGCCGTCGCGTCCCGGAGCACGGTGTCGCGCGGGCCGCGCGGGCTGCTGATCGCGGCTGGTTATGACTGGAAGCTCCCCCATGCCGGAGCGTTCACGCTGGGCAACGTCATTCTGTACCGCGCACCTCACGGAATTGCCGGCAGCAATGCCGTGCTGCTGGGGCACGAAGAGCGGCACAGCACCCAATACGCGTACTGTCTGGGCGTGCCGTTCCTTGCTCTCTACGGCATCGCCGCCGGCTGGTCGATGCTCCGCAGCGGCAATCCGGCGTCGAACAACTTCTTTGAGCGCCAGGCGGGACTCGCGGCGGGCGGATACATTGACACTGACCACCATCGGCAGGACGGACCTGCCGGCAAGGGAATCGAGGCCTCATGAAACGCAGCATCACTGTAACGGGGACGGCGAGCGCCACAGCAGTTCCGGATCTGGTCACGTTGACGCTCGGCGTGGAAACGCGCCGGGACACTGCCGCCAAGGCCTACGACGACGCCGGGAAGGCGGCCGGCGCTGTCGCGGTAAGTTTGCGGGAGGCCGGCGTTACGGACGTCGACCTGCGGACCAGCGGCTTGAATCTGAGGGCCGATCTGGTGTGGGTGGAAGGACAAGGCCAGAAGGTCACGGCGTATGTAGCTTCCACCGCCCTGCAGGTGGGAATCCGTTCACATGCCGATGCGCCGGCAGCCATCGCCGCCGCAGTGGCGGCCGGTGGTGACGACATCAGGATCAATGGGATCGACCAAGGTTTCGCCGATGCAACCGCGGTGACCGCCCAGGCGCAGGAGGCGGCATGGCTGGACGCACTGGCACGTGCCCAGCAGTACGCATCGCTGGCTTCTGCACGGCTGGGGCAGGTGAAATCCATTGCCCAGGAGCCCGTCCATGGTGCCCCCATCCCCATGGGCGGGATGGTCAGGGCATCGTTCTCCGCCGAATCACTGCCTGTTCAGGCCGGAGAGTCTTCCGTCACGGCCAGCGTCACCGTGGAATGGGAACTTATCTAATGAATGGCTCCGGCACTGAGGGCAGCGTCCACTTGCGCCCGTAGGGCCGTGCGCACCACGACGGCAAGGCCCTCCGCCATGGATTCCAAGGGCATGGACGGGGTACCACTTTCCGGGGACACCTGTTCCGGGAGGTAGGGAATGTGCACGAAACCGCCGCGGACGCTTGCGGTCGAAGCAAGCAGGTGCATCAACGCGTAGAAAAGGTGGTTGCAGACGTAGGTTCCTGCCGACTGCGAGACCTCGCCGTTGATTCCAGCAATCTGGAGGTCCCGCAACGCGGCCTTGATGGGCAAGGTGGAGAAGTACGCCGCCGGGCCGCCGGGGACCACTTCCTCGTCCACAGGTTTCTGGCCCTTGTTGTCGGGAATCCGTGCGTCATCGCAGTTGATGGCCACACGTTCCAGGGATATCCGTGCACGTCCGCCGGCCAGTCCCACGCAGACCACAAGGTCCGGGTTGATGGTGGCCATGGCTTCGCTGAGTGTTGTGGCCGAATCACCAAACACGCACGGCAATTCCCGGGCTTCGACCACCAGGCCTTCGGCACGGAGGATGTCCTGTGCGCGGCGCACGGCATGCCAGGAAGGATTGACATCGTCTTGGCCGAACGGTTCGAACCCAGTCAGCAGAATCATGGGCCAACCCTAGCAACGCTTGGCCCCTGGTGTGGGCGATTCGCTCCGGGGTCCTTGACATTCATTCGAACATACCTTCGAATGGAGTTCATGAGATGGGACGCACAAGCACTGTCACCTACCCGTGGACCGGCGTCCGACGACGGCGGCTCTTCAGCTCCAGGCCCTGCCCCGGCCATGGATGCGCTGCTGCCGCTGGCCGGGCTGGTGCGTTCCATCTCAACACCCGAATTCTCCGGAGTCACCTTTCATGAGGTCACCGCAAAGTCAGTGCTCAACAAGGTGCCTTCGGGTTCTGCCATGCCGTTCGAGTGGACGGTGAACCCCTACCGCGGTTGCAGCCACGCGTGCGTCTACTGCTTCGCCCGCAAGAGCCACACCTATCTGGAATTCGACGCCGGGCGCGACTTCGATTCGCAAGTGGTGGTGAAGATCAATGCCGCCGAAGTGCTCCGGAGGGAACTCGCCAAACCCTCGTGGGAACGGCACCAAGTCGCTTTGGGAACCAACACCGACCCCTACCAACGCGCCGAAGGCCGCTACGCCCTGATGCCCGGAATCATCCGTGCACTGGCGGACTCAGGCACACCATTCTCCATCCTGACCAAAGGCACCCTGCTGGCGCGGGACATCCCCCTCCTCAAGCACGCTGCCACGATGGTCCCAGTGGACCTCGGGATTTCGCTCGCCATGACCAATGAGGATCTTGCCGGGCTGGTGGAACCCGGAACGCCCTCACCCAGGGCACGGCTCAAACTCATTTCCCGGCTCCGGGAAGCCGGCCTGGGTTGCGGTGTCATGGCGATGCCCATCCTGCCGTGGCTGACCGACTCGGACGAGGCCCTCGATTCGTTGTTCAGCGAACTGGCCAAAGCCGGCGCCACGGGCGTCACCGCCGGAGCGCTGTACCTGAAGCCAGGAACGCGGGAGTGGTACATGCAGTGGCTGGCGGCCCAGCACCCCGAACTGGTCGGGAAGTACCGCCGCCTCTACGGCCAAGGTTCCTATGTCTCGAAGGAATACAGCACTTGGCTGACCGGCCGGATCACCCACTTCAAAGCGAAGTACGGCTACACCCGGACCTCAGGATTCAGCCACCGCAACGCCCGTCCGATGCAGGGGCCCTCCGCCCCTGAGGTGGGCGCCGGCACACTCCCTGGACAGCAGCCACTGTTCTGAGGTGGCCCTGCTATGCCGGTGCGACCACCCTGTCCAGCAAAGCCCGGACAATCGGGAAGTCCGCCGGGATCCAGGGAAGGCCAAGTGCTTCATCTCCACCCGTTAGTGATACCCACTGCAGTTCGTCATGGTCTTCCAACGGTGCGGGCTCGCCGGCAGTAAGTTCCGCAAACCAAACCCGCATGGCGGCCCGTTCATTGAGGACCCACCCTTCAGGGCGACCTGACTCCAACTCCCGTCCCAGCTGAACCTCAATGCCCAGTTCCTCGGCCAGTTCCCGGTGCAGGGCGGCTTCCGCAGTCTCGCCGGCTTCCACCTTGCCACCTGGAAATTCCCACATTCCGGCAAACTGCGGTGGTGCTGAACGGCGCGCAGCAAGAAGGCGGGTGGGTGCTTCCAAAGAATCGACGATCGCAGCGCCAACAACATTTATCAGTGCAGTCACTCCCCCAGTCTAGGGGCGGCCGCTTGATGGGCATCGTCACATTCCTGCGTCAACGACAAGCCGCGGGACTAAACTTGTTATCGGATTTTCTCCGCATTCCCAGCCCGCAAGGCACCCTCAAGAAACAGGCTTATGACTACCACCGTGTCCCCGTCCACTGCCGCTAAAGCAACAAGGCGCCACCTTGGCCTGGCCATCCTGGCGTTGGCCATGGGCGGGTTCGCCATAGGTACCACCGAGTTCGCCATGATGGGCCTCCTGAAGGAAGTGGAGGAGGGACTCGGCATCAGCACACCGGAGGCAGGAAACCTGATCTCGGCCTACGCCCTTGGCGTGGTCATCGGCGCACCGATTTTCGCAGCCTTCGGGGCCAAGCTCCCCAAGAAGCATCTCGCCTTGGGACTCATGCTGTTCCTTTCACTCGCGAACCTCACATCTTTCATCGCACCGGACTACGGCTTCATGCTGCTCTCCCGCTTCGCCTCGGGCCTTCCGCATGGAGCCTTCTTCGGCGTGGCCGCCGTCATCGCCGCCGGGCTCGTTGCTCCAACCAAGCGCGGGTGGGCGATATCGATGGTGATGGCCGGGCTCACAGTTTCCAACGTCATCGGCGTGCCCTTGGCCACTTGGGTGGGACAAACCTTTGGCTGGCGGCTGCTCTTCATCATTGTTGGCGCCATCGGACTAGTAACGGTGGCAATGGTATGGAAGTTCGTGCCCTTCGAAGCAGCCCACCCCGACGCCAGCATCCGTCGTGAACTTGGCGCCCTCAAGCGCCTGCAGGTATGGCTGGCCCTGCTCATCGGCGTCATCGGCTTCGGCGGATTCTTCGCTGTCTACACGTACATCGCACACACCATGACTTCCGTGGCAGGAATCCCCGAGAGCCTCATTCCAGCTGTCGTAGCCCTCTACGGCCTCGGCATGGTGGTAGGCAACATCGTGGGCGGGCGCATCGCCGACAAATCCGTCATGGGCACCATCTACTGGGTCATGCCGGGCATTGCCGTAGCCCTGGTGGTCTACGCCATCGCAGCGCACTGGGCATGGGCAGCGTTCATCATGGCGTTCGTTGTAGGGGGCGTCGGTTCGATGCTCACCCCTGCATTGCAGACCCGCCTGCTCGACGCAGCCCCGGGAGCCGCATCCCTGGCGTCCTCGCTGAACCACTCTGCCTTGAACATCGCCAACGCCTTGGGAGCCTTCCTGGGCGGCACCGTGATCGCGTGGGGCTGGGGCTATGTAGCGCCCGCCCTGGTGGGCGCGGTACTGGCCATCCTGGGCCTGGGCGTTGCCCTGCTCAGCGGCCTGCTGGAACGCAAACGACCACTTGCCGGCTGACCTTCGATGCCGTGCGGGGACTGGAACTTTTCCCAAGCCCCGCACAGCACGGCGATAGCCGCCACGATCGCTTTGGTACCGCCTCCTGGGCCAGGAAGAGTCTCCCGGCGACGCGCTGCTTACACATTCCCCACTGTGGCGCCCTGCTGGGAGCGTGCACTGGCGTAAAGGCACACGGTGGCTGCCGTGCCCAGATTCAGACTCTCAGCCGCACCGTAGACGGGCACAGCCACGCGGTGGTCAGCGAGCGACAACTCGGCATCTGACAAGCCCTGTGCCTCGTTGCCGAACAGCCACGCCGTAGGCGCCTCCAGAGCGTACTCAGACGTTACAGAATCATTCCCGAGCCTCCGGGCAGCATTTTCGTCCTGGAGCTTGTCAAGGTTGACGGTCCCGTAGCCGTCGGCGGCCAGGACACCGATACCGCGTTCCCTGCAGCGCTCCACCAGATCCTCAACATCGGCTCCAAGCACCACTGGGAGGTGGAACAGGGAACCGGCGGTGGATCGGACAGCTTTGGGATTGTAGATGTCCACGCTCGAGCCCGTCAGGACCACGGCATCAGCACCGGCCGCATCAGCTGCGCGAAGGACCGTGCCGGCGTTGCCGGGGTCCCGTACCTGGCACATGACCGCGATCAGGCGTGGACCGGCGTCGAGCACTGAGTCCAGGGTGACGTCCACAAAACTGCACACAGCCACAATTCCCTGCGGGTTGACCGTATCCGCCATGGCGGCCAGGACTTCGTCGCTTGCCAGCCGGAGCGGCGTATCCTGCGCGAGGTCTGCAAGTTCCGGAAGACGGTCCAGGCACGCTTCGCTGGCAAAAACTTCATGCACGACGGCGGGACCTCCCGCCGCTATGCGCTCACGGTGCAGGCTCAACGCCTCGCGTACCGCCTGCGGACCTTCCGCGAGGAAGCGCCCGCGTTTTAAACGGGCCGGGCGCCCGGCAAGCTTGGCGACATCCCTCACCCGATCAGCTCGGGGGTTGGTCATCGAAAAGTCTTGCGGGCGCCCGGTTTCGTTCATATAAAGAACTTTAGTGGCTGTTGCGACTAGTTCTTGATCTGCTGGCGTGCTTCGCCACCTGCAGGCTCAAAGCCGGCAGCCTTTGCAGCCTCAACGGTGGAGAACCAGTATTCAGCAGCGGTGGTGTTGTACCAGGTGGAACCCGGAACGTGGTACTTCTTGGACTCGGCGTTGCCCTTGATGGCGTAGCCTTCCGGAGCCTCGTCGCCATCAGCGGCAACTGCGCCATCGATGGCGGGCTTCTCGGAAACAACGGCCTTGACTGCCGTTGCCGTAGCGGCAGCCGGAGCAACCTTTGCAGCCTTCGGAGCAGCAACGGCCTTTGCGGCCGGAGCGGATGTGTCAGCCGGGAGTGCAGCCTTGGCAACGTTCACCAGAGCGGCGAAAGCGTTGGCGTCAGAGACAGCCAGCTCGGCCAGCATGCGGCGGTCAACCTCAACCTCAGCGGCCTTAAGGCCCTGGATGAGACGGTTGTAGGTAAGGCCGTTGGCGCGGGATGCGGCGTTGATACGCTGGATCCAAAGGCGACGGAAGTCACCCTTCTTCTTACGGCGGTCACCGTAGCTGTACACAAACGAGTGCAGCAGCTGCTCTTTGGCCTTGCGGTACAGGCGCGAACGCTGACCGCGGTAACCCTTGGCGCGTTCGAGGACAACCCGGCGCTTCTTGTGGGCGTTTACCGCCCGCTTCACACGTGCCACGTGCGTACTCCTTCAGAAATCTTTATCCCAAGCTGCTACTGCCGGAAACCCGGCCGGCCTGAGAAGGCTTTTGGTGTAGTCGGCTGCTGCCGGATGGCAGCACCCAAAGAACTTGGAACTTAGACGCCGAGCATCTTCTTGATGACCTTGGCATCGCCCTTGAAGACGAGCTTGTCGCCGGCGAGGCGACGGGTCAGCCTGGAGGACTTGTGCTCCAGGTAGTGACGGCGGTTGGCCTGCTGACGCTTCAGCTTGCCGGTACCGGTCAGCTTGAAGCGCTTCTTAGCACCGCTGTGGGTCTTCATCTTCGGCATGGGAACCGATCTCCTTACGTATCCACGGACAAGTCCGCGATTCTTTCGCGCAGCCGGCCCGCGAGGGCCGGCATGCTGGTTGCTTGCCGGTGGAGGCGGAGCCTCCTCGGCGTTGAACTAGTTAGTTGGTCTTGCGTGAAGCAGGCTTCGGCGCGGCTTTGGGGGCCGCGGGCCGAGCTGCCGGCTTGGGAGCTGCCGGCTTGGCCATGGGCTTCGGAGCCGCAGGAACCGCGGGCTTCGGAGCGGCCGGAACCACAGGCTTCGGCGTTTCGGCCGGGACAGCCTTCGCTGCCGGAGCCTTTTCGGCCGGAGCGGCCTTCGCTGCCGGAGCCTTTTCAACCGGTGCAGCCTTGGCCGGTGCAGCCTTGGCCGGTTCAGCCTTGGGAGCCGGGGCTTCCTTGACTACGGGTGCTTCTTCGACAACAGGCGCCGGAGCTTCTTCTGCGACAGGAGCTTCCTCGACCGCCACTGCCTCTTCAGCTGCCGGGGCCTCTTCAACAACCGGAGCCTCTTCGGCGACGGCTGCTTCAACCTCGGGAGCCTCCACAGTGTCCTGCGTGGTCTCGTCCTGGCCAGCCAGGAAGCCGGCCGGGAGAAGGTCACCCAAGGACTGCGTCAGCGGAGCCTGGTCACCAGTGGTGTCCACGTGTCCCGACGCCTTGGCCTCATTCTGGGCCTTGGCTTCTGCACGCTGGGCGGCACGGCGGGCTTCTGCCTTCGCTTCGGCCTTGTTCTTCAGCGGACCGATCACCATAACCATGTTGCGGCCATCAATGCGCGGGCTGGACTCAACGATGCCAACCTCGGCAACATCTTCAGCAAACTTCTGGAGCAGGCGGATGCCCATCTCCGGACGCTGCTGCTCACGACCGCGGAACTGGATCATGGCCTTGACCTTGTCACCGGCGCCGAGGAAGCGAAGTGCGTGGCCGCGCTTGGTTTCGTAGTCGTGCTTGTCGATTTTGAGGCGGAAGCGAATTTCCTTCAGAACCGTGTTGGTCTGGTTCTTGCGGGCTTCGCGGGCCTTGACTGCAGCTTCGTATTTGTACTTTCCGAAGTCCATCAACTTGCAAACAGGAGGCTTAGCCTGCGGGGCAACTTCAACGAGATCGAGATCGGATTCGGCAGCAAGACGCAGGGCGTCCTCGATGCGGACAATTCCTACCTGTTCGCCGGCAGGGCCGACCAACCGCACCTCGGGGACGCGGATACGCTCATTGATTCTTGGCTCGCTAATGTTAAAGCTCCTGTGGTTGTGGTGATGTCACCGGCAAATAGAGAAGGCCCCCAATTGCTGGTGCAATCGAAGGCCTCGAAGATCGGCTGCACTCCCCTTACGGGAAGTACGCACTATGGGCGGCTGTGCCACCCATGTGTCCGACCAGGTACCCGGCAACCTCTTGTCCCGAAAGGGATCATGTCCCTGAAGGGAAACGGCTGACGCGGGTGGGAGAGAACTCCGCTTGCAAACTGAAAGACAATTCTACAGAAACAACCCGCCGAGCGCACATTGCACGTGGCGGGAGCATTACTGCTGATCTTGGCCGTGAATATCTGGCCGTGAATAACGACTTCCAGTCGGTCTGTGACAAGCTTACCAGTATGAGCACTGAAGACAGCAATTCCCGCAACTCCTACAGCGAAAACGCGGCTTCCCCTGCCGCTGATGCCGGAGTTTCCCAGCAGATCCGCGACATCGCTGAAGTTCCGGCCGTAGAAGTCATCACCACTGGCGCCGTTCACCTGATGAGTGCAGCTGCCGTGAAGGTAGGCCTGGCGGATGACCCCAACGCCGAAGACCTCAAGGATCTCGACGAAGCCCGCAAGCTGATCACAGCCCTCGCCGGCCTTGTTTCCGCAGCCGCCCCGGAAATCGGCTCACAGCACGCCGGCCCGTTGCGCGATGGGCTTCGCTCACTGCAGTTGGCCTTCCGCGAGGCATCGCTGATTCCCGACGCCCCAGGCAAGGGCCCCGGCGAAAAGTTCACCGGTCCGGTGAACTAGCCGGCAACTGCCACGAGTTTCAACGACGGCGGGTCGACCACATGTGGTCGACCCGCCGTCGTGCTTTCCTCTGCTTCGGTCCGTCAGACGCGGGCGGCGCGTCGACGCAAGGAGGTCAGAACCAGGCCCGCAATACAGAGCACGACACCTGCCGAACCGATGGCTGCGAAGCCCGCTGAAGGACCCACTGCGTCGATGAAAACGCCGGCCAAGGGGGCGCCCAGCGCGACGCCGGCCGTCAGAGCAGAGCCGTACCAGCCCATGGCTTCGCCGCGGCGTTCCTCGTCCACGAGGTCGGCGACCTTCTCCGACGACGCGGACAGGACGGGCGCGCACAACAAGCCCGGCAGGAGTGACAGGAAAGCCAGGGTCCAGGTGTCTTGGGCAAACCCCATGGGGATGGTCAGCGCGGCCATGCCCAACAGCAACAGCATGGGCGAAATGGAGCGCTTCATGGAGCCGTAGATCAGTCCGCCCACCACGGATGAGGCGCACCAGAAGAAGAACACGATGCCAATTTCATTCTCGTGCCCGCCGCGCTCCAGCAACCCGACGATGCTCACATCCGAGCCGCTGAGCACCATGCCCGAACCCGCCGCCACCGTAAAGAGAGCAGCCACGGATGCGGTGAACCACGTGAAATTCCTGGCGACGCGGCTTCGGAGGGCTGCCCCGCGCGAGGTGGAGGGCGCCATTTCCGATGCCGCTTCCTGGACATGGGCCGGGGCCGAGGCCACCATGGCCGCTTCAGCCGCAGCAAGGTCCGCTGCGGCCCGGTCCGCGGACTCCTCCGGCGTGCAGGCCGCTTCGGTTCGCGTTGGCGGGTTGAACCACATGAGGAACAGGCCGGCCACGGAAACCGAGATACCCACCGCAGTCAGGCCTATCGCCGAGTGACCGCTCGTGGCAACAATGGCGCCAACGGCCGGACCAATCATGAAGACGAGTTCCGTTGCGATGGAATCGAGGGCGAACGCAGACCGGCGCTGCTCCCCCTCCACCATGACGCCCAGTGACTGACGTACAACACTGAAGATCGGCAGGGTGAAGAGCCCGCCAACAAAGACCAACGGCAGAAGCCACTCGTAAGATACATGCGGGACGATCGACCAGATCACGGTCTCGGAAACCACCGACGGGATCAGGGCCTTCCGCAGGCCCACCATATCCACCCTGCGGCCCCGCCACGGCGCGCCCACGGCGATGCCAATGGTCATCACGGCCGCTGCCGCACCTGCGGCTGCGTAGCCCTGGCCCAAGGTCAGGACGATGTGCAGGGTGAGGAGAACCCCGGCCGCAGAATGCGGAATACGGGCGATCATGCCCACCACCAGCAAGCGCCGGACAGGGCGGATGGACAGCATCTCCTTGTAGAGAGCGAAATTCACTGGCTAAATCCTCTTGTTCCCCCGGGGCAGACCGGGGAACCGGCTGCCGTTAGTGCGGCCCAGGCTCCTGCGCCGCACGCTGCAATTTCACTTCAATGGAGTCAACGCCCTCAGCGAAGGAATCCATCCGCGCCCACGCCTCATTGAGTTGCGTCACCAGCGTTTGTACGGCCACAGCGTCGAGGCCATCTTCGAGGAAGAGCACCACCCGTAACTCCGGACCCGAACCACCGCCGGACACCGTCCGCCCGTCAGCAGTCATCGACGCAACGCCTGCGCCGGGCTGCGTCTCCAGCCGCCGCACGGTACGGAAAGCTGACACGGTTGAAGCGAGAGCAGACTCCAGTTGATCATCAAGGTATGACGGCGTCCAGTCCCGCTGCTGGGCGAGGGCCCACACGGCCGGGCGTCGGACCACGAACGTGAAGTCCGACCCTGGATCCAGCACCAGCAACTGCGCACCCTCGGAGACCGCAGAAAGAGCAGCCCGGGCCGCATAAACCGCCACGGGACGGGCTTCCCCGTGCCAAGTTTCCAGCGCAGCCGCCGAAGTAAAGACAGGCATGGCTTTGCGCCCATCGGGCGCCTTGAGTGTGACCAATGCCATATCTGCCTGTTTGTCGGCATGCAGTCCGTCGAGGCCGGCGGCCTCCTCTGCCAACTGGGCAACAACGGGAACAAACACCCGGGCAGTAGCCAGTGAGGCGACAACATCGGCCTCGGTTCCGGTGCCGTTGATCAACGCAGCCATCGCGGTGACGTAGCCGGCGTCGGCCGTTCCGTCGTCGTCCTCAAAGTTATGGATCCTGGCGTCGTCCCCACTGAGGCTCCTGCCTGCCCACGGTTGCCCGGCAGAGTCAGTCGCTCCCCCGGCCCCGGCCAGGGCGGCAGCAATGTGGCCAGGCAAGTGCCGGCTTCCTGCACCGGGGTGGCCTTGGTGACTGTGTGCTTGTTCGGAGTCCTGGGGCATCAGCGACGACCGGCAACGTCCAGGGCTTCGGGCAGCGTGAAGGCACCGGCATAGAGCGCCTTGCCCACAATCGCACCCTCTACGCCAAGCGGCACGAGTTCACGCAGGACGCGGAGGTCCTCAAGGCTGGAAATGCCTCCCGAGGCGACAACAGGCTTTCCCGTCTTCTCCACCATCTGCCGCAGCAGCTCCACGTTGGGCCCCTGCAAGGTTCCGTCCTTGGTGACGTCCGTGACGACGTAGCGCGCGCAGCCGGCATCCTCAAGGCGGGCCAGGACTTCCCAAAGGTCGCCACCTTCCTTGGTCCAGCCCCGCCCGGCAAGGGTGGTACCCCGGACATCAAGTCCGACGGCGATCTTGTCACCGAAGCGGTCAATGGCCCTGCGGGTCCACTCGGGGTTCTCCAGTGCTGCCGTGCCAAGATTCACCCGCGCGACGCCCAGTTCCAAGGCGCGATCCAACGATTCGTCGTCGCGCAAGCCACCGGACAGCTCAACCTTGACGTTCAGCTGCTTCACTACCTCACTGATGAGGTCAGCGTTGTTGCCGCGCCCGAATGCGGCGTCGAGGTCCACCATATGAACCCATTCAGCACCGGCATTCTGCCAGTTCAAGGCTGCTTCCAGAGGAGTTCCATAGCTGGTCTCCGAGCCGGCCTCTCCTTGGAGGAGGCGGACTGCCTGGCCGTCAACAATGTCGACGGCGGGCAGGAGTTCCAGAACGGGCTGGGCAGAGGTGGTCATGTGGGTCCTTGGAGTTCGAGGTTTGACGCGGGTGCTTGGTGACCGGCTCAGTTACCGGGCAGCGTCAGGAGGTAGGCGGCCAGCAGGGACAACCCTGCCAACACGTAGAAAGAGATGGAAACCCAGCGGGGCTTCTTTTGCTGATGGAAGGAAATACCGCCGCCCACCAGCACGCCGGCAAGGCCCATGAGGACAACAGACCACATCTAGGCGGCACCGCTTCCGGAGGTTTCTGCTGCTGGAGTGGCGGTCTTCTTCAGGCCGTCAACCCAGTTCCGCAACAAGCGCGCGCCGGCGTCCCCCGACTTTTCCGGGTGGAACTGGGTAGCGCACAGCGGACCGTTTTCCACGGCGGCGATGAACCGTGCGCCGTGCTCGGACCACGTCACCTGCGGCGGGGCCATGCGAGGCTGCACAACATCGAAGTTCCAATCCTGCACACCGTACGAATGCACAAAATAGAAACGCTCATTTTCGACGCCGGCAAAGAGCTTGGAGCCTTCCGGGACGTCCACGGTGTTCCACCCCATGTGCGGGACAACGGGAGCAGGCAGGAGCTCCACTTTGCCGGGCCATTCGGCCATGCCCTCGGACTCGGTGCCGTGTTCGACACCGGCTTCAAACAGGACCTGCAAGCCGACGCAGATGGCAAGCACGGGCCGGCCGCCGGCAACCCGGCGTCCGATCATCCGGATGGCGTCCACGGCCTTGAGTTCCTTCATGACGGTCTCGAACGCGCCGACGCCGGGAACCACCAGTCCGTCGGCGTTGAGTACGTCTTCAGGCTTGGAGCTCAGCACTACATGGGCACCGGCACGCTCCAGTGCCCTGACAGCCGACCGTACGTTGCCCGAACCATAGTCGAGCACCGTGACGGTGGGCTTGCCTTCCGGGGACTCAGGCTTGACCGAAGCGATGGTGTCGGCCACTGCCCCGTCCTTCAGGACCTGACCACTCACAATGCCCCCTTGGTGGAGGGGATGCCCTCGACCCTGGGATCGGATTCCACTGCGGCACGGAGTGCCCGGGCAAAGGCTTTGAATTGGGCTTCCACGATGTGGTGGGGATCGCGGCCGGCGAGAACGTTCATGTGCAGGCAAATCCCGGCGTGCAGGGTGATGGCCTCAAAAACGTGGCGGGTCAATGAACCAGTGAAGTGACCACCAATCAAGTGGTACTCCTGGCCGGCCGGCTCTCCGCCGTGAACCAAGTACGGGCGGCCGGAAACATCCACCACGGCGTGGGCAAGGGCCTCATCCAGAGGAACAGTGGCTTCGCCGAAGCGGCGGATGCCTGCCTTATCACCCAAAGCAGTGCGCAGCACCTCGCCAAAAGTGATGGCAACATCTTCAACGGTGTGGTGTGCATCGATGTGGGTATCGCCGGTGGCTTTCACAGTCATGTCAATCAACGAGTGCTTGCACAGCGCCGTCAGCATGTGGTCGTAGAACGGAACCGAGGTGCTGATGTCCGAGACACCCGATCCGTCCAGGTTGATCTCCACCAGGACGGAGGATTCGCTGGTGGTGCGCTCCATGCGCGCGGTGCGGGCAGCGGACGGCGTGGCGCCGGTTTCGCTCATTGGGACGTCCTTATACACGAAGAGGGGGTTGGGTCTATGGACAAGTTTAGGCGGGCTGTGACGCCCGGCCGTCCAGCAGCGCTTCCAGCGCCTCAAGGAAGGCCGTGGTTTCCGGCTCGGTTCCGGCAGTGACCCTGAGGTGGCCGGGAATCCCGACATCGCGGATCAGCACGCCGGCGTCAAGCAGGCCCTGCCAGATCGCGTGAGGATCCTTGAGTCCGCCGAAGAAGACATAGTTGGAGTCCGACTCCGCAGGTTTCAGGCCCATGCGCAGGAGCTCGGTCACAATACGGTCGCGCTGAACCTTGATGTCCTCGACATCTGCCATGAGGGCTTCGCGGTGGTTGAGCGCAGCCAGGGCGGTTGCCTGGGTAACAGCCGACAGGTGGTACGGAAGGCGGACCAGCCGAATGGCATCCGTGACCTCGGGAGCTGCAGCCATATAACCCAGCCGGGCACCGGCAAGGGCAAAGGCCTTGCTCATGGTGCGGGAAACGATCAGACGCTCGCGTCCCGGCAGCAAGGTCAGGGCGCTCGGGGTATTGTCGTGGGCGAACTCGTGGTAGGCCTCGTCAACGATCACTATTGCCTGGCTGGCTTCGCCTGCATAATAAACAGCTTCAACGACATCCAGTCCCAGACCTGTTCCCGTGGGATTGTTGGGCGAACACAGGAACACGATGTTGGCCCCGGTTTCGCGAACCTGCGCTGCAGCGGAGGCAGCGTCCAGGCCGTAGTCCTCAGCCCTGACTCCGCGGACATATTCGGTATCCGTGCCACTGGCCAGCAAGGGGTACATGGAGTACGTGGGCGGGAAGCCCAAGGCTTTCCGGCCGGGTCCGCCAAATGCCTGGAGGATCTGCTGCAGAACCTCATTGGAGCCATTGGCCGCCCAGATGTTGTCCGGAGAAAGATTGTGACCCAGATACGCTGCCAGCGACTGGCGAAGTTCCGTGAACTCCCGGTCCGGGTAGCGGTTAAGTCCTGTGGCTGCAGCAGCAACAGCTTCCGTGATGGCCGCTTGTACATCCGCGGGGACGCCATGGGTGTTTTCGTTGACGTTGAGCAAAATGGGGACATCAAGCTGCGGAGCGCCATAGGGGCTCAGTCCACGCAGGTTGGTCCGGAGGGGTAGTCGGTTAAGTCGCTCAAGCTGGTCACTCACCACCACAGTTTAAGGGGCTGCCGGGACTGCCGACTAACTGTGACGCCGGGCGGCCGGCTCACGCGGGGACGCAACGTACTAATTTGCGGGCACGAACAGCTGCTGACCGGGCTGGATGCGGCCGCCACGGAGGTCGTTGAGCTGGATGATCTCCGCAATCACATCGCGGGGATCCCGCTCGGGAGCAGCGGCTCCTGCAATACCCCACAGTGACTGTCCCGGCTGAACCGTAACAGTGACGGCAACGGGCGGCTGGAGTTGCGCCTGGGAATCCGAGGCCTTGGCCGGTGAGGTGATAAATCCAGCCAGGCTCAGCAGCGCAGCCACCAGCAGCATTGCCGGGATGCCGAAGAAGACCATCCGCCCCCGACGGGTCAGGCGCAGACGCGCGGGCGCCTGGGTGGTGCGGAAATCAGCGAACGTAGTGATTGCGGACATGAGCTGAGCCCTTCTGAGCTATTGCCGTGCACCGGATCCCGGTACATGGCTGCCAATTCTTTGCGTTCCCCCGCCCGGCTCCGTCAGTTCGAACACTTCGTTCGAACATCCATCGTCAGCGTCAGGTTTATAGAACACATATTCGAACCTTGCTATGACATTTTTAGCACTTATCAACGAACGGTGTCGAGACTCGCTAGAACAAATGTTTGATAAACGCTTGTGGCTGCCCTACGTTTGAGTGAAGAAACAGCACTGTTTCAGTGGAACAGGAGGGTCTGACATTTTTTGCAGACCCGACGACCCCGGGCACACTCCGGGCGGAATGGAAAGGCATTGGCGAACATGGCAGCGAAAGCCACCGGCGGCGGGGCACCCCTGCGGAGCCAGCAGCCTCAAAAGAGTCCCAAAAGCCTGACTGTCCGTCAGAAGAAGATCCTGGAAACCATCCAGCGGTCAGTTAATGACAACGGGTATCCGCCCAGCATGCGTGAAATTGGTGACACCGTGGGCCTGGCAAGCCTGTCGAGCGTCACGCACCAGCTCTCCCAGCTGGAAAAGCTTGGATATCTCCGCCGCGATCCCAAACGACCCCGGGCCATGGAAGTCCTCATGCCTTTGACCCTCGATGGCGGCCCCATTCCGGGAGTGGAAGCACCCACCACGCTCCGCAGCACGGGCGGCTTTGCCGTGACCGAGCTTGCCAGCGCCAGCGATACTGCCATGGTCCCGCTGGTTGGTCGGATCGCTGCCGGCGGCCCCATCCTTGCTGACCAGACAGTGGAGGACGTGCTTGCCCTTCCCCGGCAACTTGTAGGGCACGGCGAGCTTTTCATGCTGAAGGTGGCCGGCGACTCGATGATCGATGCCGCGATCTGCGACGGCGACTGGGTAGTTGTCCGCAGGCAGAACGACGCCATTAACGGAGACATCGTTGCCGCCCTGCTGGACGACGAGGCAACCGTCAAGACCTTCCGCCAGCGCGACGGGCACACCTGGCTTCTTCCGCAGAACACCCAGTACGAACCCATCCTCGGCGACCAAGCCACCATCATGGGCAAGGTCGTGTCGGTCCTGCGTTCCCTCTAGGAGGCTTTGGACGGCCCCAGGCGCTCCAGCACGCCCCGCACCACGGTTCTGTCCGTCGTCGCCCAGAACGGCGGCAGGGCTGCCCTGAGGAAGCCCCCGTAGCGCTCTGTTGAGAGCCTGGAGTCAAGGACCGCCACAACACCTTTGTCTCCTGTGGAACGGATGAGCCGGCCTGCCCCCTGGGCCAGGCGAATGGCAGCGTGCGTTGCCGACACTGCCATGAATCCGTTCCCACCCGACTGTGCCACAGCACGCGAGCGGGCGGTCATCAACGGGTCATCCGGACGTGGGAACGGGATCCGGTCTATGACCACCAGGCGGCACGAACCCCCGGGAACATCCACACCCTGCCACAGCGACATCGTGCCGAAGAGGCAGGTATCGGGCTCATCAGCGAATTGCTTCACCAGTGCTGCCATGGTGGATTCACCTTGACAGAGAATACTGACGTCGAGCCGGAGCCTCATGGCATCCGCGGCTTCCTCTGCCGCCCGCCGCGACGAGAAGAGACACAGCGCTCCCCCACCGGAAGCGCGGATGAGGTCTTCCAACTCATCCAGTGCTTCGGGCGAGGTTCCACGGCCAGGCTTGGGCAAGTGCTTGGCCACGTAGAGCACGCCCTGTTTGGGGTAATCGAAGGGCGAGCCGACATCGATCCCGGTCCAGCTTGGTGCTCCATCGCCCATCAGCCCAAGTCCACCTGCGGCCGGTTCAAAAGCCGAGCCAATGGCCAGCGTGGCGGAAGTCAGCACCACTGTATGACCGGCAAAGAGGCCTTCACGAAGGCGTCCCGCTACGCTCAGGGGTGCAATGTTGATCAGGGCCGGAGCGGTCTCGTCGGGTTGCGAGTATCCCTGCTGGGGATCGAACGTGCTGTTGCGGGAAAACCACACCACTTCACGGTTCTCCTTGGCCGCGAGCATCCGTTCGCACAGCTCCAGAATGAGCATGAGCCGTGAGCGCGCCAGTTGCCTGCCGCCGTCGACCGCGTTTGAAGAGTCCGTCTTCGAATCCGAGAGTGCTGCGCGTGTGGCTTCCCGCAGTTGGTCCAGGCAATCGAGCTGTTCGTCATTGAGCCCGCTGGGCAGCAGACCGTTGGGCACGCCCGCTAGGGCCATATCCAAGCGATCGGCCGCAGCATTGAGGGCATCCACCGTAATGGCGGTGTGCTTGCGGGCGCTCGACGCGGCCGCGTGGACCATGGCCACGGACAACTGGCCTGACACAGCGCCCGTCACTCGGTCCTGCAACTCGTGGGCCTCATCGACTACCACGACGTCGTATTCGGGCAGCACAGCCAGCCCTTCGAAGGCGCTGACGGCCAGCATGGCGTGGTTGGTCACCACGACGTCGGCCTCGCCTGCGCGGGACCGCGCCAACTCGCTGAAGCACTCCTCGGCGAGGGGGCACTTCTGCGCGCCGAGGCACTCCATGGACGTCACGGAGACTTGCCGCCAAGCGCGGTCGGTGACGCCGGGCATAAGTTCGTCGCGGTCGCCGGTAGTGGTCTTTTCGGCCCATTCGCGAAGCCGGACCACTTCCTTCCCCAGCTGTGATTGCGGTCCCCCCATGGACGCCGCAAAGTGCGGGACACTGGTGTCCTCGCCCAGGGAAAACAGCTGACCCTCGGATGGTTCCTCACTGGGGAACCCGCCTTCGAGTTTTTGCCGGCAGACATAGTTGGCCCTGCCCTTGACGAGCGCCACGTTCACGGGGCGTTCAAGGGCCGGGTTGATGGTCTCCAACAGCCGGGGAAGGTCCCGGCCAACAATCTGTGTTTGGAGTGCCAAGGTGGCGGTGGACACCAAAGTCGGTTTGTCGCTGTCCATCGAATGCGCGATCAACGGAATCAGGTACGCCAAGGACTTACCTGTTCCCGTTCCCGCCTGGACCAGCAAGTGCTCCCCGGTTTCGATGGCCCTGGTGACATGCTTGGCCATCTCATGCTGGCCGGCACGGCTTTGACCGCCCATGCCGGCAACAGCCCGGTCCAACAACTCGAGGGTGGTCTTCTCCCCCAACGACTCGACGGCGTCCACCGCCACCTTCTCAACCATTGGTGACGAACGGCTCCAGTTCGGCTGCCAGTCCTTCGCGGACCATAACAACAACGCGGGTTCCGTTTTCCTCGTGCTCAAGGGTGAGGATTTCCGAGTCGGAGCTGTGCAGCTTGCTGATCATTTCGCCACGGTCGTAAGGAATGAGCAGCTCCAGGCGTACGCCTGGCCGGGGAATGGACTGGCTGATGTCTTCCAACAGCTCAGCAATGCCCTGGCCCGTACGCGTCGAGACCACCGCGTGGCGGGGTTCCTTCTGCTTGAGGCGTTCCACCACGAAGGGGTCCGCGACATCAACCTTGTTCAGGACGATGATCTCGGGCACCTTGCGGGCATCCACCTCGGTGAAGACAGCCCGGACAGCAGCGATCTGGCCTTCAGGATCAGGATGCGAGGCGTCCACCACGTGCAGGATCAGGTCTGCATCCGCCACCTCCTCCAACGTGGAGCGGAATGCCTCGATCAACTGGGTCGGCAAAGAACGGACAAACCCCACAGTGTCCGCCAACGTGTAGCCGATGCCATCCGGCGTCTGGGCTTTACGAACGGTGGGATCCAAGGTGGCGAACAGGGCGTTCTCCACCAGGACACCGGCGTCAGTGAGGCGGTTCAGGAGCGAGGACTTGCCGGCGTTCGTGTATCCGGCGATCGCGACGGAAGGAACGGCATTACGACGGCGGTTGGCGCGTTTGGTCTCGCGGGCCGGCTTCATCGCGGCGATTTCCCGACGAAGCTTGGCCATCCGTGTGCGGATGCGACGGCGATCCAGTTCGATCTTGGTTTCACCAGGACCACGCGAGCCCATGCCTGCACCTGCTCCACCCACCTGGCCACCGGCCTGGCGTGACATGGAGTCACCCCAACCACGAAGGCGCGGAAGCAGATACTCGAGCTGGGCAAGCTCAACCTGGGCTTTGCCTTCCCGGCTCTTGGCATGCTGGGCGAAGATGTCCAGGATCAGGGTGGTGCGGTCCACTACCTTGACCTTGACGATGTCCTCAAGGCCACGGCGTTGGGAAGGAGCCAGCTCGGTGTCCACCACTACGGTGTCCGCACCGGTGGCGGCAACGATGTCCTTGAGCTCCTGGGCCTTGCCCGACCCCAGGAAGGTCCCCGGGTCCGGTTTCGTTCGCCGCTGCACCAGACCGTCAAGGACTTCCGAACCGGCAGTCTCTGCCAGGGCAGCGAGCTCGCGGAGCGAATTTTCGGCGTCGGCCAGTGTTCCTTCGGTCCAGAGGCCGGCCAGGACAACGCGCTCAAGGCGCAGCTGCCGGTATTCGACCTCGGTGACGTCTTCGAGTTCCGTGGACAAGCCGGCTGTGCGGCGCAGTGCACGGCGTTCGGCCAGATCTTCCTGGTCGCCGTCGTAGATGCTGTGTTCCTGGTCAAGCGTTGAAATGGCCTGCGCCTTGCCGAACACACCACCGGCATCGTCGTCATCGGATGCCTGCGCAGGTACATCCTTGGAAAGAATCCGGTCGATGACGGCCTGGATTTGTTCAGGACTCATGTCCTGGGCGTCGGAATCGGATCCGGAGTGCTTCTGGGTGGTCATGGTCTCCTTAGACTGTTCGGCTATTCCAGAATAGTGCTGTTTGCTGTTCGATGGGGCGCTATTCGCGCTGGGCTGACGGGCATGGGCCAAAGAGGGCCTCCTGTGCTGAACGGCCGCCCGTGGAATGGACGGCGGTTGCTGTGATCTGGCGTGGTGGGATCCGCGCGGAGGTTCCTGGCCATCTGGAGATTGCACTGCCGGCTCAGCTGGACCCGCACAGGATGCTGGCGGTTCAGTGGGCCGGTCTGGTTGGTGTGATCTTCAAAACATCCGTGACGGGAGCGCTGGTCGACGGATGTGCCGGTGGAACCTGCCTGGCGGAAAGACCGGGGCCTGGCAGAACTGCCAAGGACCGGGCTGCATCGCGGGCGGTGCCGTGTGACGCCTGAGTACTCAGGTTGGTCGCGGCGTGATTACTCGAAGATCAAGAACATGCGTTTCACATTATCATCCGCTGTCAAGCCGCCTCTTGGGGCAGGCAGTTTCCCATGGCGCCGATAGCCAACTAATCTGGCAAATTATGGAGTCTGCACACTATTTCACCGCCCAGCCGGCCGGACCGTTCACCCGAAAGCCACTCACGGTGGAACTCGCTGGAGCCACACGCCACTTGCAGACCTCCTCCGGCATCTTCAGCCCCGACGGAGTGGACAAGGGCACTGCCATACTCTTCTCCGAAGTTCCGCCGCCTTCACCCCAGGGCAACTTGTTGGACATCGGCTGCGGATGGGGTCCCATCGCCTTGACACTGGGTTTGATGGCGCCCCACGCCAAGGTGCACGCTGTAGATGTCAACGAGCGGTGTGTCACGCTGACCAACGAGAACGCGGCCGCCCTGGGCCTCGACAACGTCGCGGCCAGCCTTCCACACGAGGTAGACCCCGCCGTCGAGTTCGACACCATCTGGTCCAACCCGCCCATCCGGATCGGCAAGGACGAGCTTCACACCCTGCTGCTGACGTGGCTGCCGCGCCTGGCCCCGGGAGGAAACGCCTGGCTGGTGGTCCAAAAGAACCTTGGCTCGGACTCCCTCCAGCGGTGGCTCGCCGGCGAGCTGGACAACACCTACTCGGTGGGCCGTGAGAGCACGTCCAAGTCCTTCAGGATCATCCGGGTCAGGAAAGCGTCCCAGTAGCCACGATCACGGCAGGGCCGCTGAGTTCCACATGTTCGCGGCCGCCCGCACCGGGGAAGAATTTAACATCCACGACGCCGCCCGGTACGTTGACGTGCCAGTCGTTCGGCGCTGTGTTGCCTGCCCAATGACGAATGGCGACGGCGGCGGCGCAAGCTCCCGTGCCGCATGATTGGGTCTCCCCCACGCCGCGCTCATGAACGCGCATGGTGATGGTGCCGACGCCGTCTTCAACCAACGGTTCGGCCGGAACAACGAATTCAACGTTGGTTCCGTTGGCAGGTTTGGGATCGACCACCGGCGCCTTGAACAATTGCGTTGCCGCCAGCTCCTTGAGTTCGGCCAAAGCAACCACCGTGTGGGGGTTGCCCATGCTGACGGAGAGGCCGGGGCGGGCTACCTCCAGGCCGTCCGCACTGACCAGCGCGTCCATGGCCTTGCTGGTTGCTTCCTTGGGGAAGATGAATTCCCACGGGCCCATGTCCACGGCATACCCGTTGGACGTACGGACCACTTTCTTGACCCCGCCACGGGTGCCGATGGTCAAGGTTTCGCCCGGGCCAAGATCCACCAATTGCTCGGCAATCAGGAAGTGGACGAAGACGCGGACGCCATTGCCGCACATCTCCGAGAGGGAACCATCACCGTTGCGGTAATCCATGAACCATTCGGCGTCCGGATCCTGCTCCAGGAGGTCCCGACCCTCCGGAAGGAACCGCGACGGAACAGCGCGGATGAGACCGTCTCCACCAATGCCTACATGGCGGTCGCACAACCGGGCAACCTGCTCCGGGGTGATCTCGTGGGCATCGCCGGGGTCGGCAATCAGGACGAAGTCATTGCCCGTTCCATGGCCCTTGGAAAACGTCAGCCCAGCAAGGCTGGAGGCGGCCACGGTAGCACCGGCAGCTGCGGACTGCCGGGCGGGAACTGCAGGGGTTTCATCCATGCCACTAGGCTACCTTCCACGCTGGTTCGGCCAGAAATCAGGCCTGCCGGCTCGTAGCGGTGGCGACGGCGTTGGCCACGAGGCGGGGATCCTGCCAGTCAAGCCAGGTGATCCGGGGGTCAGCCCTGAACCAGGTGAGCTGACGCCTGGCGAACTGCCTGGTGGCCACGATGGTTTCCTCTGATGCTGCAGCAACATCGGTCTGATGGTCCAGTACCCGCAGGAACTGCGCGTACCCCAAGGCGCGGGACGCGGTCTTGCCCTGCCGGAGCCCTGCAGCGTCAAGCCGTTCAACCTCGTCAAGCAGACCAGCCTCCACCATCCGGTGGACCCTCAGTGCCAACCGTTCCCTCAGCACCTCACGGTCCACTGACAGGCCAATCTGCACTGACGGCTGAAAGTACTCGCGCTGCGGCATGAACGAACTGAACGGGCGCCCGGTCAGCTGGTGCACTTCAAGAGCCCGGATCACGCGCCGCGCGTCACCTACACGGGCTGCCGACACGGGATCGACCTCCTCAAGACGGGTTCGCAGCGGCGCGAGGCCATGCGCGTCACATTCTTCTTCGAGGGTCTTACGGATCACAGGATCGGTGCCGGGGAACTCCAGGACGTCCAGTGCGGCGCGGACGTACAGACCGGATCCCCCCACCAGAATGGGCAGTTTTCCCCGTGAACGGATTTCCCCAATGGCGCTACGGCAGTCCGCCTGGAAGTCCGCAACACTTGCCTCCTGGGTGACATCCATGGTGTCCAGCAAGTGGTGGGGAACGCCCTTGCGCTCTTCCATGCTGATCTTGGCTGTTCCGATGTCCATCCCGCGATAAAACTGCAGGGCATCCGCGTTGATGACCTCACCGTTCAGGGCGAGGGCAAGGTTGACGCCCAGGTCCGACTTACCGGAACCAGTGGGTCCAACCACTGCAATGACGGGCAGGGAGGCGTCCTTGGTGGAGGTATACACGTGATCCTGGTCCGGCGTCAGGCGCGACGAGCCGGCAGCGACGGCATGCCCAGGGACACCCCGGCCTTGCTGGAAACCGAACCCGGTGAAGGAACACCGCAGGACTCAGCTTGGGAACGATCCCAGGCGTCGCCGGCACGGGAGCGGCGCAGCACATAGTCCCCGGCGGTGGCCGGATCCGCCACAAGGTGGAAAGCAGCAGCCTCCGTGATGGTGACGGTCACAAAGTCACCGGGACGGGGAGTTTCCGCGCCGGACGGCACGGAGAAGTGCACCAGGCGCTGATCCTTGGACCGACCGGACAAGCGGTGGGTTTCCTCGGCTTTACGCCCTGACTGGGCCGTCACCAGCACTTCAACTGTCCGGCCAAGCTGCCTGGCGTTCTCCTCAGCGGCAATGCGGTCCTGGAGGGCTGTCAGCCTTCCAAAACGCTCCTGCACCACGGCTTTCGGAAGCTGGTCAGGCAAGTCTGCGGCCGGCGTGCCCGGCCGTTTGGAGTACTGGAAGGTGAAAGCTGAAGCGAAACGGGACTTCTCCACGACATCGAGAGTCGCCTGGAAATCCTCTTCGGTTTCGCCTGGGAACCCGACAATGATGTCCGTGGTGATGGCCGCGTTGGGAATCCGATCACGGACCTTGTCCAGAATCCCGAGGAACCGGCTGGAGCGGTAGGAACGCCGCATGTCTTTGAGGACTTTGTCCGAGCCGGACTGCAAGGGCATGTGCAACTGCGGCATGATGTTGGGCGTCTCAGCCATTGCCTCGATGACGTCATCGGTAAAAGCTGCAGGGTGCGGGCTGGTGAAGCGGACCCGCTCCAAGCCCTCAATTTCACCGCAGGCGCGCAAGAGTTTGGAGAAAGCCTGCCGATCCCCGAACTCCACGCCGTAAGAGTTGACGTTCTGGCCGAGGAGAGTCACTTCAACAGCGCCGTCATCCACGAGCGCCTGGATCTCGGCGAGGATTTCTCCGGGGCGTCGGTCCTTTTCCTTCCCGCGGAGAGAAGGCACAATGCAGAACGTGCAGGTGTTGTTACAGCCCACGGAGATGGAAACCCACCCCGCATAAACAGAATCCCGCTTAGTGGGAAGAGTTGACGGGAACACATCCAGGGACTCGAGGATCTCAAGTTGTGCTTCATTGTTGTGCCTGGCACGGTCCAGCAGCGCGGGCAGGGCGCCAACGTTGTGGGTACCAAAGACGGCGTCAACCCACGGCGCCTTCTTGACGATGGTTTCGCGGTCCTTCTGGGCCAGGCAGCCACCTACAGCAATCTGCATGCCGGGGTTCGCCGCCTTGACCTGCCGGAGTTGGCCAAGATTGCCGTAGAGCTTGTTGTCGGCATTCTCCCGAACGGCGCAGGTATTGAAGACCACCACGTCAGCGATCTCGCCGTCCGCGGGCACGTACCCCGCGTCCTCCAGGAGTCCCGCCATGCGCTCTGAATCGTGGACGTTCATCTGGCAGCCGAACGTGCGGACCTGATAGGTCCGGGGCTCAGCCGAAGGAGTGGCGGAAACTGTTGGGGAAGGAATGGTCAAACTCACTACTCAAGGGTACCGGCTTCTGCCAGCACCTCACCGACGATCCTGAAGGCCATGGAAGGGGCGTAGCCCTTCCGTGCCAGCATCGACGCCAGACGACGGGTGTACTTGTCCCGTTCCGCGCGATCAGCCAGATCGACGCCGGGACGCAGCTTGCGTTGAACAAGCTCACGGGCCGCCAATTCTTCATCCTGATCGCTGAGCTGCGACAGTGCTTCTTCGGCCGCGTCCAGTTCGATTCCCTTGTCCGCCAGTTCGCGACGAAGTGCGCCTTTGGCAAGCTTCTTGCTCTGCGAACGGCTACGGACCCACATCCTCGCAAACTCAGCGTCATCAATCAGCTGAACCTCTTCGAATCGGTCCAGGACTGCCTCGGCGACGTCCTCGGGCACATTGCGTTCCGCAAGCTTGCGGGAAAGCTGGAGCCGGCTCCGCGGCGCCATCGTCAACTGCCTCAGGACGATGGCACGCGCCACGGACTCCGGATCAGGCTCGGGATCGGCGGATACGGACGACTCCGGATCCGGCCCTCTCCTAACCGTCAACGGCCTTCAGCTTTGGGGAGTCTTCCTCCGGCTTGACGCCAACGCCAAGCTTCTCCTTGATCAAGCGCTCCAGCTCCTGGGCGAGCTCAGGGTTATCCCGGAGGAACCGCCGCGAGTTCTCCATGCCCTGGCCCAGCTGATCGCCATCATAGGTGAACCAAGAGCCCGATTTCTTGATGATGCCGTGCTCGACGCCCATATCAATGATGCCGCCCTCACGGGAGATGCCCTGGCCGTAGATAATGTCGAATTCCGCAATCTTGAAGGGCGGCGCCATCTTGTTCTTGACGATCTTGGCCTTGGTGCGGTTACCTACGGAGTCCGCGCCTTCCTTCAAGGTCTGGATACGACGGACATCGATACGTACCGAAGCGTAGAACTTCAGGGCCTTACCACCGGTGGTGGTTTCCGGGGAGCCGAAGAAGACACCGATCTTCTCACGCAACTGGTTGATGAAGATCGCTGTGGTTTTGGTCTGGCTGAGCCGGCCGGTGATCTTACGCAGGGCCTGGCTCATCAGGCGGGCCTGCAGACCCACGTGGGAGTCACCCATTTCGCCTTCGATTTCAGCACGGGGTACCAGAGCGGCCACGGAGTCGATGACGACGATGTCCAGGGAGCCGGAACCCACCAACATGTCCATGATCTCCAAAGCCTGTTCGCCGGTATCCGGCTGCGAGACCAAGAGCGCATCCGTATCCACTCCGAGCTTGGCAGCGTAGTCCGGGTCCAGGGCGTGCTCAGCGTCGATGAAGGCCGCAATGCCGCCGGCGCGCTGGGCACTTGCAACGGCGTGCAGCGCAACGGTGGTCTTACCCGAGGATTCCGGTCCGTAGATTTCCACCACGCGACCACGGGGCAGGCCCCCAATACCAAGGGCGATGTCCAGGGCAATGGAGCCGGTAGGAATGACCTCGATGGGAGCCCGGGTGTCATCACCCAGGCGCATGATGGATCCTTTGCCGAACTGCTTGTCGATCTGGGCAAGCGCTGCTTCGAGCGCCTTTTCACGATCCGGGGTTGCCGCCATGGTTCACACCTCTGATGCTTTCTCGCTGTGGAGTGGCCCTAAGAGCCGCTTTCCTGTCATGTCAGACGCTATTACGACGTGCTGACATTTTTATGAGCCGAATCCGGCTATGTGGACAACCGGGCAATCCGGATGCTCGGGAATGCGGCCTTCGGGATCAATTTTCCTCTCAAAGGAGCATATCCCCATCCGAACAGATATTCGAACAATGGTCCGGCGTGTCCCCTGTCGAGGCAGCAGTGCAACCCTCAGTTGGAGGCCGGTTTGATGTCCCGCCCCAGCCTGCGTTCGGCCGGAACATCCTGGACTTCGCACACAGCCAGCCACACCTCGCGGGGGTGGTATCCGGAGGCCAGGGCCTCAACGGCAGTCCGCCCGCCCACGCCTGCGAGTACCAAGGAGCCGGCGAGGACCCGGGAATAGCCTGCCCCGAACTCATCGTCCATCAATCGCCAAAAGTCACTTGCCCTCACGGATAGAGTCTCTCACGGAGCCGGACTCTAGAATGGTTGCCATGAGCAATCCTCTCCAGAGCACGCCCGGTCAGGCCGTGCCAGGCGACGCCGTAGACGACGCCCTCCAGCAGGTGGAACACCAGCTGAGCCTGCTCTGGCGCCGGGCCCGGTCAATCTCCCATCAGTTGTCGCGCCAGGTGCATCCGGACATGGAACCGGCCGCCTACGGGCTGCTGACCGTCATCCGGAGGGAAGGACCCATCAGGCTGACCGACCTGGCTACGTGCATTGGCGTGGGCAAGCCGTCGGTGAGCCGGCAGATCGCTTTCCTGGAAAGCATTGGCCTGGTCTACAAGGAAGCGGACCCACAGGACGGACGGGCACAATCCATCCGCCTGACGGACAAGGGCGAGGACAAGATGCACCAGGTCCAGGATGCCCGGCGGCAGGTATTCCGCGAACGCCTGGGCGAATGGCCGCTTGAAGACGTCCAGATCCTGGCCGACTACATGGGCCGGCTCAATGCGATCTACGGCGACGGCGTCCTCAAGGACGTGACCCTGCGGGAACCGGACACTGCCGCCGACCCCGGCAAGCCTGACGACGCCTGATCCGCCAGGGCTCCCGTCCCTCCGTCCATTTCAACGAACACCAAAAGAAGGTCCCCAGCCGATGGCTGGGGACCTTCTTCCAATTCTGGTGGAACGGTTACCGGGCTCCGGAGAGCATTCCCTGCGGGAAGTCGTCCGTGAGGTCCAGATCGCGACCGTAACGCTGGGAGAATTCCTGCGGAACGGTGTCCGGCACGGCCACTCCCTCAGCAACGGCCACACGGTCGCTGACTTCGCGGAGCATGTGGGACAACGGAACATCCAGGGCTGTGCAGATAGAAGACAGGAGCTCGGAAGAAGCCTCCTTCTGGCCGCGTTCAACTTCACTCAAGTAACCAAGTGAGACGCGGGCGCTGTGCGAAACCTCGCGGAGGGTACGGCCCTGACGCTGGCGGACATCGCGCAGTACATCACCGATCTCGTGGCGTAGTACAACCATTTTGCGCTCCTTCTGTTCGCTCTGTGCCTGATCAGCCAAGCCCACATCCTTCCAGCGGACAACGCCGTTTACGGATACGGGCTGCTTTACCATCTGTATCGCCTTGCTCCCTCAGTCATCCGGTTCGCTGGTGGGCGGACCGGGTTGGTTTCTACATCCTAGGCGCCCCGGCTCTTCCGAAGCGACTCAATGACACAACTATTGGCAATCAGTTTTTGTTCCCGGCTACTTTACGAGCGGTAACCATGCCCCTCCAGCACGGCAAGCAGACGCCCCAGGGCCGCCTCGCAGGCCTGCTCGCGAATGGACCGGCGGTCCCCCGTGAAGCTGAATTCGAAGGCTTGGGTTCCGGCATCGGCAGCGATTCCAATGAACACTGTGCCTACGGCTTTGCCATCGTGGGGATCAGGTCCGGCCACTCCGGTAGTGGATACTCCTATGCTGGCACCGCAAGCACGCCGGGCACCGTCGGCCATGGCTTCCGCAACAGCACCGTCAACGGAGCCGACGTCGGCAAGCAGCTCTTCCGGGACGCCCAGGACACCGGCCTTGACGGAGTTCTGATACGCAACGACTCCACCCTGAAGCATCCCTGAAGCGCCGGGAGTATTGGCCAGGGCGGCCGCCACCATCCCAGCGGTCAGCGACTCGGCCGTGGCCACCGTGAGGTTCTTGGCGATCGCTGCGGCGACCACCGTCGTCGACGTCCCTGCTGCGGCGTTGACGACGTCACCGGAGGTCATGCGCGACGCCCCGCTGCCCGCAGCTTGAGGGCTTGGATGACGTATTCGACGCCGGTCCACAGGGTGATGGCAAGCGCCAGCATCATGACCCAGAAGGCAACGTCGCCCAGCCAGGGGGCGATCGCTTTGAGGGGAAGGACGTACAGGAAAATGGCCACGGTCTGGACCACCGTCTTCAGCTTTCCGCCCTTGGAGGCGGGCATGACCCCGTACCGGATCACGACAAACCGAAGGGCGGTAATCCCCCACTCGCGAACGAGGATGAGGATGGTGACCCACCACGGCAGTTCCCCCAGGATGGACAGGAGCACCAGCGCGGAGCCGATCAGCAATTTGTCGGCGATGGGATCGGCGATCTTACCGAAGTTGGTGATCAGGCCGCGCGCCCTGGCGATGTCGCCGTCGAGCTTGTCCGTGTAGATGGCTACCGCGAAGGCCACTACGGCTGCCCAGCGCCACAGACCGTACTCGCCGTTGTCGGCCAGCAGGAACCAGATGAAAAAAGGGACCAGGACGATGCGGAGCATCGTGAGGATGTTGGGCAGGTTCCAGACATCGGAGTTGCTGGACGTCGCGTTATCACCCTCGGCTGTAGTCACCCCTCTAGGCTACCGTCTTTGGGCTGACGCCTTTGAAGCTAGCGCCCCGTCAGCGACCAGGCGTCTTCGCCGCCTTCGTCGTCGTCATCGGGACCGTCAGCGCCATCGTGATACTCAATGGCCTGTGTCCGGTTGTCCAGGTCTGCCTGCACCAGGTCCTCCGCATAACCGCCGACGGCGATATTCGAGTTCGCGTTGTCGCTCAGTGCCGCCGTGTGGGCGTCGGGGGAAGCAGGCGATTCCTGGCCCTTCATCGCCGCCAGGACGGCCGCGAGGTCGTCCGGCTTGACCAGGACATCGCGGGCCTTCGAGCCCTCCGAGGGCCCCACCACGCCGCGGGATTCGAGGAGGTCCATCAGCCGCCCGGCCTTGGCGAAGCCCACCCTGAGCTTGCGCTGCAGCATCGACGTGGAGCCGAACTGGGTGGTCACCACCAACTCGGTGGCCTGCAACAGGACCTCGAGGTCGTCTCCGATGTCGTCGTCGATCTGCTTCTTGGGGGCTTCGGCAGCAACGTCGTCGCGATAGACAGCCTGGAGCTGGCCCTTGACGTGCTCCACCACCTTGTGGATCTCGGATTCCGTCACCCAGGCACCCTGGACACGCATTGCTTTGGACGCACCCATCGGCAGGAAGAGCGCGTCACCCTGGCCAATCAGCTTCTCCGCACCCGGTTGGTCCAGCACAACACGGGAGTCCGTCACGGACGAGGTTGCGAAAGCCATGCGGGAAGGCACGTTCGCCTTGATCAGGCCCGTGACTACATCTACGGACGGGCGCTGGGTGGCCAGGACCAGGTGGATGCCGGCAGCACGCGCGAGCTGGGTGATGCGGACGATCGAGTCTTCGACGTCGCGCGGAGCCACCATCATGAGGTCGGCGAGCTCATCCACGATCACCAGAAGGTAAGGGTAGGGCTTGATGACCCGTTTGGAGTCCACGGGCGGCACCACTTTGCCGGCACGGACAGCCTTGTTGAAGTCATCGATGTGCTTGTAACCGTAGTTGGCGAGGTCGTCGTAGCGGGCGTCCATCTCCCGGACCACCCACTGCAGGGCCTCCGCGGCCTTTTTGGGATTGGTGATGATGGGCGTGATGAGGTGCGGGACGCCTTCGTAGGCGGTGAGCTCCACGCGCTTGGGGTCCACCATGACCATGCGGACTTCATCCGGAGTGGCCCGCATGAGGATGGAGGTGATCATGGAGTTCACGAAGCTCGACTTACCAGCACCAGTGGCCCCGGCCACCAGCAAGTGGGGCATCTTTGCCAGGTTGGCCACCACGTAGCCGCCCTCGACGTCCTTGCCAACGCCCATGACCATGGGGTGGTCGGTCCGGCGGGCGTTCTGGCTCCGCAGCACGTCGCCCAGGGAAACCGTTTCGCGGTCCGTGTTGGGAATCTCGATGCCAATCGCGGATTTGCCGGGAATGGGGCTCAGGATGCGGACATCGCTCGATGCGACCGCATAGGAAATGTTCTTGGACAGCGCCGTAACGCGCTCCACCTTGGTACCGGGAGACAACTCGATCTCATAGCGCGTCACAGTGGGACCACGGCTGAAGCCAGTCACGGCAGCGTCCACATTGAACTGTGTCAGGGTGTCCGTCAGGGCGGCGACGACGGCGTCATTGGCCTCCGTGCGCTCCTTCGGAATGGAGCCCGGCGTCAGGTAATCCGAGGCCGGCAGTGTGTAGGTGACATCCCCGGCGAGAGACAACTGCTCCGTGCGCTGTGGGATGGGCGTTTGCGGGAGCGGCGCACCGGCAGGCTTCGCGGGGACCTGGGCAACGGTGGGCGCGGGCACGGTCATGTCGGGAGTGATGACCGGAATGGCTTCGGTGGGGTTGTCGATGCCGGGCGCAGCACCCAGGCCCTGGGCGGCCTTGATCTTCCCGACGGCGATCTCCGCCTGGGTCGGGCGACGCACCCCCGGCGGAATGCGCGGTTCGGACGCGGCGGGAGTTTCGTCGTCGTCGACTATTGCATGTTCGAACGCTTCGTCCCCGACGTAGCCCTCCAGGCCTGTCTCGGGTTCCTCGTCCTTGCCAAAGAAGCGCATGCGCTTCTTCTTGGGCTTGGCAGGTGCGTCGTTCTCATAGAGATAACTGCGGTCATGGGCGTCCTTGGCGGAACCGTCCATGAGGTCCACGCCCATAAGGTGCTCATAGGCACCCCGGATCCGCGAGGGAATGGCACCGAACGGGGTGGCGGTGACGATCAGGAAAGAGACGAACGCCAACAGGCTGTAGAGGACCACCGGCACTGCGACGTGGAGTGCGGCCAGAGGGGCGGCGGCGAGGAATCCCAGCATGCCGCCTGCCCTGCGCAGGCCATCGAACCCATCGGCCACGGTGGGCAGGCCGCCAATGACGTGGGCCAAACCCGAGCCGGCAAGGGTCATGATCATAAAGCCAATGCCCACACGGTTGTTGCCGCGGCCGTCCTGGGGTTTCCGGAACAACCGGAAGGCACAAACAAACAGCATGAAAGGCAGGATCAGGCTCATCCAGCCAAACGTCCCGTTGACCACGCTGTAGACAACGTCCGGCAGCCACCCTGTCAGGCCCCACCAGGCGAAGGTGGCAATCGCGATGCCCAGCACCAAATTGAACAGGGCTGCGCCGTCACGGCGATCCGCGGGGTCGAGGTCGCTGACGTCGTAACCAATGCGGCGGACCCCGGCACCGACCACATGCCCGATCCCCTGCCAAAAACCCGAAAGCATGCGCAGGGGCAGCGGAGCCTGGGGCACGACGGCGGCTGCCTGCTTGGTGCGGGCAGTACTGCCACGCCCGCTTTTGCCCGCGGCGGCACTGGTTTTGGATGTGGCTGCGCTCCGGCCTGTGCCGCCGGATTTACTGCTGGAGCTGCCACGTGGCGTGGAGGTAGTACGGGTCGCCATAAGTGCCACGGTACCGCAAGGGGGCCTGAAATCCGCGGATTTCAGGCCCCCTTGGGTGTGTATGTTGCCCCCAGGGCTACGCCTCCAGGACCACCGGAATGATCATGGGACGGCGGCGGAGCTTGCGGTTGACCCACGTGCCGATGATCCTGCGCACCACCTGCTGCAACTGGTGGTTGGTGTGGTCTGCGTGGTTAAGCACAGCGTCTTCCAGCGCGGCGTTGATCTTGGGGATGATCTCGTCGAAGACTGAATCATCCTCAGCAACACCGCGGGCATGGATTTCCGGGCCGGACACGATCTTGCCGGTAGTGCGGTTGATGACCGTGATGATGGAAATGAAGCCCTCGTCCCCGAGGATGCGACGGTCCTTCAGGTCTGCGTCAGTGATCTCACCCACGCTGGAGCCGTCCACGTAGACGAAACCTACCTCCACCTGGCCAACGACGTTGGCTTTGTGATCCTTAAGGTCGATCACTGTGCCGTTGTCGCTCAGGATGATGCCCTCGGACGGAACACCGGACTCCCGTGCGATGTTGCCGTTGGCAATAAGGTGACGGGTTTCGCCGTGCACAGGCATGGCGTTGAGCGGCTCCAGGATGTTGTAGCAGTACAGGAGCTCCCCTGCCGCTGCGTGCCCGGAGACGTGGACCTTCGCAGTGCCTTTGTGGATCACGTCCGCGCCGAGCTTGAGGAGTCCGTTGATGATCCGGAACACGGCATTCTCGTTGCCCGGAATCAGGCTGGAGGCCAGAATGACGGTGTCGCCGGGTCCAACCACTACGCGGTGGTCGCCGTTGGCCATCCGTGACAGCGCCGCCATCGGCTCGCCCTGGGAACCGGTGGACATGAGGACCACGCGGTCATCGGGCATGTTGTCGATGTTCTTGATGTCCACCAAAATGCCGGCCGGCACATCGAGATACCCCAGTTTGGAGGCGATGGCCATGTTGCGCACCATGGAGCGTCCCACGAAAGCGACCTTGCGGCCATGCTTCTCTGCGGCATCAAGGACCTGTTGGACACGGTGAACGTGGGACGAGAACGACGCGACGATGAGGCGTTTCCTGGCTTGGCCGAACAGGCGGTCCAGAGTGGGACCAATCTCCTTTTCGGCCGTGGTGAACCCAGGGACATCCGCGTTGGTGGAGTCGGCCATGAAAAGGTCCACGCCCTCTTCGCCCAACCGGGCGAAGTGGCGGAGGTCGGTGATGCGGCCATCCAGCGGCAACTGGTCCATCTTGAAGTCGCCTGTGTGCAGGACCGTGCCACCCTCGGTCCGGATGAAAACGGCCAAGGCATCAGGGATGGAGTGGTTGACGGCGATGAACTCGCACTCGAACGGGCCGAATTGCTCCACTTGGCCCTCGGTAACGGTGAGGGTGTACGGCTTGATCCGGTGTTCCTGAAGCTTCGCTTCCACCAAGGCCAGGGTGAGCTGGGATCCGATCAGCGGAATGTCGGCCTTAAGGCGCAACAAGTAGGGAACCGCACCGATGTGGTCCTCGTGGCCGTGGGTCAGCACGACGCCAACTACGTCCTGCAGCCTGTCTTCGATGTAGGAGAAATCGGGCAGGATGAGGTCTACGCCGGGCTGTGTCTCTTCGGGGAAGAGCACGCCACAGTCAACGACCAGCAGCTTGCCGTCGATTTCGAAGACGGCCATGTTGCGGCCGATCTCTCCCAGGCCACCGAGCGGAACAATCCGCAGCGTGCCTTTCGGCAGTTTCGGCGGCGTAACCAGTCCGGGAAGGGCGGTTTGGGTCATATTGTGCTTCTTTCCGGCGGAACCGGCCTAGACGTTGAAGTCCATTCCGGCTTCCGCCAAATCCCCGCGGATGATGTCGATCTCGGCTGCGTCCGGCTCCACGAGGGGCAAACGGACAACCGAGTTGGGCAGGACTCCCTGCCACTTGAGAATCTGCTTGGCGGCTACTGCGCCTTGGACCCGCGTCATGGTTGCGCGAATGACGGGTTCCAGTTCAAAGTTGATGGCCCTCGCAGTGGCGAGGTCGCTGGCGTTCACGGCGTCGATCAGTTCGCGGAAGCGACGCGTGGCCACGTGGGTGGTGACGCCCACCAGGCCGACGGCGCCGAGCGCCATCCACTGGAGGGTCAATCCGTCATCACCGGAATAGAAGACCAGGTCGGTCTCAGCCATGACCCGGGTCGCGGCGGCAAAATCTGCCTTGGCGTCCTTGACCGCCACGATGTTCTGGTGCTTGGCCAGGCCGATCATGGTCTCAGGAGCAATCGCAATGGAGGAGCGGCCCGGGATGTCATAGAGCATGACGGGCAGATCCGTTGACGAGGCAATGGTCTCGAAGTGCGCCCGGACGCCTGCCTGGCTGGGCTTGTTGTAGTAGGGCGTGACGATCAGGAGACCGTCCACGCCAACCTCAGCCGCGCGCTGGGAAAGGTGCACCGAGTGTGCGGTGTCGTTGGTGCCGGTTCCGGCAATGATGGCAGCCTTGCCGCCCACGGCTTCTTTGACCGCCCGGAACATACCAAGGTTTTCGTCGTCTGTAAGGGTTGAGGTCTCCCCGGTGGTGCCGGTAACCACAAGCCCATCGCAACCATCCTGGACAAGCTTCTCTGCCAGTACAGCGGCTTGGTCGTAGTCCACCTTGCCGTCCTCGGTGAACGGGGTGACCATCGCGGTCAGGAGGGTACCAAGGGCGGGAGTGTGGGCGCGCAAGTCAGACATAAGAAAAACGTTACCCTGTCACGGGCTTGTTACAAGAATGGGTTCCGCGTGATGGTCCTCATGCCCCTGCTGTGGATCTGTAGGCGGCAAGGCGGGACCGGTCCAATGACACCATGGCGACTTCCGTCCCGGTGCCGGCAACCCGGACCAGGGCAGTACCATCGGGACCCCACCCTCCGCTGAGACCGCAGGAGGGGCCCAAGGGCGTTTCTCCTCCAAGGTTCGCCAATAATCCGAACATCCGGTGGTCCATGGAGCGTGCGCCCAAATGCAGTCCAAGCCTGAGTTCCTCGCCCCGCGTGTACAGCGCAGACACTGCATACACATCGGCCCCCGCTTCCGCCGCAGCACCGGCGTGGGCAGGATGCGCGGCGTCAGCACAGACGGCAAAGGCAACCCGCCATCCGTCAACATCAACCACTACCGGGCCGCTGCCAGAGACAAAAAGCTCCCGCTCCGGCCCGTGCAAGTGAGTTTTGAAGACCGGTTTCACGGAACCGTCCGGGCCAACGACGAGCGAGGCCAGCCGGGGCGTCTGGTCCGCCTCCCGCCAACCCGCCCCAACAACAGCAACCGTCCCGGTGCGGGCACAGACGTCCTGGAGGGGTTGGAGCCGAGGGTCACCGGCGGTCAACCACGGCGAAGGCTGACTGCCCGGGGAAGGCTGTATGGCTTGCGAAAGCCATCGGGCTCCGCCGGGGACTTCGAAGGCAGTCAGCTCATAGCCCGTCAAGGACAGCTCGGGAAAAAGCACCAGGCGTGCGCCACGGCTGTGGGCCAGCTCCACCAGCTCCACATGGGCCGCGACATTTGCCTCCACAGCCACTCCCCCTGCACCGGGCAGCAACGCTTCATACTGAACGACGGCGGCGCGAAGCATCGCCGGGCCATCCGGTTCTTCCCCTGGACGCGGCCCGGCGACCACGCACGCGGGCCCAGCGGACGCGGTGTCAGCGAGCCGGCTCTCGACGGACGGACTCACCTGAGACATGGCATCCAGCGGTTGGGCCGGCCTTTGGGTGGGGACCTGCGGGGGTGTCGGAGTCACCAGCCCATCCTATTCCGGAGCAACTGCGGAATGTTGCAGGTCAGGCCGAGAAGCCAAACGGGCCTTCTCTCTCAGTCCGGGCAGGCCCCGGTTGGCTAGGCCGGCCCAGGCGTCCGCGCGGGTTGATCCGAACAATAGTGCGCCACGGCCCGCTCCTTGAGGTGTTCGGCCCAGGTCACCAGCCGCTGGGAAGCGCGAACGTACTCGAACAGTTCCAGCGGCGTCAGGGAATCCAGGTCCGCTTCGGATAGCCGCCGGGCCAGTTCAGCCCCTGGCGGCTGCTCGGCCAACACTGTTCCTTCGCGGCGCCACTGGGTGTCTTCGGGGGGTTCGCCCGCCACGAGTTGCCTGAACAGGAAGTCGACGACGCCGGGGCTCATCGCTTTCATGGGTCCGGCGAGACCTTCGGGTGGCGTGGGAACATCGTTCATCCTGCCATGCTATTCGAACATATATTCGAAGACAAGGGCCGGGCCCGCGTCGGCCGCCGGCCGCAGCACCCCAGATGCCCGGTCAGCCGTGCGCGTTGGCGACAGCCGCCAGCTGTGGGCCCAGCCTCTCAGCCATGAGCCGGTAGCCGGCATTGTTGGGATGCAAGGTATCAGGCATCAGCGC
This sequence comes from Paenarthrobacter sp. NPDC091669, assembly GCF_044756725.1. NCBI lineage: Bacteria > Bacillati > Actinomycetota > Actinomycetes > Micrococcales > Micrococcaceae > Paenarthrobacter > Paenarthrobacter sp. NPDC091669. Next base: position 68,726 of record NZ_JBIVTK010000015.1, read on the forward strand.
CGCAGCCTCCGCCGGGGTGAACACCCCTTCGCCATCGAGCAGGTGAGTGCGCGTATCCCCCCGCTCGCGGACTAACCGCACCACATCTGCCACGGCCTTCCTGTAGTCCGCGAGCGTCCACCCGGCCGCATTGGGCGCCTCCTCGCGGGGAAGGGAAAGAACCGGAGAGATGACCGCGATGGGCACCTCCGGGTGTGCCCGCCGGATAGCGCTGAGGAAGCCCAACACCTGGCTCGTGAAGGTCCGGCCCGAGAAGGCGGCCACGTTGTAGGTGTTGATTCCCAGGCATAAGGAGATGAAGTCTGCCGGCAGCTGGCAAATGGTGCTCTCCGCCGCCGGGTCCAAGTGGCATTCACCGCCGAAACCCAAGGACTGTAATTGCCAGCCGTATTGCCTGGCCACCACAGCAGGCCACGCCTCCGATGGACCATCGGCCTGCCTGCATTGGGTGATGGAGCTGCCGTAGGTGATCCATCGTTTGCCCGATCCCCCGGCAACGTGAACGTCCTCGCCCTTCAGCGACACCTCCAGCACCCTGAGGAAACCATACTGTGGCAGCCATAGCTGAACAGTTGATTGCGGCGGCATGGAGCCAAGATCGAGGTCATGACTGACACGGCCGGCGCCCGACACGCGATGCCGGAGGACGCCGTTCACCAGGACATCGAAAGGCGATCCGTCCTCGGGGCCTTCGGCTTCGATGACCAAATGCCCGGACGTTGCCAACCAGCCCGCATGGATCCCTGCGCACATCCTGGCCCGCTCTTCCAGGCCATCTGTGGCGGGCGGCATGAAGAGTTCGCCGTCAAGGCGTCGGAACTGCTGCCAGCCATCGGCGTCGTTGATGATGGTGAATGCTCCGGCCCATTGGGCGTTGACGGATTCCATGGCATAGGACTCTACCGTCGGCCCAGCTCACAGTTGGCTGTGAGACCATCGCAGCATGACTTCGCAAGAGACTGCCCCTCCGCGGAAAGCGCGCGACGGCGGCCAGGTCTCCTCCCGGCTCACAGGGATCGACGCCGCCAGGGGTGCAGCGTTGCTTGGCATGATGTCCACGCACCTCCTGCCAACGTTTGGGCCCTCCCCGTCGTGGGAGCCGACCTTCGTGGGACTGGTATTTTCGGGCCGTTCTGCTGCGCTCTTCGCTGTCCTTGCCGGCATTGGACTGGCGCTGGGTACGGGTAAGCAGGAACCCCGCACAGGCAACGATCTTTGGTCCGCCAGGGGCGGTGTGGCCATGCGCGCGTTGGTGATTGCCGTCGTCGGCCTCAGCCTGGGAGGGCTGGACGTCAACGTCGCCGTCATCCTGGTGCATTACGCCGTACTTTTCCTGTGCGTCCTGCCGTTCCTTGGCCTTCGGCTCAAGGCACTGTGTTTCTGGGCGGCGGGCTGGGTTCTTCTATCTCCACTGCTGGCCTACCTGGTCCGGCCCTTGATGCTGGACGCCGTCCCTCCCCTGCAACTGGGCCACAACCCCAACGGCGAGGACCTTGGGACGCCGTCCCGCCTCCTCGCAGACCTCTTCTTCACTGGTTACTACCCGGTGTTCCAGTGGATCTCCTATCTGCTGATAGGACTGGTGATCGGCCGGTTGGCGCTCACGACGGCGAAGGTGCAGTTGCTGCTGTTAAGCGGCGGAATCGCTGTGGCTGCGGCGGCGAAGCTGGGTGGGTTCCTTGCGATGGAAGCATGGGGCGGCCGGGCCGCTCTGGAGGCGCTCCCCGGAACGCGCGGGTACCCTCTGGAAAACATGCTTCAGGTTAATCTGACCGGGTTGGAGCAGACCGGCTCGTGGTGGTGGTTGGCCACGGCATCCCCCCATGCTGGAACTACGCTGGACCTGCTGCACAGCAGTGGAACAGCTGCCGCAGCAGTGGGTTTCTTCCTGCTGCTGGGCACGGTGGCTGAACGCATCAAGGTCAATTTCCTGATAGTGCTCAGCGGGCCGGGAGCCATGACGCTCAGCCTCTACTCTGCCCATGTGTGGGTGGTTTCGGGGTTCACCAACCAACCGCTGCCTGCAGGATGGACGGAAGAGGGCATGTACTGGACCCAGGCACTGTGTGCCGTGGCAATCGGCGTGTGCTTCGCCTTGCTCAGGCGCCGCGGACCGCTGGAGTGGGTGGCCCATACGGCGTCGAAGCTGGGCAGCTACCGACCCGCAGCGGTGGGCTGAGAGCGGAACAACTTCACGGCGTCGCGCATTGATGCCCGGGCGCGCTTGCGGTCCCCCGAGGCGTCATAGGCGCAACTCAGCCGGAACCAGGAACGCCAATCCTCCGGTGCGGCCTCTGCCTCGGCCCGGTACTTCTCGAACTCCGCATCCGCGGCGGCCCGGACGATCCGCCCACCTGGCGTACGGGGCAGTGTGTCTTCGGGCAAACCGCCTTCAGCTTCCAGGACCTTGGCCATCTGCTCGGTGCGGGCGCCAAACAGCAGCTCGCGGATCAGCGCCCAGGCACCGACGATCGGCAGGACCAGATAGGCCGCTCCAATGCCCTTCGCTACCAGGTTGGGGTCACCGAGGAGGAGGAACGAGCGTTGGACGGATACCACCAGGTAGAGCACCAACAGCAGGGTGATCGCGCCGACCCAGATCTTGGTGCGGTTCTTCTTCAAGGAAGTCCAGAAATTTCCCATGTACCTAGAGCCCCAGGTCCAGGTAGCCGTCCAGGCCAACCGTGAGGCCGGGGTGCCCTGCGACCTTGCGCAATCCGAGCAGGACGCCAGGCATAAAGGAGGCCCGGTCAAAGGAGTCATGGCGCAACGTCAGCTGCTCACCCGGACCGCCGAAAAGGACTTCCTGGTGGGCTACCAGACCGCGGAGCCGGACACTGTGGACGCGGACACCCTCCACGTCACAGCCCCTGGCTCCGTCCAACGACGTTTCAGTGGCGTCCGGACTTGCTGGAACTCCGGCTGCCTGCCGTGCATCAGCGATCAGCTGCGCCGTACGCACAGCGGTGCCGGAGGGTGCGTCCACCTTGTTCGGGTGGTGCAGCTCGATGATCTCAACGGACTCAAAGTACTGTGAGGCTTTGGCCGCGAAAGCGGAGGCCAGCACCGACCCCAGGGCAAAGTTCGGGGCGATCAGGACGCCGGTGTCCGGTTTCTGCTCCAGCAATGCACGGAGGGACTCCAGCCTGTCGGCATTCCAGCCGGTGGTACCCACAACAGCGTGGATGCCATGCTCCACGGCGAACCGGACGTTGGTCTCGGTAGTGTCCGGGACGGTGAGGTCAACAACATACTGTGCGCCGGCGTCGAGCAGTGTTTCCAGGGAATCGCCGCGACCCAAGGCGGCTACAAGCTTCATGTCATCAGCTGCTTCCACAGCTTTCACGGCTTCAATTCCCATGCGCCCGTGGGCGCCCAGCACTGCAACAGCAAGTTGTTCGGTCATGCCGTTAACCCTACCGCCGGGCCGGGGCACGGCAGGAACCGTGACTCAGGCCTACTCCCCCGCGCCAACCCACTCGACAGTGCCGTCGGAGAAGAACTGTTCCTTCCAAATGGGAACCTGCGCTTTGACCCTGTCCACCAGCTCGGAACAAACAGCAAAGGCCTGTCCCCGGTGGGCCGCCGCGACGGCACAGACCAGCGCCGGGTCACCGATCTCCAGCATCCCGATCCGGTGCGCCGCCCAGATGCGGACGGGCTGATCGGCTTCGCCTGAGTGCTCAGCGACCAGCTGGGCCACGACGTCTGACATGACCTGGTGCGCCGTGGGATGGGCGCTGTAACTGAGCCGGTCCACAGCCTTGCCGGAATCATGGTTCCGGACCACGCCACTGAAGCTGACCACAGCCCCGGCAGTGTCCGATTCGACCGCAGCGATGGCCTGGTCCACCGAGATGGGTTCCGCGCTGAGGACGGCGCTGACTACTTCGAAATCTGTTTCAGTGCCCATGGCTACCTTCCATTTGTTCGCACAAGTGCCCGATCACGGGGTCCAGGACAGCCAATCCATCCATAACGCCCTTCGGGGATCCCGGCAGGTTGATGATGAACGTCTTTCCCGCAGCTCCCGCGTGGCCGCGGCTCAACATGGCCATGGGGGTTTTCGCAGCGCCCGCGCGCCGGATTCCTTCCATGATGCCCGGTATTTCGCGGTCCAGGAGCGGAAGCGTCATCTCCGGTGTCTTGTCATCCGGGCTCAGGCCCGTTCCGCCGCTGGTGATGACGACGGCGGGGTCCTGGGTCAGGAGCGCCCTGAGGGCAGCGCCCACCGGCTCTCCGTCCGGCACCACCATGGTGGGGAACGTCTCGAAGCCGTGCTCATTGAGCCAGTCGAGGATGATGGGCCCCGTCTCATCGGCGTAGATTCCGGCAGCTGCCCGGGTGGAGGCGATCACGACACCGGCCTTGCGAACACTGTTCGGCTCGCAAGCACTCATTTGCCGGCCTCCTGGACTGGTTCCCCGGAGACGTCCCAGTCCCCGCTCTTGCCGCCACTCTTGGCCAGCACACGGATGTCGGTCAGCACGGCATGCTTGTCCACGGCCTTGATCATGTCGTAGACACTCAGCGCCGCTACGGAGGCCGCCGTCAGGGCTTCCATTTCGACGCCGGTCACGCCCTTGGTCTTGACGGTCGCCTGAATGTCAACTGAGCCGGCGCGCAAGTGGAAATCCACGGTGACTTTGGAAATCGGCAACGGATGGCACAAAGGGATGAGCTCGGGTGTCTTCTTTGCCGCCATAATGCCTGCCACCCGGGCCACGGCGAGCGCGTCGCCTTTGGGCAACTCACCGGCGCCCAAGAGGGCCATCACGTCCGGGGTTGTGAGGACGGTTGCCGTGGCGGTGGCCTCGCGTGTGGTCACCGCTTTCGCGGAGACGTCCACCATCTGCGCAGTGCCGTCGTGCCTGAGGTGTGTCAGGCCGCCGGCATGTTCTGTTGTCCCGGGAGTTTCATTCACAGCATCCATACTTCCACCTCGGCTCCTGCGGTGAGTTCCGTGACGTCCCCTGGGATCTGGACCAACGCGTTGGCACGGGCCAGGGCATGGACCAGATGTGATCCGGCGCCGCCTTCCATACGAAGGATGCCGTCCCCGGCCACAGTGCCCCGCCGGACCTGGTGCTTGCCGTCAGGGGAGGAAAGTGGTTCAGCCAGGTGTACCTTCTGCACGAGCCGTGGCGCAGGGGTTCCCATGACCTCCGACAGGGCAGGCCTGAGGAACATCTCGAAGGAGACGAGGCAGCTGACTGGATTTCCGGGAAATCCGAGAAACGGAACGCCATTGAAGGTCCCCAGCCCCTGCGGCCCGCCTGGCTGCATTGCCACGGGGAGGAAATCAACGGGCTGGCCGGCCATCGCCTGGCGCACCACCTCGTAGGCGCCCTTGCTCACTCCCCCGGTGGTGACAATGACGTCCACGGGATGGTCTGCCTCCCGGGTGAAAGAGTCAAGGACGGCCAGGAGTTCCGCGGGATCGTCGTCCGAGATACCCGTACGAACAACATCCAGGCCTGCCTGGATCATGGACGCTTCAAGCAGCGTTCCATTGGAGTCGAAAATCTTGCCGGGCGTGAGTTCTTCCCCCGGTTCCACCACCTCGTCTCCCGTGGTGACCAGGAGGACACGCAGCGGTTCAGGGACCTCGACTGTTGCCAGGCCCAGGGCAGCCAGCAGGCCGAGCTGGGCCGGTCCCAGCAGGGTACCTGCTGCCAGGGCCAGGGCACCCTTGTGGATGTCGCTTCCGGTGTTGCGCACGTAGGTACCGGGTGCCACCGCGGGAAGGTCGACGACGGCATCCCTGGCGGTGGGGTCGGGGAAGGTACCGGGGCTCGCCTTCTCGATGGGTACGACGGCGTCGGCCCCCTCTGGAATCATGGCCCCGGTCATGATCGGGGCTGCGTAGCCGGCCTTCAGCGCTGTTGGTGTCGCACCTGCCGGGACGGGCGCCGCCACCCGGAGCTGCCCGCCGTCGTCGGGGATGTCTTGTGACCGGACGGCAAAGCCGTCCATCTGGGAGTTGGCGAACGGCGGCAGGGAGAGGGGCGCATGGACATCGACGGCCAGCGGCTTTCCCAGTGCGTCGAGCAACGGCACACGGCGGTTTCCCTTGATGGTGGCAGCGCCTGCCAGCAGTTCCACCACTGCCTGGCGATGGTTTGCAACTGATCTGGGCACGGACAACCTCCTGTTGTGGCACGCTGGCTTCCGGGAATTTCTCGGACGTACCCAGACTAGGGCCTTAGCCCACCTTGACGCTGATGGTGTGATAGCCCGTGGCGCCGTCCGGAGCCACCGGGGCTTTGTCCTCGGTCTGCGGCTGGCCGGTGGAGTCGGTGGCCCGCACTTGGACCTCGTAGTCGCCGGGGGTGAGGTCCACGCCCAGCTGCCACTGATACCAGGTGTCGGTGGAAATCCCGTCCGCCAGGTCAGCCGGCTGCCAGGACCCGCGGTTGACACGAATCTCCACCTTGCTGATGCCCCGGTGCTGGGCCCATGCCACTCCCCCGAAGTGCACCGTGCCCGCCCGGACTGTCCTGCCGCTGCGGGGTACGTCGATGCGTGACTGCGTCTTGATGGGTCCGTGATCGCTCCAGCCCCGGGGAGTCCAATAGGCGGTGTCGTCTGCGAAGCGTGTAACTTTCAGTTCGGTCAGCCATTTGGTGGCCGAGACGAAGCCGTAGAGCCCGGGAACGATCATGCGGACCGGGAAGCCGTGCTCCAACGGGAGCGGTTCGCCGTTCATGCCGACAGCCAGGAGGGCGTCGCGATCGTCGGTCAAGGCCTCCAACGGCGTGCTTGCCGTCCAACCGTCGTTACTGGTGGACAGCACCATGTCTGCGCCGGCTTTGGGACCGGCCATGGCAAGAAGTTCGCGGATGGGCCAGCCCAGCCAGAGAGCATTGCCGATGAGGTCGCCGCCGACGTTGTTGGACACGCAGGCGATGGTGATATGCCGTTCGATCATGGGTTTGGCGAGGAGCGTGACGAAGTCGACCTCGATTTCCCGCTCCACCATTCCGGTGACCTTCAGCTTCCACGCCGGCGGGTCGATGGCAGGTACCGTCAGTGCCGTGTCGATTCTGTAGAAATCCGAGTTCGGGGTCACCAAGGGGCTGATGCCATCCACGGCCAGCGAAGCCCCGGCGGGTATGACCTGTGGTGGCGTAACGGGTTCCGGGAGCGTCATGGAACCGCGGAAACCTGACGCCACGGCGGTTGCCCGGGTGAGTACCGCAGTGACGGTTCCGACCACGACCGCGGCGAGGGAAGTGCCGCCGAGTGCATTCAGGAAAGTTCGCCGTGCCAGGGGTGCGGGATCATGCCCCTGCAGTTCCTCATGCGTGGCCATGGGCGCCCAGGTGATGAGTCGCCGAATGAGGGTACGCAACAGCAGCATCGTGACGATCGCAGCGACGATCGGGGCCAGGGCCGCCTGCGGGCTTGCCTGGGCACGCGTTACGACGGCGGTCAGGCCTGCAGCTCCAGCCAGCCCGGCCAGCGCCAGCCCCCAGCCGGTGCGGCGATGCTCCAGAACGCCGGCCAGCGCTGCCAACAACCCCGCGACGAGCCCGATGCTTGCAATCAACACGATCTTGTCCGCTGTGCCGAACAACTGCACGGCCAGGTCCTTCACTCCGGGAGGCACTGCATCAATCACAGCGCCGCCCAGGGCCGTGACAGGGGAAACCAACGGGCTCAGCAAGCCGGCGGACAGTTCACCGGCTGCGATCCCCGCACCGCCCGCCGCTACACCGGCCGCGGCAGCCCACAGACGCGGGCTGAGCTGAAGCCGGCCGTGTGATGGCGTGGAGGCCCGGATTTCCGGCGTGTCCACCCTGCTGTGCGTGCTCATGATGCGCCTCCTGCGCGTTCGTCGGCTGACGTCCCGGATGTGGCCGGGAAAGAAGATGGCTGGAGAACGTCTGCCGGACCGGACGCCGCCTGCCCGGACTCAGCCGGGACCGGTCCCGCCGGAAGGGACAGCGCAAACCGGCAGCCGCCGTCGACGTTTTCCACGGTGACCGATCCCCCGTGGGCCTTGACGATGCCGGCCACCATGCTCAGTCCGATGCCCGCGCCACTGTAAGTGCCCTGCAGTCCCTCAGTGGTGCCCCGGGCGGGGTCTTTCTGCCAGCCCGTCTCGAACAGATGCGGCAGGTCCTCGCTGCGGATGCCCCCGCACTGGTCCTGCACTGCGACCACGGCGTTTCCGCTGTGCTGCCCCAAGCCGTCGCGTCCGACGCTGACGTGGACCTCAGTATCGGGCCGGCTGTAGATAATGGCGTTGAGCAGGATGTTCCGCACGGCCCGGGCGAGGCTGGGTCCATCGGCGACGGCCATGCACTCACGGTCCCCGCCGCCGTCGAGCGTGATGCCGCGTTGAGCGGCCAACGGTGCGAGGTCCGATAACGCATCGCTGACAAGGTCGTAAAGGTCCAGGGGTTCGGCACGGAGACGGAGAGTGCCGGCCTGGATCTTGGACAACTCCAGGAGGTCATTGACCATGGCGGTCATCTGCTCCGTCTGTCCGATGATCTTCCGGTAATAGCCCGGCACATCGGACGCCATACCGTCTTCAAGGGCCTCGGTCATCGCGCGCATGCTGGCCAACGGGGTCCGGAGATCATGCGAAATCCACGACACCAATTCCCGCCGGGCAGTCTCAATGGCGGCTTCACGTTCCCGTGACTCGGCGAGGCTGCGGCTGCTGGCCTCAAGTTCCTTGGCCAGTTCGGCAAGTTCGGACGTCATGGCGGGGGCTCTGCCCCGCCCTTCCGCGTCGTCCAAGGTCTCACCACGGCCCAGGCGCCGCGCGGCAACCACCAACCGCGCAGCGTTACGGGACACGCCCGCGCCCAGCATGAGTGACAAGGCAACGGCCACCGCTGATGCCACGGCCAGGATGTACCACATGACTTCCAGGTCCCTGGCAGAGATGAACATGGCATTGAACGCACTGACCATGCCGGCCACAAGGACCGCAACCGTAGCTACCACCACCAGGCAGATCTGCGCCAGGACCGAGGCCCGCCGCAGGAGTCGCAGGCCTAACAAAGTTGCGGCGCCGATGAGGACAGCCCAGGACAGGACCCAGGCCAGGATGGTCCACAGCTCACTGCCCTCCATGGCCACTCTCACCGCCGTCGGAGTGCTCCGGCGCGTTGCCGGCGGCGGAATCGAAGCGGTACCCCACGCCCCAGACCGTCTTGAGCAACTCCGGCTTGGTGGGGTTGGCTTCAATCTTTTCCCGCAGGCGACGCACGTGCACTGTGACTGTTGAGAGATCGCCGAAGTCCCAGCCCCACACGGCCTTGATGAGTTCCTCGCGGCTGAAAACCTGGTGGGGCCGCCGCATCAGGAAAGCCAGCAGGTCAAATTCGCGCACCGTCAAGGCCAACGGAACTCCATGATGCGTCACTGTCCGGGACCCGGGATCGAGTTCGAGGCCCGCGGCCTCCACCGGTGGTTCCGGCGTGAACTCCTTGATGCTTCGCCGGAGCACCGATTTCACCCGGAGAACCAGCTCCCGCGGGGAAAAGGGCTTGGTGACGTAGTCGTCGGCGCCCATTTCCAGGCCCAGGATCCGGTCATCTTCGGTTCCCAATGCCGTGACCATGATCACCGGTACGCTCATGGTTCGACGCAGCCGGCGGCACACCTCCACGCCGTCCAATCCAGGCAGCATGCGGTCCAGGATCACCAGGTCGGGTTGGCGGGCCGCTGCCAACTGCAGGGCGGTAAATCCATCACCGGCCATGTCCACCTGGAAGCCCGCTTGCAGCAGGTAGTCGCGGACCACATCGGCGATGGTCTGTTCGTCTTCCACCAGGAGGATGCGGCGATTCCCTGGTTCCGTTGATGATGCCGTAGGTGTGGTCACGCTTTCAGCATAGGTTTGCCGGCGGTCCCCGGCACCCGATTCAGGCATCCGCGGTGCAAGTGTATGGAATCCGTAAGAACTGTTTGACTGTAATGGGTGTCACTGATCCTGCCACGGTGGCGTAGCCTGAATTTATGAGTGTTCAGCTGGGAATGCCGGTGCCCCCTTCGGGTGGTGCCGCAGGCAGCAAGGAAAGTGGCGTCGCGGTACCGCCGCCGCGCCCCGCAGGAACGCCTGCGGGCCTGTGGGACCGCTATGGCCGGCGGGCTACGGACATGCGGCTGTCCCTGACGGACAAGTGCAACCTGCGCTGTACCTACTGCATGCCGGCCGAGGGTTTGGAATGGCTCTCGAAACAAGCCGTGATGACCAGAGACGAAATTGTCCGGATTGTCCGCATCGGGGTCACCGCCCTGGGCGTGCGGGAACTGCGCCTCACCGGCGGCGAACCCTTGGTCCGCGCCGACCTGGTGGACATCATCTCCGGCATCCGCAGCGACCACCCGGACCTGCCGATCTCCATGACCACCAACGGTGTTGGCCTGGACAAGAAGGCGGCGTCGCTGAAGGCTGCGGGCCTCACCCGCATCAACGTCTCGCTCGACTCACTGCATGAGGAAACCTTTACCAAACTCACGCGCCGGCCGTTCCTGGATCGCGTCCTGGCCGGCGTTGATGCCGCCTGGGCTGCGGGCCTGGGGCCGGTCAAGTTGAATGCCGTGCTGATGCGCGGGATCAACGACGCCGAATCGCCGGACTTGCTCGCCTGGGCACTGGGCCGTGGCTACGAGCTTCGCTTCATCGAACAAATGCCACTGGACGCCGATCACGGGTGGACCCGCCGCAATATGATCACGGCCGCGGAAATCCGGGATCTGCTCTCCCGCGACTTCGTGCTGGCGCACGACCCACGGGAACGGGACGGTGCCCCGGCCGAACGCTTTGAAGTACGACGCCGGGACACGGCTTCCGGGGAAGCTGAAGGTCCGGTCCTCGGAACAGTCGGCATCATCGCCTCGGTCACCGAACCGTTCTGCGCCGACTGCCGACGAACGCGCATCACGGCCGAGGGAAAGATCATGAGCTGCCTCTTCTCCCGCGAAGAATTCGACCTTCTGGGCCTGCTTCGTGACGGGGCCACAGATGATGAACTGGCATCGCGGTGGCAGGACGCCATGTGGGTCAAACCCAAGGCCCACGGCATGGACCACACAGGTCTCGGCGCAGCGGATTTCGTCCAGCCGGACCGCAGCATGAGCGCAATCGGAGGCTGAACCCTTGCTTGTCCGTTACTTCGCTGCCGCACGCGCGGCGGCCGGTGTCGAAGAAGAACGTCACGTCCTCCCGGAAGGCACCAGCCTCGAAGCGCTGCTGGAAGCCGCCCTCGCCGTCGAACGTCCACTGCCTCCAGAAGGCACTCCGACGCTGGAACGGATCGTGGCACGGAGCAGTTTCCTCCGCAACGAGGTAGCTGTGCGGGACCGTTCAGCGCCGCTTGGAGCCCAGGACGTCATCGATGTCCTGCCGCCCTTCGCCGGAGGCTGAATCTGAGTCCAAGGCTAAGGCTCAGGCCTTACGGAAGACGCTCTTCAGCAACGGGCTGAAGTCCGGTGTCCCTTCCAGCCGAAGATCGGCCGTGTGCACCAGGACGCCGTCCTCGACGCGGAAGGTGTGCCTGGCGACGCCGTCGGCAGTCCTCCTGTCCAAGGTCAGGGTGCCTGCATTCCACGCTCCCCTGACCGGGCTGGCCGGCGACCTCCCCAGGCTGTCCACGTAGTACCACAGGGTGTCCCCGTGATCCCGGTCCACAGTGAACATGCCATGCCCTTCAAAGTGCGTGCCGTCCGCCTCGCGGTGCCGGTAGCTCTGGACAACGGCATACCCGCCGGCAGCCTTGGTGAAAACCACTTCCGCTTCAGCCGTCCGGGCGCTCCCCCACGGCGACGTGGCAATCTCCGTGATACCCCGCCAGTGACCGATGAAGTCCTGCAGCAGCTCCGCGGCCTGGCCGCTCGAGGGCAGATCCATCACGTCTCCAAAATCGTCAGGGCAGCATCATCACCGTGTGATCATGCTGCCCTGTTGACAGTGCGTGAGTAAAGAGGCCTAGAGGCCGAAAGTCTCGGTTTCCTCGAAAGGACCCACGACAGTGATGGTTCGGGGTGCTGCTGCGAGTTCGCGGGCCAGGTCCTGCACTTCTTCCACCGTGACAGCCTGGATGCGGGCAAGGGTTTCGTCAATGTCCTGGAATTCTCCGGAAACCAACTCTGCCCGGCCCAACCGTGACATCCGTGATCCCGTGTCTTCCAGGGCAAGGACGATTCCACCGCTGAGCTGTCCGACGGCCTTTCGGAGTTCTTCCTCCGTGATGCCCTCCTTGGCAAGCTTCTCCAGCTCGACGCCCAGGAGGTCCAGCACCTGGCGGACCTTGGACGGCGTGCAGCCTGCGTACATTCCGAAATAGCCGGCGTCAGCGTAAGCCGCGGTGAAGGAGTACGTGGAGTACACCAGGCCCCGCTTCTCGCGGATTTCCTGGAACAGCCTGGAGGACATACCGCCACCCAGGACAGCGTTGAGCACGCTCATGACGAATCGTCGGTCATCGGTTGCCACAATCGTTGGGCAACCCATGATGATGTTGGCCTGCTCCACGGGGCGCTTGACCACGTGGAGCCCGGACGTTCCGCTGATGACGGCGCGGTCCGTCCCACGGCGGTTGACCGGGTTTGCCTGGGGGTCGAGCTTCCAGCCCGCGGCCGTCAGCGCGTCGAGGACAAGGTCGCAGACGACGTCGTGGTCCAGGCCGCCTGCAGCGGTGATGACCAGTTCCTCCGGGCGGTAGTAGCGCTGATAGTGCGCCCAGACCGCGTCCCTAGCCACAGCCTTGATGGCCTCAGGGGTTCCACCAATGGGACGGGCCAGGGGGTGGTGGCCGAGGACGGCCTCCACAAATTTCTCGTGGGCGACATCCGTGGGGTCATCGCTGTCCATTGCGATTTCCTCAAGGATGACGTCGCGCTCCTGCTCCAATTCAGCAGGATCGAGGACGGCGCCGGTGATCATGTCTGCAATGACATCGATGGCCATGGGCAGGTCTGTGTCCAGGACCCTGGCGAAGTAACAGGTGCTTTCCTTCGCGGTGGCGGCGTTCGATTCGCCGCCTACTTCGTCAAAAGCCGACGCGATCTCCAAGGCGGTGCGGCGCTTGGTGCCTTTGAACAGCAAGTGCTCAAGGAAGTGCGTTGAACCGTGCTGGCCGTCCGCTTCATCGCGCGAACCCACTGCCACCCAGAACCCTATGGTGGCCGAACGCTGGCCGGGCATTGCCTCGGTCAGGACGCGCACGCCGCCGGGAAGGACCGAGCGCCGTACGACGGAACCGCCCTCGGCACCATGGATCAATTCGCCGCCGGGAAGAGTTTGCTCCAGCGGCAAGGGTACGACAGTCATCAAGGCCTTTCAGGTTTTCGGGTTAAGGCCGGAAGGGCCGGTGGTGCTTTTTCAAGCCCACCGGCCCCGCCGGGTGTACTGCTTACAGACTACTCTGCGGACTCTTCAGCGGCCTCAGCCGGAGCGTCCCCGGCAGCTGCGCCGTCTTCCTCGGCGACAACCGGGGAGAGGGAAAGCTTGCCGCGGTCGTCGATCTTGGTGATCTCGACCTGGACCTTCTGACCCACGGAGACTACGTCATCAACGTTGTCCACGCGCTTGCCGTTGGCGAGCTTGCGGAGCTCGGAGATGTGCAGCAGGCCGTCCTTGCCCGGGGTCAAGGAAACGAAGGCGCCGAAGGTGGTGGTCTTGACGACCGTACCCAGGTAGCGCTCACCGATTTCCGGGACCTGCGGGTTGGCGATGGCGTTGATGGCGGAACGTGCTGCATCTGCAGACGGACCGTTGGTAGCGCCGATGTAGACCGTGCCGTCATCTTCGATGGAGATGTCCGCGCCCGTGTCTTCCTGGATCTGGTTGATCATCTTGCCCTTGGGGCCAATGACCTCGCCGATCTTGTCCACGGGGATCTTCACGGCGATGACGCGCGGAGCGAACTCGGAGAGCTCATCCGGGGTGTCGATCGCTGTGTTGATGACCTCGAGGATGTGGAGGCGGGCTTCGCGGGCCTGCTTCAGTGCCGCTGCCAGCACGGAAGCGGGGATGCCGTCGAGCTTGGTGTCCAGCTGGATGGCCGTGACGAACTCGGACGTACCGGCAACCTTGAAGTCCATGTCGCCGAAAGCGTCTTCGGCGCCGAGGATGTCAGTCAGCGCTGCGTAGCGGGTCTGGCCGTCAACCTGGTCGGAAACCAGGCCCATGGCGATACCGGCAACTGCTGCCTTCAACGGCACACCGGCGTTGAGCATGGAAAGCGTCGAAGCACAGACCGAGCCCATGGACGTCGAGCCGTTGGAGCTGAGGGCCTCGGATACCTGGCGGATGGCGTACGGGAACTCTTCACGCGTCGGCAGAACCGGAACCAGGGCGCGCTCTGCAAGAGCACCGTGGCCGATTTCGCGGCGCTTCGGGGAACCGACGCGGCCGGTCTCACCGGTGGAGTACGGCGGGAAGTTGTAGTTGTGCATGTAGCGCTTGCGCGTTACCGGCGACAACGAGTCGATCTGCTGCTCCATCTTGAGCATGTTCAGCGTGGTGACACCCATGATCTGGGTCTCGCCGCGCTCGAAGATGGCCGAACCGTGGACGCGGGGAAGAACCTCTACCTCGGCGGTGAGCTGGCGGATGTCCGTCAGGCCACGGCCGTCGATGCGGATCTGGTCCTTGAGGATGCGCTGGCGCACAACCTGCTTGGTGACAGAGCGGAAAGCTGCGGAGAGTTCCTTCTCGCGGCCTTCGAAGTTACCGGCAAGCGCGCCCAGGACTTCGTCCTTGAGCTCGTCGGAGGCGGTATCGCGGTCCTGCTTGTCAGCGATCTGGAAGACAGCAGCCAGTTTGTCGGCAGCTGCAGCTTCAACAGCGGCGTAAACATCGTCCTGGTAGTCCAGGAACACGGGGAACTCGACGGTGGGCTTGGCAGCGCGTGCAGCCAGGTCCGCCTGTGCTTCACAGAGTGCCTTGATGAACGGCTTTGCAGCCTCGAGGCCCTCGGAGACAACCTCTTCGGTGGGAGCCGTGGCGCCCTGTTCCTTGATGAGGTTCCAGGAGTTGTCTGTGGCTTCGGCTTCAACCATCATGATGGCGACGTCGTCACCCGTGATGCGGCCGGCTACAACCATGTTGAAGACGGCGTTCTCAAGCTGGGAGTGCTTGGGGAAAGCAACCCACTGCGAACCCTGTTCGTCGGCGATGAGGGCGACGCGGACGCCACCGATCGGGCCGGAGAACGGGAGGCCGGAAAGCTGGGTGGACATCGAGGACGCGTTGATGGCGACGACGTCGTAGAGCTCATCGGGGTTGATCGCCAGGACGGTGACCACGATCTGGACCTCGTTGCGCAGGCCCTTGACGAACGCGGGGCGCAGGGGACGGTCCATGAGGCGGCAGGCCAGGATGGCCTCGGTGGACGGGCGGCCTTCGCGGCGGAAGAACGAGCCCGGGATACGGCCGGCAGCGTACATGCGCTCTTCAACATCAACCGTCAGCGGGAAGAAGTCGAAACCTTCGCGCGGCTGCTTGCCTGCGGTGGTTGCGGAAAGCAATGCGGTGTCTTCGTCGATGTAGACCATCGAAGCGCCGGCTGCCTGCTTGGCAAGGCGGCCGGTTTCGAAGCGAATGACGCGCTTGCCGAAACGACCGTTGTCGATAATGGCTTCGGAGAACTGGATTTCGGGACCCTCCATAGAGAGTCACCTCCGTTTCTGTTAGCGGAAGTCCGCCGCATCAACCCAGGCCTCTTCTTTATTCCTGGCCTGTACGACACCCGGTCATCGATCGAGATCCACGGGGCAATCGTCGCCGATTGTTCCCGGGAATCACTACCGAGGACCGCGAATGCGCGATGCGGTTGATTCCTGTTTTTAGTTGTTGGTGAAGAAGACGGCCCGTTCCACGAGGGACCGGGCCGCCCCCAAAGTCAGACTAGCGACGCAGGCCGAGGCGCTCGATGAGCGCACGGTAGCGGGCAATGTCGGTGTTCTTCAGGTAGGAAAGCATGCGCTTGCGACGACCAACCATGGCCAGCAGACCGCGCTGGGTGTGGAAGTCGTGCTTGTGCTCCTTCATGTGCTCAGTCAGATCCTTGATCCGCTGGGTCAGGACTGCAACCTGCACCTCGGGCGAACCGGTGTCGCCTTCAGAGGTTGCGTATTCCTTGATGATGGACTGCTTTACAGCGGCTTCAAGTGCCACGTGAACTCCTAGAGTTGTGCCGTGCCTCCCGGTGCAGCGCCTCGCTGACGGGTTGCCTTTGGTGCGTCGCCGCACACAAAAACAGGTCCAGCCGCCACGGACTGCAGCCGGATCCACTGACCAGTTTACCGGCAGGCCGGCAGTGTTGTCGAAATGCGCCTAGCTCCGGCCCAGGAGCTCGTGCGCCTGGGCGACATCCAGGCACATTTGCTCGACCAATGCCTCGGGTCCCCGGTACGCCACCATGCCCCGAAGACGCTGGGTGAATTCAACGGCTACGGTTTGGCCGTAGAGGTCGAAGTCCTCCACATTTTCCTCGGGACGATCGATCACATGGGCTTCCACCTGACGGCTGACGCCATCGAACGTGGGGTTGGAACCCACGGATATGGCAGCAGGCCACCGGGTTCCGGACTGGTCGATCAACCAGCCGGCATAAATTCCGTCCGCAGGAACATAGCCGGTGGAATCGTGGGAAAGGTTGGCAGTGGGGAATCCGAGGTCACGGCCACGGGCAGCGCCATGGACAACTTCCCCGCGCATGCGGTGAGGGCGCCCCAACACTGCGGCGGCAGTCACTACGTCTCCCTCGGACAACGCTTCCCGCACCCAGGTGGAGGAACAGCGGCGGTCTGCATCGCCGTCGTCGTGGACCGGGAAGCCTCCCGCGCCGTACTCATTGACCACCTGAACACTGAAACCGAGCTGGTCGCCCAGCTCCTGCATGGTGACGACATCACCGGCATTGCCGGCACCGAAACGGAGGTCATGCCCCACCACCAGGTGCGCGGCGTGCAGTCCGTCCAGGAGGATCCCGCGCACAAACTCCAGCGGCGTCATGGCCGCCAGATCCAGGGTGTACTTCATGACCAGCACGGCATCGACGCCGGTGTCCGCCAAGGCATCCAGCTTGTCCTGGAGCCCCATGATCAGTTCCGGGGCAGAATCCGGCCTGTGGACCAGGGCGGGATGCGGATCAAAGGTCACTGCTACCGACGGGATGTTGTGCCGCTTGGCGGTATCAGTCAGTTGCGCCAGGACATGCTGATGTCCGCGATGGACACCGTCAAAGTTTCCGATGGTGACGACAGTAGCTCCGAAGTCCTTGGGGACTTCAGTGGGATCGTTCCAGATGTGGACCATCAACCTCGCCTTTTACTGCAGATATTCGTTCCGCCCGGCAACCTTCCGGCGCCGGAACATTCTAAGGTTACCCGTCAGGGCAGCTGGCTCAGGACGGCCTGCGTTTGTTGAGCCACAGGAGTCCGAGGATCGGCAGGACCAGGGGGACGAATCCGTAACCGCGTCCGAACAGCGACCAGACGGTGTCATGCGGGAAGGCGACGGGATCGAAGAGGCTGATGGCCCCCACCACCAGCACGCCCACAAGCTCCGTCAGCACGGCGGCGAGGGAAACCTTGAACCACGTGCGGCCAGGCTTGGCCAACGAAATGGTGGCCACGATGTACACGACGGCGGCGAAGGCCGAAAGGATGTGCGCCAAGGGAGCTTCGGCAAACTTGGTGGCGATCTGGTAGCCCGCACGTGCCGTTGCCGACAATGCGAAGACTGCGTAGACCGCGATCAGCAGGCGGCCCGGACCAGTGTTGCGGGTGTCCTTCTGCTGCGGGTTTGCCGGGTTGGTCTCGGTTCCAGTCACGTCGTGTTCTTCCTTCAAGGTCAGTACCAGATCTGGTTCATGCGGGCACCCATGACGAGCACGGTAACGCCCACTGCAGCCAGGACGAAGTTGCTCCAGCGGGTTCGTTCAAGGATGGCCCAGTAAACAGCACCCAACGGGATCATCAGGGCCGTCACCAGGTAGCCCCAGAACTCCCAGGCCTCACCGGCAATCTGCTCGCCCATGGCCACCCGGACGATCGAACCGACCAAATACACCAGGAGGACCAGCTCAACGGCGAGCACGGAGAAGATGGTGGGATCGTCGGGTGCTTTCTTCATCAGGCCTGCCACGAGGCACATGATGGTGGACACCAATCCGACGATCAGGATGGCATAGAAGTATCCGTCCATGGTTACTGCGCCTGCCCGGTTCCGGGCCCTGTTCCCGGAGCGAAAACCAACACCGGTTTCGCGAAGCTGCCGGCATCGGCCAGCAGTGCAACCAGCTCCCCCGTCGGCGAGAACGCAGCTGCGGGGTTCTCAGCCGTAGCGGCCGAGGGCGTCCCTGCTCCGGGGCCGGCAGCAATACGGCGGCCGAAGGAGATCTCGGTGGTTTCTTCCTCACTGAGCTCCCGGTTGGGCATCAGGGCCCTGGCCGCCAGGGACATCTCCAGCACGTTGAGTTCTTCTGCCTGCTCTTCCAAGGTGCGGGCCTGGTCAAGGCTGTACGGACCAACCTGGGTCCTGCGCAGGGCAGTAAGGTGGCCACCAACGCCCAGGCCATTGCCGAGGTCGCGGGCCAACGCCCTGATGTATGTGCCCGAAGAACATTCCACGGTGACGTCAACGTCAACTACCCTGCCGCCGTCGACCCTTGTGATGGCGTGGACATCGAAACGATGGATGGTGACCGGGCGTGCGGCGAGCTTGACTTCCTCGCCGGAACGGACGCGGGCGTAGGAACGTTCGCCGTTGACTTTGATGGCACTGACGCTGCTGGGAACCTGCTGGATGGGTCCTGTCAGCGCGGCCACCCCGGCGGCGATGGCGTCATCGGTGACCTCCGCGGCGGTGCGGGTTTCGGTGACCTCGCCCTCGGCATCATCGGTGATGGTGGTCTCGCCCAACCTGATGGTGGCGGTGTAGGTCTTGGAAGTGCCCACAATGTAGGTCAACAGGCGCGTAGCCTTGTTGATGCCGAGCACCAGCACGCCGGTGGCCATGGGATCCAGCGTTCCCGCATGCCCCACTTTCCGGGTACCAGCCAGCCGCCGCATCCGGCCAACCACATCATGGCTGGTCCATCCCTGCGGTTTGTCAACGATTACCAGTCCAGAAAGCACGCTTACCAGTATATGGGTGGCTAGGATGGCTCCCATGCCTGAGCTTGCCGCACATGTCCGCGACGTCCCCGTGAACCAGATCCGCGAAATCACTGAAGCCGCCTGGGCTACCCCCGGAGCGATCGTGCTCAGCATCGGCGAGCCGGGCTTTGCACTGCCGCGGCACGTCTTGGACGCCGGCATTGCCTGCCTGGACCGGGATGAGACCAATTACACACCGAACGCCGGGATTCCCGCGCTCCGTGAAGCCTTCGCAGCGCGCTTCCGCGCGCAGCAGCACGTGCAAATCGGCGCGGAGCGGGTCTATGTGGTGGACGGCGCGCAGCAGGGCCTGCACTTCGCGATGAGCCTCCTGCTGGCTCCCGGCGACGAGATCCTGATCCCCAATCCCGGCTACCCGACATTCGCCATGACAAGCCGTCTCCTGCACGCAGTTCCAGTCGAGTACCCGCTGTATCCAGAGAACGACTTCCAGCCCCACATCGAGGACATCGAAGCACTCATCACGCCACGGACGCGCGTCATCATGCTGAACTCTCCGTCCAATCCTCTGGGCGCGGTCATCAGCGAAGAAGCCACGCGGCAGCTGGTGGAGCTGGCGGTCCGCCACGACCTCTGGATTATTTCGGACGAATGCTATGAAGCCTTCACGTTCGATGTCCCCCATGTCAGCCCGGCGCGCTACGACAGCGACGTTCCCGGTGAAGCCCGGGTGTTTACCTCCCTGACGCTGTCCAAGACTTACGGCCTCACGGGCCTGCGCATCGGTGCCTTGGTCTGCCCGCCAGGACTGGAACAGAAGATGAACAACGTCATGGAGTCGATCGTGTCCTGCGTCGCGTCGCCCTCCCAATACGCCGCGCTGGCCGCACTCACAGGCCCCCAGGACTATGTTTCCCACGCCCGCGACCACTACCGGAGCAACCGGGATGCGGCCTCGGCGGTGCTGTCGGGGAAGGGAATTCCCTATCTGGGAGCACAGGGTGCGTTCTACTTGTGGGCCGACGTCTCCCATGTCACCGATGGCGATGTCCGCACGTGGGTGCGAAAGTTCCTGGCTGACGCCGGAGTGTCCTTCGCGCCGGGAACGGCGTTCGGCTCAATCGGTGAGGGATGGATCAGGATTGCCCTCTGCGGTGGGCAACAGGACCTGCTCGACGGCGTCAGCCGACTCCCGGCCAGAGTCTAGTTGCCGGGGACATCAGGGAGTGGGCGCTTCGGCAGGCGCCCCGGCCTCAGTAGGCAGTCCGGCGGGAGTGGTTCAGCCAGGCGTCGAAGGGGTCACCTGACGCGGGCAACTCAGCGTGCTCTACCGGCAGCAACCCAGGCCTGGCACCAGCGAAATATTCGTAGAACACGGCGTCATCAAATCCGGCCCGGGCGGCACCATGCCTGTCCGCCGCGAAGTAGACATGGCCGATCCTGGCCCACAGCGCGGCCGATAAACACAAGGGGCACGGCTCACAACTGGCGTAGAGAACCGATCCACTGAGGTCGAACCGTTGCGTTGCGGAAGCGGCCCGGCGGATCGCCACGACTTCCGCATGGGCCGTGGGGTCATGGTCACGGGTGACCCGGTTGACACCCTCATGGACAGTTCCGTCCGGGGTGACCACGACGGCGCCGAAGGGACCGCCGCCGTCGGAAACGTTCTGCACCGCCAGGTGGATGGCACGGTTCAGGTATTCATCACGTTGCTGAGCAGTGTGCGCCGACATGCACTGATCCTAACGAGTTTGAGTACAGCTAATGCCCCTAAAACGCAGTCTTAGGGGCATTAGCTGTACAAAAACGCTGAGGTTTTAGCGGTTGGCGTCTTCGTCGGGTTCTTTATCTCCGGAGAGGTCAGTGTCCTCTTCGTCGAAGTCGTCCTCGTCGATGTCCTCAGGGGCATCGCCCTTGTAGGGGTCGGCCTCGCCGGCGTGCTTGGCACTGGCAGCCAAAGCGGCTACCTCGGCATCGCGACGCTTGGCTTCGCGCAGCAACTCCTCAAGGTTCGAGGCGTTGACCGGAATCTGGTCCGCAACAAACTCGAGTGTCGGGGTCAGCCGGACGGTGATGTTGCGGCCAACTTCCTGCCGAAGCACACCCTTGGCCTTCTCCAAGGCGCGGGCAGCATCAGCGTGGGCTACCTCGTCACCGAAGACGGTGTAGTAGATGGTGGCGTGCTGAAGGTCGTTGGTGACGCGGGCGTCGGTGACCGTGATGGACTCGACGCGCGGATCTTTGACCCGACGACCGAGGGCCTCAGCGACGACGACCTTAATCCGCTGTGCCAGCTTGGCAGCGCGTGCGGGATCAGCCATGACTTCCTCCTGGAAAGTAGAAACGGGGACGGAACGGGTCCGCCGGGGCTACCCGACGGACCCGTTCCAAACGGAACCTAGACGCGCGGCTTTTCGCGCATTTCGAAGGTCTCGATGATGTCGCCTTCAGTGATGTCGTTGAAGGAGCCAAGACCGATACCACACTCGAAGTCGGTACGGACTTCGGTGGCGTCATCCTTGAAGCGCTTGAGCGTCTCAACGGTGAGGTTGTCACCGATGACCTTGCCGTCGCGGCTGACACGTGCCTTGGTGTTACGGCGGATGATGCCCGTGCGGACGATCGAGCCTGCGATGTTGCCGAACTTGGAGGAACGGAAGACTTCGCGGACCTCGGCAGTACCGAGCTGGACTTCTTCGTACTCCGGCTTGAGCATGCCCTTGAGAGCCATCTCAATGTCATCGATTGCTGCGTAGATGACCGAGTAGAAGCGCATGTCCACGCCTTCACGGTCAGCAAGTTCAGCAACGCGCTCGGCCGGCTTGACGTTGAAGCCGATGATGATGGCGTTGTCCACCGTGGCGAGGTTGACGTCGTTCTGCGTGATGGCACCCACACCGCGGTGGATGACACGGAGCTGAACGTCGTCGTCTCCGACGTCGATCTTGAGCAAGGCGTCTTCGAGGGCTTCCACAGCACCGGACACGTCACCCTTGAGGATGAGGTTGAGGGTGTCGATCTTGCCTTCGGCAACGGCCTGGTCGAAGTCTTCCAGGCTGATGCGCTTGCGACGCTTGGCCAGTGCGGCGTTGCGGTCGGCAGCTTCACGCTTCTCAGCGATCTGGCGGGCCGTACGCTCGTCCGGGGTCACCAGGAAGGTGTCACCTGCACGCGGCACGTTGGACAGGCCGAGGACCTGGACCGGACGGGACGGCAGTGCGACATCGAGTGCCTCGCCGTTCTCGTCGAACATGGCGCGGACGCGGCCGTGAGCCGTACCGGCCACGATCGTGTCGCCCACGGCCAAGGTACCGGACTGGACCAGGACGGTTGCAACAGCACCACGGCCCTTGTCGAGGTTCGCTTCGATGGCAATGCCTCGAGCGTCCTTGTCCGGGTTGGCGCGCAGATCCAGTGCGGCATCGGCCGTCAGCAGGACGGCGTCGATCAGTTCGTCGATGTTGAGGTTCTGGCGGGCAGAAACCTCAACGAACATGGTGTCGCCACCGTATTCTTCCGGAACCAAGCCGTACTCGGTCAGCTGGCCCTTGACCTTGTCAGGGTTGGCGCCTTCCTTGTCGATCTTGTTCACCGCGACGACGATCGGCACATTGGCCGCCTGGGCGTGGTTGAGCGCTTCGACCGTCTGCGGCATAACGCCGTCGTCGGCTGCGACAACCAGGATCGCGATATCGGTGACCTTGGCACCACGTGCACGCATGGCCGTGAAGGCCTCGTGACCGGGGGTGTCAATGAAGGTGATGTCGCGGGCAGTGCCCTCGTGGACGTGGCTGATCTGGTAGGCACCGATGTGCTGGGTGATGCCACCGTGCTCGCCGGCCACAACGTTTGAGTTGCGGATGGCATCCAACAGGCGGGTCTTACCGTGGTCAACGTGACCCATGACGGTGACAACCGGCGCGCGGGCCTCAAGAACGTCGTCGCCTTCGGCGTCGAGTTCATCCTGGATGTTGATGTCGAACTGATCCAGCAGCTCGCGCTCTTCATCTTCAGGGGAAACCACCTGGAGCTTGTAGCCAAGTTCGGCGCCAAGCAGGCCAAAGGTGTCTTCGTCGAGGGACTGCGTAGCCGTTGCCATTTCACCGAGGTGGAAGAGCACGGTCACCAGTGATGCGGGGTTCGCATCGATCTTCTCGGCAAAGTCCGTAATGGACGAGCCGCGACGCAGGCGGATGATGGTCTCGCCATCACCGCGGGGTACCGATACGCCGCCCAGCGACGGAGCACTCATCTGCTCCAGTTCCTGGCGCTTTGCACGCTTCGACTTGCGCTGCTTGCCACGACCGGCGCCGCCCTTGCCGAAGGCACCCTGGGTGCCACCGCGACCGCGGCCACCCTTGCCGAAGCCACCGCCGGCGGGAGCGCCGCCACCGGTACCTGCACCAGGTGCGCCACCGGGACGACCGGGGCCGCCACCGGGACGGCCTGCGCCACCCGGACGGCCTGCGCCACCGGGAGCCGGACGCTCAGTGCGGTTGGGCATCATGCCCGGAGTAGGACGGTTTCCGGCACCGGGACCGCCAGCGGGACGCGGAGCGCCCGGACGGGGTGCACCCGGACGCGGAGCGCCCGGACGGGGACCACCGGTGCCTGCGGCAGGACGGGGACCGCCTGCGCCGGCAGCGGGACGGGGACCACCGGGCCGTTCGCCGTCGTTGCGGCGTTCGCCACGGGGCATGCCCTGGGACGGAGCGAACGGGTTGTTACCCGGACGCGGCGGACGATCTCCGTCGCCACCACGGCCCCGGGGCATGCCCTGGGAGGTAGCAAACGGGTTGTTGCCCGGACGGGGACCGCCGGGACGGGGAGCCTGGCCACCTTGACGTGCTGGAGCCGGAGTCTCTGCCTTGGGAGCAGGACGGGCGCCGGGCTTGGCCGAAACCGGAGTGGACGCGGCGGGAGCAGCAGGTGCTGCCGGAGCCGAAGCTGCGGGGGCCGCAGGTGCTGCCGGAGCCGGGGCTGCCGGAGCGGGGGCTGCAGGTGCCGGGGCCGGAGCCTTCGGTGCTGCGGGGCCCGGAGCCGGAGCCGCCGGACGGGATGCTGCGGGTGCTTTGGGGGCTGCAGCGGGAGCGGCGGCCTTGGCAGCGCCGGCACCCGGGTAGGCGTCGCGAAGCTTCTTCACGACGGGGGCCTCGATTGTTGACGAGGCGGAGCGAACGAATTCGCCCAATTCCTGCAGTTTGGTTACTGCATCTTTGGAAGTAATACCGAGCTCTTTGGCGAGCTCATGTACGCGGACCTTGGCCACATTTCTCCTGTCTCGGTCCGCACCGAGCCAGGCACGAACCGTCTACTTCTTACTGCGGGCCTTCGCCGCTTGCGCGAATGAAAGGCCCATTGCAGAGCGCAACAAAGTTGTCATCGTTACGCACTCATCGCTGGGAACTCATCGGGTTTCCATCAGTTTTCTGACCCGCTTTCAGGTTTGGACGGTTTTCCTGTGACGGCCGGGGCCTCCACAAGTGGCGTGCCCTGCATCAGGTAACGTTCGACGGCGTCCGTTTCGGCAGCGCCCGCAAGGGCCCTTCCGAAAGCGCGCCGCTTGATCGCCAATGCCAAGCACTTTTCGCTGGGGTGCAGCCACGCACCCCTGCCGGCCATCCGGCGGCGGACATCCACCAGGACGGCGGACGAACCGCTGCCTTGGGCGACCAGCCGGACAAGCTCGGACCGGGAGCCTTGCTTCCGGCATCCGATGCACGTGCGAACAGGCCCGTGGCCGTGTTCAAGCAGTTCAGCCACGACGTGTCCAACCTGCCTTACGTTACTGGCGCCCGACGGGCCCCGGTCCTGCACACGCAGCTGAGGCACGCCAAAGCGCGCGGATACCGGACGTAAGCCCGGTTCCATCTAGTCTAGCCCCCCGGCCCCGCACTCCCGAAACCAGGGGCGCCGCAAGCGCGGCGCGGAACCGGCGGCATCAGCCGCCGGTTGAACCGCTAGTCGACCTTGGCCGGAGCGGCGTCGGAGACGATATCGATCCGCCAGCCAGTCAGCTTTGCTGCGAGCCGGGCATTCTGGCCTTCCTTGCCGATGGCCAGCGAAAGCTGGTAATCGGGAACCACCACGCGGGCCGAGCGGGTTGACTCGTCCGTGATTGTGACGGAATTCACCCTCGAGGGCGACAGTGAGTTGGCAATGAAGGTTGCCGGGTCGTCACTGAAGTCGACGATGTCGATCTTTTCGTCGTTCAGTTCAGTCATGACAGCCCGGACGCGCGAACCCATTTCACCGATGCAGGCACCCTTGGCATTGATGCCGGGGGTGTTGGCCTTGACGGCAATCTTGGTGCGGTGGCCTGCTTCCCGGGCAAGCGCGACGATCTCCACGGAGTGGTCGGCGATTTCCGGAACTTCCATTTCGAACAGCTTGCGGACCAGTCCGGGGTGCGAACGGGACAACGTGATGGAAGGACCTTTTGCGCCACGGTGTACATCCACCACGAAAGCACGCAGGCGGCTTCCGTGGAGGTACTTCTCACCGGGAACCTGCTCGGGCGGCGGCAGCAGTGCCTCTACGGCCCCCAGGTTGACCTGAATCATGTGGGGGTTGTTGCCCTGCTGGATCATGCCGGCAACAAGTTCGCCTTCACGGCCCTTGAACTCGCCCAGCACGTTGTCATCCTCCACGTCGCGAAGACGCTGGAGGATGATCTGGCGGGCCGTGCTGGCTGCGATGCGGCCGAAGCCGGCCGGCGTGTCCTCGAACTCGCCGATGGGCTCGCCGTCGTCGTCAATTTCGGTGGCCCAGATGGTCACGTGGCCGCTCTTGCGGTCCAACTCTGCGCGGGCCTTCTCGAAGGCGCCGGGCGTCTTGTGGTACGCCACCAACAGCGCTTGCTCGATGGTGGGAATCAGGAGATCCAGCGGGATTTCACGCTCACGCTCCAGTAGTCTCAGTGCGCTCATGTCAATATCCATTAGGCCTCCTCAGAAGGTCCGTTGTGCTCGTCTGCCAGCGCAGCCTCGTGGAGGTGGCTGAATTCAATCTCGACTCTTCCTTGGCGGATCCTGTCGAAAGGAATAGTGATGGGGTCGCCTTGCTTGGGCTTCATGCCCTTCTTGACCTCGTGCTCGGGGATCAGCGTCACGCCGTCATCCTCCACCGAGGCAATGCGGCCCAAGAGATTGTCCCCCTGGATCACGTTGACCCGGACCATGCGTCCGCGGGCCCGGTGCCAGTGGCGCGGTTCGGTCAAAGGGCGGCTGACGCCCGGCGAAGAAACCTCAAGGTCATACGGGCGTCCGTCGTCATGGGGGTCGTTGTCCAGAATATCGGACAGCCCGCGTGAGACCTCGGCGATGGCGTCAAGGCTGACACCGCCGGTTTCCTCCTGCGGCAGGTCCACGACGACGTGGACCGTGCGGTGTGAACCGGCAACGTGGATGGAAACATCCTCGAGGTAGAGCCTGCTGGCAAGGACGGCCGGTTCAAGCAGCGCCTTAAGCCTGCTCTCTTCCGGGTTGTGGATGGTGGCCGTTGAGTTGGATTCAGAACGGTGTGTTGAAGTCGTGGCTTCCGAGTCACTCACGTTGCCCGCCGCCTCCCGATAGATGTTGTTGTGACTACTAGCCTAACGATTTTCCCGGGAACATGGTGCACGGACTTTGCCACCCACGTGACACCATGGTCTGTTGTGAGCGGGCAGACAAGCGAAAAACGACGAACACCACCCTGGGGCCGGGTCCTGCTGGTTGCCGTGGTGGCATTGCTCGTCGCAGGCACCGGAATAGTGCTTATTCCGCGTGATTCCGCCACTCCCCCGCCCGTCCCCTTCTCCGAAACGGCCCGCGCCAGGGCGCTGGAAGACACGCTCCAGCTTCGCGGATCGGCTGGGGCCCTGTCCTCGGCTGCCGGCCAAGGCGCAGCACAGCCTGCCCTCCAGGACGCTGTGACTTTGCTGACAACGCAGGCCCGCGCCCTCCTGGTTCCGTCGGAAGTGGCGCCCTCCGCCTCCGCGCCCCCTGCCGGCGCAGCGGACACCACCACGCGTGCAGCCTTTGTTGCCGCTTTGTCCGCGAGCGGAACCCAGCGCCTGGCAGACGCCAATGAGGCAGACGGCGGCATGGCCCGGCTCCTCGCCGCGGTGGGATCCGCCCAAGTGCTGGAAGCCGAAAAGCTGGCTGGTGCCTGGCAGTTGCCGGCCCCGAACGATGCCGCCGCTTCCAAGACCAAAATGCCCGCCGGCACACCGTCGACGGCACCGTGCCCCTCGGTCAGCCCCACGCCCGAGCCAACGTCCGCCACCACAGACGCAGCCTTGGCAGCTACGGTCCGCACACATCAGGAAGCCGTCTACGCGTACCAGGTGGCGCTCAAACGACTGGACACTGAGGCCGCCGGCACCGCGGCCAAGGGCCTTGCAACCCACGAACTGCTGCTCCAGCAAGTGGAGGCGCTGACCCGGGCCAACTGCGGGGACATACCTGCCAGCGAAGCCGGCTACCGTCTTCCGGGACAGTTCGCGCAGGACCCCGCCGCTGCCCTGGCCGCCCTGGAATCGTCGGCTCTTCCGGTGTTGGGGGACTTGGTTGCCCTGTCCACGGGCGAGACCCGCGCATGGGCGGTGGACGGCCTCCTGGCCGCTGCCCGCCGGAGCCAGGCGTGGGGCGCGGACGTGCCTGCCCTGCCCGGTCTGACGCTCGACGCCGGGGAGTTGCCGCCGCTGCCGACGCCCGCTTCAGCGACGGGTACAGTGACCACCACGTCCGGCTCCACCCCTTCCCCCGCCGGATAGGCCAGCCTCACCATGCTGGTCAAGACCCTCCCCCGGTGCTTGGCTTGGACTATGGTTTCCCCGGACACTGCCACCGTGCACGAGAACGAACCCCACAGGGATGACCTGGCCCACCGGTTGAACTGGTTGCGGGCCGGGGTCCTGGGCGCCAATGACGGCATCGTGTCCGTTGCTGCGATCGTGGTGGGCGTGGCAGGTGCCACCACCAGCACCGGCAGCATTCTTGCCGCCGGCACCGCGGGCCTGGTGGGTGGCGCCATTTCCATGGCCTTGGGTGAATATGTCTCCGTCAGCAGCCAGAGCGACACCCAGAAGGCGCTGATCGAGAAGGAACGCCTGGAACTGGCCCAGCAACCAGAGGACGAACTCAACGAGCTGGCGGCCATCTACGAGTCCAAGGGACTCAGTGCCAAGACCGCACGGACGGTTGCCGAGGAGCTCACGGAACACGATGCCCTGGCCGCCCATCTCTCTGCGGAACTGAACATCCATGAGGACGACATTGTGAGCCCATGGAACGCGGCGTTGGCATCCGCCGTGGCGTTCACCTTGGGTGCCATACTGCCCCTGTTGGCCATCCTCCTGCCTCCCCCGGAACTTCGGGTACCGCTGACCTTCATGGCGGTACTGCTTGCCTTGGCGATCACGGGAGCTGTTGGCGCCTGGATCGGCGGCGCTTCCCGGTTCCGTGCGGCCTTCCGGGTGGTGCTGGGCGGCGCGTTGGCCCTGGCTGCCACATTCTCCATCGGAACGCTCTTGGGGGCCAGCGGCGTTTTCTAGGGGCCGCGGCTTCCCTCAGAGTTAGGCTGATCGCGTGACCCTTCACGCGATGATTCCCATTCCGGGCGACCTCCACGCCCGGTACAACCGCGACTCCGCGGGACGCGACTGGCTGGCCAGCCTTCCGGGAGTTATCTCCGATGCCCTGGAACGGTGGCAGCTCTCCGTTGACCTGGCACCCGGCACCGAACCATGGAACGGCCATGGAGCACTGGTGGTCCCCGTCCTCCAGAACGGCATCCCAGCAGCCCTGAAGATCGCATTCCCGCACGATGAAGCCCAAGTGGAACGCCACGCCCTGGCACTGTGGGATGGTCACGGCGCGGTCCGCCTGCTGGAAGCGGATGCTCCCAGTTGCACCATGCTCCTTGAACGGCTGGAGGCCTCCCACTGGCTCCAGGATGCCTCCATGGATCACGCGAGGGACTCCTGGGGCACCATCCTCCGCCAGCTCTCCATCGAACCTGACGAGCGTCTGGAGTGGCGGGCCTTGGACCACGTTGCGGCAACAGCCGAGCGATGGAGCGATGAGCTGCCGGCGGAGTGGGAACGCCTGGACCGGCCGTTTCCCAGGTGGCTGCTGGAAGCGGCATTGGAAGTCTGCCAGACGCGTGGCGCCGTGGGACGCCGCTCCGGGACGGATGTCCTGGTTCACACGGACCTCCACTTCATGAACATCCTTGCTGTCCCCAGTGGCAACCGGCAGCTGCGTGGCGACTACCTGGCCATCGACCCGCAACCACAGATTGGTGAGGCCGAGTTCGCCGTGGCGCCGGTTTTGTGGAACCGGATCCACGACCTCTCCCGAACGGCCCCGGAGGCAGCGTTGCGGGAGCGTTGCCACGACTTCAGCGTCGCTGCCGGGCTCGATCCCGAGGCTGCCCGGCAATGGAGCGTTGCCCGTGAGGTGGACAATGCCCTGGGGTACGCGGGAACTCCGGGTCACGGCGGAGACTTTGCGCGTTCTTTGTGGGTTGCCAGCACCCTTGCGGGCCGGACACTTGATGACCTTCCACGGGCCCATGAGCTCCCTGATCCCGGCGCGACTGCGCAGTAGGCCATGACACTCACCGTTGCCCTGATCGGGTCCGGGGCCATCGGCTCGAGGATCGTGGAACTGCTCGACGCCGGGACTGTCCCGGGCGTCAGGCTTGCCGGAGTTGTGCCGCACGGCAACGCCGGGACAGGGTTCAGCTTCGAAGAGGCACTGGAGGTGGCCGATGTGGTGGTGGAGTGCGCCGGCGTTGCCGCCGTCGCGGAATTCGGCCCCCGTACCGTAGCGGCAGGCAGGGACCTGCTGGTCACCTCGATAGGCGCCTTGTGCGAGGAGTCACTGCGGACAAAACTGCTCGACGACGGTCCAGGCCGGACGTTCCTGACCACCGGTGCGCTGGGCGGACTGGACGCGATCACAGCGGCCGGCGCCGGCGGCACCATTCACCGCATCACCCTGGAGTCCCGGAAACTGCCCGCCTCCTTGGTGCAGCCGTGGATGGACGGGGAAACCAAGGAACGGCTGCTCACAGCGACCCTGCCCGTGGAGCTTCTGCGGGGCGGCCCCGGGGAGTTGATCAAGGCCTTCCCCAAATCCACCAACGTGGTGTCCGCGCTTGCCTTGGCAGCCGGCAACTGGGACGTGGTGGAGGCCGTGCTCATCGCAGATCCGGGCGCCCGGCATACGGCTCATCACGTGGTGGCGGAGACCAGCCTGGGTACGTTCGATATCTGCGTCACCAACGAGGCCTCCCCCGGAAACCCGGCGTCCAGCGCACTGGTGCCGCACGCCGTCGTCCGCGGTTTGAAGTCGCTGGCCAATGCCAGCGGCAGTTTTATCTGACGCCTGCGTGGGAATCAGGCAGCGAAGTTCTCATTCCAGACGTCAATGCCGAGCTTGATGATCAACGCCGCAACAACAATCAGGAACACAATGCGCACAAAACCGCTGCCCCTGGCCACCGCGGTGCGGGCGCCCAGATAGCCGCCGGCCATGTTGGCCAGCCCGAGGACCAGCCCCACGCCCCACATCAGTGAGCCGTGCGGAAGGAAGAAGATCAAGGCTCCCGCGTTGGTGGCCATATTGACGATCTTCGCCTTGGCACTGGCTTCGAGGAAGGCATAACCCATGGCCGAAACAAGCGCGATCACCAGGAAAGATCCGGTGCCGGGGCCGATCAGGCCGTCGTAGAAGCCAATCACGGCGCCAATGAGGCACGCCACCACGTAGTGCTTGTGGCCGTCGTGGCGGAGGGCGGTCAGCTCTCCGGCCCGGGGGCGCAGGGCAGTGAAAATGGCGACGGCGATCAACGCCACCACGATGATCGGCTTGAACACGCTGGCCGGCAGCGAAGCGGCCAGGATGGCCCCGCCGAAGCTCCCCGCCAACGCGATGACCGCCATGGGCACAGCCGTCTTGAGATCGGGTCCCACGCGCCGGTAGTACGTGACGGCACTGGTGGTGGTGCCGAAAATGGACCCCATTTTGTTGGTGGCCAAGGCCTGCACCGGCGTGATGCCGGGAACCAGCAGCAGGGCGGGGAGCTGGATCAGTCCCCCGCCCCCTACTACAGCGTCCACCCAGCCGGCGGCGAATCCAGCCACCACAATCAGGATGAGAGTGGTGAGCTGGATTGATTCGAAGCCGGAAATCACCGGTTTCGTACAGCGTTGACCACGTAATCCACGGCCTTGTCCACCGCAACGTTCTCGGCTTCGCCGCTGCGACGATCCTTGATTTCAACGACGCCCTCTACAAGTCCCCGGCCAACGGCCAGGATGGTGGGCACGCCAACCAGCTCGGCGTCGCCGAACTTCACGCCGGGAGAAACCTTCGGGCGGTCGTCGAAAATGACGTCCAGGCCGGCAGCTTCAAGCTCAACGGAGAGCTTTTCAGCAGCCTCGAAGATCTCATCACCACGGCCGACGGCCACCACGTGGACGTCCGCCGGTGCCACGGAGCGCGGCCACACGAGACCGCGGTCGTCATGGTTTGCTTCAGCCAAGGCAGCCACGGCGCGGGTGACACCAACGCCGTAGGAGCCCATGGTCACAACCTGCTGCTTGCCGTTCTGGTCCAGCACCTTCAAGTCCAAGGCCGCGGCATACTTGCGGCCGAGCTGGAAGATGTGGCCCATTTCGATGCCACGGGCGGTTTCCAGCGGACCGGATCCGTCCGGGGCGGGGTCGCCTGCACGCACCTCGGTGCTTTCAATGACGCCATCCCAGGTGAAGTCGCGGCCGGCGACCAGCCCGAAGACATGCTTGCCTTCGGCGTTGGCGCCCGTGACCCAGCTGGTGCCGGAGACGACACGGGGATCCACCAGGAAGAGCACCTTGGACGAGCCCTCGAGGCCCAGCACAGGCTGGTCCAGGGACAGGCCGGGGCCGATGTAGCCCTTGACCAGCCACGCCAGCTTCTTGAGGTCCTCTTCGTTGGCAGCCTCGAGGCCGATCTCGCCGGCAATCGGCAGGTGGGAACCGATGTTGGCTTCCACGCGCTTGAGGTCCACTCCGCGGTCACCGGGGACACCGATCACCACGATCTGGCGCTCACCCGTGGGCAGCGTCACGGCAAGGACAACGTTCTTGAGCGTGTCAGCGGCAGTCCAGGCGCCGCCGTCGGCCTCGCTGCGCGGAGCCAACTGGTTGGCTGCGGCCACCAAAGTATCAATGGTGGGAGTGTTCGGGGTGTCCAGGACCTGCGCGGCGGGTGCGTTGCTGAAATCGATCTCGTCCGGGACAACAGTGGTCACGGCTTCGACGTTGGCGTAGTAGCCACCGGCCGAGCGTACGAACGTGTCCTCGCCGATCTCGGTGGGGAACAGGAATTCCTCGCTCTTGGAACCACCCATGGCACCAGCGGTGGCGGCAACAGGGATGACTTCCAGGCCGAGGCGCTCAAAGATCTTCAGGTATGCGGCGCGGTGGGCGGCGTAGCTGGCATCCAAACCGGCGTCGTCAATGTCGAAGGAGTAGGAGTCCTTCATGATGAACTCACGGCCACGGAGGAGGCCCGCCCGCGGACGTGCTTCATCGCGGTACTTGTTCTGGATCTGGTAGAGGCTCAGCGGCAGGTCCTTGTACGAGGAGTACAGGTCCTTGACCAGGAGCGTGAACATTTCCTCGTGCGTGGGGGCAAGGAGGTAGTCCGCGCCCTTACGGTCCTGGAGGCGGAACAGGCCTTCGCCGTATTCGGTCCAGCGATTGGTGGCCTCGTAGGGCTCGCGGGGCAGCAGCGCCGGGAAGTGGACTTCCTGGGCGCCGATGGCCGACATTTCCTGGCGGATGATCTCTTCGACCTTGCGCAGGACGCTCAGTCCCAGCGGCAGCCACGTGTAAATGCCGGGTGCAGCGCGGCGGATGTAGCCGGCGCGGACCAGGAGCTTGTGGCTGGCGACCTCAGCGTCAACGGGATCTTCACGCAGGGTGCGCAGGAATAACTGGGAAAGGCGAAGGACCACGGGTACGTATCCGTTTCTATGGCAGATGTGGCAAAAACAACTGTCTACTAATCTACCGGGTGCCCACACACAGAAGAGCCACGCCGTCGCGTGTGGAAGCCCCTGGCCCCGACGGGCTGGTCATCCTGCGATGGCGTGGCTCAGCGGCCGGCCGGCCGCAGACTCTGTCCTGGGACTAGATCACCGTTCCCTCCAGCGGAACGGGATCATCTGCGGCTGGGAAGCATGGGTCACTGCCGAGCTCACGGGTGGTGTGGGCGCCAACGACGCCTGCCAAGGTCCTGATCATGAGTCCCCCCGATACCACCCGCACCCCAACGACACGGCTTGGGTAGAACCTATGTGATAGCCAACACATTTTCAAGGTTGGGCGGCATACTGCACGACAGCAGCGTTGACGCTGCTTAAGCTACTTAATCAGTGCTGCGGCCTGGTCCATGAGTGCCCCGGCAGCTGCTGCGCCGCCGTTTTCGGCGTTCTTTCCCGAGGCCGTGGCGGAGATGAGGACGCCGTCCTTGATGGCAGCGGCCATCAGTGTGGACTGTGTCTGGCCGTCCGGCAGGGTCATGGTGGTCTTGATGCCCAGGGTTCCGGGTACTGAACCGATGCCGTCAAACTTTTCCGTCTTCATGGTCATGGTGGTGCCGGACATGGACATCGTCATGGTGGCGCACGTGGTGATCTGGTCTTCGTTGCTCTTGACGTTGTTCTCCAACACGTCCTCGGAGACGCCGGATGCAAGGGTCACGCTCGAAATGACTCCGGAAGCAGCGTCAATTTTTGCACCGCTGGCGCCTGTGGCACCTTCGATCGGCTGCGAAGCACCGGCCATGGCCAGGTCCTTGCACTCGGCCGGCTCGATGTTCATGGAGCCCAGGAGCTCCTTGAGGGGATCCTGCTGGCCGGCGAGGTCGTCGACGGAGGAAATCATCAGCTCCGTCCCGTCGGCAGCCTTGATCTGCTTCACCAGAGCCGTGAGCTCCTCAGTGGTGTACTGCTTTGCCTGGGCAGGCGCAGGTGCCGGCGTCTCACTGGCAGGAGCTGATGCAGCATCCGTGGAGGTACCGGCGCCGCCGCACGCGGTGAGGCCCATGACCAACAGTCCTGACACGGCAAAACCGCGCAGCGCATTCTTCTTCATTTTTTCCCCAAGGAAGTTCGAGTGACGGTTGGCGTGCGCCAACCGGGACAAGACTACAAGTTCCCGGCGGGAGGCTAAAAAAGGACCGTTGCGAAGGTGCCCACTTGCTCGAAGCCCACCCGTTCGTAGGTGGCGCGGGCTTTGGCGTTGTAGTCGTTGACGTAGAGGCTGGTCACCGGGGCAAAAGTTTTTGATAGATTCACGACGGCGGCCATGTAGCCGGCGCTCTGGCCGCGCCCCCGGAGTTCCGGATTCATCCACACGCCCTGGACCTGGGTCACGTCCGCCGTGACAGCACCAAGTTCAGCTTTGAAGACCACCGTGCCTCCGGCATCAATATGGACCAGGGAATGCCCCTGCCGGATCAGGCCGGCCACCCGCCTGCTGTAGAACTCCTGGCCTCCGAGGAAGGGGGAATAACCAACTTCTTCCTCGAACATGGCCGCGCAGGCCGGAAGGATGCGGTCGAAGTCCTCCATGGCACCAAAGGTCAGGGCCGGATTGGCGCCGATGGCAGGTCCTCCGGAGATGGTCAGGAGGGGTTGGCGGGACCTTATTTCGTGGGCCGCGTGGCCCAGTTGTTCAAAGCGCGAGTAGAGGGCCAGCACGGTGTCGGCAGGGCCAAAAATGGAAGCGTAGCGGCGTCCCGTTTGGTGGGCCGCCGTGGCTGCATAGCCTGCCAAGGCTGGATCCAGCTGCACAGGAACAAGGTTGGCTCCGGCCCAGCAGGCACCCAGGAGTGTTTGATCGTGGAACACGCCAAAAATACTGGCTCCACCGCTGGTGGGCGCAGCCGTCCCTGTGCTGTCCAGGTGGGCCAGGATGAAGACGTTGGCCACCACATCTTCGCTGGCCAGCGCGCGCAGAGCCAGGGTGTCGGCTTTGCCGAGCACCCTGACTCCCAAGCCGTTCTCGTTACGAGACGCTAACCACGGGGCTACCCTTGACAGCATCTTCGCCATCGGCCTCCCCCATCTCTTCGGCGATGCGCATGGCCTCTTCGATCAGTGTCTCAACAATTTCGCTTTCAGGCACAGTCTTGATGACTTCGCCCTTCACGAAAATCTGGCCCTTGCCGTTTCCGGAGGCCACGCCGAGGTCTGCTTCACGGGCCTCACCGGGTCCGTTGACGACGCAGCCCATGACGGCCACGCGCAGGGGAATCTCCATGCCTTCCAGCCCGGCCGTTACCTGCTCCGCCAGCGTGTACACATCAACCTGCGCACGGCCGCAGGAGGGGCAGGAGACAATCTCCAGCTTGCGGGGGCGCAGGTTCAGCGACTGCAGGATCTGGTTGCCCACCTTGATTTCCTCCACTGGCGGCGCCGACAACGAAACACGAATGGTGTCACCGATGCCGCGGGACAGGAGCGCACCGAAAGCCGTTGCCGACTTGATGGTGCCCTGGAATGCCGGCCCGGCTTCGGTCACGCCGAGGTGCAAGGGCCAGTCACCCTTCTCTGCCAGCATCTCGTACGCGGCCACCATGATGACGGGGTCGTTGTGCTTGACGGAGATCTTGAAGTCATGGAAGCCGTGTTCCTCGAACAGGGACGCTTCCCACACAGCGGATTCCACCAGGGCTTCCGGCGTTGCCTTGCCGTACTTCTTCATGATGCCCGGCTCCAGGGAACCAGCATTGACGCCGATCCGGATGGACGTGCCGTGGTCCCTTGCCGCTGCCGCGATTTCCTTGACCTGGTCATCGAATTTGCGGATGTTGCCGGGGTTCACACGAACAGCCGCGCATCCGGCCTCAATGGCCGCGAAAACGTACTTGGGCTGGAAGTGGATATCGGCGATCACGGGGATCTGGGACTTGCGGGCGATGATGGGAAGCGCTTCGGCGTCGTCCGCCGAAGGACAGGCAACACGCACGATGTCGCAGCCGGATGCCGTCAGTTCAGCAATCTGTTGAAGAGTGGCGTTGATATCCGTGGTGGGCGTCGTGGTCATGGACTGAACGCTGATGGGCGAATCAGAACCGACACCAACGGACCCAACCTTGATCTGCCGCGTCTTACGGCGCGGGGCAAGGACGGGGGGTGGGGCGGCTGGCATTCCCAGGCTGACCGAGGTCACGTGGACTCCTTGGATTGGGGTGGATCGTTGTGGTGGAGGACGCCCGGCTAGGACGCGTGGGCTGCCAGGACCCCGATGTTGGGGGTCCATTCGGTGGTGCGGATGCCGGCAATCACGCCTGCTTCGGCAAACGGATCCTGCTTGAGGAGGTCGTTGAGCCCGGCTTCATCCGCGGACTTGAAGAGCAGGAGGGCACCGGCACCGTCACCGTACGGGCCGCTGGCAAGGAGCTTGCCTTCCTCGGCCAGTTCGCCCAACCAGGCACGGTGTGCGGGGCGGGCTTCGTCGCGGAGGGCGCCGGAGTCGGCGACGTATACGTACTCAACAGCGAAAACAGTCATGGTGCTAGCCTATCCCGCCTGCTCCGCCTGAAATATTCATGCTCTGCCGAAAATGTTCTTGGCTCAGCCGAAGATGTTCACGGGTTTCACGATGTCCGCGTAGATCAGCAGGGCACCCATGGCCATCAGCAGCGCAGCCACCACGTAGGTCAGCGGCAACAGTTTCGCGATGTCGAACGAACCCGGATCCGGTTTGCCCCTCAACCTGGCCACTTGCCGCCGCGCACCCTCATACAAAGCTCCGGCCACATGGCCGCCGTCGAGGGGAAGCAAGGGGATGAGGTTGAAAATGGCCAGCGCGAAGTTCAGCCCTGCAAGCAGCCCGATCAGGGTTCCGATGCGGGCCTGCATCGGCACCTGTTCCATAGCCGCGACTTCGCCGGCGACCCGGCCAACGCCCACTACGCTGATGGGACCGTTCGGATCCCGGGGCTCCTCGCTGAAGGCTGCTTTCGCCACCCCGGCTACCCGGGCCGGCAGGTTGAAGATCACACCTGAAATTTGTTTGATGTTCTCCCCCGCCATGGGGAGAACGGCCGACGCCGGTTGGGGAACCAAGGCGCTTTGGGCGCCGATTCCGAGGAAGCCGACTTCCTGGTATTGCAGGACTCCGTTGGCGTCCTGCGCCTGGCGTCCATCGGAGCCAATCACGGGACGGGAAGAGAGTACCGGGGTTACTGTGGTCTCCACGGGGGAACCGTTGCGCTGCACGGTGACGGCCACATCCTTGCCTGCCGAGGCACGGATCCAGCCCGTCAGTTCATCCCAACTGGTGACGGTCTTTCCGTCAAAGGACGTGATGGTGTCGTTCGGCTGCAGTCCTGCGGCTGCTGCCGGTGTGGGTTTGCAGTCCGCTGAGTCCGGGTCCACGGTTTCGCCCGCGGCAACCTGGCATTTGGAAACGTCCGCGATGGTGGTGGTCGCCTGCGCCGTGCCGAAGCCCATGAGCAGGACGGCCAACAGGATCAACCCGATGATCATGTTCATGGCGGGGCCACCGAGCATGACAATGATCTTTTTCCACACGGGCAACTTGTAGAAGACGCGGTTTTCGTCCCCCGGCCCGACTTCTTCGTGCGCCATGGAGCGCGCTTCCGTGGCCAGCGTTTGGAACATCCCCGTGCTGGAAGGGCGGACAGCGCCGTCCACCTTGTTGGGTGGGTACATGCCGATCATGGAGACGTATCCGCCCAGTGGAAGGGCCTTGAATCCGTACTCCGTCTCGCCCTTCTTCCTGGACCATAGGGTGGGACCGAAACCGATCATGTACTTGGTGACGCGGACTTTGAAGAGCTTCGCCGGCACCAGGTGGCCTACCTCGTGCAGCGCGATGGAAACGGCGACGCCGATGGCGACGAAGACGACTCCGAGAATGAAGAGAAGGACGGGACTCATGCCGGTGGGACTGCTTCCATAAGGGTTCTGGGCTACAGGGCGCTGCTGGCTAAACGATCAAGGGTGCGGGCGCGTGCCCACTTCTCAGCATCCAGCACGGACTCCACCGTTAGCTCGGAGGAGCCTGAATGTTCACTGAGGACGGACTCCACGGTATCCACGATGTCCGTGAAGCGGATACGCCCGGCGTGGAAGGCCTGGACGGCCTCCTCATTGGCGGCGTTGAATACCGCTGGGAAGGTGCTGCCTTGCTTGGCGGCGTCCTTGGCCAGGTCCACGGCAGGGAATGCCACGGTATCCAAGGGCTCGAACGTCCAGCTGGTGGCCTTGGTCCAGTCGCAGGGCGTGGCAGCACGCGGGACGCGATCCGGCCAGCCCAGCCCCAGCGCGATAGGCAGGCGCATGTCCGGCGGTGATGCCTGGGCAATGATGGAACCGTCGACGAACTGGACCATGGAGTGGACCACCGACTGGGGGTGGACCACCACCTCGATCCTGTCCAGGGGAACATCGAACAGCAAGTGCGCCTCAATGACTTCCAGGCCCTTGTTGACCAGGCTGGCGGAGTTGGTGGTGACCATCAGGCCCATGTCCCAGGTGGGGTGGGCCAG
Organism: Paenarthrobacter sp. NPDC091669; assembly: GCF_044756725.1. NCBI lineage: Bacteria > Bacillati > Actinomycetota > Actinomycetes > Micrococcales > Micrococcaceae > Paenarthrobacter > Paenarthrobacter sp. NPDC091669. Next base: position 107,389 of record NZ_JBIVTK010000015.1, read on the forward strand.
CGCTTCCTGCGGTGTGACCCCGTGAAGCTGATCGCGTGTGCGTCCGCGGAACGGACCGCCGGACGCGGTCAGGATCAGTTTCTCCACTTCCTGCTCGGTCCCGGACCGCAAGCACTGGGCAATGGCGGAGTGCTCGGAGTCGACGGGCACTATCTGTCCCGGCCGGGCGGCGGCCTTGACCAGGGCGCCACCTACGATCAGTGACTCCTTGTTGGCCAGCGCCAGCGTTGCGCCGGTGCTGAGCGCGGCCAAGGTAGGTGCCAGGCCAATGGAACCGGTGATGCCATTAAGGACGACGTCGCACTCAATGGCTGCGATCCGGGTGGAGGCATCCGGGCCGGTGAAGATTTCCGGCGCAAAATCCGGCACCCCCGCGGCCGAGGCTGCCGCGTCAATGAGTTGCCGCAGGATCGATGGATCTCCCTGGGCAATGCCCACAGCCTGCGCCCGGGTATGGACCGCCTGCCGGGCGATGAGTTCCAGGTTCCCTCCACCTGCGCTGAGTGCCACCACTTCAAAACGGTGCGGGGCAGCATCGACGACGTCAATCGCTTGCGTGCCGATGGAACCTGTGGACCCGAGGATGACGATCTTGCGCGGCTGCATTCTCCAAGTATCCCAGCCAGCAACACGAGCGGCGAACGGAGCAGGGACGATGCCGGGAAAACCAGGATCGCTTGACCATCCGCACCCCACGCGTACGGTGGAAAGGTGGAGTGGCTGTCCTGGTTTGATGCGCGGGACTATGAATTCGCCCGGCAGGTGTTGCAGCGCGGCACGGCTGCGCTGTATCTGGTTGCCTTACTTTCCACCATGAACCAGTTCCCGGCACTCCTCGGCGAGCGCGGGCTGTTGCCGGTGCCGGCTTTCCTGGACATGGCCCGCAGACTGGCCAGGCCCACCCTCTTCCGTTGGCATTACTCCGATGCTCTCCTCAGATCGGTGTGTTGGACGGGGATCATCGTGGCTGCCTTGCTCGTGATCGGCCTCCCCCAAACGGGCCCGCCATGGCTGCCCATGCTGGCATTCCTGATCCTGTGGTTCCTCTATATGTCGATCGTCAACGTCGGCCAGACGTTCTACGGCTTCGGCTGGGAGATCCTGCTTCTCGAGGCCGGATTCACCGTGGCCTTCCTCGGCTCGGACCAGACTCCCCCGCCCACCACCATCCTGATCCTCATTGTGTGGCTGGTTTTCCGGCTCGAGTTCGGCGCGGGCATGATCAAGATCCGTGGGGGCCGCGAGTGGCGCGACATGACAGCCATGTTCTACCACCATGAGACCCAGCCCATGCCTGGCCCGCTCAGCAGGCAAGCACATCTGCTGCCGCGCCCGTTGCATAAAGTAGAGGTGGCGGGCAACCATTTCGCGCAGCTGGTGGTGCCGTTCTTCCTCTTCGCGCCACAGCCCCTGGCCGGCATTGCGGCAGGAATCATCATCCTCACCCAGCTGTGGCTGGTAGGCACCGGGAATTTCGCCTGGTTGAACTGGGTGGCCATCGTCCTTGCCTTCGCGGCCGTCAGCGACCCCCTCGCCCACGCGGTCTTTCCGTTCATCCCGCTGGAGTGGCACCAAGGCGCCGATACGCCGGTGTGGTGGCTCGCCGTCGTCGTGCTGGTGACTGTGGTGTTGCTGGTGTTCAGCTACCGGCCGCTCCTGAACCTCTTCTCCAGCCGGCAGCTGATGAATGCCAGCTTCAACCGTTGGCGCCTGGTCAACGCCTATGGGGCGTTCGGGACGGTCACCAGGCAGCGGATCGAAATCGTGGTGGAAGGCACGCTGGCCTGGGAGCCGGACGCCGCGGATGAGCACTGGCTTGAATACGGCTTCAAGGGCAAGCCCGGCGACGTGCGGCGGCTGCCGCGGCAGTGGGCGCCGTACCATCTACGCCTGGATTGGCTGATGTGGTTCCTGCCTCTGCGGACTGTCCACGAGGACTGGTTCTACGCTTTCCTGGACAAGTTGCTGGAGGCGGACAAGCCCACGCTTGGGCTGCTTCGCCATGACCCGTTCGACGGCGAACGCCCCCGTTGGGTGCGCGCACGCAGCTACCTGTACCGTTTCGCCAGCCGTGAGGAGTTCCGCGGGAACGGCGAGCGCTGGGTGCGGGTGCTGCTGTCTGACGCCATTGGACCCGTGCAGCTAAACCCGCGACGCCGCTTTCTTTCGTGAGCCCAGGTCCACGGGGGGTGCCGTGGATTCCCGGACCACCAGGTGGGTTGCCAGTTCCACGCGCCGGGAGTCGATGTCTTCGCCCTGCATCTGGCGAAGGATGAAGTTCAGCGCCGACCGCCCGATCTCTTGAAGCGGCTGGCTCACGGACGTGAGGGGCGGTGTGGATTCTTCGGCCTGGTAGGTGCCGTCGAACCCCACCAGGCTCATCTCCTCGGGAATCCGCACGTCCTGCCTTCGGGCCTCGGCCAGCACCCCCATGGCGATGCTGTCGCTGCCGGCGAAGACTGCCGTGGGCGGATCCTCCAGCGCCAACAGGGCCTTGAAGGCGGCGGCCCCGGTCTCGGGGCGGAAAGGGCCTGCCGAAACGTATTCGTGCTCCACCGTGATATCTGCGGCCATGAGCGCGGCCATGTAGCCGTGCAGCCTGGCCTGGCTGCATTCGGCGGTGGCAGGGCCACCGATGAAGGCAATCCGTCGGTGCCCCAGCCCCAGGAGGTGCGTCGCGGCGGCTTTCCCGCCGGCCCAGTTGCTGGCGCCTACGCTGAACAGGTCAGCCGGGGGCGGGTTGAGGGGGTCGATCACCACAATGGGAATCTGACGTCGCTGGAAGGCCTCCAAGTGCGCAGTGCCAAAGGCTGAGGTCACCACGATCATCCCGCTGCGGCCTTCATCGACCATGCGTTGAGCCCGTTCTTCCGGTCCCAGTGGAGGCGCCGCCTGGAGACCGGTCACGGACAGGATCACTTCCATGTCGGAGACGTTTGCCTGCTCCATGATCCCCTTGAGGACTTCCATGTTGTAGGCCGAATTGAGGGAATCAAAGACCGCTTCGACTGTCCGCTGCACCGGGTTGCTCTTGCGCTGGAGGGGAGATTTATAGCCTGTGCGCTGCAGTGCCGCCAGCACGCGGGCCCGGGTTGCCTGCGCTACATCCCCGCGCCCGTTGACCACTTTGGAGACCGTGGGCACAGATACTCCTACCTCCTGCGCGACGGCAGAAAGGGTCATTTTGGAGGGTCGATCATCGATGCTCACGGTTATCGCTTTCGAAAAGTTTCGGTTGCAGACAGTGTGCATTGTCATCGGCACGCCCGTCAACATGGATCTCACAGGGTTTACATTCCGGGAAATTGGCTCTTGACGGTGACCTGCCTCACGGCTAAGTTTGGTGGGCACTTCCGAAAGGACCTTCGAAACATTTCGAAAAGTCAGCGGAAACGGTCGATCGAAGCTGATCCCCACCACCGCGGAGTGCGGCTTTTACACGAACAACCGGGCCATCAGCGTCGAGCCCGAAGGACGAATGGAAACTGCACATGAATAGTCTCAAGTTGCGCACCGCCGGAATGGCCGTTTCTGCAGCCGCATTGTCGATCGCACTCGCAGCCTGCGGGTCCTCAGGGCCGGCCGGAACAGGAGCCTCCGGAGATTCGGCAACCATGTGGGGCCTCACTGGCGGCGACCAACCCGTAGTCCAGGCAGCCGTGGACTCCTGGAACAAAGCACACCCCGATTCGGCCATCAAGCTCGACTTCTTCGCCAACGATGCCTACAAGACCAAAGTCCGCACCGCCGTCGGAGCCGGCCAGGGGCCCACCCTCGTCTACGGCTGGGGCGGCGGAGTCCTCAAGTCCTACGTTGATGCCGGCCAGGTGGATGACCTCACGGGATTCCTCAAGGAAAACCCGGAAGTCCAGAACCGCTACCTTCCCTCCATCCTGGAAAGCGGCGTGATCGACGGCAAGACCTACGCCCTCCCCAACAACAAAGTGCAGCCTGTAGTTCTCTACTACAACAAGGAAGTCTTCGACAAGATCGGCGCCGAGGCACCAAAAACCTGGGACGACCTCATGGCACTGGTGCCCAAGTTCAAGGCCGCAGGCGTAGCACCCTTCTCCTTGGGTGGGCAGTCCAAATGGCCGGACCTCATGTGGCTCGAATACCTGGTAGACCGCATCGGCGGCCCGGAAGTGTTCGCCAACATTGCCGCCAACAAACCCGGCGCCTGGTCTGATCCCGCCGTGATCGAAGCACTGACCAAAATCCAGGAATTGGTGGATGCAGGCGGCTTCATCAACGGGTTCTCCTCCATAGCCGCGGACAGCAACGCCGACCAGGCCCTGCTCTACACCGGCAAGGCCGCCATGATCCTGCAGGGCAGCTGGATCTACCAGGGAATGAAGAAGGACGCAGCGGACTTCGTCACCAGCGGCAAGCTCGGATACACCCCCTTCCCCACCGTCGAGGGCGGCAAGGGTGACCCGGCCAACATCGTGGGCAACCCCACCAACTTCTGGTCGGTTTCGTCCAAAGCCACCGAAGAACAGAAAAAAACGGCCCTTGAGTACGTCAAGGACGGAATGTTCACCGACGAGAACGTCCAAGGCCTCATCGACTCAGGAGCCGTACCCGTGGTCACCGGTATTGAAGACAAGCTGGCGGCATCCCCTGACAAGGACTTCCTGACCTACGTTTATGGGCTCGCCAAAGATGCACCGGACTTCACCCTGTCCTGGGACCAGGCCCTCAGCCCCGCGCAGGGCGATGCCATGCTGGCCAACCTGGACCAGATCTTCCTGAAGAAGATCACCCCGGAACAGTTCGCTTCCACCATGAACGCAACGATCGGAAAGTAGCCCGGTGTCGTCCACTACTGCGCACCGCCGGACCGCCCGGGTACAGCCGTCCCGACGAACCCTCGAGAAGGGTCCGTCGGGGTGGCTGGCAGCCCCGGCGCTCGCGTTCTTCATGCTGTTCGCCATCCTCCCGCTCCTGGGAGTGCTGTTCCTGAGCTTCACCCGCTGGGATGGGCTGGGCGAGATCAAGCTCGACGGCCTGTCCAGCTGGAACACCGTCCTGGCCGACCCTGTGACGGGCAACGCCTTGCTGGTGACCGCCAAGATCATGTTCTTCTCCTTCATTGTCCAGGCACCCATCAGTCTCCTGCTGGGCGTCTTCACCGCCGCGAACCAGAAGTACCGTGCCGCGTTGGCCGTCCTGTACTTCGTTCCATTGCTGCTCTCTTCTGCTGCTGTGGCCATTGCCTTCAAGGCCCTGCTGGACCCGAACTTCGGCCTCGGCCCCGGCTTGGGTTTGCCGTTCCTGGCGCAGGACTGGCTGGGCAACTCCGATCTGGTCCTGTTCGTGGTGGTCTTCGTCATCGCGTGGCAGTTTGTTCCGTTCCACACCCTGATCTACCAAGGCGGCGTCCGGCAGATCCCCGCTTCACTCTACGAAGCCGCGCAGATCGACGGCGCCGGCCGCATGCAGCAGTTCTTCAACATCACGCTCCCCCAGTTGAAGTACACCGTCATCACCTCCTCCACCCTCATGGTGGTTGGATCCCTGGCGTACTTCGACCTTGTATTCGTGCTGACCGCGGGAGGCCCCGGCTATTCCACGAGGCTGTTGCCGCTGCACATGTACCTCACCGGCTTCAAAGCGAACGACATGGGCGCGGCCAGCGCGCTGGGAGTGATCCTGGTGGTCATCGGGCTGGCCCTGGCATTGTTCCTTCAACGACTCGGCGGCAAGAACCGCAACGCCAGCCAATTGGAAGGTGCGTAATGGCTTCCACCACACAACTCCCTACAGCACCGGCAACACTGCCCGAACCGGCGGCCGCCCGCCGTCGTCCGCAGAAAATGGGCCGCTCGCGGCCCAACTTCCTCGGCGGACTGGGTGGCTGGCTCTGGCTCGCGGTCATCATTGTGCCTGTGTACTACGTGGTGATCACCAGCTTGAAGAACCAGGCAGGCTTCTTCACCTCCAATCCCTTGCTGCCACCGGCGGAACCAACGCTGGATAACTACAAGCTGGTGGTGGAGAACGAGTTCGCCAAGTACTTCACCAACAGCCTGATCGTGACGGTGGGCAGTGTGGTTCCAGCCCTCTTTGTGGCCTTTATGGCGGCGTACGCGATCGTGCGCGGCAAGGGGAGGTTCCTGAGCTGGACCAACAACGTCTTCCTCCTGGGCCTGGCCATTCCCCTGCATGCCACGATCATCCCGATCTACTGGATGATCACCAAAGCCCACATGTATGACACCTTGCTGGCACTCATCCTGCCCTCGATTGCGTTTGCCATCCCCATTTCCGTACTGATTCTCTCCAACTTCATGAGGGACGTGCCCAACGAGCTTTTTGAGTCGATGCGGCTGGACGGCTGTTCCGACTGGGCCATGATGTGGCGTCTGGCGTTGCCGATGACCAAGCCTGCTGTCATCACGGTTGGCATCTACAACGCACTGCATGTGTGGAACGGATTCCTGTTCCCGCTGATCTTGACCCAAAGCCCGGACACCCGCGTTCTGCCGTTGTCGCTCTGGACCTTCCAAGGTGAGTTCAGCGTCAACATTCCTGCGGTGCTCGCCTCGGTTGTCCTGGCCACGCTCCCGCTGCTGGTGATTTACGTCGTGGCACGGCGCCAGTTGCTCAGTGGCCTGACCGCCGGTTTCAGCAAATGACTGGCTGCTGCCAGTAGAAAGGCATTTCACATGACACAGCCACAACCCTTGCGTGTGGGCATGGTGGGCTATTCCTTCATGGGAGCCGCCCACTCCCACGCTTGGCGGACCGCGCCGCGCTTCTTCGACCTGCCCCTGAGGCCTGAACTGACTGCCGTGGCCGGCCGCAACGAAGCCGGTGTCCGGGCAGCAGCCAGCAAATTTGGTTGGGACTCAGCCGAAACCGACTGGCGTCGCCTGATAGAGCGCGAAGACATCGACCTTATTGATATCTGCACACCTGGCAACACCCACGCGGAGATCGCCATCGCCGCTCTGGAAGCGGGAAAACACGTCCTCTGCGAGAAGCCACTGGCCAATTCCGTGGAGGAAGCGGAGAAGATGACGGCAGTGGCCCAGGCGGCAGCCGGACGCGGGGTTCTGTCCATGTGCGGTTTCAGCTACCGCCGCACGCCTGCCCTGGCGCTGGCCAAGCGGATGGTGGACGACGGCCGGCTGGGCAGCATCCGCCACGTCCGCGCACAGTATCTGCAGGACTGGTTGAGCGATGCGGATGCGCCACTGACCTGGCGGATGGACAAATCCACGTCCGGTTCCGGCTCACTGGGCGATATCGGCGCGCACAGCATCGATGCCGCACAGTGGATCACCGGCCTGAACATCAGCGGCGTCTCGGCCTTGCTGGAGACGTTCGTCAAGGAACGCCCGGTGGGCGGGGACTTTGTGGGGTTGGGCGGCCACGGCGGTTCTGATGGCCCCAAGGGCCCGGTGACCGTGGACGATGCTGCGCTGTTTACGGCACGATTTGAGGCAGGGCACGACGCCGGTGCTGACGCCGGCTCACGCGCAAATGGCGCCTCCGGCCCGATCGGCATCTTCGAAGCCACCCGGTTTGCCTTGGGCCGCAAGAACGCCATGCGCCTGGAACTGAACGGCACGAAGGGATCCCTTGCCTTCGATTTCGAGGACATGAACTCCCTCCAGTTCTACGATGCCGCCCTGGAACCGGACGCGGGCTTCCGAAAAATCATGGTCACCGAACCTTCCCACCCCTACGTCGGCAGCTGGTGGCCCACCGGCCATGGGCTGGGGTACGAGCACGGCTTCACGCATCAGGTGGTGGACCTCGTGACCGCCATCGGGGCCGGCGAGCAGCCGTCGCCGTCGTTCGCTGACGCTTTGCAGGTCCAAAAGGTTCTGGCCGCCGTCGAGGCGAGCGCGGACAACTCAAGCCGCTGGCAGAAAGTCTGAAAGGAAAACATGACAAGCGAGAACAAAACAGCGTTGGTGGTCCGAGGCGGTTGGGACGGCCACCAACCGGTGGAGGCCACCGAACTGTTCATCCCCTATCTCAAGGACAACGGCTACGACGTCCGGGTGGAAGAATCCCCCAAGATCTACGCCGACTCCGAGTACATGGCGGGCGTGGACCTGATAGTGCAATGCATGACCATGACGACCATCGAGAAGCACGAATTCGAGGGTCTCCGCGCTGCGGTGGAAAACGGCACGGGCCTTGCCGGCTGGCACGGGGGCATCGCCGATTCCTACCGGAACAACTCGGACTACTTGCACCTGATCGGCGGCCAGTTTGCCTGCCACCCCGGCAAGCATGCGGACCAGCGGATCGGCGAGCAGTCGGATAACTACGTCCCCTACACCGTGAACATGCTGCCGGGTGCGGCCGACCACCCCATTACGCAGGGAATCAGCGACTTCGACCTCGTCACGGAGCAGTACTGGGTACTGTCCGATGACTACATCGACGTCCTGGCCACCACCACGCAAAAGGTGCGGGAATGGGATCCGTGGAACCGTGAGGTCACCTCGCCTGCCATCTGGACGCGTCAGTGGGGCGAAGGCAGGATCTTCGTCTGCACTCCCGGCCACCGCGTGGAAATCCTCCAGGACAGCAACGTCCGCACCATCGTTGAAAGGGGCCTGCTGTGGGCAAGCCGCTGAACGTTGGAGTGATTGGCTGTGGCGCCATCATCGCCCAGTACCTGACCAACTTCCGCCGGCTCGATTCCATCAACCTGGTGGCCGTTGCTGATCTTGATCCGGCTCGGGCGCAGGCGGTTGCCGACTCCTACGAGGGCGTCCGGGCACTGACCGTGGACGGACTCCTCGCCGCCGATGATGTGGATCTGGTCCTGAACCTGACCATCCCTGCGGCCCACGCCGACATCGCCCTGAGGGCCATCGCCGCCGGCAAGTCGGTGTACGGCGAGAAGCCGCTGGCTGCCACCACGGCGGAGGCCCAGCAGGTGCTGGATGCAGCCGCAGCGGCCGGAGTTGCTGTTGGCTGCGCCCCTGACACTGTGCTGGGAACGGGAATCCAGACTGCCCGCAGGGCAATCGACGACGGCCTGATCGGAGCGCCCGTATCTGCCACGGCCACCATGGCAACTCCCGGGCACGAGCGCTGGCATCCCAACCCCGACTTCTATTACCAGCCCGGCGGGGGCCCACTGCTGGACATGGGACCGTACTACGTCTCTGCCCTGGTCACGCTGTTGGGTCCCGTGGTGTCTGTGGTGGGGGCAGCCAGCCATACCCGGAACGCACGCACCATCGGTTCGGGTCCACGGCAGGGGCAGACGGTCCCGGTGGACGTTGACTCGCATGTTACCGGCGTCCTGGTCCATGCATCCGGCGCTTTGTCCACCCTGTTCATGAGCTTCGACGCCGTCAAGACCAAGAGCCCCAACATCGAGATCCACGGGCAAAAGGGGTCGCTGATCGTCCCGGACCCCAACCACTTCGACGGCGATGTACAGCTTTTCGCGCTGGGTGCTGAGGACTGGGAAACACTCCCCGTTTCGGCCGGCTACGTGGACTCCGGCCGTGGCTTCGGAATCGCCGACCTCGCCGCGACGCCGGCGGGCCAGGAACCACGCGCGGGCGGACAACTGGCCTTCCACGCGCTGGAGGTCATGGAATCAGTCCTCGAATCCGCCAAGAGCGGTCAGGCGGTATCCATCAAGAGCAACGCAGCACGGCCCGCCGCCGTTGAACTGACAGACCTGTCGACGCCGGTACGCGCCTAGCGCCCTGACCGCCCGCCGAGACTCCAGTTAATGCCCATGTTGCCGCGGAAACATGGGCGTTAACTGTCACCTCGCGGGGTATCTGTGCCTTGGAAGCGGTGCCCGGCCCGGCGGAGTGTGGCTTGGGCGTGCTTGAGGATGGGGCCGTCGATCATCTTGCCCTTGAACTGGAACACCCCCGTGCCTGCCGCTTCTGCTGCGTCCAGGAGCTCACTGGCCTGCGTTACGACTTCCGGAGTCGGCGCATAGGCCCCACGAACGACTGCCACTTGGTTGGGGTGGATGCAGGCCTTGGCGCCAAAACCGCTGGCTACGGCGTCGTGGGATTCTGCCGACAACCCGTCAAGATCCGGGATGTTCACGTATACGGAGTCGATGGCTTCCTTGCCCGCAGCTTTTGCGGCCAGCAGTACCGCGGACCGTGAGTGCAGCGCGACAGCCCGGTACCCGCCGTCGTCGTTCCTGCTGGAGAGGCCACCGAGTGACGCCAGCAAGTCCTCGGCACCCCACATGAGCCCCACGACGTTAGGCTCGGCGGCGATAGCTGAGGCGTTGACGATGCCCCCCGCGGTTTCGCACAGGGCAATGACCTGATAGCCGTACAAGGCCTTGAGCTGCTCAGCGCTCTCCGCCTTGGCCAGCATGACCGTCCGGTAGGGCGTCTTGGCCAGGGCTTCAAGGTCGAGCTCGAACTCGGGCGTCCCCACCGGGTTGACCCGCACAATGGTTCGGCCTGGTTCCAGTCCCCCGGTACCGGACTGCTCGAGTATCGCTTCGCGTGCCTTCAGCTTGTCCGCAGGAGCTACGGCATCTTCCAGGTCCAGGATGACGGCGTCGGAACGATCAGCGGCCTTACTGAATCGCTCCGGGCGGTCGGCGGGGCAGAACAAGAGGGCCGGACCCATGGTGAAAGGAGTCGCGTCATAAGAAAGCATGGAGGTCCTTGCTGCTGGTGTCCTACAGAGAGTTGGAAATGGTGGGTCAGGACTGCGCGGCGTGCGCTTCCTTGGTCCACATCAGGCAGGTCCGGGTGGCCAGCGCCACCACCGCGCCATCCTGGTTGCGGCCGGTGTGCTGCATGGTCACCACGCCTTGACCGGGTCGGGAGGACGACAACCTTTTTCCCGTGATCACCGTTTCCGTGTACAGGGTATCGCCGTGATACAGCGGGTGCGGAAAGGTGACATCGGTCAGCCCCAGTTGCGCGATGATGGTGCCCTGGGTCAGCTGGGTCACGGACTGCCCCACCATGGTGGACAAGGTGAACATGGAGTTCATGAGCCGCTGCCCGAAGGGCTGGGTGGAACTCCACGCCGCATCCAAGTGGAGCGCCTGGGTATTCATGGTCATGGTGGTGAAAAGGACGTTGTCCGCTTCAGTCACGGTCCGCCCGGGCTTATGGGCGTAGATCACGCCCTCTTCGAGTTCGTCGAAGTACAACCCCCGCTGCTCAACAACCCGCGTCATACGGTGAGCTCCTGGTCTTCCTCGAAAAGGTCGGCTCCGGTTGCTGCGAGGACGTCCTCAAGAGTGACGTTGGGGGCCAGTTCGCGAAGGACCAGCCGCGGGTCTCCTTGGTCCTTGACGACATCGATGACGGCCAGGTCGGTGATGATCCGGTCTACGCACCCTCTACCCGTCAAGGGCAGCGTGCAGTCTTGAACAATTTTCGGCCTGCCGCTGCGGTCCACGTGCTCCATCATGACAATGACCTTCTTGGCACCGAACACCAGGTCCATGGCGCCCCCCATGCCCTTGACCATCTTGCCGGGAATCATCCAGTTGGCGAGGTCCCCGTTGGCAGCCACCTCCATGGCACCGAGCACAGCGACGTCCACGTGCCCGCCGCGGATCATGCCGAACGACGCCGCCGAATCGAAGAACGCGGCCCCCGCATTCGTGGTGACCGTTTCCTTGCCCGCGTTGATGAGGTCCGGATCAACCCTGTCTTCGGCAGGGTAAGGACCGACGCCCAGGATCCCATTTTCGGAGTGAAGGATGACCTCCACACCATTGGGGATGTAATTGGGGATCAGGGTGGGCATCCCAATACCAAGGTTCACGTACTGGCCGTTGGTGAGCTCCTTGGCTACGCGGGCGGCCAGTTCGTTGCGGGTCCAGCCTTTGGCCTCGTGATGTTCGACGTCGGCGCGACGGTACTCGTGCCGGACGGCTTCCGGGCGGGGCGGGATGTCGTGGAACGTGTTGTCCGTCATCGTTCCTCTCCTGTCTGGCTTGCGCCCGTTCGTCCAAGGCCCGCTTGGTTTATGCCCGCTTGATCTGCGCCCGTACCGGGGGTCAGCGCAACCGTCCGCTTTTCTACCCTCTTCTCGCTGGAGGTCGCCAGCACCACCCGTTGGACGAAGATCCCCGGCGTATGAATGTGCTCAGGATCAAGCTCGCCCGGTTCCACCAGCTCCTCCACTTCGGCAATGGTGGTCTTCGCCGCCATGGCACAGAGCGGGTTGAAATTCATGGCCGTTGCATGGAACACCAGGTTGCCGTGCCGGTCACCCTTCCACGCGTGAACCAGGCCGAAGTCCGGCGTCAGTGACTCCTCCAGGACGTAGTCGGCATCGTTGAAGGTGCGGACCTCCTTAGGGGACGAGGCCAGCGCGACGTTCCCTTCGGCGTCGTACTTTTGCGGAAGCCCACCCTCCGACACCTGGGTTCCCACCCCGGCCTTGGTGTAGAAGGCCGGGATACCGGCGCCACCGGCGCGGAGCTTCTCCGCCAAAGTTCCCTGCGGGGTAAGGACGACCTCCAGCTCCCCCGCCAGGTATTGGCGGGCAAATTCCTTGTTCTCCCCCACGTACGAGCTGATGGTGCGGCGGATGCGACCGTCCTTCAGGAGAATGCCCAGGCCCCAGTCGTCCACGCCGCAGTTGTTGCTGACAGTCTCAAGGTCAGTGGTGCCCTGGCTGTGCAGGGCCTCGATCAGGGAGACGGGAATACCACAGAGGCCGAACCCTCCCACAGCCAAAGAGGCGCCGTCCGGGATGTCCTTCACCGCTTCCGCGGCGCTGGCAACAACCTTGTCAATCATCCTTGATCCTTCCCGTACGGTTACAGACCCAGCTCGCGGGCGATCAGCATCAACTGGACCTCTGTGGTGCCTTCCCCGATTTCAAGGATCTTGGAATCGCGGTAGTGGCGTGCCACCGTGAACTCGTTGATGAAACCATAGCCGCCGAACACCTGCGTGGCGTCCCGCGCGTTGTCCATGGCAGCCTCGCCTGCGACCATCTTAGCGATGGCCGCCTCGGTCTTGAACGGCTTCCCTGCCAGCATCCGGGAGGCGGCATCGTAGTAGGCAAGACGGGCTGTGTGGGCCCTGGCCTGCATCCGGGCGATCTTGAACTGGATGGCCTGGTACTTGCCGATGTTCTGGCCGAAGGCGCTGCGTTCCTTGGCATACTTTACGGACAGGTCGACGCAACCCTGGGCTGCACCGGTTGCCAGTGCGGCGATGGCGATACGGCCCTCATCAAGGATGGACAGGAAGTTCGCATAGCCCCGGCCACGCTCGCCCAGGAGGTTGGCTTCAGGAACGTGGACATTGTCCAGAGTGAGCGGGTGGGTATCGGACGCGTTCCAGCCCACCTTGTTATACGGCTTTTCCGCCCTGAACCCGGGCGTGTCCGTCGGCACCAGGATGGTGGAGATCTCCTTCTTGGTACTGCCATCCGCGTTCTGCTTCTGGCCCGTGACTGCCGTGACCGTCACCAGGGTGGTGATGTCCGTGCCGGAGTTGGTGATGAACTCCTTGTTGCCGTTAATAACCCACTTGCCGTTTTCCAGGTGGGCGTTGGTTTTGGTGCCCCCGGCATCCGACCCTGCTTCGCGCTCCGTCAGGCCGAACCCGGCCAAGGAACGTCCCGACGCCAACTGCGGCAGCCATTCTTCTTTCTGCGGGTCCGTTCCGAATCGGTACACCGGCATGGCACCCAGCGAGACACCGGCTTCCAAGGTGATGGCCACCGACTGGTCCACCCGCCCCAGCTGCTCCAAGGCCAGTGCGAGGGCGAAGTAGTCGCCACCCATTCCGCCGAATTCCTCAGGGAAGGGCAGGCCGAACAAGCCCATCTCCCCCATCTGCTTCACAACCTCGTAGGGAAAACTGTGCTCTTCGTCATGCTTGGCGGACACTGGAGCCACAACCTCGTCGGCAAACTCGCGGACGGAGTCGCTGAGGTCCTGGTACTCCTCATTGAGTTCAAACGTGCTCATGACTGGATTTCCTTGTCTGTGCTTGTGGTCTCTGCGTCCACGTGAATGGTGGCGAGCACCTGGTCGGCCTTGACCAGGTCGCCGGGTTTGCTGGTGAGGTGGACGGTCCCAGCAACGGACGCCACCAGGTGATGCTCCATCTTCATGGCCTCGACGGCCAGGAGCACCTGGCCTTCTTCCACCGTTTCGCCATCGGATACCGACACCGACACCACCGTTCCGGGCATCGGCGAGCGCACTTCCGGGTCCGCTGCCCCTTCGTCGCGCTGGATGCCCGCAAGCATCCGCCGCAGGCGTCCGGCACGGTTCAGGACCTCGAGCCTGCAGGACCAGCCATCGTTGCCGATGTGAATGTCGCGGACACTGCCCAACTCACTGACGCCGTTCTGCCCGCGCGGGTCCACGCCAACCGCGTAGGTGACAGGACCGCCGTCGAACTCCAGGACAATCCCGTCCACGCTGCGGTCCGCTACCCGGACGTTGACCGGCTGCCCGCCGTCGATGCTTGCCGTGACGGTACCGTCCTCTTCGGTGACGGACACTGTGGCAACGCTGCCTCCGGGAATCCCCAACGTTGCGGTCCAGGCGCCCCGGGCACCAACACGCCAGGAATCCGGCGTTGCCCAGGCGTCTCCTGCCGGCGCCGACCCCGTGCGCTCAAGCCATAGGGTGAGGGCGGCAGCGATCAGTTCCTCGGAACCGGCGTGCCGGAAGGACATCGACGGAAGTTTGCGCTCGATCAATCCGGTATCCAACTGTCCGGCGCGGACCTCGGAATCGTTGATCAACAACCGCAGATACTCCACGTTCGTATCCACCCCAAGCAGCGTGTACCGGCCCAGCGCAGCGTCAAGGGTATCCAGCGCCGCGGTCCTGTCCCCACCCCAGGCGATGACCTTGGCCAGCATGGGATCGTAGTCCCCTGTGATCTCCAGGTTGTTGCGCATGGCGGAATCAATCCGAACGTTCGCCTGCGCCTGTTGACGGCCTGAAATGGTTGCATCCGCGGGACCGTGCTCTGCGAGCGCCACGACACGACCCATCGATGGCATGAAGTTCCGCTCCGGCACCTCGGCGTAAACACGCGCCTCCACGGCGTGGCCGTGAAGCACGACGTCGGACTGCGCCACGGTGAGCACCTCACCGGCGGCGATCCTCACCTGCCATTCAACGAGGTCGATGCCGGTGACCATCTCAGTGACGGGATGCTCCACCTGCAAGCGGGTGTTCATCTCCATGAAGAAGAACTCGTCGGGGTGCTCGTCGGACACCAGGAATTCAACGGTGCCGGCACCGCTGTAGTTGACCGAACGGGCCGCGTTGCAGGCCGCCTCGCCAATGCGGGCCCGCTGCTCAACGCCGTCCGGCAGTGACTCAAAAAGAGCCGAGGGAGCTTCTTCGATGACCTTCTGGTGACGTCGCTGAAGCGAGCACTCGCGCTCGCCAAGGTGAATCACATTGCCGTGGTTGTCCGCCAGCACCTGGACCTCGATGTGCCGGGGCGTGCTGATGAGCCGTTCCAGGAACAGGGTGTCGTCGCCAAAAGCGGATGCTGCCACGCGCCTCGCTGTGACGAGCGTGGACGCCATGTCCTCAGCCCGTTCCACCACGTGCATGCCTTTGCCGCCACCACCCGCGGACGGTTTGATCAGCAGAGGAAAACCTACCGCCGCTGCAGCGTCGATCAGTTCCTGGTCGGTGAGTCCGGGTTGTGCGATGCCGGGAACGCAGGGAACGCCGTAGGTCATGACGTGGTTCTTGGAGCGGATTTTGTCGCCCATGACGTCAATGGCATTGATGCCCGGCCCAATGAACGTGATGCCTGCGGCGTCCAGCGCCTTGGCGAACTCAACATTCTCCGACAAAAACCCGTAGCCCGGGTGGACCGCGTCAGCTCCGGTGCGGCGGCACGCGTCGATGATGGCGTCGATCTTCAAGTAGCTTTCGGCTGGTGCAGTGCCACCGATGGCGACTGCGGTATCGGCGAGGGCCACATGCTTGGCATCTTTGTCCGCGTCCGAATACACGGCGACGGAGCGTATGCCCATCTCCTTCAGTGTCTGGATGACGCGGCAGGCGATCTCTCCACGGTTGGCAACCAGGACGGCGCTGAAGGTCCGGGCAGCGACGGCCGGGGTGGGTGGGGCTGTGGTTGTTGTTGGCAGGGTCATGGTCACATCCTGAAGAGACCGAAGGAGGTCTCCGGCAGTTGCTGGCGGGAGACAACGTCCAGGGCCATCCCCAGGACGCGGCGCGTGTCAGCGGGGTCGATAATGCCGTCGTCCCACAGCCTTGCGGTGGAGTAATACGGGCTTCCTTGCTCTTCGTATTGCTGCTTGATGGGGGCTTTGAAAGCATCCTCATCCTCAGCAGACCATTCCTGGCCGGAGGCCTCGTACTGATCCCGTTTGACCGTTGCCAGTACGCTGGAGGCCTGATTTCCGCCCATCACGGAGATCCTCGCGGCCGGCCACATCCAGAGGAACCGCGGCGAATACGCGCGGCCGCACATGGAATAGTTACCCGCGCCGAATGAACCGCCGATGACCACCGTCAGCTTGGGTACCCGGGCTGTAGCCACTGCGGCGACCATCTTGGCGCCGTTCTTGGCGATGCCGCCTTGTTCGTAGTCCTTGCCCACCATGAAGCCGGAGAGGTTCTGCAGGAAGATCAGGGGAATGCCACGCTGATCACAGAGCTCGATGAAGTGGGCGCCTTTGAGTGAGGATTCGCTGAAGAGGACGCCGTTGTTGGCCACGATGCCCACGGGATGCCCGTGGAGGTGCGCGAACCCGGTCACCAGGGTGGTGCCGTAGTTCTTTTTGAACTCGTGGAATTCGGAACCGTCCACAAGCCTGGCGATGACTTCGCGGACATCGTATTGTGCGTTGACGTCCGTGGGAACCACACCGTAGATCCCGGAAGGATCGACGACGGGCGGCAGGACGGCGTCGGACATGTCCCATGCCGGCTGTGCCGGCTTCGGTAACGTGGCCACGATGTCCCGAACGATCTCCAGCGCGTGCTGGTCGTTCTCGGCCAGGTGGTCAGTGACCCCGGAAATCCTCGAATGGACGTCCCCGCCGCCCAGTTCCTCGGCGGTGACGATCTCGCCAATCGCGGCTTTGACCAAGGGCGGGCCACCCAGGAAGATGGTGCCCTGGTTCCGGACAATGACGGTCTCATCGCTCATGGCGGGTACATAGGCGCCGCCGGCAGTGCACGACCCCATCACGGAAGCGATCTGCGGGATCTTGGCTGCTGACATTTTGGCCTGGTTATAGAAGATCCTGCCGAAATGCTCCTTGTCGGGGAAGACCTCGTCCTGCTTGGGCAGGAACGCTCCACCGGAATCCACGAGGTAGATGCACGGGAGCTTGTTCTCCAAGGCGATTTCCTGGGCCCGGAGATGCTTTTTCACCGTCATGGGATAGTAGGTGCCGCCCTTGACTGTGGCGTCGTTGGAGATCACCAGGACATGCCGGCCATGGATCAGGCCAATGCCGGCAATCACCCCGGCGCCAGGGGAATCGTCGTTGTACATGCCGTTGGCAGCCAAAGGCGCAATCTCAAGGAACGGGCTGCCGTCATCCAACAGGTAGTCGATCCGTTCCCGCGGGAGAAGTTTTTCCCGGGCGATGTGCCGCTCACGCGACGAGGCCGGGCCGCCGAGGGCCGCCGTCGCCAGGCGTTCCTTCAGTTCTGCCACCAAGGCCAGCTGCGCCTCCCGGTTGGCTTCAAAGGTACCGCCGGCGGTGCCCATCAGGCTGGCAATTGTCTCCATTGACCCCTGTTCCATTCCTGGCCACAGGCCATTTCGGTTAGTGCCGCGTAACTGAAATTTAGGTTAGTCTTTATTAACTGTGATGTCCAGCACAGCCGATCCACGAGTATCGGGTCCGCCTGGCGCCAAGGAGGAAAAGTGACCGGAGGTCCGGAAGCAAGCAATAACGGCACCCGAGCCGCCGCCACGCAACGGGGGCAGGCCAAGGAAGTCCGACGATTGGCGTTGTTGACCGCTGCCGCGGGACTTTTTGCGGAGAACGGCTTCACCCGCGTATCGCTTGAGGATCTCGGCGCCGCAGCGGGCGTCAGCGGACCCGCCGTCTACCGGCACTTTCCCGGCAAGCAAGCGGTCCTCGGCGAACTTCTCCTCAGCGTCAGCCGGGACTTGCTCGATGGCGGACTACGCGTGGTGTCGGAAGCGGACGATCCCCTGACTGCCCTTAGGGGGCTGATCCAGTTCCAGGTTGACTTCGCGCTCAGCAATCCCGACGTCATCCGCGTCCAGGACCGGGACTTTGGAAGTCTTAGCGACGCCGACCAGGCAGAAGTCAGGTCCCTCCAGCGGAGTTACGTTGAAACATGGGTGGGCGTCCTTGCCCGCATTCATACCGATGCCGATGTTCCCGGCCTCCGCGTCCGGGCGCACGCTGCCTTTGGTTTGATCAACTCCACACCCCACTCGGTGCGCCACCACGGCAGGAAGATTGCCGCAAAGTCAGCCAGGCCCATTCTGGAGCAGATGGCGTTGGCTGCTCTCACTTCGGCATAACTGTCTTATTCTCTTGGGCGGCTGGGGCTGTCTTCCCTTGTCAGCTAAAAATGTCAGACCCCGCTGACATGATGTTTTTATGGAAGATAAAGGGCAGTGGACAGCACTCGGGGCGGATTCGTCCCCTGCTGTGGCTGCCCTGACCGCAGTCCGGTCACGGCGTTTCTTGAGCATGCCGGACTTGCTCAGGGCCGGGTTCAAGGACTCGACGACGCCCATCACCTGGACCGGCCACTTCCACGGCGCCGGGCTGCTCAACGGTAAGGCCAAGTCCGCCCGGGGTTCATCGCTCACGGGCCCCGCCCCGGCCTTGGCGGACATTCCGGCCCAAGGTACAGGACCAGCCTCTGAACCACAGCGGAAACCCCAGACCGGCC
>NZ_JBIVTK010000016.1:0-113944 GCF_044756725.1 Paenarthrobacter sp. NPDC091669
ACGGGGGTGCGCAATGATCCAGCCATAATTTCAACCAATCAATAAAACAATCGGTATCAACAAACTTGGCACACTATTGAGTTCTCAAACAACAGGTCACTATTCCAAAGCAGTACCACCAGCCTTCGCTGGATCGCTCCGGAGCAACTTTTCAAACTTACACGCTGCCTGCCTCCGGGTCAAATCGGCGAACTTGACTTGATTTTCCTTGCGGTTTCTTGTCAGATTCACCGTCCTCCACTGGGGAGCAGCGCGGGTACTAACTATACCCCTACTTCCCCGTGATGGCAAAACCCCGCAACGACACGGTCGCTTCGACTAACAAAATCCCCGGAAACAAAGGGAAGAGGGCCCGGAAGCATGGCTCCGGACCCTCTCCGCCTCAGAAGCTACTGCCCCACGGGATGAGTACGTACCCTCAAGCTACCCGGCCGGCGCGAACCAAGAGGCGCCGAGCGGAGGAAGAGTGACGGTCAACACTGCTGGCTGGCCATCGGTTCCGGGCGACGAGGCGTTCAGGGAACCTGCATTCACCACTCCGGAGCCGCCATACGTTTCCGAGTCGGTGTTCAGGACTTCGGTCCACTCCCCGGCTGCGGGCACACCCAGGATGTAGTCCTTGTGCGGACCGCCGGAGAAGTTCACTGCGCAGACCAACGGCTTACCGTCCTGATCCCAGCGAATGAAGGTCAGGACGTTGTGGTCGGCATCCCCACCGTTGATCCACTGGAAACCGCCGGCCTCGTTGTCCCTCTGGTACAGAGCAGGCGTCGAGGTGTAGAGCCCGTTGAGGTCCTTGACCAGAAGCTGCAGCCCACGGTGGGCTGGAATTTCGGCGAGGAACCAGTCCAGTCCATATTGCTCGGACCATTCGGCTTCCTGGCCGAACTCGGTGCCCATGAAGATGAGTTGCTTGCCCGGATGTGCCCACTGGTAGGCGAAGAAGGCGCGCAGGTTGGCCAACTGCTGCCAACGGTCGCCGGGCATCTTCCGGAGCATGGAGCCTTTGCCGTGAACTACTTCATCGTGGCTGATGGGCAGCAGGAAGTTCTCGGTGAAGGCGTAAACCATGGAGAACGTGATGGTGCCGTGGTGCCACTTGCGGTTGATGGGATCTTCGGAGATGTACTTGAGGGAATCGTGCATCCAGCCCATGTTCCATTTGAGCCCGAAGCCCAGGCCGCCGTGGTTGGTGGGCGCGGTGACACCCGGGAAGGCGGTGGATTCCTCGGCGATGATGATGGCCCCGGGGTGGGACTTGTAGACGGTGGCGTTGACTTCCTGCATGAAGGAAATCGCTTCGAGGTTCTCGCGGCCGCCGAACTTGTTGGGCTTCCACTGTCCTTCTTCACGGGAGTAGTCCAGGTAGATCATCGAGGCAACAGCGTCCACCCGCAGGCCATCGATGTGGAATTCTTCCAGCCAGTACAGCGCATTGGACACCAGGAAGTTGCGGACCTCGCTGCGCCCGAAATCGAAGATCAGGGTTCCCCAGTCCGGGTGCTCGCCCAAGGCAGGGTCCGAGTGCTCGTACAGCGGCTGACCGTCGAACTGTGCCAGGGCCCAGGAGTCCTTGGGGAAGTGGGCAGGTACCCAGTCGAGGAGGACGCCGATGCCGGCCTGGTGGAGTGAATCCACCAGGAAGCGGAACTCGTCCGGGTGTCCGAAGCGTGAGGTCGGAGCGAAGTAGGACGTCACCTGGTAGCCCCACGAACCACCGAAGGGGTGCTCTGCGACCGGCATGAACTCGACGTGGGAGAACCCGAGCCACTTCACGTATTCCACGAGTTCCTTGGCAAGTTCCTTGTAGCCAAGACCCAGCCGCCAGGAACCCAAGTGCACTTCGTAGACGCTCATGGGCGAGTTGTGCGGGTCCTTCCGGGCGCGGGCTGCCATCCACTCCGCGTCCTTGAACCTGTAGCTTGCGTCCACAACGCGCGACGCCGTCAGCGGCGGAACCTCGGTACCGAACGCCAACGGGTCGGCTTTTTCAATCCAGTGACCGGACTTGGTCAGAATCTCGTATTTGTAGCACGCCCCTGCTACAACCCCCGGAATGAAGAGTTCCCAGACCCCGGAGGAACCAAGGGAACGCATGCCGTGCTGACGGCCGTCCCAGCCGTTGAAGTCGCCCTTGACGCGGACCGCCTGCGCGTTCGGAGCCCACACTGCGAACGAGACACCGTCCACCTCGCTGAGCGCGGAACGGTAATGCTGCACATGCGCGCCGAGCACATCCCACAGGCGCTCATGACGACCTTCACCGATCAGGTGCAGGTCCACTTCACCCACGGTAGGCAGGTAGTGGTACGGGTCATCGATGGTGACGGGTTCGACGTCGTACACCACTTCCAAACGGTAGTCCGGCACGTGGCCGGCCTGCAGCGGTTCCAGGACGGCGGCCCACACGCCATGGGCTTCATGCTCCATGTCGGTGCGGCCGTTTTCGGTCACCACCGCCACGGACTTCGCGAGGTGCTTTACCGTACGGACCGTGACGTGGCCGTGGTCGTCCAAGTGTGCTCCGAGGACCGAGTGCGGCGCGTGATAGGCGCCGGCTGCCACGCGTTCCAAGGTCTCGGAGTCCACGTGCAAGGGAACTCGGGGCCGTTCGGTGCGTGCAGAGCCAGTCATATCATTACCTTCCGCTGTAGCTGCCGCATGCTTGCCGCGGCTTGTATTGTCGAGGATTCGTCGTGATGCGTTGACCGGAATCGACAGCCAGTCGGGCCGGTTCCGCAACTCGTACACCACCTCGTATAAGGCCTTGTCCAGCCACAATGCCACAAAGAGCGGCGAGCGGCGGTCTATGGTTCCGGGGGTGACGTCGCTGTACCCCTCAAGGAACGCTGCAGCGCAGTCATCCACCCAGGTTTCGGGGACGGTGGCGTGGGAATTTTCGCGCGTGGCGGCACCCGCCGCATAGTCGAAGGATCGCAGCATTCCCGTGACATCGCGCAGGGGAAGATCAGGATTATTGCGCTCGTCGATGGTCCGCAGCGGCTCGCCCTCGAAGTCGAGGATGGCCCACCGCCCGGGCTGTCCCTCAGCGCCCGGAACCAACAGGATCTGCCCCAGGTGCAGGTCTCCGTGGACACGCTGCAGTTGCCCTACATCCCGGGGATCCAGTGCGGCCAGCAGTTGGTCGAGGTTATCGTCATAGGGCCCGACGGCGGATGCCGCCTCAGCCCACGACTGGCGGACACGACGGGCTACAGTCGCGATGATGTCGGGGCCCTGTTCCTGACCGTCCTGGGTACCGAACGTTTCCGCCAGCCTGGCGTGAACCGTGGCGGTCGCTGCCCCAAGCCCGCGGGCCTCGGCGGTGAAATCCTTACCGGCTGCGGCTGCTTCGACGGCCAACCGCCAGGCGTCCAACCCACCGAGCAGGAATTCATGGGCCACGGTCAGTTCGCCGGCGGCCGGCACGGATCCGTTCGATGCCGGCCCCTCCCACGAGCCGGTGATCCAGCCCAGCGTCGCAGGAACCTCGGTGGTCCCGGCTGCGGTCAGGGCGGCGCCAAGCTCGACTTCAGGATTCTTTCCTGCCGCCAGCACACGGAAGATCTTCACGATCGCGGCCGAATCGCCGTCGTCGATGATGACGGACGTGTTGGACTGCTCGCCGGACAGGACCCGTACGGAAGTGGGGTTCTCCGGAAGCGCGACGCGGCCACGCGTGAGGTGTCCGCGCGCACCTCCCACGCTGCCTTCGCTCCGCATCAGCTCCAGCCAGGCGGTGACGAAGTCGGAATCGTACACGGCGTCGTACACCAGGCGGAGGCCCGAGTCGTCCGTGAACTCGCCCAACAATGCCGCCGGAGCGTCCACCAGTGGCTGGCTCCGATAGCTCAACGGAACCTGCACCACGTCAGTCCGGGGACCGCCGTCGGACGTCCGGTGGGTCACCGCCAGCAGCACCACCTCAAAAGCCGTGTCACCGCCTGCGCCAGGGAGGCTGACTGCGCCTACCTGCTCCAGCGCAAAGTCGGGGCTCTTGACCGGGAACCAGCGCTTGCCTGGCAGCCAGTGACGGAGAAGTCCTTCAACGGAGGGGTTCAAGTTTGCCTTGCTCATCTCATCCTTTGGAGGTCACCACGGGAATCGCCTGGGTAAAAGGCGAAGAGGGATTGGAAAAGGCCGAGCGCACCCGCAGCCAGTAGAAGCTGTGGCTGCCCAGCATCACGGTCAGATGACCGTTGTCGCCGACGGCCGGGAATGGCTGGCCGCCGAAAATATCGCGCAGGCCGCGGCCCGCGAATTCGGGGATGTCCAGCGTTGCCGCCACAGGGTGCTGGGAGAGGTTGAAGACGCACAGAATGGTTTCGGCGTCCTCGCCCTCGGCGTTGCCTGGAGGCAATTCCCGTACATAGGCCAACACCACTTCATGATCGGCTTCGATGTGCCGGAAGCCGCCCAAACCAAACACCGGGTGGTTCTTGCGGACGCTGAGGATCTGACGGGTCCAGCGCAACAGCGAACCGGAGTGCGCGGCCTGGGCCTCAACGTTGGCCATGCCGTAGTTGTAAACCAGCGACTGGATGACCGGTAGGTACAGCTTGCCCGGATCTGCTCCGGAGAAACCTGCGTTGCGGTCCGGGTTCCACTGCATTGGCGTGCGGACGGCATCACGGTCATCGAGCCAAATGTTGTCGCCCATCCCGATCTCATCCCCGTAATACAGGAAGGGACTGCCGGGCAGGGAAAGGAGCAGGGCATTGATGAGCTCAATCTCGGACCGGGAATTGTCCAGCAGCGGCGCGAGCCGGCGGCGGATGCCGATGTTGGCCCTCATCCGGGGATCAGGGGCATACCAACCAAGCATCGCGGCGCGTTCCTCTGCCGGCACCATCTCCAGGGTGAGTTCATCATGGTTGCGCAGGAAAGTTCCCCACTGGGCACCCTTGGGAATTTCCGGGGTCTCCCGCAGGGTCTCGATGATGGGTGCGGCCTTCTGGTCCCGCAGGGCGTAATAGAGCCGCGGCATGATGGGGAAGTGGAACGCCATATGGCACTCGGGTGCTTCCTCGGTACCGAAGTACTCCACCACTTCATGCGGCGGCTGGTTG
Source organism: Paenarthrobacter sp. NPDC091669 (assembly GCF_044756725.1). Lineage (NCBI taxonomy): Bacteria > Bacillati > Actinomycetota > Actinomycetes > Micrococcales > Micrococcaceae > Paenarthrobacter > Paenarthrobacter sp. NPDC091669. The sequence continues at coordinate 5,070 of NZ_JBIVTK010000016.1, forward strand.
GCCTCCGCAATGATCACCCGGCCGGGATAGTTCGCGTCCACCATGCGCCGAAGGTCCTGCAGGAAAGTGTGCGTGGCCGGCAGGTTCTCGCAATTGGTGCCATCTTCTTCGAACAGGTAGGGAATGGCGTCCGCCCGGAAGCCGTCGATCCCCTGGTCCAGCCAAAACCGGATCACGTCGTAGAGCGCTTCGATGACTTTGGGGTTCTCGAAGTTCAAGTCCGGCTGGTGGCTGAAGAAACGGTGCCAGAAGAACTGCCGCCGGATGGGATCGAACGTCCAGTTGGATTCTTCGGTGTCAACGAAGATGATGCGGGCGTCCTGGTACTTCTCGTCCGTATCGCTCCAGACGTAGAAATCACCGTAGGGTCCCGTGGGGTCCTTGCGCGATTCCTGGAACCACGGGTGCTGGTCCGAGGTGTGGTTCAACGGAAGGTCGATGATCACGCGGACGCCCCGGGCATGTGCCTCGGCAACCAACCGCTTGAAGTCGCTGATGGTGCCAAACTCATCCAACACGGACGTGTAGTCCGCAATGTCATAGCCGCCATCCCGCAGCGGCGAATGGAAGAACGGTGGCAACCAGAGGCAGTCAACGCCCAGCCACTGAAGGTAGTCCAGTTTCTCGATCAACCCATGGAAATCGCCGGAGCCATCCCCGTTGGCATCCGCAAAGGCCCGCACCAGTACCTCGTAGAAGACTGCCTTGCGGTACCAGTGTGGATCATGCTGGAGACCGGGGGCGTTCAACTCGAAGGTGTTCTTCGGAGTGAAGTACTGGCTGGGGTTCTGCGGAGAAAAACTCACTAAGGCTGCCTCCGGATGCTCAGGATGTGTGCCGGTTCAACATGCGCATCCAGCCGGACGTAGTTGTGCTCGCCCCACTCCCAGCTCTCGCCGCTGATGAGGTCATCCACCCGGAACCGGCCGTCGTCGTTAAGGTCCCGTGGATCCAGTTGCAGGGCCGCGAGGTCCAGGGAGACCGTGCTTTCGCGGGTGCTGTGCGGATCCACATTGACCACAATGATCAAGGTGTCCTTGGTGCCGTCCGGCAGCGTCTTGTGCTTGGAGTACACGATCGTGGCATCATCAGTGCTGCTGTGCAGCGTCAGGTTCTGCAGGTCGCCCAGCGCCACGTGCTTCTTGCGGATGGTGTTGAGCCTGGTGATGTACGGCGCCAGAGTGCGTCCGGATTCGGCTGCGCCCTCCCAGTCCCTCGCCTTGTACTCGTACTTTTCGTTGTCGATGTATTCCTCGGCACCCGGACGGGCCACGTGCTCGTAGAGCTCGTACCCTGCGTAGACGCCCCAGAGCGGACTGGCCGTAGCAGCCAGTGCAGCCCGGATGCGGAAGGCGGCCGGACCGCCGTACTGCAGGTACTCGGTGAGGATGTCCGGCGTATTCACAAAGAAGTTCGGGCGGAAGAACGCCGGGCTCTCATGGCTGACTTCGTGGAAGTACTCCTCCAGCTCGGTCTTGGTGTTCCGCCACGTGAAGTAGCTGTAGGACTGCTGGAAGCCCGCACGCCCCAAGGCGTGCATCATCGGCGGGCGTGTGAAGGCCTCCGCCAGGAAGACAACCTCGGGGTTCTTCTTGTTGATCTTGCCGATCAGCCATTCCCAGAACCACACAGGCTTGGTGTGCGGATTGTCCACGCGGAAAATCTTCACGCCGTGGCTGATCCACAACTGCACGATCCGCAGGATTTCCTTGGACAGTCCGGTGGGGTCGTTGTCAAAGTTCAGGGGATAAATGTCCTGGTACTTCTTCGGCGGGTTTTCCGCGTAAGCGATGGAACCGTCCACCCGTGTGGTGAACCACTCAGGGTTGGACGTCACCCACGGGTGGTCCGGGGCTGCCTGCAGGGCAAGGTCCAAGGCGACCTCAAGCCCCAGCTCGTTGGCGCGCGCCACAAAGGCGTCGAAATCATCAAAGGTGCCCAGTTCAGGGTGGATGGCGTCGTGGCCACCGTCCTTGGAACCGATGGCCCACGGCGAACCCGGGTCCTGCGGTCCCGGCGTCAAGGTATTGTTGCGGCCTTTGCGGTGCTGGAAACCGATCGGGTGGATGGGCGGCAGGTAAATGACATCGAAACCCATCTCCGCCACGGCATCGAGCCGCTGGGCTGCCGTGCGGAAGTTACCGGAAGTCCAGACGCCTGTGGAGTGATCCAGCACAGCGCCCTCTGAACGGGGGAAGAACTCGTACCAGGAACCGCGGCCCGCGAGGTCGCGCTCCACCTGCAGCGGGAAACGTTCGGAAACAGTCACCAATTCGCGGATCGGAACACGTCCGACGGCGGCCAGCACCTCAGGGCTGAAACCGGCGCCAAGGCGCTCCTCGGCAGTCTTGGTGGTATCGGCCAGCACGACGGAAGCGGCACGCAAGGTGCGCTTCTCAACAGCGCTGCGTCCGGCGTCGTCGGCTGCTTCCGCGAGGAGGGCAGCGCCCTCGGCGAGCATCAACTCAACGTCGATGCCGGCGCCTACCTTGACCTCGGCGTTGTGGTGCCAGGTGCCATAACGGTCGTGCCACGCCTCGATAACGAACGACCATGCCCCAGTACCGGTGGGCGTGATCAGGCCCTCCCAGCGGTCCAAGCCCTTCCACTGCCCACCCTCTGCAGGGCTCAGGCGGACGCGTTGGCGTTCCTTGCCCCGGGGATCAAGCAGCACGGCGGACACGCCGAGCTGGTCATGGCCCTCACGGAAGACCGTGGCGCCGACAACGAGGTCCTCGCCTGGCAAAGCCTTCGCCGGGAAACGGCCACCCTCAACCACCGGCTGCACGGCAGTGATCGGGAAGCGGCCGAAGCGCAGTCCCTGGGTGATGTCCGTAGTCGTCTTGGATTTCAGTGCGATGATGGTTCGCGCAGTTTTCGTCACAACCACGACGTTAGCGACAAAAATCACAGAATGCTAAGCACACGACCTATCTACTCGACGCAAGATGACTTTTACCTAAAAGAAACCCAATCCAGTTCCGACTGCCATGTCCGTCCGTTAGTGTGGCGCTCGTGAAGGCTATTCGAAGGTTTACAGTCCGTACCGTCCTCCCCGAGCCCATCCGGCCCCTGGCCCGATTGGCGACCAACCTGCGCTGGTCCTGGCACCGGCCCACACGGGAACTTTTCGCGAGCCTTAACCCGGCTCTGTGGGAGGCGTCGCAGCACGACCCCATTGCCCTTCTGGGGTCCATCAGCCGCGAACAACTGCAGGACCTCGCCAACAACGGCGACGTGGTGGAGCGCGTTCAGGCCGCTGCCTCCGACCTGGACCGGTACCTCAGCGAACCGCGCTGGTACCAGGGCCTCGGCGAAGACGCTCCCGCCTGCATTGCGTACTTCTCCCCCGAATTCGGCATCACCGAGGTTCTTCCGCAGTACTCGGGCGGCCTCGGCATCCTGGCCGGCGACCACCTCAAGGCCGCCTCAGACCTCGGCGTGCCGTTGATCGGCGTCGGGCTCCTCTACCAGGCCGGCTACTTCAAGCAGTCCCTGTCCCGGGATGCCTGGCAGCAGGAAACCTACCCGGTGCTGGACCCCGACGGACTTCCCCTCACGCTTCTTCGCCACCCCGGCAAGGATGGCATGCCCGGCAAGCCCGTCCACATCTCCCTTCCGTTGCCCAACGGCCGCGAGCTCCACGCGCACGTCTGGCGTGCCGACGTCGGACGCGTTCCGCTGCTGCTGCTGGACTCCAACGTTCCCTCCAACGATGAGGCCGCCCGCGGCATCACAGACCGCCTCTACGGCGGCGGGGGCGACCACCGGCTCCAGCAGGAACTCCTCCTGGGCATGGGCGGTGTCAAAGCCCTCCGCGTCTACCAGGAACTCACCGGCACACCCGCGCCGGAAGTTTTCCACACCAACGAAGGCCACGCAGGATTCCTGGGCATCGAACGCATCCAGGAAGCCATGTCCGATCCCACCGTGCCCCTCAGCTGGGACGAGGCCCTCGCTGCCGGACGCGCGTCCACCGTCTTCACGACGCACACGCCCGTCCCCGCCGGCATCGACCGCTTCGAGACCGTCCAGATCAAGCACTTCTTCGAAGCAGGCCTGGCACCGGCCGTGCCCACGGACCGCATCCTGGAACTCGGCCGCGAAAGCTTCGACGGCGGAAACCCTTCCGTGTTCAACATGGCAGTCATGGGCCTGCGCCTGGCGCAGCGGGCCAACGGCGTGGCCAAGCTGCACGGCGTGGTCTCCCGCGAAATGTTCGCCGGCCTGTGGCCAGGATTCGACCACTCTGAGATCCCCATCACGTCGGTCACCAACGGCGTCCACGTCCCCACCTGGGTGGACCCCCGCATCTCCACCCTGGCCCGGAACCAGTTTGGTGCCGAGGCTGAAGCGCTGGGTCGCTGGGACCTCGCCTACAACGTCAGCGACGAAGACGTCTGGGCACTCCGCCGCGAGCTCCGCGCCCAACTCATTGACGACGTCCGACGCCGGCTCCGTGCCTCCTGGAAGAAGCGCGGCGCCGCCGACGCCGAGCTCGGCTGGACCGACTCCGTCCTGGACCCGGACGTGCTCACCATCGGCTTTGCCCGGCGCGTGCCCACCTACAAGCGACTTACCCTCATGCTGCGCGACCCCGCACGTTTGAAGGCCCTGCTGCTGGATCCGAAACACCCCATCCAGCTGGTTATCGCCGGCAAATCGCACCCCGCAGACGACGCCGGCAAGAAGATGATCCAGGACCTGGTCCGCTTCACCGACGATCCCGAAGTCCGGCACAGGATCGTCTTCCTGCCGAACTACGACATCGCCATGGCACGGACCCTGTTCCCGGGCTGCGACGTCTGGCTCAACAACCCGCTGCGCCCGTTGGAAGCCTGCGGCACGTCCGGCATGAAGGCCGCCATCAACGGCTCGCTTAACCTGTCCGTCCTGGACGGCTGGTGGGACGAAATGTACGACGGCGAAAACGGCTGGGCGATCCCCACCGCCAACAACGGCGCGTCCGCCGACGAACGCGACGACATCGAAGCATCCGCACTGTACGAGCTCCTCGAAAACCAGGTAGCTCCGCGCTTCTACGGCACCACCGTTGCCCAAGGCGCCGGAGCTGCAGGACCGTCCGAGTCCAGCCGCGAGACCGTGCCCACCCACTGGGTGTCCATGATCAAGCACACCCTGGCAAACCTCGGCCCCGCCGTTTCCGCGGAACGCATGCTCCACGACTACGTCAACAACCTCTACTGCCCGGCCGCTGTTTCGGGGCGCAGGGCTGTTGCCGAGGCCTTCAAGGAAGCCAAGGAACTCGCCGCTTGGACTACCAAGGTCCGGAACGCGTGGCCGCAGGTAGTGGTGGAACACGTTGACTCCGTGGGGGTCTCCGAGGAACCCCAGGTAGGCGACTCACTCCAGGTCAATGCCTACGTAGCCCTCAACAGCCTCACCCCGGACGACGTGTCCGTCGAGGTAGCCTTTGGGCGGGCGGAGGAATCCGACGAGCTCGAGGACATAGTGGTGGCCGAACTGGACTCCCTGGAAGACCTCGGCGGCGGACGTCACCTCTTCCACGGCTCCCTGGTCATCAACCGGTCCGGCTCCTTCGGCTACACCGTCCGGGTGTTCCCGAAGCACTCGGCGCTGGCTTCCAAGGCTGAACTGGGATTGATCGCGAACGCCTAGTCCTCCGTAGCCCAATTGGCGACCGTAACCCTCGTGCGCTGCCGGGTCACGGTCGCCAATTGCGTCTCAAGGCTTGCTACGTTTGGGATCCATAGGGCCCGTTGGCGCGACTAGTTCTCGAAGACCGCGATGACTGCGAGGTCGCGGCCAGCGTAGCGCTCTGCGTCTTGGAGGACTTCGCAGACTACCCCGAAGGATCGGTCTGTGCGGTAGGCGGCCGGTACCTGCCAGATCATGGTGACGGGGCCGCCGTCGTCCTCTGAAAGGGCGTCGGCGTAGTCGTGCAGGGAGTCGTTCAGGGCGTCCAGGTTCACGCCGTAGTACTCGGGGAAGTCCAATACCTGGGCGAAGACTTCCAGGACCGCCTGTTTGGTGGTTGCCGGGGGGACCATCACGGTCCTGCGACCGGCGTCGGAAATCTGTTCCTGCAGTTCTTCCAGGGTCCAGGTGTCTGCGGAATATATCTTCATGGGCTCCTACTTGCCTTCGACGATGAACTTGAACGACTCATAATGGTCCGCGGTGTAGTACTTGGCTGAGTCCTTGCCCACGACGATTCTGCGGGCGCCCCGGTCCGACTCTCCGGGCGTCCTGACCGTGTACTCCTTGTAGAAGCCGCTGGTCTTCTTGGGCAGGAGGCCTTCAAAATTGCCGAAGTTTACGCCGTCACGGTCGTATGGATAGGGGCCGCCCTTGGCGATCAGGGCCAGCGTTTGGCGGGCTTCCTTGGGCAAGTGTGAGGCATTGATGGTGGGCAGCGTTGAGGGGTTTGCCACCGCAGCGGCCGACGACGACGCGGAGCCAGGTTCCGGCGTCGTGGTTGGCGCCGTGAGCCCGCCACCGCCCACCATGGCGACCACCAACACGACGACGGCGATCACCAACCCCGCGAACGCCACCAGTTTGCTGCGGCTGCGGTTCATGCGAAGAGCTCCTGAAGGGTGAGTGCCTACGTGCGGTAGATGTTGATGGTGTTGGCTTGCAGGATATCCCGCTCGCCTGAGGCCACCAACGCGCCCTTCCGCCGTTCATGCAGCACCGACGTTGTGAAGCGGAGCTCGAACATGCGCTTGCCGATGCCCGTTTCACTCAGGATCTCCGGCAGCACCATCTTCACATCCTGGTTGCTTCCGTTCACTACGATCAAGCCACGGATTTCGCTGTCCTCGTGCCCCATCAGGAGCTGGACGGAGCGCACATTGGGATCGTTCCAACGTGCGGGAGTCATCCGCTGACCTTTCTCGTCGAACCATTGCAGGCTGGAATTGTTCGCGTTGCCTGGGAAGCTCTCAGGCTGGTGACGCAGGAACCAGCGGCGGAGCCGGACCAGCTCACGCGTGGTCCGGAACATGGCATTGGCTTCCTGGGTGCGGCTCCAATCCAGCCATGCCGTGGGGTTGTCCTGGCAGTAGGCGTTGTTGTTGCCCTGCTGGGTCCGGCCAATTTCGTCGCCTGCCGTGATCATGGGGACGCCGAAGGACAACAGCAGGGTGGCCATCAGGTTGCGGATGGACAGGGCGCGGGCGGCCACAATGGCCTCGTTCTCGCTCCGCCCCTCCACACCGTGGTTGTAGCTGCGGTTATCGCCATGGCCGTCGCGGTTCTGCTCACCGTTGGCCTCGTTGTGCTTACGGTCGTAGCTCACCAGGTCCTTCAACGTGAAGCCGTCGTGGGCCGTGATGAAGTTGACCGATGCAAGCCGGGTGCGCCCGGAGGATGCGAAGAGGTTCGCGGAACCGGCCATGAGTTCAGCCAACGATGCCACGGAGCCGCCCTGGCCACCTGCTTCGATGGCGGCGCGGTCGGACAACCAGAAGCTGCGGACGCCGTCACGGAAATGGTCGTTCCAATCCGACCAACCGTGGGGGAAACGGCCTGTCTGCCAGCCACCGTAGCCGACGTCCCACGGCTCGGCAATGAGCTTGACCTCGGACAATACCGGGTCCTCCGCAATGGCCTGCAGGAAGGGATGCTGGGGGTCGAAGGAGTTGCCCGCGTCCCGGCACAAAGTCACGGCAAGGTCAAAGCGGAAGCCGTCCACGTGGAAGTCGTTCACCCAGTAACGCAAGGAATCCAAGGCCAGGTCCACCACCACGGGATCGCTGAAGTCCAAGGTGTTTCCGCAGCCAGTGGTGTCCAGGTAGCGCCCATGGGCATCGTGCCGGTAGTAGCGCTTCTCTGCGAGTCCACGGAAACTCAGCGGCGGTCCATCCGGACCAGCTTCGGCGGTGTGGTTGTACACCACGTCCAGGATGACCTCGATGCCCGCCGCGTGCAGCAACTTGATCATGCCCTTGAGCTCGTCCTGTACCGCGTGGGGACCGGCGTTGCGCGCTGCCTCCGTGGCGTAGTCCGAATGAGGCGCGAAGAAGGCGGCCGTGTTGTAGCCCCAGTAGTTGGTCATGCCCAGGTCCTGGAGGTGGGACTCATCCAAGTGGAAATGGATGGGCAAGAGCTGAACTGCCGTGATGCCGAGCTCAGTGAGGTGCTGGATCATCACCGGATGGGCCATACCGGCGTAGGTACCTCTGAGGTGCTCCGGGATGTCCGGGTGCAGCATCGTCTGTCCACGAACGTGTGCTTCGTAAATGACGGAAGTGCGCAAAGGAATGCGGGGTGGACGGTCGTCGCCCCAGTCAAAACCTGTTTCCACGTGCACGCTGGTGAGGAACTCGCCCCGCTGGTCCACAGCGCGGCCGTAGGGGTCGAGCAACAGCCGGTGTTCGCCGTCGTCGTCCAGGTCCACGGCCGGCAAGGACAGCGGGAAGCCGCGCTCGGACGATGCCTCGCGGAAACCGTAACGGGTGCCCGGCGGCATTCCGCTGACCAACCCGAAGTGCACGCCGTCTTCAATGTTGGGAAGGATGTGGGCGCGCCACGGCTCTCCGGGAGCCTGGAAGGCGATCTCTACTTCTGTCAGGTCGGGTGCGAAAACTGCCACGTTCACCTGGTGGTCCTGCGTTTTTTCGGCATCGTCAAGGCCGGGCTGGGGCGTGCTCAGTCCGAGGGGCCGTGGCCGCGAGGCGTCGACGGTAGCTGCTGTGTCAAAAATTGGCATAACCATTGCTTGCAAGTTTAGTTCCACGCCAAGTATGTGCCGCGCCGGCCGCGCATGTGACGACGTTCCACATCGCGATTTGATTACTTGCCTGGTGAGGGCCGGATTACTTGGGCCGCTCACGTGCTGGAATGCTGTTCCGGTGTCACCTTCGCGGCGGGGAGACTACGTGAATAAGTCGCACGGACCGGCTGTTGTCCCGCCTGCTTGGCATACTGGGACGGAGACAACTGGAGGTTCTATCGTGCGTGTGGCACTCGCCCAAGTCATCACCGGCCGGGATCTGGCCGACAATCTGCGGCTCCTCGAGGAGTACGCCCGTCTGGCGAAAGACGGCGGCGCCGAATTGGTGGTCTTCCCCGAGGCCATGATGCGCGCATTCGGGAATTCACTGCTGGACATTGCCGAACCCCTGGATGGGCCGTGGGCCGGCCGGGTGCGCGCCCTCGCCGACGAGTTGCAGCTGGTGATCGTGGCCGGCATGTTCACCCCCGGCAGTCCTTCGACTACAGGGGCCCGTCGCGTGCGTAACACGCTGCTGGCCACCGGCCCCGGCGTCGAGACGAGCTACGACAAGATCCATCTCTTTGACGCTTTCGGCTTCGCTGAGTCGGACACCGTGGAGGCGGGTACAGACCCCGTAACGTTCGACGCCGGCAGCCTCACCTTTGGTTTGGCCACCTGCTACGACATCCGTTTCCCGGCTTTGTTCACGGCCAACGCCGATCGCGGTGCGGTGGTGAACATCGTCTCGGCGTCCTGGGGGTCCGGGCCGGGCAAAGCCGAGCAGTGGCAACTTCTTGCCCGCGCCCGCGCCGTGGACACGACCACGTTCGTGCTCGCGTGCGGCCAGGGCGATCCCGCCACGCAGGGCGTTGAGCCCAAAGGTGCCGCGCCCACAGGAGTGGGGTACTCCGCCGTCGTATCCCCGTTCGGCCAGGTCTTGGAGGCGCTCGACGGCGAACCCGGCCTGATCTTCTACGACTTGGACCCTGCCGTAGTCGAGGAAGCCCGCCAGAAACTCCCGGTGCTGACCAACCGCCGCCGGTTCTAACTCCCCCGCCGGCCCTCTCTCACATCCCTAGCCCTTCCCCCCGGCCCTCTCTCACATCCCTAGCCCTTCCCACCGGCCCTCTCTCACATCCCTAGCCCTTCCCACCGGCCCTCTCTCACATCCCTAGGGCTCGGAGTGAAGGAAAGCACGTGGGATACCCGCTTCACAGGGATCGAGAAACTCAAGGGATCGTCACGCCCGGCCTGAGCAACGGGGCCAGGTGTCGTGGCAGTCCGCCCCCTTAACCCGTGGGACATGAGCGAGCGTTCGACTCAAACCCTAGGGACATGAGCGAGCGTTCGACTCCGCCAACGGCACTTCAGCGCACAAAAGGCGCCGCAAGGGCCATCCGGAAGCGTGCGTCCAAGCGAGGAACGAGCGAGCACGCGGAGGATGGCGCTTGCGGCGCCTCCTTGAGGACTACTTAGCGGCGCGCTGCCGCGACACTTCGTAGAGCGAGATCCCGACGGCCATGGATGCGTTGAGCGACTCCATGGCAGAGTCGATCGGGATGGAGACGATCTGGTCGCAGTTTTCGCGGACGAGCCGGCTGAGGCCCTTGCCTTCTGAGCCGACCACGATGCAGACAGGCTCGGTGGCAACGGTGAGGTCGGGCAGCGAGACGTCGCCGTCGCCGTCCAGGCCCAGGACGTAGATGCCCATGTTCTTGAACTGCTTCAGCGCGTTGTTGAGGTTCGACGCGCGGGCCACAGGTACGCGGACAGCGGCACCGGCGCTGGTCTTCCACGCGGACGCGGTGACGCCCACGGAGCGACGCTCGGGAACGATCACGCCGTGGCCACTGAACGCGGACACGGAGCGGATGATCGCACCGAGGTTACGGGGATCGGTGATGCCGTCCAGTGCTACGAAGATGGGGGCGTTGGAGATGTGCCCCTTCTTCCACTTGGCCAGGGTTGTCTCGGCGAGGTCGTAGGCGTCCTCGTACTCGTACGGCGGGATCTGCAGGACGAGGCCCTGGTGGACAGCGTCCTCGGTCATGCGGTCCAGCTCAACCTTGCCGGTTTCGAGCAAGGGGATGCCACGCTCGGCCGCGAGTTTGAGGGATTCCTTGACGCGGTCGTCCATCTCGATGCGGATGGCGACGTGCAGCGCCTTGGCCGGGATGCCGGCGCGGAGGGCTTCGACAACCGAGTTACGGCCAGTGACCAATTCTTCGGTTGCACGGCCCTTGGGACCGGAGCGCGCGCCTGCGCCACCCTGACGGGTGCCAGGTCCGCGCTTGGCAGCTGAGCGTTCTGCCAGCTGCTTGTTCTTGTAAGCCTTGTGGTAGGTGCGTTCCTCCGCCTTGGGCGTGGGACCCTTGCCCTCCAGGGCCTTGCGGCCGTGGCCACCGGTTCCGGTGGTGGGGCCCTTCTTCTGCTTGACCGACCGGCGACCATTGTTGGCCATGAGATTCCATCCTTGATTTTGTGAGTAAGTCTGGAATCAAGTCTACTGACCCGATGCAATTCGGCCGCCGCACGGGTTTGTCAGTCGCGTTTAAGGCTCCAGGTGGCCCCGTCCGCACCATCTTCGACGACGACGCCCGCGGCGGCCAGGGTGTCGCGGATCGCGTCGGATGCGGCCCAGTCCTTGTTGGCCCTGGCGGCTGCCCGGGCCGCGAGTTGAGCGTCGATCAGTACTTCCAGTGCGGCGTGCTCGCGTCCCTGCACAGCTTCCGGACGCTTGACCGCATCCAGGCCCAAAACTTCGGTCATGGAGAGCACGCTGTAGAGGGTAGCCTTGGCGGCGTCGAGGTCGCCGGATGCCAGCGCGGTGTTGCCCGCGCGGACGGTCTCGTGGAGAACACCCAGCGCCTGCGGAACATTGAGGTCGTCGTCCATGGCGGCAATGAAAGCAGCCGGCATGTTGGCCTGCGGTGCCACCTCAGAGGCGGAGCCGCTGATCCTGGCCGACGCTTTGGCAATGAAACCGTCAATACGCTCGACGGCGGCCGCGGCCTCCTGCAGTGAGGTGGGGCGGTAATCCAGGATGGAGCGATAGTGCGCCTGGCCCAGGTAGTACCGGACCACGCGGGGCGATGCGAGCTCCAGCATTTCGGCCGGGCTCACCGTGTTGCCGATGGACTTGGACATCTTCTCGCCCTCGAAGGTGACCATGCCGTTGTGCATCCAGAAGTTGGCGAACTCGTCTCCGGCAGCCTGGGACTGGGCCATCTCGTTCTCGTGGTGCGGGAAGCGAAGATCCAGTCCCCCACCGTGGATGTCGAAGCGCGGGCCAAGGTATTTGGTGACCATGGCAGAGCATTCGAGGTGCCAGCCGGGACGTCCGGCACCCCACGGGGAGTCCCACTTGGCGGTAACGGGCTCGCCGTCTTTGAAACCCTTCCACAGCGCGAAGTCCCTCGGGTCGCGCTTGCCGCGGGGGTCGGCGTCGGGGGCCCCCTGCATGTCATCAATATTCTGCCGCGTCAGCGAGCCGTACTTGCTCCAGGAGCGGACGTCGAAGTACACGTCGCCGGAATCGTCCAGCGCGGGGTACGCGTGGCCGCGGTCGATGAGGCGCTGGATGAGCGCGTGCATTTCCGGGATGTGGCCGGTGGCGCGTGGCTCGTAGGTTGGCCGCTGGACTCCCAGGGAGTCATAGGCGTCCTCAAAATCCTGCTCGTAGCGGTAGGCCAACGCCCACCATTCTTCTGCTTGGCGCGCGCTGGGTTCGGCGTCCCAGTCCGGCCCAAAGGACTGGGCGGACTTGGCAAGGATTTTGTCGTCAATGTCGGTGACGTTGCGCACCACGGTGACGCGGAGGCCGCGGAATTCAAGCCAGCGGGTCAGTTGGTCGAAGGCGATGGCCGACCTGACGTGGCCCACGTGCGGCATTCCCTGGACAGTGGCCCCGCAGTAGTAGACGCTGGCCTTGCCGTCTTCGAGGGGAACGAAGTCGCGGACTTCGGCGGAGGCGGTGTCATAGAAGCGCAGGGTCACCGCTCCAGATTAGCCGATGACGCGCCATGACCTGCCTACTTGCAGTATTCGCCGATCTTATTGAATTGGACCGTGAGCTTCTCCTGCTGGTCCTTGGTTGCTGCGCCGAGCGATGAAGCCGCCGCTTCATCCATGATCGCCGCCATGTCCTTGATCGGATTGCCGATCTCCGGAGCCAGCTTGCCAGCGATCTCGTGGTAGTGCGCGGCGATCTGTTTGGACTGCTGCTGTTGGTTGCCATCGGGCTTGAAGGTGTCGTTGTTCAGGAATTCGCAGCTGGCCGCCACGTCCATCTTCGATGTCCCGGCACAACCGCCCAGCAGGAGCGCAGCGGCGAGCCCTACGGAAAGCATCACCGCGGAACGCACGACGCCGGCGCCCGGCTTAACCATGCGGCGCACCTTTCGCGGGACCCGGCTCCGTTGCGGTGGCTTGGTGGGCGGGCATCGGGTACACGAGGGCGGTGGCAACAGCGGAAATACCTTCGCCCCGGCCGGTGAAGCCGAGACCGTCGCTGGTAGTGGCCGTGACGCTGACCGGAGCGCCCGCGGCCTCGGTCAGGACCCTCTGGGATTCTTCCCGGCGGGGGCCGAACTTGGGCCGGTTGGCCACGAACTGCACAGCGACATTGCCGATTTCGAAGCCGGCTGCCCGGACAATTCGGGCGGCTTCGCCGAGGAGTTTGACCCCTGGGGCTCCGGCGAACTCCGGTCGGTCCGTACCGAAGTGCGTGCCGAGATCTCCGATCCCGCAGGCGGAGAAGAGCGCGTCGGCTGCCGCGTGGGCCACACAATCGCCGTCCGAATGACCCGAGAGTCCTTGCTCGCCTTCCCAGAAGAGCCCGCCCAACCAGAGCGGCTGGGGATCGTCGTCGGGGGCGAACGCGTGTACGTCGATGCCAATGCCGGTGCGGGGCAGGATCACGTCCTGGCTCAACGTCATCAGCCCTCCACCCAGCGAATCCCCAGCGGACCTTCCAGGAGGCCTTCAGCGATGATGAGGTCCAGCGGAGTGGTGATCTTGAGGGACTGGCTGGCCCCGCGGACGGAGTGGACCGGCACGCCCAGCAGCTCCACCAGCATGGCGTCGTCCGTCACGGCAGCGGCTTGCTTGTCGTCAAAAAGTCCAGCAGCCTCGTGGGCGCGGCGCAGCGTGGCCAGCTCGAAGCCCTGCGGCGTTTGCACGGCCCTGAGGTATTCGCGCGGCGCCGTTCCCGTGACCACCTCCGGCGCAATGGACGAGTCCGTGCCCGTGGTCCCGGCGACGGTCTTGATGGTGTCCACCACCGGCATGGCCGGAATGACGGCTTTCGCACCGGAGGCCAGGGCATCGGCAACGCGCTGGAAGACGCGCTCCGGGGCCAAGGCCCGGGCAGCATCGTGCACAAGGACGAATTCCGTACCGTCTTCCAAAGCAGCCAGAGCGGCCCGGACGGAATCCGCACGGGATGATCCGCCGTCGACCACTGAGAGTTCCGGGCCGCCATCCACCAGGTCAATGGTGAAATCGGCGATCAGCTCGCGGAGCTCTGTGTCGCCTTGCGGAACTGCGATGCAGATCTGGCGCGCGACGTCCGCCGCGACCACCCCACGGAGGGCATGCATCAGGATGGCTTCGCCGCCCAGCGGAACTTGGGCTTTGGGCATGCCGTAGCCGAGGCGCTCACCGGAACCTGCGGCAACCACGATCACGGCCGTAACGGCGCGCTTGGAAGGATTACTCATGGTCACCAGAGTACTTTGTGGCAAAAAGAAACCCGGCGGCGCTTTCGCACCACCGGGGCTCAATTCTTAGGAAGCCAAGACCTCGTCAAGAACGCTTGCAGCCTTCTCTTCGTCCGTCTTCTCAGCCAGGGCCAGTTCTGAAATCAGAATCTGCCGCGCCTTGGCCAGCATCCGCTTCTCGCCTGCGGAAAGGCCGCGATCGTGATCACGACGCCAAAGATCGCGAACGACCTCCGCCACCTTGATGACATCGCCCGAAGCAAGCTTCTCCAGGTTCGCCTTGTAACGACGTGACCAGTTGGTAGGCTCTTCAGTGAACTCGGCGCGGAGAACGTCAAATACGTGCTCCAAGCCTTCTTTGCCCACTACGTCCCGGACCCCAACAAGGTCAACGTTCTCTGCTGGAACTTCAATGGTCAGATCACCCTGAGCCACCTTGAGCTTGAGATACATCTTCTCTTCGCCCTTGATGGTGCGCATCTTGATTTCCTCAATTTTTGCTGCACCGTGGTGAGGGTAAACTACTGTCTCGCCGACCTCAAAAACCATGTGGACTTTCCCCTTTCCCGCAGATTAGTCTATCACGATTAAGGCATACGACTGGCACCCGGAAGGCTGTTCTACCGCGCCAATACAGGGAAAAAGGCCTTAAACGACTTCCTCCAAGGTCTTGACGT
Source organism: Paenarthrobacter sp. NPDC091669 (assembly GCF_044756725.1). Taxonomy (NCBI): domain Bacteria; kingdom Bacillati; phylum Actinomycetota; class Actinomycetes; order Micrococcales; family Micrococcaceae; genus Paenarthrobacter; species Paenarthrobacter sp. NPDC091669. Next base: position 20,171 of record NZ_JBIVTK010000016.1, read on the forward strand.
AATCCGGGAAAGATGCTTCGAGCAAGCAACGTGCGACCAAGATCTCCTCCGGCGCCGGCGCCACAATGGCCTCCCGAATCCTTATTTTGGCGGGTTTGCCGATAGGCTATGGCTGAAAAGTGTTCCAATGACTCTTGAGGAGTAGGTGTCGTGCGCAATACTGCGATGAACCCTGTCCAGCGCGGCAAGCTGGCAATTGCGGCGGCTGCAATCGGCGTCGGTCTTCTGTCCGTCACCGGCTGCGGATTCGTCAACGCCCAGCAGACTACCCACCAGTACTCGGCATCGGACGGGATCAAAGCTGATCTCGGTCAGTTGCAGTTGCGCAACATCCTGATTGTTGCCTCCGGTGAGAACGAGCCGGGCCGCGTAATCGGCGCCGTCTTCAACCAGTCCGGCACTGATGCGACGCTCACCGTCAGCGGCGCGAACGGCGCCCAGACGGAGATCCCGGTCAAGGCCAACTCGGAGACGTTGTTGAACGACACCACGGACGCCGCCATCCTGAGCACCGCAGGCGTGATCCCCGGCGGGCTGACTCCGGTCACCATCCGCAGCGGGTCGGACTCCGCCACGATCAACGTTCCGGTGGTCGACGGCACGCTGGCTGAGTACACCAAGTACCTGCCCACCACGCCTACTCCCACGGCAACGCCGACGTCGACGTCGACGTCCACCGAATCCGCAGCAGCCGGCCACTAGCAGGCAGCTCGCGGCAAGCCAGACAACAAAGGAAGGGTCCCGCTTCGGCGGGACCCTTCCTTTTACTGTTACTGCTGTTATTACCCCTGTTGTTGCAGCGAAATCTTTACGGCTCGAACTTGTAACCGAGTCCACGCACCGTCACCAGGTAGCGGGGTGCAGAGGGATCGGGCTCGATCTTGCTGCGGAGGCGTTTCACGTGAACGTCCAGCGTCTTGGTGTCGCCAACGTAATCCGAACCCCACACACGATCAATCAACTGGCCGCGCGTCAGCACCCGCCCCGAGTTGCGGAGCAGCATCTCCAACAGTTCGAACTCCTTCAACGGCAGTGATACCTGTTCGCCGTTGACGCTGACCACGTGCCGTTCAATGTCCATGCGGACAGGACCAGCCTGCACGGTGGATGTGATGAGCTCCTCCGGCTCGCCCTGCCGGCGCAGGACTGCACGGACACGGGCCACCAGTTCACGCGAGGAGTAGGGCTTGGTGACGTAGTCGTCGGCGCCGAGTTCCAAGCCAACCACCTTGTCGATCTCCGAGTCCTTGGCCGTGAGCATGATGACGGGCACGCTTGAACGCTGGCGCAACTGACGGCATACCTCCGTTCCCGGAGTTCCTGGCAGTTGCAGGTCCAGAAGGACCAGGTCCGCACCGTTCCGGTCGAACTCCACCAGGGCATCGCTGCCGTTGTCCACTACCTCGACGTCAAAGCCCTCTTTGCCCAGGAGATAGGACAGAGGGTCGCTGAAGGACTCTTCGTCCTCCACAATCAAAATCCGGCTCAAGCGCTGGCTCCTTGCTCTTGGGCGCCGCTGGCGCCCCCTTGTTGACCCGCGATCCGGGGTTTACCCCCGACAGGGGTTTGTTGAATCGCATTGTTGGCTTGGTGAACCGCCTGGCGGGGTTCGACGGCGGCAGCAGGCACCTTACGTTCCCCGGACGCGTCCCCTGCAGCAGCGGGAGCCGGAAGGGCGTCGTCGTCGTCCTGGCCTTCCATCTCCGGCAGGCGGATGGTGAACGTGGACCCCTGGCCGGGCTGGGACCAGACGGTCACCTCGCCGCCGTGGTTCGAGACCACGTGCTTGACGATGCTCAGGCCAAGACCAGTGCCGCCTGTGTGCCGTGAACGCGCGGCGTCGACGCGGTAGAAGCGCTCAAAAACGCGTTCCTGATCCTCAGGTGTCAGACCCTCGCCCTGGTCCGTCACGGAGATGGCGACGACGCCTTCCCGGGTTCGGATGCCCACTCCCACCCGGGTGTTTTCGGGTGAGTAGCGGATGGCGTTGTCGATCAGGTTGCGCAGCGCAGTCACCAGCAGGTCGCGGTCGCCGAAGACCAGTGAATCTGAATGGCCACCCACCACAATCTGGATGTTCTTGCTCTCCGCCGGCAGCTGCGAGCGGTCCACTGCCTCGGTGATCACGGTGTTGATGTCCACCGCGTGCCCTTGCTGGGCGACGTTGGCACCCTGCAGGCGGGAAAGTTCAATAATGTCCTGCACCAGTGCTGCGAGCCGGCCGGATTCCTTGTGCATGCGCTTGGCGAAGCGGCGTACGGCTTCCTCATCATCCGGCGATGCTTCCAGAGCTTCAGCCAGGAGGGAGATCGCACCGACGGGAGTCTTGAGCTCGTGGGATACGTTGGCCACGAAGTCGTTGCGGATCTCTTCGGTACGGGTGATTTCCGTGCGGTCGTCCGCGAGGAGCACGATGTATTCCTGGCCCAGCATGGCCGCCCGAACCTGCACCACGATGGTTCCCTTGCCCAAAGGACCACGGGGAAGCTCGTACTGCTCCTCCAGGATCACGCCGTCGCGGCGGACCTTTGCAGTCATGTCCAGGAGCTGCTTGTGTACCACCGTGTGACCGCGGACCAGGCCGTAGGCATACGCAGCGGGACTCGCGCGCACCACGCCGTCGATCACGTCCACCACAACAAACGCACGCCCGACGACGGCAAGCACCTCCGCGGCTCCGTCAGGAAGGCGGGGCTCAGTAACGTCCAGGTCCACGATGCTCCGCTGCCGCTCACTGATCCTGAATGCGAGCATGCCAAAGACGCCCAACGACAGGCCAACGAGGCCGGCGACGACACCTATGAGCAATGGATCCACGGCTCCAGCTTATGCTGTGGAAAGACGGACAAGCAGTGATCCGGCGCCAAACGCGGACGGTTCAACTAACGTTCACCTAAAGGTGCCGAACAGTTCACTGGGTCCTGACACAGTTACTGGTTGGACTGCCAATGGTTTTGAAGTCCGGCCCGCTTCAAGGGAACCGGATTTCCAAAGAAAGGACGCCTTAGTGCGCAAGGTTTTTCAGGAGGAGCTCACCCAGGTAGGTGACGACCTCATCGAGATCTCCAAGCTGGTTCACGAAGCAATCACGAAGGCCACAACGTCCTTCGAAGGCGCCGACGTGGATCTGGCCCAGGACGTCATCGCGGCGGATGCACGGATCGATTTCCTGCAGAACAGCCTCGACGAGCGCGCCATCGACATCCTTGCCCTGCAGGGCCCCGTGGCCAGCGACCTCCGCATGATCGTGGGTTCGCTGCGCATGAGTGCGTCGCTGGAACGCATGGGCGACCTCGCCCGGCACGTAGCCCAGCTGGCGCGCCTGCGCTACCCGGCCACCGTGATCCCCGCTTCGCTGACCCAGACCTTCAAGGCCATGGCGCAGCACGACATCGAAATCACCGCCAAAGTCATCGAGCTCCTTGAGACCCGCGACCTCGAGGTAGCCCGCGACATCCTCAAGATCAACATCGCCGTAGACGACCTTCACCTCAGCGTCTTCAAGGCCATCGCCGCCCCTGAGTGGAGCGAGAGCCCGTCCACCACCGTGGACGTCGCCTTGGCCAGCCGCTACTTCGAACGCTTCGCTGATCACGGCGTCTCCGTTGCCCGCAAGGTCACCTACCTGGTGACGGGCGAATGGCAGCCTGAAGGCTTCTAGCCCTCTTCATACCGTAGAAACAACGACGGCGGCCGGTCACCTCAGGTGACCGGCCGCCGTCGTGTACTGCTCAAGCGCTACTTTTTGCCCTGGTTGGCTACCGCGAGGATGGCCTGGGCTGCGGCGTCGGGGTCCAGGTAGGTTCCGCCGGGGTTGATGGGCTGGAAGTCCTCATCCAGTTCGTAGACCAGCGGGATGCCCGTGGGGATGTTCAAGCCGGCGATGGCGTCGTCGCTGATGCCGTCCAGGTGCTTGACGAGGGCGCGCAGGGAGTTGCCATGGGCGGTGACCAGAACGGTCTTGCCTGCCTTGAGGTCTTCCTTGATGTCCGATTCCCAGTAAGGGAGCAGACGTACCAGGACGTCCTTGAGGCACTCGGTGCGCGGCAGTGCGTCACCAAGATCCTTGTAGCGGACATCGTGTGCCTGGGAGAATTCGCTGTCGTCGGACAGGGGCGGCGGCGGGGTGTCGTAGCTGCGGCGCCATTCCATGAACTGCTCTTCACCGAACTCGGCCAGGGTCTGGGCCTTGTCCTTGCCCTGCAACGCGCCGTAGTGGCGTTCGTTCAGGCGCCAGTCGCGCTTGACCGGGATCCAGCCGCGGTTGGCTTTATCCAGTGCCATGTTGGCGGTGTTGATGGCACGCTTCAGGAGCGAGGTATAGAGGACGTCCGGCAGGATGTCGTTCTCCACCAGGAGCTCTCCACCGCGGACTGCTTCTTCGCGGCCTTGATCGTTCAGGTCTACGTCCACCCAACCGGTGAACAGGTTCTTGGCGTTCCAGTCGCTGTGGCCATGGCGCAGCAGAATCAGCTTGTAAGTCATGGTTTTCATCCTAGCCGAGCGGTTCCATTGCCTGCCCGGCATTACGTCCGCGCGAGATAAAGTGGGGGCCGTGGTGCAAAAAGCGGAACGGGTGGGCTCTCCCCGCAGTCGGGGCGGAAAGCCTGTTGGCAACATCACCCGCGGCACCACGAATCCCAACCGCATGCGCCGTTTGGACCGTTGGCTTGCCGGGCCGCAGGCATGGCGGCTGCGCGCCGCCGTCGAGCCCCTGGTGGTGGACCTGGGATATGGCGCTTCGCCGGCCACCGCCGTCGAACTTTTTGAACGTCTTCAGGCCGTACGGCCTGACGTGCGCGTCTGCGGGATCGAGATCGAGCCGGAGCGCGTCAGGACCGCCAAAGCATTGGAGCGGCCCGGCCTGAGCTTCCACGTTGGGGGCTTCGAGATTCCCGTGCCCGGAAATCCGGTGTTGGTCCGCGCCTTCAATGTGCTGCGCCAATATGAGGAAGCCGACGTTGCCGGGATTTGGCGGCTGGTGCAGTCGCGGCTGGCGCCGGGTGGCCTGTTCATTGACGGCACGTGTGATGAGATCGGCCGCCGGGTGACGTGGGTGGCCTTGGATTCCGAGCGCGCGTTGAGCCTCAGTTTTTCGGTACGGTTCGGCAGTTTCGAGCTGCCGTCGGAGATCGCTGAGCGGCTGCCAAAAGCCCTGATTCACCGGAACATTCCCGGCGAACCGGTTCACGCCTTCCTGCAGGCGATGGACAAAGCCTGGCTGGAGGCGGCACCTCTGGCGTCGTTCGGAAACCGGCAGCGGTGGACAGGCATGTGCCATTCACTGCGCGACGCCGGATGGCCGCTTCAGGACGGACCGGCGCGGTGGCGCCTCGGTGAAGTGACAGTGGCGTGGGACGCGGTGGCGCCCCGGTAACGCTTTCCGGAAGTACTTACCAGGGACCGTAAGGGCCAACGTTGCGGTTGCCGCCGCTGCCGGCCTCGCGCAGGGCAGGACGGACATCGGCCAGGTACACGCAGGCCGCGGTGACGGCAGCGATGCCGAAGAGGCCCAAGCCGCTTCCGCCGGTGAAGACCGTCAGGGCGCCAATGGCGAAAGCAATGCCGGTGAGCGCGGTCCAGAACGTCTTGGTCCGCTTGGAAGCGGCAACGAAGAGCGTCGGGCGGTGGCGCAGGCAGTCCGCAAAGGCCCACACTTCCAGGGCAAGGGCCACCAGGCCAAGGATCAAGTAGACCCCGCTGGTGACAAAGGCAATCAAGAGTTTTCCGTCCACGCCCTTTAGCCTAGCCGTCCAGCGACTTCAGCGCTTGCTCAAGATCGGACCAAAGATCTTCCACGTTTTCGATTCCGACGCTCAAGCGGACCAGGTTCTCCGGAACGCTGAGCGGCTCGGCTGTGTGCCGGCGTCGGCGTTCAATCAGTGACTCGACGCCCCCCAGGGACGTTGCGGGCAGCCAGAGCTGCAGCGCGCGGACCAACTCATCGGCTGCGTCGGCACCGCTGCGGTGTTCGTCTCCGGCGATCTGGATGCACAGGATGGAGCCGAAGCCCTTCATCTGTACCTTGGCGCGCCCGTGTCCGGGATCGGTGGGCAGGCCCGGGTAGCGGATCGTTTCCACCCGGGGGTGGCTGCTGAGGCGTTCGGCGAGGGTTGCCGCGGACGCCTGCGAGCGCTCAATCCGCAGCGCCAGCGTTCGGAGCCCGCGCAACGCCAGCCAGGCTTCGAACGGGCCGGCGATTCCACCATGGATGATGCGGTGGTGCAGCAGCGTGGCACGCAGCTCCGGGTTGGAGGTCACCAGGGCGCCAAGGACTACGTCTGAATGCCCGGCCAGGTATTTGGTCACCGAGTGAAGTACGACGTCGGAACCCAGGCTGAGCGGTTGCTGCACCAGCGGCGTAGAGAAAGTATTGTCCGTGACCACGATTGCGCCCGCTGCGTGCGCGGCATCGGTCAGTGCCCGGATGTCGGCGATGCCGAGCATAGGGTTGGTGGGGCTTTCCAACCAGAGGAGATCGGCCTTCTTGCCGTTGTCCGGGCTGATGAGGGCCTTCACGGCATCCGTATCCGTGATGTCCACCGTGCGCAGTTCCAGGAAACCCTTCTCTGCCAACTCCGTGGCCATGACCAGGGACCCCGCGTAGCTGTGGGATGGCATGACAACGACACCGCCTGCAGGTACCAGGGAGAGTGCGGAACTGACGGCCGCCAGACCGGAGGCGTACAGCAGGCCCGGGAGGGTGGCGCCTTCCAACTTGGCGAGGGCGTCCTCGAAAGGGTCCCACGTGGGGTTGGCGTACCGTCCGTAGCCGCGGTCTCCGTCGCCCAATGAACCTGTGCCGAAGTATGTGGAGGACAGGACGATCGGCGGATTCACCGGCTCATCGTGGGCCCGTTCGGGGCGGCCGGCAGCAACTACAACGGTTTCCGGAGACAAATCGGCGGCGTGCTGATCGGAAAGGCTCATGGTTTCAGCCTAGTGGCGGGCGAGGCTGTGGATGAAAGGCGTTACGCGACTTGATGTCAGTGAAGCTCGGTAGGCTAGACGCGTGAGTATTCAGAGCCCAGGTCTATTTATCGCCTTCGAAGGCGGGGACGGAGCGGGCAAGTCCACGCAGGCCGCCCGGCTCGCTGACGCCCTTCAGTCGCGGGGACTTTCCGTGCTGCGCACACGGGAACCCGGTGGCACCCCCATTGGCGAGAAATTGCGCTCCCTGGTTCTGGACCATGGGCACGGCACGATCGATGCCCGCACGGAAGCCCTCATGTTTGCTGCGGCCCGCGCCGCCCATGCGAGCCAGGTGATCCGCCCCGCCTTGGCTGAGGGAACGGTGGTCATCACTGACCGCTACATCGACTCGTCGGTGGCCTACCAGGGTGCCGGACGCGGTTTGGGTGCCGAGGGCGTCTTGACGCTTAACCAATGGGCTACCCATGGTCTGCGCCCGGACCTGACCGTACTGCTCGACGTCGACCCCTCAGATGGCCGCCGCCGGCGGACTGCCGGGGACGCCGCGGAGGACAGGCTGGAGTCCGAGCCTGATGCGTTCCACTCCGCCATCCGCCAGGCTTTCCTGGAACTCGCCGAGGCCACGCCGTCGAGCTACCTGGTCCTGCCGGCCAATTCCGACATGGAGACCCTCGCCGCCCAGATTTTGGAGCGGGTGGAGTCTTTGCTGGGCGACCGCGTTCCGGGCGACCGTCCGTGAGTGTCTGGGACGACCTCCAAGGGCAGGCACCCGTTGTAGCGCAATTGAAGCAGGCGGCGCAGGGTGAAACCGGGCTGACCCATGCCTGGCTGTTCACCGGCCCGCCGGGATCCGGCCGTTCCAATGCGGCCAAGGCCTTCGCGGCTGCGCTGAACTGCGAGCAGGATGACGTCGCCCTTCGCGGTTGCGGCGAATGCGCGGCCTGCCACACGATTCTCGGAGAGACGCACTCCGATGTGACCTTCGTGCGGACCGAGAAAGTCACCATCACCATTGACGAGGCCCGTGCACTGGTGTCCAAAGCGGGCGACAGGCCGGCGACTGGCCGGTGGCGGATCATCGTGGTGGAGGACGCAGACCGCATGGCCGAGCGGACCACCAACGTGCTGTTGAAGGCGATCGAGGAACCGACGCCCCGCACCATCTGGATGTTGTGCGCCCCCTCCCCCGCCGACGTCCTGGTCACCATCCGTTCCCGGTGCCGTCCTGTGAGTCTTCGGCTCCCGCCGGCATCCGACGTCGCCGATCTCCTGGTGAGGCGCGACGGCGTCGAGCGCCAACTCGCTGACCGCGCCGCACGCGCTGCGCAGAGCCACATTGGTATTGCCCGACGGCTGGCACGCGATGCCGATGCCAGGCAACGCCGCCTGGATACCGTACGGATCCCCCTTGGCCTTCGCGGCGTCACTGCTGCGGTGATGATGGCCGAAAAGCTGGTGAGAATCGCCACTGAAGAAGCCAACAGCTCCAATGACGAGCGCGATGCAGCGGAGAAGATTGCCCTGTTGGCGAGCCTCGGCGCCCCCGAGTCCGGCACGTTGCCGCCCTCCATGCGCAGCCAGGTCAAACAACTTGAGGACGACCAGAAAAGGCGGGCCAAGCGGTCCATCACCGATTCCCTGGACCGTACCTTGACAGATCTGTTGTCCTTCTACAGGGACGTGCTGATCATCCAGTTGGGGAACGCTGTGGAACTGGTCAACGTTGAGCTCAAGAGCGAACTGGAAGACTACGCCGGCAGTTCAACACCGGAAACCACCCTGGCCCGGATGGACGCCATCAACAAAGCCCGTGTCCGAATCACCACCACCAACGTGGCTCCCCTGTTGGCGGTCGAGTCCATGGCCACGAGCCTCATCCAGCAATAGGAGAACCCATGACGTCCGCACCCCGCCGGTCCGCCGGTGCCCCTTCAAGGGACCGGTCCGCCCAGCGTGGGGCCCGTCGCGGCTTCGTGGCTACCTGTATTGCCGTAGCTGCTGCGCTGGTGCTGAGCGCCTGCACTGTGCCGTTCTTGCCGGCACCCACGGCCAAGCCGTCCACCAGCACCGTGGATCCCTCCATAGCGGCCTCGGCCCCCAAGGGCCTGGAGAAGTTCTACTCGCAGCCGGTGGAGTGGAGTTCTTGTGAGAATGGCTTCCAGTGCGGCAAAGTCCAGGTCCCCAAGGACTACGCCAACCCGGGTGCCGGCGACATTACGCTCTCCGTCATCAAGTTGCCCAGCACCGGCAGCAAGCAGGGATCAATCCTGGTCAACCCCGGTGGCCCCGGCGGCTCCGGGGTGGATTACATCAAGGATGCAGGCAACACCAATTTCACCGAAAAACTGAAGAACAACTACGATCTCGTGGGATTTGATCCCCGCGGCGTGAAACGCTCCGCTCCCGTCACCTGCATGACCGACGCCGAACGTGATGCTGCCCGCGAAAAAGTCTTCCGGAAGAACACCGACGAAGGACTGGAAGCAGCACTGGCCTTCAACAAATCCTTCGCTGAGCAGTGCTCAGAGCAGACCGGGGATGTCCTGGGGCATATCGATACCGTCAGCGCGGCCAAGGACCTGGATATCCTGCGCGCCGTGGTCAACGACGCCAAGCTCAACTACCTGGGCTTCTCCTACGGCACCTTCCTTGGATCCACTTATGCTGCCCTCTTCCCGGACAACGTGGGCCGTCTGGTGCTGGATGGTGCCGTGGATCCGTCCATCAGCAACGAGGAACTGACCGCCGGACAAGCACGGGCCTTCGAACGGGCGATCCGCACCTACGTGGCCAGTTGCCAGGGCCAGAACCAGTGCCCGCTCAGCGGATCCGTGGAGAACGGCGTCCAGGAGATCAGGGACCTCATCAACGCCGTGGACCAGAACCCCCAGACCGCCAAGGACGGACGTTTGGTGACCAGCAATGACTTCGTCAACGGACTGATCCTGCCGCTCTACAACGACCAAAGCTGGCCCGCCCTGACCCAGGCCTTGGAGAGCGCCTTCTCCGGGGACGTGTCCCAGATGATGCGGCTTGCTGATCTTGGAGCCGACCGTGAGGCCAACGGCAGCTACAGTTCCAACTCCGCTTTCGCCTTCCAGGCCATCAACTGCCTGGACTACCCCATGGTCACCGACACAGCGGGCATGCGGGCCGAGGAAGCCCGCCTGATCCAGGACTCCCCCACCTTCGGTTCGTTCTTTGCCTACGGCGGAGTCAACTGCAAGGACTGGCCGTACAAGAACACCCGTACGCCTGCACCTGTTGAATACAACGGGTCCGCGCCCATCGTGGTGGTGGGCACCACCGGCGACCCCGCCACTCCTTTGGAGTGGTCCCAGTCTCTGCGCAAGCAGTTGGAAAACGCGTCACTGGTCACTTGGGAAGGTGAGGGGCACACCGCCTACGGCCGCTCGAACTCCTGCGTCAGCACCGCCGTCGACGAGTACTTTGTTGACGGAAAGCTGCCGCAGGACGGCCTGAAGTGCTAGAGGTGCCTGGCTTCGCGCTTCTCCACCAGCAGTGGGAGTTGCTTGATGGAATCCACCACAACGGTGGCGCCGGCTGCGCGTAGCGTCGCCTCCGAGTGCGAGCCCGTCAGCACGCCGGCGATGAGGGACGCGCCTGAGCGGATGCCCGACACCATGTCCGAGCTCGTATCGCCCACCACGGCTACCTCGCGCACGTCGTCAAGGTCCAGCGCGAGCACGGCAGTCAGGATCATGTCCGGGTAAGGCCGGCCACGTCCGGCATCGGCAGGGCACAAGCTGAGGTCCGCCAAACCCATCCAGCCCAGGGATTCCAGCACCATGTTCTGCGTATGGCGGCCGAAGCCCGTGGCCAGGCACACCTGCATGCCGGATTCACGCATCCACAGGATGGCGTCCTCCGCGCCCGGAATGGCGCGGACGCCGCCGTCGTCGATCATTTCGTCGTACGCCTTCTCAAAGACCTTGTTGGCGCTGGCGGCCACCTCTGCGTCGTCAAAGAGGTGGCTGAACACTGTCATTTTCGAGAAGCCCATGGTGTCCCGGGCATAGCCCAACATGCTCTCGAACTTGCTGCTGCCGGGTTCAATGCCGTGCTCTACCAGCGCCCGGGACATGGCCCGTTCCGTGCGGCCATCATCGGTGATCGTGGTGCCCACCATGTCCACCACCGCCAGCCTCAGCCGGTTGGATGTGTAGCTGGCGTCCCTGGTCATTGCGTCCCCGGTCATTGAGCGGCTCCTTTGGCTTGTCTGTGTGGCGGGTGTACCCCGCCACAGTTGATTCCCCAGCTTCCGGCCGCAGGGAAACGCCTGCCTGAACCCGGCCCGACGCAGGGGTGAACATCCCCGCAACGGCCGCCACCGGGCTCGTTTTGACCCGGGTACGGTGCCTCTATTACAGTTATGTCTTGCGTGATCGCCCGGGAAACCGGTGATGAACGCGGTGCTTCCTTAGCTCAGTCGGTAGAGCGTTTCACTCGTAATGAAAAGGTCATCAGTTCGATTCTGATAGGAAGCTCAGAGAAAAACCCCGCTGGTTCGTTGAACCGGCGGGGTTTTTGCTTCTTAAGTCCGGGACTAAGTCGACCAGCTCAATGGTGGAAATATCGAACATTTATCAAAACTCTCGGAATGTTCGAAATATAGGACATCTCGTGCATTGAGCCGTATGATCGATTTATGGAACATTCGGACGAGGTGACTCCGTTTTACCGGGCTGTTGATGCAGCCTCCCTTGGGCGATCCATCGCCGAGGCGCGCAAAGAGGCCACACTCACGCAGCACGACCTTGCCGTGATATTGGGTGTCACCCGCGGAACCATCGTTCGACTTGAAGCCGGCGGAGCAGTCTCCATGGTCGTGGCCATGCACGCCATCAGGGCGGTGGGCCGCGACGTGGCCCTGGTGCCGCGATTCTCGAAACTGCAGGTGCAACCATGAGCCCCCGCAAGACTCTTGATGTGTACTTGCGCGGGGACCGAATCGGTGAGCTGCGCGGCGGGTCTTGGCCCCGAAACACGAATAGACGTTGGATCCAGGGAATCATATCCCCAGCCGGGACATCAGCACGGCGACTGCGGCCGAGACTCCCCCGGCCAGCGTTCCTTCCAGCTCGGGTGCGAAGAACGGCGAGTGGTTGACGGGGACGGGACCGGGTCCTTCGTGCCCGGAGGCAGGCGTGCCACCGAACATCCAGAACACGGACGGCACTCCGATCGCGGTGCCCAGGTGCCCGAAGTCCTCGCTGCCCATCATCGGCGGGGTGATTTCCACTGCCTCAGCCCCCAACGCCAGCCGCAGTGCCTCGATGACGGGAGGGACGGCGTCGGGATCGTTGAAGCATGGCGGGAAGCGGTACATTTCCTCGATGACCGGCGCGGGCGCCCCGGACGCTGCGGCCTCAGCGTCAATGATGCGGCGGACAGCGGCGAGGACCTGGTCGCGGACGTCGTCGTCGAAGGTGCGGATGTTGAGCGTGAACTCGGCCGAGGCCGGGATGATGTTCTCCTTGAGTCCCGCGTGGAACGTCCCCACGGTGACGACGGCGGACTTCCGCGGATCCAGCTCACGCGACACGATCCCCTGCAGCCGCGTGACCATGTGCGCGGCCATGACGATGGGATCGATGGCGTCCTGCGGTTGGGAGCCATGCGACTGCTGGCCGTGCACGGTGACCCGCAGCGAATCCGCCATGGCAGCTACCGGGCCGCTGGAAATCGCGACCGTATCCACCTGCCGGGGCATGACATGCTGCCCGAAGACCACCTCCGGCCGCGGCGCTTTGTCCCACAGTCCGTCGTCGAGCATGGCCAGCGCGCCGGCGGCAGTCTCTTCGCCCGGCTGGAAGATCAGTACCAGGGTTCCCGACCAAGCGTCCGGATTCCCTGCAAGCACCTCGGCGGCACCCAGCAGGCTGGCCACATGGGTGTCGTGGCCACAGCCGTGCATCACCGGGACTGTGGTGCCATCAGGGAGTGTGCCGGTGTCCGTGCTGGCGTAGTCCAGCCCTGTGGCTTCTTCGATGGGCAAGCCATCCGAATCGGCGCGGAACGCCACCACGGGCCCGTCACCGTTCCGAAGAATGCCCACCACGCCCGTCCCGCCGCAGCGGAAGTGCTCAATCCCCAAGCCGTCCAGTTGTTCCTCGATGAGGGCGGCCGTGGCGTACTCCTGCATGGACAGTTCCGGATGTGCGTGGAGGTGCCGGTACAGCGAGTGAAGTTTGGCGGTTTGCTGGGCGTCGAGGTGGAGGGCTGTGGCGGTGTAGGTCATGAGTCTGGCTTTCTGGTGGTTGTTGGGGGCCATGGGCGCTGGAAGTGCTATTCGATGTGGATCGGCTTCGCGTCGGTGATGGTGGTCTTACCCCGGAAGAACCATGCCAGCAGGATGGTGCCCAGCACGGCGATCGCGGTGGACACCATGGCGAGCGAGGGCACCAGGGGCAACACAACAAACACGACGACGGCCGAGACCAGCAGCGCGAACACCGTGGTGCGGGGCTGCTTCATGGACACGATGGCCTGCACCAGCACTGCGCCAAGAACAGCGGGCAGCACGTAAAGGCGGGTCACCAACAGCACCGACGGCGGGATGACGCTGATCAGCCAGCTCCCCAGGAGTCCCACAAAGATCGCAAGTGATATCAGGTGGACTGCCGCGGCACCGCAGATGGCGACGACGGCGGCCAGCTCGGCGCGCTTGCTCCCCGGCTTGGCACCGATGTTGGTTTGCGCGATCAAAGCTGCCGGCAGGAGCTTGTTGGAGATATTGCCGATCATGAAGGCCTGGTACATCGCTGCGGGGCCGAGGATCGGGTAGTACGTGAGTGGCTCCACGATCCAGATGATGCCGAAGGTTGCAGCTACCGCAGCGAAGGCGATCCAGAGTTGTGCGGGGCCTATGTCCAGGCCGCTGGCGAAGACAAGAAACAGTGGACCGGCTACCGAGATCAGCAGGCCACAGATCATGGTGATCTGACCCCAGCGGGACGTGGTGCGGCCGAACTCAGCCATGGCGGAGTTGGTGGTAGTGGTGATGGGAGCGGAAGTAGTGGAAGACATACGGGGTGTTCCTTTCGTGCTCAAAGACAGGGCTGGGAGTGGGGATCAGGCACCGACGGCGAGGTAGGCAGCCCCCAGTCCGATGACGATGGAGAAGCCGAGCCCCCACTCGCGCAGCCAGCTCTTGCCGAGCTTCCTGGCCAGCAGCAGACACAACCCCATGACTGCGGCGGAGATGAGGAAGGACACCACGTGGACGCCGGACTTGGGGAGTTCGGTGAAGCCCAGGCAGGAGAAGGCTCCGATCAGGGCAGCCGCTGGGACGATGGCCATGGCCGCAGGGTTTACGGAGCGGATCTTGGCATCTCCCTTGCGGAGCAGCGGAGTCAGGATCAGGGTGGCGAGCATCCACATGGCACCGCCAATACTCATGGCGAAGAACGCGACGGTGAAGACACTCTGCGTGTAGCTGGCGTCGCCGAGCTTCGCGCCCATGGAGCCTGCGGCGATGCCGGCCGCGGAGACGTCGTACGCAGCGGAACCGATCAAACCAATCCTGGAAAGCACGGCCGGGGCACCGAAGAGGCCCAGCAGGGCGATGGCGACGAGTGATACGGCCAAGGATGGTCCGATGGCAGAGACCGCACCGGAACGGAACGAGGTCTTGATGTCCTGCGGACTCATCTCAACGGAGGGTGCTGCGCGTCGGGCAGCCTTCATGAAGATCACGGACTGGAGGATGATGACGCCGAAGACGCCGGCCACGCAGATCCACAGGACAGGATTGTTGGCGATGACCATGATGTCCGTTGAATCGGTGGGAACCAGTGATTGCAGTGCCTGGGGTTGGTGCATGGAAACCTCCGGGTGTGAGCCCCTCAGCTGTTCCTCGACCGGACGACGCTGTTCAGTGTGCGGTGCTGTGGGGCAAATCCATACCCAGTAACCAGATCGGCCATGGGGTTACAAACACCTTTTACTATGAGCCGGATCACACACAATAGTTGACGGAATCAGCCTCGAAGATGGCCGAATCCGCCAAACCTTGCCATCGGTGGTCCCGGGCTTCCGCGCTCCAGTGTGACGCGGCACACTTCAAGCAGTAGACATCCAGCAAAGGAGCACCATGCCCGAAACCATTGGCGAGCTGTCCGCCGTCGAACTTTCCGCAGCGATCCGGGCGAGGAAGATCTCTGCCCGCGAAGCCCTTGCCGATCACCTTGAGCGCATCGCCGAGGTCAACCCCGTGATCAATGCCGTGGTGACCCTCGACGCCGAAGGCGCTCAGGCCCTGGCGCACCGCGCGGACCAGCTGACGACGTCAGGGGCAGACCTTCCGCCCCTGCACGGCGTGCCCATGACCCACAAAGACACCAATAACACCGCCGGGATGCGCACCACCCAGGGCTCGCTCGCCTTGCGTGACTTTGTTCCCGACACCGATGACCTCATCATCGCCCGGTTGAAGGCGGCCGGGGTGGTCAGCACCGGAAAGTCGAACGTTCCCGAGTTTGGCGCTGGCTCCCACACGTTCAACGACCTCTTCGGGACCACCACCAACCCGTACGCACCCACCCTCAGCGCCGGCGGCAGCAGCGGCGGGGTGGCCGCCGTCGTCGCTTCCCGCGTCCAGAGCATCGGCGACGGCAGCGACATGGGCGGCTCGCTCCGCATCCCGGCCTCCTTCTGCAACGTGGTGGGTTTCAGGCCGTCGACGGCGGTGATCCCCATGCCGTCCGACGTCAACGCCTATGCGTGGCTGGGCCGAACCGGACCCATGGCACGTAGCGTTGAGGACATTGCCCTGTTCATGTCCGTGACGGCCGGTAAGGACCCTCGAGTGCCCCATCCGGAAGGGCTTGATCCGGAGGTCTTCCGGGCTGGACTCGAAACCGACATGCGCGGTGTCCGGATTGGCTGGTCACGGGACTTTGGGATTGGGGTGCCGGTGGACCCTGAAATCCTGGAGCACCTCGAACGGCAACTCGCGGTCTTCGAAGGCCTTGGCGCGATCGTGGAGGAAGCCACCCCCGATTTCAGCGAGGGCGACCTGGTGTTCGGCAACACCCGGGCCCTGGACTTCGCTGCAGGACTGGGGCCCATCCTGGAGCGCGCTGGAGACGTCATCAAACCGGAAGTGCATTGGAACGTCCAAAAGGGTTTCGACCTCACCGCGCGCGACCTGATCGAGACAGCCGCAGCCCGCACCCGGCTGGAACGCAGCGTCCAGTCATTCTTTGGGCGATACGACCTCTTCGCCAGCCCCTGCGCCCAGGTCCTGCCCTTCGACGCCGCACTGCGCTATCCCGTGGACATTGCCGGTGTTCCTTCCGAGACCTACCTCGACTGGATGCGTTCAGCCTGCCTGTTGTCCGCCACAGGACTGCCCGTCCTCAGCGTCCCTGCTGGCTTCAGCTCCGCAGGCCTCCCCATCGGCCTGCAGCTCGCCGGCAACCACTACACGGACATGCAGTTGCTCCGTTACGGCTTCGCCTTCGAACAGCAAACCGGGTACGCCGCCGTCGCTCCTGTTTTCTCAGCGGCCGGCGAGGCCCTCACTACTGTGCGCGCATAACCCGCCCGCCACGCTTTCGGGCGTCCAGCAGAATGGACACATCCACAGTGACAGCGTGCTGTGCCCACTCCGAGTCCGTGATGAAGCGATAGAGCGCCGCCATGTCCTCCACCGTGACATCTGCCATGATCTGGTAATTACCGGCGATCGCCGCAGCATAACGGACAGTGGGTAGCTCCGCCAGGCTCTTGCCAACCTGTTCAACGTGTTGCGGGGAGGCCCGGATCCAGAGCAGTGCCTCGACGTTCAAGCCGAAGGATGCCGGCTCAACAATGGCGCGTAAGTGAACCTGGTTGTTGGCAAGCAGCCACTCACTGCGGCGGCGGGCTGTTGCTTCAGAAACACCCACCCGGCGGCCCAACGCTTCAAAACTCATCCGGCCATCGGCGCAGAGGGCATCCACGAGCTCGTGGTCCTGTCGGCTCAAATCCTGCCGCGCCACCAGGATGCCGGAGTCAGGGGTGAGGGTGGAGCGGAGCGCCTCCGCCTTGTCACTGGTCAGGATTTCCGGCCGCCACCCCCGGATGGTGCGGAAGTAACGCAAAACGGGGTAACTGGTGGAATCGCGCAGACCGATAGTGGCAGGCAACTCGTCAGAGAGGACATCGGCCATGCGTGCGGGCTCGGTGAGGATTTCTGCCACGCAGTCTCCGGTACCCGTAGTGGTATAGACAAAGGTGGTGTCGGGCCTCTGCCCCAGTGCGTGGACCGCGGCCCGCACTGTGCCGGGCAGGCATCTCATCTCCACCAGCACCACGGCCGGCCGGGGCCGGATCCCCACCACAGCGACAGCTCCGGACTCCACAAGCTGTGAGCCCCGGCGGGCGACAGTTCGTTCCGCCTCGCCAAGGACCGCCGCCATCTTCCGCCACGGGCAGCGCGGATCCAGTTGGAGCGCGGCAACAATCTGCCGCTCCAATGCGTCAAACACCACCATGCAAGCTCCATCCTCCGTCTGCTGGGGTTTGCTCAATTTCACCACGGACTGAAGTGCGTTGCGTCACGACGGCGGATGCCGGCGTCGCGCCTTAACGGCAGGTGCCCCGTCCCCAGGAAGGGGACGGGGCACCTGGGGCAGGTTTAAGGCCTAGGCGAAGTCGGAGACTGCCGGGTCCGGTCCGATGCGGCCTTCGGCGCCGCGGTCCAGGCCGTTGATGGCCTCGATGTCCGTGGCGTCCAGCGTAACGTCGAGCGCCGCGAAGTTCTCCTGGATGCGGGACTCGGTGACGGACTTGGGAATGACCACGTTGCCGATGGCCAGGTGCCAGGCGATGACAACCTGGGCGGGCGTGGCATCGTGCTTGGCAGCGATCTCAGCAACTGTGGCGCTTTCCAGCAGCTCGCCGCCCTGGCCCAGCGGGGACCAAGCCTGGGTCAGGATGCCCTTGGAGGCGTTGAATTCGCGAAGGCCGGCCTGGTTGAAGAAGGGGTGCAATTCAACCTGGTTGATGGCCGGAACAACACCGGTTTCATCGATGATGTGCTGCAGGCCTTCCTTGGTGAAGTTGGAAACACCAATGGACTTGACGCGGCCGCGTTTCTTGAGCTCGATGAGCGCCTTCCAGGTGTCAACGTACTTTTCCTGCTTGGGCTGCTGCCAGTGAATCAGGTAGAGGTCCAGGGTCTCGAGGCCGAGGCGGTCCATGGACTCCTCGAAGGCTGCGAGCGTGGATTCGTAGCCCTGGTCTGCGTTCCACAGCTTGGTGGTGATGAAGATTTCGTCGGCGGAAAGGCCCGAGGAAGCAATGGCACGGCCGACGCCTGCCTCATTGCCGTAGATCTTGGCGGTATCGATGTGGCGGAAGCCGGCTTCAAAAGCCTGGCGCACCACCTTTTCGGCTACATCGTCTTCAACTTGCCACACCCCGTAGCCGAGCTGGGGGATGGTGTTGCCGTCGTTGAAAGTAAGTGTTGGTGACGAAGTCATGTTTGCCATCCTGCCAGCACGAACCTGTGAAAAGCCCGGAATGTTACGCAGATCAGCTATGCGCTTAACTTATTGTGGAGGAGGAATAAAGGCGCACGCTTGTAGTTGCGCACGCCTTACATCTTTTTCTCCGGGGCCGCTCAGGCTCCAAGCTGACGCTCCGCATCGGCAACCTGCTCAAAGACAGATTCCGAGCGCCGTCTGACCGAGAGTGCCCCCACAGGGACCGGGCCAACGGCCAACCTCAACATCGCGGCCGCTTCCGCAGTGGTGGCAAGGGAATTTCCGGCCTTGGACAACGCCCGGTGCACCCCCGCCAGCGCCCCCGGAACATCCAGGCCGTCGCTTGGGGAGCGTCTTTGCGCCTCGACGCAAATGGTCCTCACGCGCGGAGACAATTCGGCAAGCTCATTGGCGATCTGCACAAGCTCGTTGTACAGCTGGTCATCGTCAACGCCCTCAAGAACTTGGTGGTACCGGTCCAGGCCACGGTGGAAACGGTCGTGGGCGCGTCGCCACAACCCCTTACCGAGCTCCAGATCATCTTTCCGTCCTTGGCGGACGGCCCCAAAGAAACCCACGAGCGAACTCAGAGGTACTGACCCGGACCGTGGTCGGGGTCTTCCGGCCGGCCATGCGCAGCAGCACCGGGAGCTCCCGGCGCCGCGGCACGCTGTGGCTGGCCATTTTCGCCAATGACGATGCCCGGCGCAATGACAGTTCCCGGCGGGAGCTGGCGAAGCTGCATCTGCGCGGCCGCATGTTCCTTGGCAGCCTGCTGTGCGGCGATGGCTGCCTGGATACCGTGGAACAAGCCTTCCAGCCAACCCACCAGCTGTGCCTGGGCGATGCGAAGTTCCGCATCGGAGGGCGCCTTTTCGTCGGGGAAAGGCAAGCTGATGCGTTCCAGCTCCTCGATGAGTTCAGGCGCGAGCCCATCTTCAAGTTCCTTGATGGAGCGCTCATGGATTTCAGCGAGACGGCCGCGCGCAGCGTCATCCAGGGGCGCGGCCTTAACTTCCTCCAGAAGCTGGCGGATCATGGTGCCGATCCGCATCACCTTTGCCGGTTCGTCAACAAGTTCGTGAAGATTCCCGCCCTTGGGCTTGGCATCGCTTCCGGGCTCTCCCCCACCGGGCTGCTGTCCATTGGGCTTATCACGGCCCTCTTCCAGCATGGTTCCCTCCACGGGGGTGTCGTCCGAAGCCTCATCCGTGGGCTGAATGTCGTTCAGATCGCTCATTCGTTCATACTCTCACGGGGTTCACGCGAACCCCCTTCCAGTCCCTCATTTTGGACTTCGTTCGTAGCGAAACCTGGCTCGCCGTCAACAGCAGCGGCCTTGGGGATTGCTGTCCTGCCGGTCCATCCGGTCCCGCCAGAACTCACGCTCCGTCATGGCGGGACCGGTATGGCCGCTGGCATTGAAGTGTTCAAGGTACTTGCGGTAGGCGTCAGCACCCATCAGTGAGCCCATGTAGGTGGCGAACCCGCGAAGACCTTTGGCCACCGCCTTCATCAGTGATGCCCGGCTTTCTGCGCTCGTTTCTCCGCAGGCAGGGCATTCCACTCCGCCAGCAGGGCCTTCTCCGCTGCGGTGGGGATCAGTCCGGCCGGGGCATACACCTTGGAAGGCAGGGCCGGGTCCTCATGGTCTTGTCCGCCGCCCGCACGGATGGCCTTGATGGTTGCCAGCAGGGCGGCGACAATCACGATGATGCTCAACGTCACGAAGATGACCGATAGGACGCCCTGGATCATGGTGTTACGGACCACCGCCTCCATGGCTGCCACGGTCTTTGCCGTGCCGAACTCCGTCTTGCCGTCCGCCAAGGCCTTGGAGAAGGCCTGGTTGTTGGCGAAGTAGCCCACAGCAGGAACCGACGAGAAGATCTTGTGGAAGCTGGCAGTTATGGTCACTACGGCGGCAAATGCCAGAGGGACCGCCACGATCCACAGCCACTTGAAGACTCCACGCTTGGCAGTGATGGCCAGGCACACCGCCAGCGCGATGGCCGCCAGGAGTTGGTTGGCGATGCCGAACAACGGGAAGAGCGTATTGATGCCGCCCAGGGGGTCGGTAACACCCATCAGGAGCACCGCACCCCACGCACCCACCATGATGGCGGTGCACAGCCAGGCGCCGGGACGCCAAGAGGCTTCCTTGAACTTGGGAACAAAGTTGCCGATGGAATCCTGCAACATGAACCGGGCAACCCGCGTGCCGGCGTCAACTGCGGTGAGGATGAAAAGTGCCTCAAACATGATGGCGAAGTGGTACCAGAAGGCCATCATGCCGGGCCCACCGATGAACTGCTGCATGATGTGCGCCAAGCCGACAGCCAGTGTGGGTGCACCACCGGATCGGGAGATGATGCTCTCCTCGCCCACGTCCTTGGCCGTCTGGGCCAGCACGTCCGGGGTGATGTTCACGTTGGCCAAGCCGAGGCTGTTCACCCATTGCGCTGCGGACTCCACCGTGCCTCCGGTGAGGGCAAGCGGTGCGTTCATGGCGAAGTAGATGCCGCGGTCGATCGAGATCGCAGCTACCAGGGCCATGATGGCCACAAAGGACTCCATGAGCATGCCGCCATAGCCGATGAAGCGCGTCTGCCGTTCCTTCTCGATCAGCTTGGGCGTGGTGCCGGAGGAAATAAGGGCATGGAATCCTGACAAGGCACCACAGGCGATGGTGACGAAGAGGAAGGGGAACAGCGCCCCGGAGAAAACGGGCCCGTTCTCACGGCTGGCGAACTCGCTGAACGCGGGGACAGTGATTTCAGGACGAACCACAATGATGGCCAAAGCCAGCATCACGATCACGCCGATCTTCATGAACGTGGAGAGGTAGTCACGAGGGGCCAGGAGCAGCCACACCGGCAGGATGGCAGCAATGAAGCCATAGATGATGATGCCCCAGGCGATGGTGACCTTGTCCAGGTGGAAGAACGCTGCACCCCATTCGGTTCCGGCTACTGCGCCGCCGCCGATGATGGCCGCCAGCAGAAGGACGAAGCCGATGATGGACACCTCCATCACCTTGCCTGGCCGGATAAAGCGCAGGTAAACGCCCATGAACAGTGCGATGGGGATGGTCATCCCCACAGAAAAGACACCCCACGGACTCTCGCCCAGGGCGTTGACCACGACGAGCGCAAGGATGGCCACAATGATGATCATGATGAGCAGGGTGGCCACGAGGGCCGCCGTGCCGCCAATGACGCCAAGTTCTTCACGTGCCATCTGGCCCAGGGAGCGGCCACCGCGGCGCATGGAGAAGAACATGACCAGGTAGTCCTGCACGGCACCGGCAAGAACGACGCCGATGATGATCCAGATGGTGCCTGGGAGATAGCCCATCTGGGCTGCGATGACAGGTCCCACCAGCGGCCCCGCGCCGGCAATGGCGGCGAAGTGGTGGCCGAACAGCACATTCCGGTCAGTGCGGACGTAATCCTTGCCATCGGCCTTGTACTCGGCGGGAGTGGCGCGGCGATCATCCGGCTTGAGCAAGTAGCGCTCAATGACCTTGGAATAGAACCGGTAGCCAATGAGATAGGTGCATACCGCGGCGAAAACGAACCAGATGGCGTTCACGGTTTCGCCGCGTACCAACGCCAGCATGAACCATGCCACCGCTCCCAGCAGCGAAATCGCCACCCACAGCCCGATCTTGGCCGGGGTCCACGTCCGCTCTTCTGCCTCCCGGACGGAATCATCCACGGCCGGGGAGGGCAGCGTAGGATCCAATCCTTCCGCGAGTCCGGTCTTTTCAGGAACCTTGCCCATATCTCCTCCTTGAGAACTGCTGCAGTGATGGGTACTGCTCTTGTGGCGATCTTCGCGGTGGGGACCGCATCGCCGGGTGCCTTCCAGCACAGTAACAACCGTCACAGACAAGTAAAGGGGGCACGCGCCAACGTGGCACAAAGCGGCGGTGAACGGTCACGGCCTTGCGGCGGATGACCAGGCTCCACGCACCGGAGGAGACTAGTTGGCTCCCCCGTTGGCCTGCGCCTGCACCATGCGGGCTTCACAGAGATCCAGCCAGCGCACTTCGGCTTCCGCTTGGAAAATCAGGGAATCGAGCACCAGAAGCCCGGCGGTGTCCACAGAACGTTGGTTGGCGGACACGGCCTTTCTCGCCATCGTGTGCTCCTGCAACGCCCTGACGGACACCTCACGCTGGGATTGGATCACCGCAGAGGTATCCACACCGGGCAGCGTCACGGCAAGGGCCAGTTTGATGGCGATCTCGTTCCGCGGCGGGGCGCCGCGGTCCACGGCGCCGCCAAACCAAGCCCCGACTTCCTGAGCACCGGCGTCAGTGATGCTGTAGACGACGTGGCCACCGCCGTCGTCGCCGTCTTTACTGACCAGGCCATCGCGCTCAAGGCGGTCCAGGGTGGTGTAAACCTGTCCGATGTTCAGCGGCCAGGCCGCACCGGTCCGGTCCTCGAATTCAACGCGCAGCTCATAGCCGTACCGGGGCTGGTCCTGGAGCAGGGCCAGCAGGCTGTGCCGGATGGACATATGGTTCCTCGCTGCGGTTGGACGGACGGATCAGAGGAGCAGCAGGACCTTGCCCACATGCTCGCCCGAGTCGAAATACCGGTGGGCTTCCCGGACGTGATCCAGGGGGAAGGATTTGGCCACGAGCGGCCTGATCCTGCCGTCGGTGAGCATCGGCCACACGGACTCGCGGACGGCGGACATGATGATGCCTTTTTCCGCCACGGACCGCGGCCGAAGCGCCGTACCAATCACGGCCGCCCGCTTGCTGAGGAGTTGGCCCAGGTTGATCTCGGCGGTGGTGCCGCCTTGCAGGCCGATGACGATGAGGCGGCCGTACTCGGCGAGCGCCTCGACGTTCTGCTGGAGGTACTTGGCACCCACGACGTCGAGGATCACGTCCGCGCCTTTGCCCCCGTTGTGCGCCTTGAGGCTTTCCGCGAAGTCCTCTTCGGTGTAGTTGATGGCGATGTCGGCCCCCAGGAAGGCCTTGGCAGTTCCCACCTTCTCGTCGGTTCCGGCAGTAGTCGCTACCGTTGCGCCGTAGGCCTTGGCCAACTGGATGGCCATGGTGCCGATGCCGCCGGTGGCGCCATGGATGAGCACTGTCTCCCCGGGTTGCAGCTGCGCTGTCATGATGAGGTTGGAATAGACGGTGGCAGCAACTTCAGGCAGGGCCGCGGCGGTAATGAGGTCCACTCCTTCGGGAATCCGCAGAACCTGTTCCGCTGGCACCGCAACCTGCTGGGCGTAGCCGCCGCCGGAGAGCAGCGCAACGACTTTGTCCCCCACGGAGAACGCCTTGGTGACGCCGGGACCAAAGGCTGCGATGCGGCCGGAGACCTCAAGCCCGGGAATATCGGACGCGCCAGGCGGTGGCGGGTAGAAGCCGCGCCGCTGCTGGACATCCGCACGGTTCAGCCCGGCGGCCACGACGTCGATCAGGACCTCACCGGCGCCTGGCACCGGTGCGGGGACCTCGCGGATTTCGAGGACTTCGGGCCCGCCTGGCTCTGAGATGTAGACGGCTTTCATGACGAACTCCCGGTTTCTTGCTGGTCCTCAAACCCCCGGGGCAGGGGTTGGAGGACGTGATGTTTTGGAACAGCCAACTCCCTATGAAACACTACTAGGCGAGGAAGGTTGTCCGAGCGGCCTAAGGAGCTGGTCTTGAAAACCAGTGTGCGGTAACCCCGTACCAAGGGTTCAAATCCCTTACCTTCCGCCAAAGAGATGCCCCGGGTCCCAGGACCCGGGGCATTTTTGTTTGCTTGATTGCTGTTCCGCACGGCTGCCGCCCCTCTGTACGGGCCTCGGCAGGGGCCCCAAGGCGCGCGCAACTGAGAACTGACACCCGGTAGATCATTGAAAGTGTCAGACCCCCCGCATAGTGTTCTGTCTGTCTCCACACCACTGACATATGCCGTAGCTTTCGCCGCGAAATAACAACAGGAGCCTGACCCATGCCTAAGCCTGACATCACTCCCGGCGCACCCTGCTGGATTGATCTGATGACGTCCGATACTGAGAAGGCGAAGACGTTCTACAACGCTCTTTTCGGCTGGACGTATGAGACCGGGGATGAGGAAAAGTACGGCGGCTACATCACGGCGTTGAAGGACGGCCGGATGGTGGCGGGCATCATGGCCAAGCAGGCTGACATGGGTGCCATGCCAGACGTCTGGTCCACTTACCTGCGCACCGATGACATCAACGCAACCACCGAGGCAGCAGCCGCCCATGGAGGCCAGGTGTATCTGGAACCCATGGAAGTACCCGAGCAGGGCAGCATGGCCATGTACGGCGATGCCTCGGGCGCGTCCATCGGCGCTTGGGAGTTCGGTGGAATGACGGGCTACGAGCTGGCGGCTGAGGCCGGTGCTCCCGCGTGGCATGAACTCCTCTCCAAGGATTACGAGGCAGCGGTCACCTTCTACCAAAAGGTCTTCGGCTGGGACACCGACGTCATGAGCGACACTCCGGAGTTCCGGTACACCACCCTTGGCGCCGGAGACGATGCCAAGGCGGGCATCATGGATGCCTCCGGTTTCCTTCCGGACCAGGTCCCCTCCATGTGGAGCGTCTACTTCGCTGTGGAGGACACGGACGCCACCGTGGAGCAAGCCACGGCCCTGGGCGCTACCATTACCCAACCTGCAGAGGACACTCCGTTTGGTCGTTTGGCGACGGTGCAGGACCCCACGGGAGCTGTCTTCAAGGTTATCCAGGACCTGGGCCAAACGGCCTAGGGTTTCATCACATCGGGTCTGCCCGGCCGCCCTCTACCCAAGGGGGCCGGCCAGATCCGCTCATTGCCGGCGTTGGGGGATCAGCCGGCGTGGGTCCTTGTCTGGTCCCTCATTGTCGATCGCAGGCCTGTTGCCTGCGATCCCGCGGGGAATGAGGACCCACATGCACCACTTTTCACGACGATTGAGGACCGCTGCCGTGCTGGGCATGGCTTCGATCGCACTGGCTGGCTGTTCGTTGATCAGCAGCGGCGATGCCAAGCGGGATGAATCAGGAAAGCCTACGGAATCGTCCAAGGCCGATGCGTTCAAGGTGAAGTTGGGCGACTGCATCGCCAATCCGGACAGCCAGGAAGTTATGGATGTCACCATCATTCCGTGCGATCAGAGCCACGACCTCGAAGCCTACGCACTGACCAACATGGACGCGTCAACGTTTCCCGGTGACACTGAGGTGGGCACCAAAGCTGAAGAGTACTGCGGCGCCCAGTTCGCGCCGTTCGTTGGCTTGCCGTTCGAGGAATCCGAGCTGGACGTCACCTTCCTGCACCCCACCAGTGATTCCTGGAAAAACGGAGACCGCGAGATCGTCTGCCTGATCGGTGGCGCAGCAGGAGCCGCCACCACAGGAACCCTGAAGGGCGCTGCCAAGTAACGCAGGAGTGCCCGGGGAACCCTGCGGCCATCCTCGGTCCACCTCCCATTCATTCCATCGTGTTCTGCTTTGCCGGAGCAATAGGTTTACCCCGGAGTAACTTCCGGAACAACGCCCACTTCACAAGATTGTGGGCGTCGTCCAAAGGGCCCCACAGGGTCCCCTAATGAAAGTTAGAGCGGATGCACCAACAACAGTGGAAAGTACTGGCAGGAACGGTCTTGTCAGCGGGGTTGCTTGCCGCCCCGCTGACGGCCGCTCCGGCCATGGCGGCGGATGATCCGTCCGCCCCTGCCGGCTCATCGCCGGTAGTCATCAACGAGGCGTATCTCAGCGGTGGCAGTGCCGGCGCCGCGTTCAAGAACAAGTTCGTTGAGCTCTACAACTCCTCGGATTCCCCGGTCAGCCTGGCGGGCTGGTCGCTGCAGTACCGTTCAGGAACAGCCACCGCCGCACCCACGGGGATTACTCCCCTGACCGGCAGTATCCCCGCAAAGGGCTACTTCCTGGTCCAGGGAGCCACCAACAGCGGAACCTCCACCGCGCCGGCGCTTCCCCCGGCCGATCTCCAAGCCACTGGAACCCTGAACCCCAGCGGAACCACGGGAACACTGGTCCTTGCCAAGCAGGCCACCGCTGTGTCCCCGCTGCCGGCTGGATCAGTGACGGGCAACGCTGCCATTGCCGACCTCCTGGGCTATGGCACCTCCAATACGTTCGAAACCGCTGCGGCCACTGCGCCCACCGGCAACTCCGACGTCAAGAGCCTGAACCGCACCAACGGGGCAGACACCGACTCCAACGCCACAGACTTCAGCCTGAACGCCACCATCACGCCCACGGCCTCCAACGGCGGTGGAACCCCTCCCACGGCTCCGGAGCCGGAGCCCGGCGTCAAGGCCATTGCCGAGATCCAGGGAACGGGTACGGCGAGCCCCCTGGCCGGCAGCACCGTGACCACGCGAGGCAAGGTCACCGCCCTCTACGCAACCGGCGGGTTCAACGGCTACTACGTCCAGACCCCCGGAACCGGCGGCGATACTGCCGGGGCGGCCAGGACGGCGTCGGACGCTTTGTTCGTCTACTCACCCACGACCACCGGTACCATCCAGCAGGGCGACTACCTGGAACTCACAGGCGTCGTCAGCGAATTCGCCAACCAGACCCAGCTCACTGTTGAGGCTGCAGGCTTGAAGAAGCTCGCTGAGGCGGCCCCCGAGGTCAAGTCCACGCCGTTTGCGTTGCCGGCGAATGAGGCGGCGAGGGAAAGCCTGGAGGGCATGCTCGTGGCTCCCCAGGGCGACTTCACTGTCACGGATAACTACTCCCTGAACCAATACGGCGAAATCGGCCTCGCGGCCGGTACTTCGCCGTTGGTCCAGCCCACCGCGGTGGCAGCTTACGGCTCACCGGAGTACGCCGCCGTGGTGGCGGACAACGCGCTGCGCGGCATCAAGCTCGACGACGGTGCGTCCACCAACTTCCTCAAGGACGCCACCACCAAGGCCCAGCAACTGCCGTACCTGACAACCTCGGATCCTGTCCGTGTGGGTTCGCCCGCACAGTTCCGGACCGACGTCATCCTGGGCTACGGCAACAACTCCTGGAAGTTCCAGCCGCTCACCGCACTAAACGCGGCAAACGCCGGCTCAGTCCAACCGGCCAGCTTCACCGGCACCCGGCCCGAAGGTCCCGCCGATGTGGGAGGCAGCCTCAAGCTCGCTTCCTTCAATGTGCTGAACTACTTCCCCACCACCGGTGACCAGCTGGCCGGCTGCGTCTTCTATACCGACCGCGAGGGCAACCCCATCACGGTCAAGGAAGGCTGCAACGCCCGCGGTGCTGCCAATGCGGAGAACTTCGAACGCCAGCAGGCCAAGATCGTAGCGGCCATCACCAAGTCCGGCGCCGACGTCGTATCCCTTGAGGAAATCGAAAACTCCGCACAGTTCGGCAAGGCGCGCGACTACGCGTTGTCCAAGCTGGTGGAGGCCCTCAACGTCAAAACACCTGGCGTGTGGGACTACGTGCGGACGCCCGCCAACGCTCCCCCGCTGAGCGATGAAGACATGATCCGCACCGCGTTCATCTACAAAAAGGCCGTGGCTGAGCCCGTGGGTGAGTCCATCATCCACAACGACACAGTGGCATTCGCCAGTGCACGCAAGCCGCTGGCCCAGGTCTTCAAACCGGTTGGCGGAGCCGATGACAAGAAGTTCATCGCGATCGTAAACCACTTCAAGTCCAAGGGCTCGGCCGCTACTCCGGACGATACCGACAAGGGCCAGGGTGCCTCGAACATTGCCCGCACCAAGCAGGCTGAATCGCTGCTCGCTTTCTCGAAGGATCTTCAGGCCTCCAAGGGCACGGACAAGGTCTTCCTGACCGGCGACTTCAACGCCTACGCCAAGGAAGACCCCATCAATGTCCTCACCGGCGCCGGCTATTCCGACCTCGAGGCCGGCACCGGCAAGCACTCGTACCTGTTCGGCGGCATGGTGGGTTCCCTGGACCACATCCTTGCATCACCTGCTGCCGCCAAGACCGTCACTGGAACCGACATCTGGAACATCAACTCCGTGGAGTCCGTCGCGCTGGAGTACAGCAGGTATAACAACAATGTGACCAACTACTATGCCGCGGACGAGTTCCGGGCCAGCGACCACGATCCTGTGGTGGTGGGCCTGAACCTGACCACGGAAGCACCCGCAAGCGTTGACCTGCAGTTCCTGGGGATCAACGACTTCCACGGCCGCATCGACACCAACACCGTGCTCTTCGCCGGAACGGTGGAGAAGCTCCGCGCGGCAGCTGCTCCCGGCGCTACGGCCTTCATCTCAGCCGGCGACAACATCGGCGCCTCACTCTTCGCTTCTTCAGTGGCGAAGGACCAGCCCACCATCGACGTCCTGAACGCCCTGGAGCTGCAGGCTTCCGCTGTGGGCAACCACGAGTTCGACGGCGGCTGGCAGGACCTGCGCGACCGCGTCGTCGCCGGAGGTACCAACGCGAAGTTCGCGTACCTCGGTGCGAACGTCTACCAGAAGGGCACCACCACGCCGGTATTGCCGGAGTACAAGGTGCTGGACATGAACGGCATGCGGGTAGCCGTCATCGGCACTGTCACCCAGGAAGTTCCTTCCCTGGTGACGCCCGCCGGAATCTCGGACCTCGAATTTGGGGATCCCGTGGAGGCCATCAACCGGGTTGCCGCGAAGATCAAGGCCGACGATCTGGCCGACCTCATCATCGTGGAAAACCACGACGGCGCCGCGTCCGGCACTCCTGAGGGTGCCACGCTGGAGCAGGAAGTTGCCGCCGGAGGACCGTTCGCCAAGCTGGTCAACGAAACCACTCCCGACGTTGCGGCCATCTTCACCGGACATACCCACAAGGAATACGCCTGGGACGCACCGGTACTGGACGCCAACGGCCAGCCGACCGGCAAGACCCGTCCCATCGTTCAGACCGGCAACTACGGCGAGAACGTGGGCAGCGTGACGCTCACTGTGGACACTGCCAGCAAGTCGGTGACGGCCTACAAGGCCGCAATCGTGGACCGGACCACCGAGACCGCCGAAAGCCTGGTTGCTGCGTACCCGAGGGTGGCTGCAGTGAAGACCATCGTGGACAAGGCGCTGGCCCAAGCTGCTGAAATCGGCAACCAGCCCGTTGGCACAGTCACGGCCGATATCACCACCGCCTTCACCCCGGATCCAGCCGGCGGCGCCCCCAAGCGGGACGACCGCGCAAACGAATCCACGCTGGGCAACCTGGTGGCGGACTCCCTGGTGGATACGCTCAAGGCACCCGAACTGGGTGCGGCGGAGATCGGCGTCGTGAACCCCGGCGGCCTGCGTAACGAGCTCTACTACGCCCCGGATGGCACCATCACCTACGCCGAGGCCAACGCGGTCCTGCCGTTCGTGAACAACCTGTGGACCACGTCCCTGACAGGTGCCCAGTTCAAGACGCTCCTGGAGCAGCAGTGGCAGACCAACGCTGACGGCACCGTGCCCAGCCGCCCTTACCAGCAGCTTGGCCTGTCCAAGAACGTCAACTACACCTACGACGCCGCCCGTCCGGCAGGGGACCGCATCACCGGCATCTGGGTGAACGGTGCCGTCATCGATCCCGCGAAACAGTACAGGATCGGCACGTTCAGCTTCCTTGCCACCGGTGGAGATAACTTCCGCGTGTTCAAGGAAGGCAGCAACACCAAGGACACCGGACTGGTGGACCGGGACGCCTGGATCAAGTACCTGCAGGAGCACAAGCCGGTGTCTCCGGACTTTGCCCGTCGTTCCGTCGCTGTGGCGAACTCCACCGCAGCCGAGGTCAAGGCCGGCGAACCCATCGCATTGGCTGTCTCCAAGCTGAACCTGACATCGATTGGCAGCCCCGCCAACGCCACCCTCAACGCCGTCTTCGTTGACAGCAAGGGTGCGGCCGTGACGCTCGGAGCTGTTCCGGTAACAGCAGGTGCAGCCACGGTGGACCTCAAGGTTCCCGCCTCGGCAGCGGCGGGCACTGGCACGTTGGTGCTCACCGCCGTCGAAAGCGGAACCGTGGTGAAAGCACTGGTGAAGGTGGCTGAGAGCGGCCCGAACCCGCCACAGTGCACCGCACCTGCCAAGCCGTCCAAGTGGTACGACATCGTGGGCTGGCTGCGGTATGCGTTCGCCTGGTTGGAGTACCAGAGGTGCCTGCGGGGCTAGCAACCCCCTGAACGCCAAAAGGCAGGGCCCTCACGAACTTACCTTCCGTGAGGACCCTGCCTTTTGTGCTCAATGCTAAGACTTTGCGCTGAACACCAAGACTGCGTGATGAAGGCTAAGTCGATCCGTAGCGTGCGTGGCTCAGCGGGCCAGAATGCTGCGGGCAATTTCGTCGGCATCCCGGAGGGTCCGCTGTCCGCTGGCGTAGGCCGGTCCGGTCCGGGGCCGGGCTTCCGCAGCGATGGCCGTGCCCCATTGCACCGCGGAGAGCTGCAGACCCAAAACGTAGAGGTTCCTGGTGATGGATCCATTCGCGGCCAGGGGCCTGTAAGGA
The DNA here is from genome assembly GCF_044756725.1 of Paenarthrobacter sp. NPDC091669. NCBI lineage: Bacteria > Bacillati > Actinomycetota > Actinomycetes > Micrococcales > Micrococcaceae > Paenarthrobacter > Paenarthrobacter sp. NPDC091669. Next base: position 51,064 of record NZ_JBIVTK010000016.1, read on the forward strand.
TGCGGTTCAACGTCCAATCCTGTGGTCTGCACAGGAGCGCCCTCGCCGCCCATCATGATCTTGGTCCGCACCAGGCCATCAGCCATCAGCTGCTCCAACAGCGGGGAGACGTTCATGCCCACCCTGTTGGCCGGCGACATCGCCTCGATCAAGGTAGGTGCTTCGGCCGGCGCATCGTGAACCCAAGGCGAAACCGCCCGGAACACCTTGGCTGCCCGGTCCACGCTGAATTTGGGGTCGGGTCCCACGAAACTCACGACGCCGGCACGCGCCAAAGCGGCCAGCTGCTCCGATCGCAGTGCAGGGGCTCCGCTGGCCAGCCCTTCGACGAAGGACTCGAACCAGCCGCGCAACCCTGAGAGCCACGATTCGTCCGTGATGCCGCCATCTGCCACGACCGATTTGAGGATGGCCCGGCCGGTGTGGAGCGCACCAATGGCCATCTTGACGGGGTCTGCTTCACCGAGCGCCGAGCGTCGTGCATCATCGTCCAGATACGCCGTGATGGCCGCATCCAGCTCACCTCGGGAGGAAAAGGTGCGTCCTGCCAGCGGAGCAGCAAGTCCGCGGAGGTTCAACCGGCGGGAGGACACAACGTGCTTTTCCACGAGGTCGCCCACGCTGCTTTCCCAGTGCGTAGTGGTGTGGGCGTGTGGTTGGAGCGCGTCCTCAAGATCAACGAGGAACTGCGCAGGGTCCTTGATGGCCGTGGGCTGGGAGCGGGCCAGCGTTGAGTAGTAGGCCCACAAAGCGTCGCGGTGCAGCAACGGCCAAAGATCATGGTCAAAACCAGGTTGGATTCCCGCTGCACGGAACCGGTCCACGGCGTCTTCGGTCAGGTACCGCATGGTGATGCTGCTCGGATAGTAGCCATCCAGGCCGGCCTTGGCCCTGTACGGCGTGCCACGGCGGGAGGCGGCGATGATTTTTGGCTCGCGCCCCGATGCCCTGTACTCCAATACCCCTGCTCCCGGCGCACCGGCATCAACAAACTTGCCCCCGCGCCCCTCTGTCAGCTGGCCCATGACGTCAAAGAAGTTCAATCCCATACCCCGGACCAGCACGGGCTCGTTATCCGGCACGGCTTGCCAGTCCACGTCGGCCGGCGGTGCGGGCGGAAAATACAGCAGGCCCTGTTCGGCAGCGGCGCGCTTGAACGAGCGCTGTTCCGGATTCAGCCGGGACTCAATGTGTCCCAAGGCGAGGACCACGGAGCAGACGGTGAGGGTGACGCCGTTGGCGAGTTCGACGTCGAACCCGTCCCCTGCGCGGTTCGCCGTGCCCTCCACCAAAGGGCGCGCCGCCACCGCGGTGGTCTCGTGGAAGGTGACCTCGACGCCGTCGGGAAGCCGTTCCAGCAATCCCGCCAGGGTTTGGCGCAGATACCTGCCATACAGCGCGCGGCTGGGGAAGTTGTTTGACTCGAGGGTGGCCAACTCGGCCTTCTCGGCATCGTTCAGTCCCGCGCCATCACAACGTCGGGCCTCACGCCACTGGTCGAAAGAACCACCTGCCAACGGCGGGGCCAGCATGGGGTCTTCGGGGATGAGTGTCGGATAGAAAGACTGGGTGTTCATCAGGTACAAGCGCGACTGCTCGGGCTGCCACACATGTCCCGATCCGGCCGGGAACGGATCCACCACGTCAAGGTGCAGGGTGGTCCCCGAAGGGCTCCCGGCAGCCCAATTCGCAAGCAACCGCTCAAGGACGCTGGTGCCCCGAGGGCCGGCCCCGATCAGGGCAACACGGATGGTTTGCGATTTAGCCACGCTCAAGCCTAACTTCCTGTGACTTGCTTAGGGTCGAACACTGTTGCTTGGATGGGGCGATGACCACCACAGAAGCTGATCAGACGCCACTTCCCGAGAATGACACCGCTACCACCTCCGGGCCCCGCCATGCTGCGGACGTGGCGGCTGAACCCACGGATGAAAACGTCTGGCTCGAGGACATCCACGGCGAGGAACAGCTGGCGTGGGTCCGGGAACAGAACGCCCGCACTGAGGAACTGCTCGAGGACGCCGAATATGCAGCTGTTGAGGCCGGCATCCTGGAGGTCCTCGACTCAACAGACCGCATCGCCATGGTCTCCAAGCGGGGCGACCACTACTACAACTTCTGGAAGGACCAGGAACACCCCAAAGGCCTCTGGCGCCGCACCACCTGGGAAAGCTACCTCACCGACGAGCCCGAGTGGGACGTCCTGCTGGACATCGATGCCCTTGCCGCCGCCGAAGGTGTGGAGTGGGTCTTCCACGGCGCCGGTTTCCTCCGGCCGGCCGATGGCGATGAGTACCGCCTGGCCATGGTCTCGCTCTCCCCCGACGGAGGCGACGCGGACCGCCACCGGGAGTTCGACGTCGAATCCCGCACCTTCGTGGAGGGCGGCTTTGACCTCCCTACTGCCAAGGGAAATGTCAGCTGGCTCGATGCCGACACGCTGCTGGTGTCCAGCACGGCGGAGGGACTGCCTGCGACGACGTCTTCCTATGCGCGGACCGGCGTGAAGCTGCGACGCGGACAGACACTGGCCCAAGCCGAGCGTCTCTTTGAGATTCCCGAGGACCACATGCTGGCCATGGTGGCCCATGACTCGACCCCGGGCTACGAGCGGACCTTCGCCGTGGACTACATCGATTTCTACAACCGGAGCACCTGGCTGCTGCGCGAGGACTCGTGGGTGGCAATCGACGTTCCCACCGACGTCAACATCAGCGCCCACCGCGACTGGCTGCTGTTCCGTCCGCAGAAAGACTGGGATGTTGAGGGTATTGTGCATCCTGCAGGATCTCTGCTGGCGGCCGACTTTGACTCCTATCTTGCGGGATCCCGTTCACTGCTGGTCCTCTTCACCCCGGATGTGCACACGTCGTTGCAGTCCTGGAGCTGGACCAAGGACTACCTGCTGCTGAACCTCCTGCGAGACGTCTCCTCCGAGATCCGGGTGCTGGACCCTTCCACAGTTGACTCCGCAGGTGCTTGGGCGTCCTCCATCCTGGATGCCTGCCCGCCGCTGCATGATGTCAACGCCTACGCTGTAGACGACGAAGACCTGGGCGCAGCCGGCAATGATTTCTGGCTGGTGGCTACCGGCTTCACCACCCCCACCACCCTGACCCGGGGAGCGCTCACGCGCGGCGGCGTGGAGTCCGGCGGAGTGGACTCCGGCTGTGTGGAGTCCGGCGGCGTGGTGAGCCGGCATGCCGAAGTGAAGCGGTCGCCGTCGTTCTTCAACGAAGCCGGGTACGAGGTCCAGCAGCACTTTGCTGTCTCTGCCGATGGAACGAAGGTTCCGTACTTCCAGGTGGCGTCCAAGGATCTGGTCCTCGATGGCCAGAACCCCACGCAACTCTCCGGCTACGGCGGGTTCGAGATCTCCCGGACCCCGGCCTACAGCGGATCCATCGGCCGGGCATGGCTTGAACGGCGAACAGCGGGCGTTGCCTCTGAGGATGGCGCCGGCACACACTCGCGCGGCGGCGTGTATGTTGTGGCCAACATCCGGGGTGGTGGCGAATACGGGCCCTCATGGCACCGGGCTGCCCTCCAGGAAAACCGTCACCGCGCCTACGAGGACTTCGCCGCGGTGGCCCGGGACCTGATCTCCCGCGGAGTGACCAGCCGCTCACGTCTGGGCTGCGTCGGCGGCTCCAACGGCGGGCTTCTGGTGGGAAACATGCTCACCCAGTACCCCGAACTGTTCGGTGCCGTGTCCTGCGGCGTGCCGCTCTTGGACATGCGCCGATACACCAAGCTCTCGGCCGGGTATTCATGGATTGCCGAGTACGGGGACCCTGATGTCCCCGCGCAGTGGGAGTTCATCCGCACCTTCTCCCCGTACCACCTGCTTCATGACGGCGTGGAATACCCCGAGACGTTCATCTGGACTGCCACCTCCGATGACCGGGTGGGACCCGTCCAAGCCCGCAAGATGGCAGCACGCATGCAGGCCATGGGCATCCCGAATGTGTGGTTCCACGAGGCCCTCGAAGGTGGCCACGCCGGCGCCTCGGACAACAGGCAGGCGGCATCGCTGCAGGCGCGGAGCAACCACTTCCTGTGGCGTGCGCTGGCCGGAAGTAACTAGCAGCCACGTGAGGTCCGATTCGATGGTTCGCTGCCCACCGGGCCGTTCGCACGGCCTGTCCCGCAGCGAACCAGCGAAATGGGCAGGAGAATGGCCGCGTTTTGCGCTCGACGGCACGTTCTGCGTATCCTTGGTGGGCTAGCAATAGCAAAGGGAGACGTGCCAGAGCGGCCGAATGGGCTTCACTGCTAATGAAGTGTGGGGCACAACTCCACCGGGGGTTCAAATCCCCCCGTCTCCGCGAACAGGTCCCGGTTTTCGAACCGGGACCTTTTGCGTTTTAACCGCGCTTTGAACCGCCGCTTACTTCAGCCCCCGCATGACGGTGGAGGGTAAGGCTGTCCACTGTGCTGATCAGCATCAGAACCGCCATGGCCACGAAGGCCCCCTTGTAAGCCGCCACCTGGTCCGGACCGAACACCTCAGTAGCCTCGAACAGGCGCAGGAACAAAGCACCCACGGCGATCCCGGCCGCTGCCGCCAACTGAACCAGCGTTGCCGATATGGCGTTGGCAGAGGGCAGCTGCCCCGGGGCGATGTCCGCGTACTGCACCGAGGCGTAGGCGGAAAAACCGATGGAACGGAAGGCGCCGCTGAACAGCAGCAGGGCGAAAATGAGCGGTTCGGGTGTTTGGGCGTCAAGGAAAGCGCACATGGCAAAGGTCACGGCGGACGCGAACGAGGCAAAAACGAGCACCGGCTTGAACCCGAAACGCCTGATCGAGGGCGTAGTGGCGGGTTTGATTCCAATGTTGCCAACGAACACCGCTGCCACCATGACACCGGCCTTCAGTGGATCCCAGCCAAACCCATCCTGGAACATCAGGGGCAGCAGGAACGGGACCGAACTGATGGTCAGCCGGTAAATGAACCCACCGGTGGATGTTGCCCTGAAGGTCCGGGTACCGAAGACGCTGAGGTTGAACAGGGGGACTTTCGCTTTGCTCATCCACCAAACCGCGCCGGCGAGGGACAGGACCCCGGCAAAGACAACTCCTGCGGCCAGAACATTTGACGCGTGCCCACCTAAGGTCTCCAACCCCACCACCAACGCGCCTACACCCAGCGTGGTCAGCAACAGGCCGAACCAGTCCAGCCGGCGCTTCCCGTCAAACTGTGTCCGCGGCACCAGCCTGAGGGCCGCGATGAAGGCAGCCAGCCCCAGCGGAATGTTGATGATGAAGATCCAGTGCCATGACAGGAAGGTGGTGAGTGCGCCACCCACCATCGGCGCCAACACGGGAGCAAGGAGGCCCGGCCACACGAGGTAGGCGGTGGCCCGGAGAAGTTCGGACTTGGGAGTGCCCCGCAGCACCACCAAAGTACCCACGGGAACCATCATGGCCCCGCCCACGCCCTGAGCCACCCGGCTGAGCGTGAGCATGGTCAGGTCCGTGCTGATCGCGCAGAGCAGGGATGCAAGGGTGAACACCGATATTGCGAGACAGAAAATCCTGCGGGCGCCGAACCGCTCTGCCAGCCAACTGCTCAACGGAATGCCCATGGCGACCGTTACCAGGTAGGCCGTCATGGTGATGTTGATGTCGGCCGGTGCTACCCGGAAATCGGAGGCGATGCTGGGAATGGCCGTGGTGAGGATGGTCCCGTCCAGGAACTCCATGAAAAACGTCGCAGCCACCAGCAACGCCAGGCGCGGCCGCCACGTCGTCTGGTCGGCGGCATCGACGTCGGGGTTGCTCGGGTTTGCGCTCATGGCTCCGGTCCGGGTTCTGGCGTGTGCCTGCGACGGGCAGCAGGCTGTTTGGTCGATCCTGTCGATCCTATAGATGCGGCGTGGGAGCGATCACAACATGACGTAGTTCTACCGGAGAGATGCCGGTGCACTACCCGACTTGGGCGGCACTACCCGGCTTGGGCCAGCGCGAGCGGCAGCACCGCGCTCACGCCTGCCTGGCGCAATGCCCTGGCCGAGACCGTCATGGTCCAGCGGCTGTCAATGAGGTCATCGACCAACAGCACGGGTTGGCCGCCGAGACTTGCCAAAGCCTGGGCGAGGTCGGGACCGACCACCAGCCTGTCCCACACCCCGGCCAACCGGTACGCACTGTTTCCTCCACGTGCGCCGGTGGGCCCGCCGTGCTGGGGTTGCAGTTGTCCGAGGTACGGCATCCGCCCTATGCCTGCTATTCCTTGAGCCAAGGACTCGACCAACTGCGGTTTGCTCCTTGAAGGGATGCTGACCACGGCTGCCGGACGGCCGGCACCGCTCCACGGGGTCCCGCCCTCAGCACCTGACCATTCGCGCAGGACCTGGACACAGGCCTGCAGCATGGCGGGGTCTACTGCCCGGTCCGGCGCCCCGGCGGCGAACAGTTCGCGGAGCGACCCACCCCAGCCAAGGTCGGTGAGCCTGGCAAGAATCCGGCCCTCGGACACGCTCTCGTCGGGCTTGATCTTTCCCTTGACCGCCACTCCGAGCCGGTCCATTCCACTGGGCCATTGAAGGCGTGGTTCCACGGCTGTTCCGGCCCGGCGCAGAGTCTGTCCTGCGGCGTCGGCGGCGGAGGCTGCCACGTCCACGGGGAACCATCGGCCGGCGCAGTTGTCACAGCGTCCGCACGCGGCAGCCGTTTCGTCGTCCAGCACCGAGGTGATGTATTCCATGCGGCACCCTGCGGTGTCTTGGTAGATCACCATGGAATCCTGCTCGTCCACCCGCGCCTCGGCGATCCGTACGTAGCGCTCGGCGTCGTAGTTCCACGGGATCCCGGTGGATCGCCAGCCCCCACCAACCCGTTCCACGGCTCCATCGACCGCCAAGACTTTGAGGAGGAGTTCCAGCGGTGTTCGGCGAAGGTCCACCCTGGCTTCCAGTGCCACCGTGGACAGCGCAGAACCGGCCTCGCCCAGGACAGTGAGGACAGCGTTCGCTTTCTCGGCTGACGGCATGGAGGCCGTGGCAAAGTACTGCCAGATTTCACGGTCCTCGGAGCCGGGAAGCAACAGGACATCTGCGTTGGCCGCTCCACGTCCGGCACGGCCGACCTGTTGGTAGTAAGCCACTGGCGACGACGGCGCGCCGAGGTGGATGACAAAGCCCAGGTCCGGCTTGTCGAAACCCATTCCCAAGGCGGACGTGGCCACGAGGGCCTTTACCTGGTTGTCCTTAAGGAGTTGCTCCGCGCGCTCCCTGTCGGCAGGGTCAGTGCGTCCCGTATAAGAGAGGACATTGTGTCCGGCTTCGGCCAGGAGTCTGGCGGTATCCTCAGCCGCCGAAACAGTGAGCGTGTAGATGATGCCGCTGCCAGGCATATCTGCCAGATGTGTCAGTAACCAGCCCAAGCGGTCCCGGGAATCGGGCAGTGTCAGGACGCCCAGGCGCAGCGATTCACGGCCCAGCGCGCCACGTATGGTCAGCACTCCATCACCGAGTTGCTCCTCGATGTCATGGACCACCCTGGAATTGGCGGTGGCTGTGGTGGCCAGGACAGGAACGGACGCCGGCAGTTGTGCAATGAGGTCCGCAATCCGGCGGTAATCCGGACGGAAGTCATGTCCCCAGTCCGAAATGCAGTGGGCCTCGTCAATGACCAAAAGGCCGGTACGGCGGATGAGTTCCGGTAACTGGTTCTCCCGGAAAGAGGGGTTGGTCAGCCGCTCGGGAGAGACCAGGAGGACATCCACCTCGTCAGCGGCCAGTTGGGCAAGTACAGTGTCCCATTCCAGGGCATTGGCGGAGTTGATGGCCACAGCCCGCACTCCTGCCCGTGCGGCCGCGGCAACCTGGTCACGCATGAGCGCCAGCAGCGGCGAAACGATCAGAGTGGGGCCTGCGCCCCGCCTGCGCAGCAGCAGCGAGGCAACGAAATAGACTGCCGATTTTCCCCAACCGGTACGCTGAACCACCAAGGCCCGGCGGCCGGCATCAACCAACGCTTCGATGGCCTCGTACTGGCCGTCGTGGAACTGGGCTTCCGGGTGCCCCACCAGCTCCCGCAGACAGGCCAAGGCCTGTTGCTGGGTAGGTGATTGCACGGAAACGGCAGCGTTCTGGGAGTTGTTGGCCATCACCCCAGTATTCCAGCCGACCCTGACAGCCATAACCTGCAGGGCCTGCTATGTGGACAACGATTATCCACAAGCCAGGCTCACGCATTCCTGCCCGTTTGCGTTGCCACAGTAGGATTGAGCGCGTGACTAGCGAGCAGAACAAGACATTCGACCTCTCGGCATCCTTTAAGGCGTATGACGTCCGTGGGATCGTTGGTGAGTCCATCACGGCTGAAATCGTCGAGGCCGTAGGTGCTGCCTTCATCGACGTCCTGGGCCTCGAAGGCGAGACCGTCCTGGTCGGAGGGGATATGCGTCCGTCCTCGCCGGAGTTCAGCCAGGCCTTCGCCAACGGTGCAGCAACGCGCGGAGCGAACGTCCTTCTGCTGGACCTGATCTCCACCGATGAGCTCTACTACGCCTGCGGTGCGTTGAACGCCGCCGGTGCCACGTTCACGGCCAGCCACAACCCGGCCGAATACAACGGCATCAAAATGGCCAAAGCCGGCGCCCAGCCCATCTCCTCGGAGTCCGGCCTGAAGGAAATCCAGGCCCTGGCCGAGCAGTACCTGAACTCCGGGACCATCCCGGCCGCGGGTACCCGCGGCGAGATCGGCGTGCGGGACGTTCTGAAGGACTATTCGGAATACCTGCGCCAACTGGTGGACCTTTCCGGCTCCCGTCCGCTGAAAATCGTGGTCGACGCCGGCAATGGCATGGCCGGGCTGACCACCCCGGCAGTGCTCGGCGACAAACTGCTCCCGGCACTGCCGTTCGACATTGTCCCGCTCTACTTTGAACTGGACGGCTCGTTCCCCAACCACCCGGCCAACCCCCTGGAACCGGAAAACCTGCGGGATCTGCAGGCCGCCGTCGTCAAGCACGGCGCGGACATCGGCCTGGCGTTCGACGGCGACGCCGACCGCTGCTTCGTGATCGACGAGAAGGGCGAGCCTGTCTCGCCGTCTGCGATCACCGGCATGGTGGCCCGCCGCGAAATCGCCCGTGCCCAGGCTGCAGGGGAACAAACCCCCGTGATCATCCACAACCTCCTCACCTCAAAGGCCGTCCCGGAGCTCGTCGCCAAGGATGGCGGCCGTGCGGTACGGACCCGTGTTGGACACTCCTTCATCAAAGCCGTCATGGCCGAAGAAGGTGCCGTGTTCGGCGGGGAGCACTCCGCTCACTTCTACTTCCGGGACTTCTGGAACGCCGATACCGGCATGCTCGCCGCCATGCACGTCCTGGCTGCCCTGGGCGAGCAGGAAGGCCCGTTGTCCGAACTCGGCCGCCAGTACGAGCCCTACGTCTCTTCAGGCGAGATCAACTCCGAAATCGAGGATAAAGCTGGCGCCGTTGAACGCGTCCGCGTCGACTTTGAGACCGAAGATATCGACATCGACCACATGGACGGCAGCACCTTCACGGCCAAGGACGGCAGCTGGTGGTTCAACCTGCGCCCATCCAACACCGAACCCTTCCTCCGTCTGAATGCAGAAGCGAAGGACCAGCCCACCATGGAAAAGATCCGCGACCGCGTCCTCGCACTGGTCCGGGCCTAGGTTCAGGCATGAACGATCACCCCGCTACCTCAGACGCCCCGGAAGAAACGGACCACGACCGCGAACTCCGTGAAACCCTGGGCACCGCTTTGGGAACTGCTCAGGAGCACATCCAGCAGAACGGTGGTTTCTTCCCTTTCGGCATCACGCTGTCCAACGACGGCGAGCTGCGGATAGTGATGATTGCTCCCGGTGAGCCGGATGAAAACGGCGACGTCGACGCCGGCCAAATGCTGACAGACGTCCATGACCTGCTGCGCCAGGGCAGGGACGATTACCGGGCCGTAGCAGTGGTGAGCGACGTCAGCCTGCCGGACCATGGGTCCGACGGTATCCATGGCGCAGCCGAACACCGGAACGGCGAAGTCCTGGCAGCGATCATTCCGTACGCTCCCACGGCTGAGGGCTTTACCTTCAGCGCCATGGAACCCGATACACACGAGCCATCCATCTGGGTGGACTAGACCCTGCCCGTTTGCTGGACCCTACCCGTGAGCTGATGCCATGAAAATCAACGCGTTCGCAGATGTCAGCCTCCGCGCCATCATGGTGTTGGCCGCGGCCCCCGAAGGTTTGCTGATGACCACCCAGGCGGTGGCGGACGCCGTGGGTACGCCGTATAACCACGTCAGCAAGGCGATGGTCCGCCTGCGTGCCCTGGGATATATCGACGTTGAACGGGGACGGCTGGGCGGTTCCCGGCTCAACGAATCAGGGCGGCGAGCCACGGTAGGGGAAGTCCTCAGGCATCTGGACAGCCGACAGGATCCAGCGGAGTGCCAATCTCCCACCAAGAATTGCCCGCTCATCACTGAGTGCGGCCTGCGCCACGCGATGAATCGGGCCAGGGAAGCGTTTTACGCCGAACTGGATACCGTGGTGATCGCTTCCCTCCCCCACGCCCGCCAGATGAACCCGGTGTTCCAGTCCATCGGGCTGCGGCCGGAGTTCAGGGTACCGGCCACCCAGCCGTAACCGGCCACCTGGAATCACGCTTCCGGCACCTGACTCCCAGTTTGCGCAAGTCTTCTACGAAGTGTAGAAATTGAGGTATAAATATACGCATTCTAAATGCTTATATATTTCGGTCGGCCCAGGCTGGCCCCTACACCCAGGAGAACCATGCTCTCGGAAAAGTCCCGCCCCATCATCGAAGCAACCCTCCCCTTGGTGGGTTCACGGATCGGCGCCATCACTGCTGACTTCTACCAGCGACTTTTCGCGGCACATCCAGAGTTGCTCGATGGCCTCTTCAGCCGTTCCAACCAGCGCTCAGGTGATCAACAGCGGGCACTCGCCGGGAGCATCGCGGCCTTCGCAACCCATCTGGTCAACAACCCAGGAACCCTTCCGGAGAAGGTCCTTTCCCGGATCGCCCACAAGCACGCCTCCCTCGGAATCACCGAGGACCAATACGGTGTGGTCTACGAACACCTGTTCGCAGCAATCGCCGCAGACCTTGCCGAGGTCATCACGCCGGACATCGCAGAGGCCTGGACTGAGGTTTATTGGCTCATGGCCGATGCCTTGATCAAGCTTGAGAAGGATCTCTACGCTTCCCAAGCAAACAGCAAAATGTGGATGCCCTGGCGCGTCACCGCCAAGGAGCCTGCAGGTACGGACGCCATGACGTTCACTTTGGAACCTGCGGACCGCACCCCGGTCACCCCCGCGATGCCGGGCCAATACATCAGCGTCAAAGTCCTCCTCAGTGACGGTCTCCGCCAGGTGCGCCAGTATTCACTGTCCGGTGACACGGGCACCAGCCGGACTTTCACCACCAAACTCAATGACGGTGGCGAGGTGTCCACCGCCTTGCACGCCGGCGTCGAACCTGGTGACGTTCTGGAGATCTCGAACCCTTACGGCGAGATCACGCTCAAAGAGGGCGTCGGCCCGGTCATTCTCGCTTCGGCAGGTATTGGCTGCACACCGACGGCGTCCATTCTGCGTTCGCTCGCCAAGACCGGAACTGACCGGCAGGTCTTGGTCCTGCACGCCGAGAAGTCAATCGGGAACTGGGCACTCAGCGGCCAGATGACCGCGGACGCGGCGCGGATCAATGCGGACCTGCAGCTTTGGCTCGAGTCTCCCCATCCCGGAACCAGCCAGGGTTTCATGTCTCTGCGGGAAGTGGACGTCCCCGCCGACGCGTCGTTGTACCTCTGTGGACCCCTTCCCTTCATGAAGAAGATCCGCGACGAAGCCATTGACGCAGGGATCCCCTCCACCCGGATCCACTACGAAGTTTTCGGCCCGGACGTGTGGCTCGCCAACTAGGGCAGGCACACCACCGGGGACAACTGCAGCAGGAACGACGGCGGCCCGCCACCTTTCAAACGAAAGGTGACGGGCCGTCGTCGTTCACTTAAGAACGCCGTTGTTCCTAAGAGGTCTAGCCCAGACGGGTCTTGAGACCGTCCAGCTCGGACTGGAGCGCCGCCGGGAGCGACTCACCGAAGTTCGCGAACCATTCCTCAATGGAGGCCAACTCAGTTGCCCATTCCTCGGGATCCACACGAACAGCCGACTCAACCTCTGCCGGGGTCATGTCCAGGCCCTCGAGGTCGATGGATTCACCGGTCGGTACGAAGCCGATCGGAGTCTCCACAGCGTCGGCCTTGCCCTCGAGACGCTCGATGGCCCATTTGAGCACACGGGCGTTATCACCGAAGCCAGGCCAGGCGAAGCCACCTTCAGCCGTGCGACGGAACCAGTTGACCAGGAAGATCTTGGGCAGTCGCTCCGGGTTGGCCTTTGCGGACAGGTTCACCCAGTGGTTCAGGTAATCGCCTGCGTCGTAGCCGATGAACGGCAGCATGGCCATGGGGTCGCGGCGGACGACGCCAACGGCACCGGCGGCAGCAGCCGTGGTTTCGGAGGACAGCGTGGAACCCATGAAGATGCCGTTGGACCAGTCGCGGGCCTCGGTGACCAGCGGGATGGTGGTCTTGCGTCGGCCGCCGAACAGGATCGCGGAGAGCTCCACGCCTTCCGGGCTGAAGTATTCCTCGGCCAGCATGTCGATCTGGTCGATCGGCGTGCAGAAACGGGAGTTCGGGTGCGCTGCCGGGGCGTCGGAGTCCGGAGTCCAGGACTCACCGCGCCAGTCGGTCAGGTGCGCCGGAGTTTCCTCCGTCATGCCTTCCCACCAGACGCCGCCGTCGTCGGTCAGTGCCACGTTGGTGAAGATGCTGTTGCCCTTGGCGATGGCGCGCATGGCATTAGGGTTGGTGCCCCAACCGGTGCCCGGAGCTACGCCGAAGAGGCCGGCCTCGGGGTTGACGGCGCGGAGTTCGCCTTCCTTGCCGAAGCGCATCCACGTGATGTCGTCGCCGAGGGTCTCAACCTTCCAGCCCTTGATGGTGGGGTCGAGCAACGCGAGGTTGGTCTTGCCGCAGGCGGACGGGAAAGCAGCGGAGACGTAGTAGGTCTTCTGCTCCGGCGAGGTCAGCTTGAGGATGAGCATGTGCTCGGCCAGCCAGCCTTCATCGCGGGCCATCACCGAGGCGATGCGCAGCGCGTAGCACTTCTTGCCCAAGAGGGCGTTGCCGCCGTAGCCGGAGCCGAAGGACCAGATGGAGCGCTCTTCGGGGAAGTGCACAATCCACTTGTCCGTGTTGCACGGCCAGGCAACGTCAGCCTGGCCGGCTTCCAGCGGTGCGCCCAGAGAGTGGAGGGCGGGGACGAAGAAAGCGTCGGTCTGCGTGATGCGGTCCAGGACGTCCGTGCCGATGCGGGCCATGATGCGCATGGAGGCAACAACGTAGGCGGAGTCGGTGATCTCGACGCCAAACTTGGGGTCCTCGGCGTCAAGGTGGCCCATGACGAACGGAATGACGTACATGGTGCGGCCGCGCATGGAGCCGGCGAACAGTCCGCGCAGCTTCTGCTTCATTTCGGCCGGGGCCATCCAGTTGTTGGTGAAGCCTGCGTCGCGCTCGTTCTCGGAGCAGATGAAGGTCTGCTCTTCTACACGGGCAACGTCTGCGGGGTCGGAGAACGCCGCGAAAGAGTTCGGGAACGTTTCCGGGTTCAACCGCTTCAGCGTGCCGGCCTCAACGAGTTCGTCGGTGAGCTTCTTGTTTTCTGCTTCGCTGCCATCAACCCAGTGGATGCGGTCCGGCTGAGTCAGCTCGGCAACTTCCTCAACCCAGGCCAGCAGGCGTGCATGCGTAGTAGGTGCCTTCTCAAGCAGCGGCAGTCGCGCCAGATCGCCCATTGCGGTTCCCTTCCTCGGGTTCAGTGGTGTGTCCTAAACGATAGGGGCCGCGGACCAGACCAATCCGTTGTCAGACATCGGACATCCACACAGCCCAAAAGTAAAAACCGCTAGAAATAAGGGGTTGTGTTAGCCAGAACAGAGATTTAAGTGACTAAGGTCACGTAGACCGGTCTAGTTGCGCAGATTACAGCTTTTCGATTTGGAACTTCACATGAACTTCTGTAAAGTTTATTGAGGTTCGAGGGGGTCAGAGAAACAGACCGCCGAGAATCACACGAAATGCGCCCATAGCTCAGCTGGATAGAGCGTCTGTCTACGGAACAGAAGGTCAGGGGTTCGAATCCCTTTGGGCGCACAAATCAAGACCCGCACCGGTTCGCCGGTGCGGGTCTTTTGTTGTTCCCGGGCCAGCCCCACTGACTTGCATGTGCGGTGACCTTCACGCCGAACGGAAAGGGCCGTCGTCGTACTTTTCAAAAGTACGACGGCGGCCCTTGAGTTAAGTGCGGAGCGCTTACTCCCCGACTGCCTCGCTGATGCGGCGGCGGATGCCATCGAAGTGCCGGTTGAGCAGCTCGGACGCCAGGACCTTGTCCCCTGCCGCCACGGCTCCATAAATGCCCCGGTGCATCGCAGCAGTCTTCGCCAGGTCCTCGTTTCCTGGACCGATTTCCACATGGATCTTCCGGTACACCTTCCAGAACACACCCATGAGGTTGATCAGGAGCTCGTTGTTCAGGGGTTCGAAGAGTCGGCGGTGGAATTCGGCGTCTGCGGCCACGAAGTTCTCACCGGCAGCAGCCAACTCTTCCATCTGCTTCACGGCTTCTTCTATGGAAGCGAGCTGATCCTTGGTCATGACATCCATGGACGAGCCGATCAGGCCGGACTCCAACGCCTGGCGCACATCCACCAGCTGCAGGGCCTCCAGCCCCTGATGCCGCAGGGAGAGCCGGCCCCTGAACGTCAGGCCGTCAGCCAGTGCGTCAAAGTTACTCGGCGCCACGAACATGCCGAAGCCGTGACGGATTTCGATGACACCCAAGGCCTGCAGCACCTTGAGTGACTCGCGGAGCGTGTTGCGGCCCACGCCCAGGGCACCGGAAAGCTCACTCTCGGTCGGCAACGGATCGCCTGCCTCGAGCTCGCGCTCAAGAATCAATTCCATAATGTCCGACTGCAACGCACGCAGCCGGGCCTGTGCACTGAACCGCGCCTGCGGAACTACACCGGAAGTTGTCATGGCTTTCTCCTTGCCGATGCACCGGCCCCGCAGACCGGCAAAGGCCGGTTCCGAGAGCAGGTGCGGTGTTAATATTGAGGCGAGCTTAGTGCCCACCCCAGAATGAGTGACTCGCAACATACAATATCGGATGTCCCACCTCCGTCATAGCTACGTACTGGGAAATCGTTGAGATTTCCCCTCAGGACCGGCCGCAGCCGGCAGGCCGCCAGGCGCGCGGCAGCAACCCAAGCGCGCATTCTCACTTGACGTTCCGTTGTGACCGCCCTTACAGTTTCCATACGAGCATCGGACGTCCTACATCCGATAACCCACGAAACGCGAATGGTGAGGCACCCTATGAGCAAGACGATCCACAGCCTGCCGCTGGTCAACGATGCCAGCCGCCGGAATTTCCTGAAGCTAAGCGGCGCAGTTGGTGCAGCAGCCGCCTTCACGGCAACCCTCTCTGCGTGCGGCGGCGCTGCCAGCACCACCACGGGTACCGGCACCAACACGGCGGCCGTGAACAAGGACCTCACAATTGAGGCCGGCATCTCCTACGCACTGTCCACCGGCTTCGATCCCCTGAGCTCGTCCGGAGCCACCCCGATGGCCGCCAACCTGCACATCTTCGAAGGTCTGATCGAGCTCCACCCAGCCACGCGTCAGCCATACAATGCTTTGGCCGCCACGGATCCGAAGAAGGTCAACGACACCACCTACCAGGTGACCATTCGCGAGGGCGCGAAATTCCACGACGGCTCCCCCGTCACCACCGAGGACGTCGCTTTCTCCTTCACCCGTGTGATGGATCCAGCCAACAAGTCCTTGTTCTCCCAGTTCATTCCCTTCATCCAGGACGTCAAGCCGCTGGACGCCAAGACGGTGGAGTTCACCCTTAAGTACGCCTTCCCTGGCTTTGGACCACGCATCTCTGTGGTCAAGATTGTCCCCAAAGCACTGGCCACCGACCTGAAGGCCTTCGATGCCAAGCCGGTCGGCTCCGGACCGTACAAGCTGATCTCCGCCGTCAAGGACGACAAGATCGTCTTCGAGGCGTTCGCCGACTACAACGGCCCCAAGCCTGCGCTGGCCAAGGGCATGACCTGGCTGCTGCTCTCCGATGCCGCAGCCCGTGTCACGGCGGTCCAGTCCGGCCGTGTCCAAGCGATCGAAGATGTTCCTTACCTTGACGTCGACGGACTGAAGTCCAAGGTCAAAGTTGAATCCGTCCAATCCTTCGGCTTGCTGTTCCTCATGTTCAACTGCGCCAAGGCCCCGTTCGACAACAAGCTGGTCCGCCAGGCCCTGCACTACGGCATGGACAAAGAATCCATCATCAAGAAGGCCCTGTTCGGCAACGCCAAGGCCGCCACGTCCTATTTCCAGGAAGGCCACCCGGATTACGTCAAGGCCAAGAACGTCTACGGCTTTGATACCTCCAAGGCTGAGGAACTGTTGAAGCAGGCCGGCGTCACCAACCTCGAGTTCGAGCTCCTCACCACGGACACCGCCTGGGTCAAGGACGTTGCACCGCTGATCCTCGAATCCTGGAACAAGATTCCGGGCGTCAAGGTCACCGTCAAGAGCCTTCAATCCGGCGCTTTGTACAGCGACCGTGTTGGCAAGGGTGACTACTCCGTGGTCGCTGCCCCGGGCGATCCCTCGGTCTTCGGCAATGATGCAGACCTGCTCCTGAGCTGGTTCTACTCGGGCGCAACCTGGATGGACAAGCGCGCCTTCTGGACCACCCCGGAACGTACCAAACTGCAGGAGCTCATGAACAAGGGCTCCCAGGCATCCGGTGACGCGGCCAAGAAGATCGTGGGCGAAATCGTGGACATGGTCTCCGATGAAGTTCCGCTGTACCCGGTCTTCCACCGCCAACTCCCCAGCGCCTGGGACGAGAAGAAGCTCAACGGCTTCCAGCCCCTGCCCACCACCGGCTTGTCGTTCATCGACGTCGGACGAACTGCCTAAGCACCCTCGAGTTGTGAGGCCCGCTCTGCGGCCTGAATCCCCCAAATAGCCCGCAGAGTGGGCCCCACAACCAGCACCACCCCAACCAACCGGAGAACAAATTGGTCACGATATTGCGTTTGCTTGGTCGCAGACTTGCAGCATTGCCATTGATGATCCTGGGCATCACGTTGCTCGTCTTCCTCGTCCTGCAGGCCGCTCCCGGCGACCAGGCCAGCTCGGCCCTCGGCGATGGCGCCAGTGAAGAAGCGAAGCAGCAGTACCGCCAGGAGAATGGCCTGAACGATCCCTTGGTCCTGCAGTACTTCCGATTCCTCGGCAAGCTTCTGCAGTTCGACCTCGGGGTCACCACCCCGCCGGCAAAATCGGTGGCATCCATGATCGGCTCGGCGTTCCCGCTGACCCTGCAGCTCACCTTCCTGGGTGTCCTTATCGCGATCGTGCTTTCACTCGCGTTCGGCATCCTCGGCGCCCTCCATCGCGATAAGTGGCAGGACCAGCTGGTCCGCGTCTTCTCCATAGCAGCGATCGCTACGCCGTCGTTCTGGCTGGGCATCCTGCTCATCCAGTGGTTCGCGCTGGGCGCCAACCCCATGTTCCCCTCAGGCGGAATAGCGACGCCGGAGTCCGGCTTCGGCGGTTGGCTCAACTCCATGGCCCTCCCGGCCTTGGCACTCGGCATCCCTGTGTCTGCGTCCCTGATCCGTGTGGTCCGCACCTCCATGGTGGAAGAACTGGACCGCGATTACGTACGCACTGCCATCGGCAACGGCGTCCCCTACCGCGAGGTGGTCTCCAAGAACGTCCTCCGCAACGCCCTCGTCACCCCGGTGACCGTGCTGGGACTTCGCGTTGGCTACCTGCTGGGCGGCGCCGTCGTGATTGAAATGATTTTCGCCCTGCCCGGCATGGGCCAACTGATCCTCAACGGCATCACCAACCTGGACGTCAACCTGGTCCAGGGCGTGGTGCTCACCATCTCGGTCACCTTCGTTCTGGTGAACATCGTGGTGGACCTTCTCTACCTGCTCATCAATCCCCGAATCAGGACGGTATAGCTCATGCGCAGCAAGCTCGCAGAACGGCTAAGTGCCCCGGGCATCCGCTTCAAGGCCCTGCCCTGGGGCTCCCGCACCGCCCTGCTCTTCCTCATCATGATTGTCCTCGCGGCCATCTTCGCACCGGTCCTGGCACCGCATGATCCGCTGGAGACTTTCATTCCAGCCACCCCGCCAGGGGCTGAACACTTCTTCGGCACGGACCGCCTTGGCCGCGATATTTTCTCCCGCCTCCTGTTCGGCGCGCAGTCTTCGCTGATGATCGGTCTTGGCGCGGTCGCTTTGGCCATCCTGGCCGGAGCGCTCCTTGGTGCCTTCGCCGCGACGTCCAGCAAGTCCGTCAATGAGATCATCATGCGGCTCATGGACATCCTCATGGCGTTCCCCGGTATCGCCCTCGCGGCTGTATTGCTGGCCGCGTTCGGCAATTCGGTTCCCACCATCATCATTGCCATCGCCATCATCTACACACCGCAGCTTGCCCGCGTAGTCCGCGCCAACGTGCTGGCACAGTACGGCGAAGACTACGTCCGTGCTGAACGCGTGATCGGCGCCGGACGCTTTTACATCCTGGTCAAGCACATCGTCCGCAACACCGCAGCTCCCGTGCTGGTGTTCGCCACGGTCATGGTGGCTGACGCCATCATCCTCGAAGCCTCGCTCTCCTTCCTGGGCGCAGGCGTCCAGGACCCCGCACCGTCATGGGGCAACGTGATTTCCTACGGCCGCAACCTGGTCCTTTCCGGCGGTTGGTGGGCGACCACCTTCGCGGGTTTGACCATCCTGCTGACCGTGTTGTCCCTGAACATCCTGGCCGAGGGCCTCACCGACGCCATGGTCAACCCGAAGCTCCGGCGCGCGCCGGTGGTGAAGGACGACGACGGCTCTGCGGCAGTCGTCGCCGTGGACACCGAAGTTGCTACGTCCGTGGCCCAGCCCTCCGTGGTTGAGCAACACGAGCTCGACGGCGTTCGTGCGGCTTCCGGTGAGGGCGTCACTTCTGATGCGGGTACGGCAACTGTCCTCACCGACGTCAAGTTGGCCGCGGCAAACCCGCACCTCCTTCTGGACCGCGAATTGGAACTGCTTGCAGCCATCGAGGCGAAGCGCACCGACCGGCTCCCGCAGGTCTCCCCGGGAGCCCGCAATGTCCTGGAAGTGAAGAACCTGTCCATCCGTTTCCCAGGCCGCTTCGGCGACATCGCGATCGTGGACAACGTCTCTTTCACCGTCCGGGAAGGCGAAACCATGGGCTTGGTAGGTGAATCCGGTTGCGGTAAGTCGATCACCTCACTTGCTGTGATGGGGCTCCTGCCCAAGACCGCCCAGGTCACCGGTTCCATCATGTTCGACGGCAAGGAACTTTTGGACTCCGACACCAAACACAGCAATCCCAAGGCCTACGAGGGCCTTCGCGGTGAGCAGATCGCCATGGTCTACCAGGACGCGTTGAGCTCGCTGAACCCGTCCATGAAGATCAAGGACCAGCTGGAGCAGCTGACCAAACGCGGCGGCCGCAAGACTCCCGCCGAGCTGCTGGAGATGGTGAAACTGGATCCCGTCCGGACCCTCGCCAGCTACCCGCACGAGCTCTCCGGCGGGCAGCGCCAGCGCGTGCTGATTGCCATGGCGTTGTCCCGTTCACCGAAGATCGTTGTTGCTGATGAGCCCACCACTGCCCTGGACGTCACTGTCCAGAAACAGGTTGTGGACCTCCTCAACGAACTACGGGAACAGCTCGGCTTCGCTATGGTGTTCGTCAGCCACGACCTCGCATTGGTGGCCTCCCTCGCCCACCGCATTACCGTGATGTACGCCGGTCAGGTGGTGGAATCCGCACAAGCTTCAGAGCTTCTGCAGAACCCCAAGCACGAGTACACCCGGGGCCTGCTGGGTGCTGTCCTCTCCATAGAGGCCGATGCAGTCCGCCTGCACCAGATTCCCGGCACGGTTCCGTCACCGCGGGACTTCGCCACGGGAGACCGCTTCGCTGCCCGCTCACTGAGGCCCGACGCCGACCCCCACCAGACGCTGGTCCTCACCGCTGTTTCTTCGGTTGACGCGGCCAACGGCGGCGATGCCGACCACTACTGGGCGAGCCACTTGAAGGAGGACGCGAAATGAGTGAATCCACCGGGAAGCCCGTCATCGAACTCAAGGACGTCAAGGTTTACCACCATGCACGGACCGGCGGACTGTTCCGTCCGAACATCGTCAAAGCCGTGGACGGCGTGGACTTCACCATCAGCCGCGGCGAAACCGTGGGCATCGTTGGCGAGTCCGGCTGCGGCAAGTCCACGCTCGCGTCAGTGCTTGTGGGACTTCAACCGCCGACGTCGGGCCAGGTTTTGTTCCACGGAAAACCGGCCATCAAGCGGAACGCCTCGATGCGCAAGCAGTTTGGCCGGTCCGTCTCCGTGGTCTTCCAGGACCCGGCAACGGCCCTGAACCCGCGCATGACCATCCAGGACATCCTCACCGATCCGCTGCAGATCCACGGCATCGGCAACGCCGCCTCCCGCGCTGCAAAGGTCAAGGAACTGTTGGCGCTGGTTGGCTTGCCGGAATCGGCAGCCGAGGTGACGCCGTCGCAAGTTTCCGGGGGTCAACGCCAGCGCGTGGCGATCGCCCGGGCGCTGGCGTTGGACCCGGACATCATCGTGGCGGACGAGCCGACGTCGGCCCTGGACGTTTCCGTCCGGGCGCAGGTCCTGAACCTGCTGTCCGACCTGAAGAAGCAGCTGAACCTGGGCATGGTTTTCATCTCGCACGACATCCAGACCGTCCGCTATGTCTCGGACCGCATCTGCGTCATGTACTTCGGCAAGATCGTCGAGCAAGGCTCCGCCGCGCAGGTCTTCGACGACCCGAGCAACGACTACACCAAGAAGCTGCTGGGCGCCGCCCCGAGCCTGCTCCACATCTAGTTTTTCCCTTCACACGCTACAAACAACGGAGAATTCTGTGTCCACTCAGTTCCAGGGCGTCATCCCCCCGGTCATCACCCCCCGCCACGCCGACGGCAGCATCGACACCGCGTCGCTGAAGAACGTCACCAAGCACCTGATCGATGGTGGAGTGTCAGGGCTTTTCGTCTTGGGCTCCTCCGGCGAAGTCCCCTACCTGACCAACGACGAGCGTGAGCTGGTGGTCTCCACGATCGCCGATGCCAACGCCGGTGCAGTTCCGCTGATCGTGGGTGCCAACGAGCAAACCACCAACCGCGTCATCGAGGAAGCCCGCAAGGTGATCGACCTTGGTGCCGACGCGATCGTGGTCACCTCCATGTACTACGCAATCGGCAACGCAGCGGAGACAGAAACGCACTTCCGCAGCATCCACGCGGCCATCGAAAAGCCGATCTTCGCCTACGACGTTCCGGTCCGCACGCACTTCAAGCTGCCCACCGACCTGCTGGTCCGTCTCGGCCGCGATGGCGTCATTGCCGGCGTCAAGGACTCCTCCGGCGATGACGTCTCCTTCCGCCAATTGCTCCTGGCAGCCAAGGACATTCCCAACTTCGACATCTTCACGGGGCACGAAGTTGTGGTGGACGGCGCTCTCCTCGGCGGCGCTCAGGGCGTTGTTCCGGGCCTCGGCAATGTTGATCCAGCAGGCTACCGCCGCCTGTTCGACGCCGCCCAGTCCGGTGACTGGGCTCTCGCGGCAAGGGAGCAGGACCGCCTGGCCGACGTCTTCGAGATCGTCTACACCCCTAACGGCCGTGTTTCCGGCGGTGCCGCCGGTCTTGGCGCTTTCAAGACCGCGCTGCAGGTGATGGGCGTTATCGAGTCCAACACCATGAGCCAGCCCATGCTTTCCTTGAACGACTCCGAGACTGCTCTCATTCGTTCAATTTTGGAGCGGAACGGGCTGGTCTAGGTTTTCCATGACCGCTTCCATGAACCACGTGATCGGCGTTGACCTCGGCGGAACCAAAACCGCCGCCGGGGTTGTTGACCTTTCTGGCGAAGTGTTGATGTCGGAGACCATTCCGACGTTGAACAGGGCCGGCGGCGAAGCCATCCTCGACGCCACCGCTGCGCTGATCGCGGGCCTGGTGGAGCGCGCTGCCGACGCAGGAATGAAAGTTTCCGGCGTCGGCATCGGCTCCGCCGGGGTGATTGACGCTTCTTCCGGGACCGTGGTGTCTGCGACGGACGCGATTCATGGCTGGGCCGGGACCTCTCTTGTGGCCGGGCTTGCCGTGCGTCTTTCGCTTCCTGCTTCGGCCGTCCGTGCCGTCAACGACGTCCACGCACACGCGCTCGGAGAAGCGTGGCTTGGCGCAGCCGCCGGGTCATCGAGTTCACTCACGGTGGCCTTCGGAACGGGAGTTGGCGGGAGTTTTGTGCTGAACGGCGTTCCTGCAGTGGGTCACCGTTTTGTGGGTGGGCACGTGGGGCATTTCGCTTCTCCCTACGCCTACTCTGACGGCGTTCCGCTGCCATGCGTATGCGGTGGTTCCGGGCATGTTGAGGCTGTGGCTTCCGGGCCCGCACTCTATGAAGCGTTTCTACGCTTTGGCGGTTCTGCCTTGGACGCAGCGGACACCCGGGGCGTGTTCGGTCTTGCCGCTACTGAAGCTCACGACGGCGGTGCTGCCGCAGGCTCTGCGGACAGCCGCGCCGCAGCTTTGCGTGCTATCGACATTGGCGCGGCCGCTGCTGGACAGGCTGTGGGCGGGCTTATCAACATCCTTGATCCAGAAACCGTGGTGATCTCCGGTGGCCTTGCCGATGCCGGTGAACCGTGGTGGAAGCCCATGGAAACTGCGCTCCGACAAGAACTCCTGGTTCCCTTGGTTTCCATCCCTGTCCTGCGGGCAACGCTGGGCAACACAGCGGCCATTGTTGGCGCCGCGAAACTCGTCCTTAAGTAGTCCGTAAGTAAAGGGAGACATCATGATTCTCACACCCGAAGGCCTCGAGGCCCTCCGCTCCCAACTCATCGTCTCGTGCCAGGCCTACCCCGGCGAACCCATGCGCGATCCCCGGACCACCGCCCAGGTGGCGGCCTCGGCCGTCATCGGAGGCGCTGCGGCGATCCGCGTCCAAGGCTCGGCCGACGTGCAGTTCACGCGTGCCGCCGTCGAGGTTCCTGTCATTGGCCTCTGGAAGGACGGGCACCACGGCGTGTTCATTACTCCCACACTGCGTCATGCCTTGGCTGTGGCGAATGCCGGAGCGCACGTTGTGGCGATTGACGGAACGCGCAGGGCCCGCCCGGATGGGCTTTCCCTGTCAGACACGGTGGCCGGCATACACGCGGAATCCCAGGCCTTGGTCATGGCAGATTGCGGGTCCTTCGACGACGCCGTTGCCGCCGTCGAGGCGGGTGCTGACCTGATCGGCACCACGTTATCCGGTTACACCGGCGAGCGCCCCAAGACAGACGGCCCGGACCTGGAGCTCTTGGAGCAGATCGCTTTCGCTGAGTTGGGCAAGCCCCTCATTGCGGAAGGCCGGATCCATACCCCTGCGCACGCACGGCAAGCCCTCGACGCTGGAGCGTTCGCCGTGGTGGTCGGCACCGCCATTACGCACCCGGCCAGCATCACGGGATGGTTCAAGGGTGCGATGCACGCGTAGTTGTCGCGTTGCGAGGCCCGCTCTGCGCCCCAAAATTCACGCCAGACCCGCAAAGCAGGCCTCACAGCTCCGGTGAGACAGTAGCCACTGGCATTTCCTGCGCCCGGGAGTACTGCGACCACCCGCCAACGAACAGCTTGCCTTGGCCCATACCCACATGCTCCATAGCCAGCAGGTTGTGGCAGGCCGTCACTCCGGAACCGCAGTAGGAGACAGCGGTCCCCGCGGACAGGACGCCGGCATGCTCGAAGTTCGTTCGAACCTGCACTTCCGGGATCAGGTGTCCCGTTGAGTCGAGGTTCTCGCGGCACGGCACATTTACGGCCCCGGGTATGTGCCCAGGGCGGGGATCAACAGGATCCTGAAGTCCTTCGAAGCGGTCACGGTTCCTCGCGTCCACTCTCAGGTACGCGGCAGACGAGGCTTCGGAGATATCCGCCAGTAGATGCGCAGGCCAGGCCTGGGCCGAGAATCTCCCCCGGGTGCCTGGTGAGTAATCCCTGGTGAGTTCACCTTGGTAAGCGGCCATGCCGCCGTCGAGTATCGCCGCGTTGTGTCCCGTAGACCGGAGCATCCACACGAGTCTGGCCGCGATGACTCCACCTGCGTCGTCGTAGGCGATCACCGTGTCCGAGTCGTTGAACCCTGCTTGCCGCATGCCTTCGGCGAACACTTCGGGATCGGGCAGCGGGTTCCTCCCTGCTTCCGGGGATGCGGGGCCGGACAACCACTGGTCCAGGTCAATGAATACAGCACCAGGAAGATGGCCGCTCCCGAAGGCATCCTTCCCCGAAGATCCGTCCAGATACCAGCGGCAATCTGCAAGAACGAATTTCCCGGGGTTGCCCGCGCACCAACTCCAGTCGACAAAAGGCCTCAGATCTTCTTCCATGCACAGCAGCCTAGATGCATGATCCATATTTTGAGATACAGATCCCAATATTTGGACGCACCCTGCGTTGCGGGGCCTGCTCTGCGCACCAAAACCCACCCCAGGCGCGCAGAGCAGGCCTCACAACGCACGGGCGCCGGTTGTAGGCTTCTCCCATGACTGCCGAGACCTCCCGGGAATTCGATGTAATCGTGATCGGCGCCGGCGCCGTAGGGGAAAACGTGGCGGAACGGGTGGTTCGCGGCGGCCTGACGGCGGTGATTATCGAGAGCGAACTAGTGGGCGGTGAATGCTCATACTGGGCATGCATCCCCTCCAAGGCGCTTCTCCGTCCGGGGAGCGTGCTCCACGCCGCACAGGTGGTGCCCGGCGCGAGCGAGGCTGTTACCGGAGTGGTCGACGCCCAGGCTGCGCTGAAGAACAGGGATTGGTTCACCAACAACTGGCAGGACGGCAGCCAGGTTGACTGGCTGGACAGCGCGGGCATCGAGCTCATCCGTGGACGCGGCCGCATCACAGGCCCGCGCGAGGTTCAGGTGGATGGCCTCGATGGCAACAGTTATGCACTAAAGGCGCACCATGCCGTGGTGGTCGCGACCGGCTCCACCCCCACCATCCCGGACATCGAGGGCTTGAAGGATGCCCCCTTCTGGACCACCCGCGGAGCCACAGCAGCCAAGGAAATCCCCAGGCGCTTCACCGTGCTCGGCGGGGGTGTGGCGGGCGTGGAGATGGCGCAGGCATTCGCCCGGCTCGGCTCGGATGTGACCCTGATTGCCCGCGGCCGACTGCTCAGCAGCTATCCGGAAGAGGCGGCCACTCTGGTCCTGGCCGGACTCCGCGCCGACGGCGTCACCGTCCACGTTCACACCGATGTCCAGAAGGTGGGGAAGAACGACGACGGCACAGTGACAGTCGCGTTCGACGGCAAAACTGTCACCGCTGACAAACTTTTGGTGGCCTCAGGCCGGCACCCCGCCTTGGCCAATCTGGGCTTGGAGACTGTTGGCGTCGAGGCGCAGAACGGCAAGCCGCTCCGCCTCGCGACCGATGCCAGCGGCCTGGTTGAAGGCCCGGCCAGCGACGGCACGAGCGGGCTCTGGCTGTATGCCGCGGGGGATGCAGCGGGAAAAGTCCTCCTGACCCACCAGGGCAAGTACGAGGCCCGCGCCACCGGCGACGCGATCGTAGCAAGGGCCAATGGCAAGCTCCAGGGCACACCGAAACCGTGGAGCCCGTGGGCCCATACTGCCAATGATCACGCCGTCCCGAGCGTGGTGTTCACCGACCCCGAGGTGGCCTCCGTGGGGCCGAGCCTGGAGCAGGCCTTATTGCAGGGAAAGAATGTCACCGGTGTGGAACTCCCCATCAACGTTTCCGGCTCCCAACTGCACTCCCCCGATTACAAGGGCTGGGCCCAGATCGTGGTGGATGAGGATCGGCAGGTGATTGTCGGCGCCACCTTCGTGGGCCCCGGCGTTGCAGAGCTGCTGCACTCAGCAACCATTGCGATCGTGGGTGAAGTGAAGCTGGACCGTCTGTGGCACGCCGTTCCTTCATATCCGACGATCAGCGAAGTATGGCTGCGGCTTCTGGAGAAGTACGGACTCTAATCTCTATTTGAACTGACCAGTCAGTTTAGTTAGACTTTCAGCAGACACCATTTCTGCGAAAGGCTTCATTGTGCTGTCCGTACAGCAACTCCAGATCAACGGCCGCCGGGACGATCTCCTGCCGGCAACGTCACTTCAGGTCCGCCGCGGCGAACTTCTGCTCGTTGCCGGAGAGGGCCAGGACCAGCGGACCGCTTTGGCCTTGGCCCTGAGCGGCCGAATGAAGCCCAGCAACGGCGTCCTCAGCTGGGACACCACCACCAAAACCAAGAAGATCCGGCTTGCCAGTGCCCTGGTGGACTCCCCCGGCGTCAACGAACCCGAGCAGCACCTCAGCGTCCGTGACCTGGTCACCGAAGACCTCTCCCTCATCCCCCGCCGCTACCGTGGCGCGTTGTTGAGCAAGCCGTGGCTGAAGGTCAACAGCTTCGAGGACATCGCGGGACTCTGGATCGAACAAATTCCCGCCGTCCGCCGGCTCGAACTCCTGACCGCACTCGCCCTCGCAGATCCGGCCACGGACCTCCTCGTGGTGGACTCCCCCGATCGCCACAGCGCAGATCCCGCAGCGTGGTTGCCCAGGCTTCAGGCTTTGGCGTCCGACGCCGGGCGGCCACTTGCCGTCGTCGCCGTCGTCGGTGCCCTTCCGGACAACTGGACCGGACCCGCCGCGGTGATCGGCAACTCCGTGATGCATCCGCCCGAACCGGAGGCGGATGCCGCGCACTCCGAACCCAAGCCGGCTGCCGCCGTCGAACCAGCCCGACCCAAGCCGGCTGCCGCCGTCGAACCCAAAGCCAAACATGCTGCCGAGCCGGTGGCTGAAGAGCCGGAAACGCTCCAAACTCCAGCGGCGCCCCAGGCAGCCGCTGACCCCGAATCCGAAAACCTCCAAAGGACTGCAAAGTGACTGTTCTGCGGCTCGCCCGCTCCGAACTCAAGCGCATGACCGGCGGGCTACTGCCCAAGCTGACCATCCTCGCCCTGACCATGGTTCCGTTGCTGTACGGCGCCGTGTATCTCTATGCGAACTGGGATCCGTACGGCAACCTGAACCAGATCGACGCCGCGCTGGTGGTGGAGGACACGGGAGCAACGTCGTCGGACGGCACCGAGCTGCAGGCGGGACGAAAAGTGGCCGACAGCCTGGTGGAGGGACACGTTTTCAACTGGAAGCCGGTCTCCAGCGCCGAGGACGCAGACGCCGGTGTTCGCACGGGTGAGTACGCCTTCGCGCTGCGCATCCCCAAGGACTTCTCCGCCAACCTGGTCTCGCCCGGCAGCTTCGACGCCGCCAACCAGGCCATGCTGCACGTCACCACCAACGACGCCAACAACTACCTGTTGAGCACCATCGTGGACAAGCTCACCACAGCGGTTCATTCCACGGTGGCCAAGGAGGTGGGCGAGGAAACGGCAAACCAGCTCCTCACAGGCTTCGGGACCATCCACGCGTCCATCGTCAAAGCCGCAGACGGAGCCTCCGAACTTGCCACGGGTGTGGGAAAGCTGAGCGACGGAGCCGCAACACTCCACGGCGGCACCACCGAACTGGTGACCGGCGCCGACCAACTCGTGGCCGGACAGACCAAACTGCGCGACGGCGCGGTCCAGCTCAACACCGGCGCCAGCCAGTTGAGCTCAGGCCTCACAGAACTGAAGAACAAGACGGCCACGCTGCCTGCGGACTCCAAAAAACTCGCCGACGGTGCCGCCCAGGTAGCCGCCGGAAACGCCGAGCTGAACGCGAAAGTCCAGGACGTCGTCGGGCAGCTCGAAGCGGCAGACAAAGGCCTCCGGAACCGGGTGGTCGAGTCCAACGCACGGCTGGTTACCGCCGGCGTGCTGACGCAGGAGCAGGCCGCCAAGGTCCTGGCGGACTTCGACGCCGCCGCGGCATCGAGCCCCGTGACGGACGCCAAGGCCAAGATTTCCGGCGACGCTGCCAAGATCCAGCAACTCTCTGACGGCTCGGCTGCCGTGAGCGCCGGGGCCGCCAAACTCGCCGGCGCCACGCCAACACTTACCGACGCGATTTCGAAAGCCGCCGCAGGTGCCGGACAGCTGAACACCGGCGCGGCCACGCTGGCTGCAGGACAGCAGACCGCTCTGGACGGCGCGGCCAAGCTCGACGACGGCGCCCGCCAACTGGACGACGGCGCTGGACAGCTTGCCAGCGGCGCAGTGACCGCAGCCGATGGTTCACACACCCTCGCCACCGAGCTCGCCAAGGGTGCGGGAGATATCCCCAACCCGAACGATGAGCAGAAGAACAGCGTGTCCAAGGTGATTGCTGATCCCGTGGCGGTGGACAACGTCTCGCAGGCCAAGGCAGGCTCTTACGGCGCCGGACTCGCCCCGTTCTTCCTGACCCTGGCACTGTGGATCGGCGTGTTCATGCTGGTCCAGGCCATGCGGCCCATCACCCAGCGGGCCCTGGCGTCGAACGCCCCCGCCTGGAAAATCGCCGTCGGAGGCTGGCTGCCGTTCTTCGTGGTCTCGGTGCTGCAGGCCACCATCCTCACTCTGGTGGTGAACCTCGGCCTGGGCTTGAACCCCGCCCACCCCATCGGCATGTGGCTGTTCATGTTGGCCGCGGTGATGGCTTTCAGCGCGATCATCCAGGGCATCGTGGCGCTGATGGGGACACCCGGCAAGTTCGTGGTGCTGATCCTGCTGGTCCTGCAGTTGGTGTCCTCGGGCGGAACGTTCCCGTGGCAAACCACCCCCATGCCGCTGCATGTGGTGCACGAGGTCCTGCCCATGGGCTACGTGGTCACCGGCATGCGGCACTTGATCTACGGAGGTGAGCTCAGCATGATCTGGCCCACCGTCCTGGGCCTGCTTGGATACACTTTGCTGGGAATGGCGTTGTCCACGCTCGCCGTCCGCAAGCACAAGGTGTGGACCCTCAAGACGCTGAAGCCGGAGATCGCAGTATGAGCACCACCGAGCCCGTCCCCACCGGCCCTGCAGAAAAGAAGCTCCGCCCCGGCCGCACCAACGCCACCAAGCAGCGCCTGTTCGAGGCTTCCATGGAATTGATCGGCGAGCGCGGCGCCGCGGGGGTCACGGTGGACGAAATCGCGGCCGCGGCTGGGGTGTCCAAAGGGACTGTCTATTACAACTTCGGCAGTAAATCGGACCTGATTGCCCAGCTGCTTCGGCACGGTGTGGACATCATGCTGGTCCGGCTCCAGGACGTTCGCGGACAGGCCAGCGACCCCCTGGAATCCATGAACAACATGGTGGGCCAGGCCATGGAATTCATGGACGACTACCCCTCCTTCGCCCGCCTGTGGGTCAGCGAAAACTGGCGTACCCCCGGCGAGTGGAGCGCCGTGTTCGCTGAACTCCGCGGTGAGCTTCTGGCCGTGATTGGTTCGGCAGTGGAAAGTGTTGCTTCCGGGTACAAGGTCAACGAGTCCATTGCCCGCGGGTCCTTGGAGGCGGCGATCTTCGGCGCCATCTTCGTAGTGGGCCTCGACCGCCAGACGTACAACCCGGAGCGGACCCGCGAGCAGAGCGTGGCCGCAGTGATGACCATCATGCACGGATATGTCATCAAGTAGCTTTGGCCGGCCCGTTGTGGGGCCTGTTCTGCACGCTCCCACTGGTGTTTAGGGCGCAGAGCGGGCCTCACAACGGTATTCAACTGCAATGTACGACGGCGTGGCGCGGCCACTTGGTCGGCGATGATTAACCTCATGCGTCACATGGGGAACAGCGGGAAGCTTGCGGTGGTGGCCGCGTTCGTCTCGCTCGGGCTGTTGGTGCTGGCCGCGGTGGTGCTCGAGGAACTCGTGTTGTACCTGTTCCTGGGCTCTGTGCTGGTCTGCTATCTGGCGTCGCTCGTGCAGGTCTTCAGCCGGCGACGCTACTTCGTGATCCTTCTGGGCGCCGTGGGCACCAGCCTCTTCATTGGTTGCAGCATCGCGTTCCTGAGGATGTGGGGCATTGCCTTCAGCCAGGATGCCAACGCCTTGGGCAGTGCCGGCAGCACCCAGGATTCCGACATCTACTTCTACCTGGCTGCCGCGGCAGGGGTAGGGACCTTGGCGGTGCTGTTCCTCGGCGCGGTGGTGCCGTCGTTTGGATCGCGTGCCGCTGCTCCCGCCCGACGACCTGCGACTCCAGCCAAGCGGACCCCGGCGCCCCGCAAACCCGCGACCTCGCGCCCGGTCGCCCCATCCAAGCGTGCCGCTGCTGCGACGCCGCGTCCCTCCAGTGGAGCGAAGAGCCCTGCTGTGAAGCGCCCCGCGCCCCGTACGCCAACGACGCAGGCCAAGCGTCCGGCGTCGAGCGCTTCTACCCAACGCAAAGCGTCCCCCAAGCGCTAACCACCCCTGCGCGTTGCGGGGCCCGCTCTACGCGCCAACACGAGATCCAAACACGCACGGCAGGCCCCTCAACGAAATGGGTCAGGAGTCGAAGCCCAGCCCTACGGCGTCGAGCGCTTTGAGGATGAGGTTCCGTTTCCCTTGGTTGTGGTCGGCCCTGTCCATGGACCAGCGGGTCAGGTTGATACCCAGGGAGGCCAGTGGTTCAGGAGGGAAGGGAAGCGGCCGTTTCCGGACCATCTCCACCCGGGTACGCTCGGTGTCGAGGCCGGCCAGCAGGTCCAGGAGGACGTCCGCCGCAAACGCTGTGGCCCCGACTCCCAGCCCGGTGAAACCAGCCGCGTACGCCACCCGCCCCTTTCGGGCAGTGCCGAAGAACGCGCAGAACTGCGTGCTCGAATCGATGGGACCAGCCCACTTGTGCGTGAACTTCAACCCCTCCAACTGCGGGAACGTGGTGAAGAAGTGGGAGGCGATCCTCTCCCAGGTCTCCGGCTGGTATTCGTGCCGCTGGTCCACGCGACGGCCCCAGAAGTAGAGGGCATCGTACCCGCCAAAAAGAATCCTGTGGTCCTTGGTGATGCGGTAGTAGTGGAACTGGTTGGCAACATCGCCGATTCCCTGGCGTTTGCTCCAACCGATGGACTCCAGCTGTTCTGCCGAAAGGGGTTCGGTCATGAGCGCGTAGTCGTACACCGGCACGGTCATGAGCTGGTTCCGCTTGAGCAGGGACGGGAACACGTTGGTGCCAAGGACCACGTACCCGGCCTCTACGTTGCCCCGTTCCGTGACGACGGTGACGCCCAGCTCATGGTCCTTCAGTTCACGCACACGGGTGCCTTCATGGATGACCACGCCCAACTCCGTTGCCACCCGCGCCAGTTCAAGGCCGAGCTTGTACGGATGGACCATCGCCACGGAGTCCTTGTGCCAACGCCCCGCCAAGTACGTGGGGGAATTAACCTCCGCCCGGACGGCATCCTGGTCCAGGAAGACACTGCCGGGGCTGTCGTCCTCCTGGAGCCAGACCACTTGGTGCGGTTCGACGGCGACGTTGAGCTCACCGGTCCGCTCCCAATCGCAATCCATGCCGTATTTCTCCACGGCTTCCTGCATGCGGTCCAGGTTGTCCATGCCCAGCCGGTCCAAAGTTTCAAGATCCTCGGGCCAGCGGTTCTTGCCGTTCTCATGGCCGTGGGTGAGGCTGGCTTCGCAGAAACCGCCGTTGCGGCCCGAAGCCGCCCACGCCACCTGCTCCGCTTCGAGCAGGATGACCGTGCGGCCGGGGTCGCGTTCCTTGGCGCGCAGAGCTGTCCATAGGCCGGTGTATCCGCCGCCGATAATCACGAGGTCGGCGGCAGCGTCGCCGTCGAGCTGCGGATAATGAGTTGCTGAGTCCTTCAGGTCGTCGATCCAGAAGGGCCGGTGGGCGGCACCTTCCAGCGCATGGGATACGACGGCGGTCTGCGGGACATTCCGTTCGAAAACGGTGGTCTTCACGGGAGGTTCTCCTGTTTCAATGGTTGTATTCCCAGCCGGTCAGGCAATGACCGGCTCGGCGTCCCACAAGGGCCGGGGACGGGAGGCGATGAGGTTCCGCGTGTACTCATCTCCAGGGTCCTCAAGGATTCGCGCTGTGGGTCCCTGCTCCACGATCCGTCCCTGATGCATCACGATGAGCTCAGAACAGAGGCGTGACACCACGGCCAGGTCATGGGTGACGAACAGGATGGTCAGTCCGAGTTGGTGCCGCAGTTCCTCCACGAGTTCCAGCACCTGGGCCTGGACGGAGACGTCCAATGCACTGGTGGCCTCGTCCAGCACCAGTAGGCGCGGGCGGGCAGCAAGGGCCTTGGCCAAGGCGACGCGTTGACGCTGTCCACCCGAGAGGGCCCGGGGCTTGGCGTCGAACCGTTCGGGCCCGATCCCCACCCTTGCCAGGAGGTCGCGTGCACTGTCCTTGGATTCCTTGCGTCCTTGCTTTTGGTGCAGCCGGAAAACATCGGCCACAGCGTTGCCAACAGCGATCCGGGGATCCAAAGACAGGTACGGATCCTGGAAAACAATCTGTACTTCCTTGGCCAGCACTTTCCGTTCGGATGCCTTCAGGGGCCGGTGTGGCCTGGTGACGCCGCGAAGGGTGAGTTCGCCTGCTGTGGCGGTTTCCAGCGCCAGCACCAGCCTGGCGAGCGTGGATTTTCCGGAACCCGACTCGCCCACGATGCCCAGGGACCCGCCCTCCGGCAAGCTGAAGTGGGCGTTATCCAGGGCAGTGATGACTTCTCCGCGGGGCAGGTGGTACGTCTTGGACAGCCCGGTAATCTCCAGCAAGGCAGACCCTGCCGGCTCAAGCCCGGGAGCCGCAGCCAAGGCCGAGCCAGACCCCACCTCTATGACAGGAGTTGCCTCCACCAACTGCCGGGTGTAGTCCTGCTGCGGCGTCATGAACACGGTCCGGGTTGGTCCGTGTTCCACTACTTCCCCGCGCCGGAGAACATAGACCCGCTCACACAGGCTCGCGGCGAGGTTGAGGTCGTGGGTGATGAACAGCATGCCCATCCCGCGGGACTGCTGCTCGTCACGCAGGAGCCGCACAATCCCGGCCTGGGTGGTGACGTCCAGGGCGGTGGTGGGCTCGTCGCACAGCAACAGGTCCGGCGAGTTCAGGAGGGCCGCGGCAATCATGACGCGCTGGAGCATGCCGCCGGAGAGTTGGTGCGGGTGCTGGTCCATGAGTTCCTTGGCCCGCCGAAGCCCCACTTGCTCCAGCTGCTTCACGGCGCGTTCGGTGGCCTCGGCGCGGGTAAGACCGTCAAAGCGAAGCAGGGTTTCAGTGAGGAAGTCCCCCACGGTCCGGACCGGGTTGATGCCGGCCCGCGGGTCCTGGAAGATCATCGACGCATGTCCGCGGCGCAGCTCCTTGAGCCGTTGCTTGCTGGCAGTCAGGGTATCCAGGCCCTTCACGGACACGAGTCCGGAAGACTGTGCGCCGCCGGGAAACAACCCCAGCGCCGCCCGGGTGGTCAGCGACTTGCCTGAGCCGGACTCCCCCACCAAGGCGACCGCTTCGCCGTCGTCCACGTGCAGGGAAACGCTGTCCAGCAGCGGCGGCCTGCCCGGAAAACCGAGCGTAAAGTTTTCGATCTGCAAGAGCTGGCTCATGAAAGTTTTCCTCCGATGCGGTCTGAGATTTCCTCGCCGATGACGTTGACGGCCACCACCACCAGGACCACCACCAAAGCCGGCCAGAAGGCGGGCAGGACGTATCCGCCCAGCAAAGCGCCGCGGGATTCCTCGATCATGGCGCCCCAGTCGCTGGTGGGCGGTTGAACCCCGAGCCCAATGAAGGAGAGCGCCGCAAGGTCTGCCAGCACGTAGCCGAAATTCAGTGTTGATTGGGCGCCAACGGTGGGAATGAGGTTGGGGAGAACCCGTCCCAGCACCACCCAGGGCGTCCGGAATCCGAGCACCCGGTACGCCTGGACGTACGGCCTGCTGCGTTCTGCCACCACCAAGGACTGCGCGAGCCGGGCAACGTACGGAACATAGGCGATGGTCATGGCCAGAATTGGCGCGAACAACCCCTTACCGAACAACGCGATGGCCAGCATGGCCATGAGCAGCGCAGGGAAAGCAAAGAGGAGATCGAAAAGACGGCCCAGGATCTTGCCCAGCCAGCCTTCGGACCAGCCGGCCACCAGGCCAAGCAGCAGACCCAGAACAGTGGATCCGATCACCACGATGGTGGGTCCCAGGAGCGAGGTCCGGCCACCGTGCATGATCCGGCTCAGCAGGTCGCGGCCCAAGGCGTCCGTACCCAGCAGATGCTGCCCGCTGGGACCGGCCAGGACGTTGTTGAGGTCTACGTAGTCCGGATCGTAAGGCGCCAGGACCGGAGCGAACAGCGAAAGAAGGACGACGGCGGCGGCAACGGCGAGCGCGCCCCACGCCATGGGTGACAGGAGGCTGCCGTAACGGCGAAGCCCCGCCTGTGGCAGCTGGATGGCTAACGTCATCGGGACTCCGTTCCGGCCGCGATCCGCGGATCAATAAGGGGTTGGAGAAGATCCACCACGGTGTTGACCAGGACGAAGGCCGCAACCACCACCATGACGATCGCTTGGACAACACCGAAGTCGAGCCTGTCGATGGACTGGACCAGGAGTTGGCCGATGCCGGACAATCCGAACGTCCGCTCGATGATGGCGCTGGAGACCAGGAGGCCGGCCACCAGCACGCCGCTGACGGTGAGGATGGGTCCCATGGCGTTGCGCAGGACGTGGCGTGCCACTACGGACCCACGGGTGAGTCCACGGCTGGTTGCCACCTCCACGTGTTCGCGGAGCAGTTGCTCGTTCATGGAGGACCGCGTCACCCTGGCCACCATGGCGATGTAGGTGATGCCCAAGGCGAGCGCCGGGAGGGTGAGGTGCCAGATCCTGTCCCATCCGCCGTCGCCGCTTCCAAAGGAGGGGAACCAGCCCAGGCCTACGGAGAAGAGCGCTACCAGGGCAATGGCTGCAACGAAGGGCGGGACAGCCCCGGCTGCAGTGAGGGTAATGAGGATGAAGCGGTCACTGAAACCCTTGTTCAGGCTGGCGACGATTCCAGCGAACAAGCCAAGGACGGTGATGAAAACGGCGGCCAAGGCGACGAGTTGCAGGGTGGTGGGCAGGCGTCCGAGCAAGACGTCGGAAACGTCCTGGCGGTAGGTCAGTGAGCGGCCCCAGTCCCCGTGCAGGATGCCGCCGAGCCAGTTCAGGTACTGTTCCCAGGCCGGCTTATCCAGTCCGAACTGCCGGGTGATCTCTTCCAGTGCCTCGGGTTTGGGGCTGCGTCCCCTGAGCAGGAAGCGGGCCGGGTCTCCTGGGACCAGGAAACGGGAGAAGAACACGGCCACGGAGGCAACGAACAACGTCAGCACCAGGGCCAGCAGCTTCTTCATGATGTAGACCGCCGGGCGGACCGCCCTGCGTTTGTCCCGCTTGTGGCCGGGAGCATCCGGCGCGTTGGCAGCCTGGACTTGTTCCGTAGCGGTCATATCAGCGACCTCCTATCTGGGCTGCCCACGGGTAGTACATGTAGTTGATGGACGGGTCCGCACCGGTGATGCGTTTGCCGAGCCACATGGAGGTGACAGTTTCGTAGAGCGGTCCCCAGACCACGTCTTCGCTGGCCAGCTTGGCGGCCTGGCCGGTCAGTTTGCCGCGGGCTTCGGGGTCCTGCACGCTGTACGAGGAGTTCACCAGGTCATCGAATTCGGCGTTGCTCCAGCCGCCGTAGTTGCTGAAGTCCCCGGTCCGCAGCACGCTGTACATTTCCAGGGGTTCGGTGCTGGAGAGGTACCAGGACGTCACCAGCAGGTCCACGTTCTTGCGGGCCTCCGGGTCGGAGAAGAGGGTGGTGTATTTGTCGTTGGACATGGTCTGGATTTCCGGTTCCAAGCCGATTTCCTTGGCCGCGGACGCGATGGCCCGTGCCGTGATGTCGAACGCGGCATTCAGGGAAGCGGTGGCAAAGACGAACTTGCTGCCTTCGGCCCCGGCTTCCTTCACCAGCTTCTTTGCCTCTTCCAGGTCATAGGGAGTGGAGAGGAGGCCATCAAAAGCCTCATCAGCAGTGGTGGCCGGGACGTCCTTCCACACATTCCTGGTGGTCAGTGCGTCCGTGTTCTTCGCGTACCCCTGCTCCGCCGCCTTGATCAGCGCGTCCCGGTTAATGGCCATCATGAGTGCCTTGCGCACCCGGACATCCTGGAAGGTCCCGGCCAGGTTGGTGAAGACCATGCTCTGCACGGAGGTGTCATTGCCGAAGTACAGGGACCCGGCATCCTTGTTGGCCTTGAGGATGTCGATCGCGTTGGACGGGATCGCGAAGCCGCCGTCGATTTCCCCGGTCTGGAAGGCGTTGATGCGGGATGTGGCGTCCGGCAGCATGGTGAACGTGACCTGCTTCGACTTGGCCTTCAGGTCCGGATCCCAGTAGTCGTCGAAGCGTTTGAGGGTGATGCTCTCCCCCGCTTCCCACTGACCGAACTGGAACGGCCCTGTGCAGTTCACGCCCGCTTTCGAGTTGCCGTAGTCCTTGCCTGCTTCCTCAAGGGTTGCTGCGGACTCCACCACACCCGGGGCGCCAACCAGTGAATTGTTGAAGACGTAGTCCGGACGCGTGGTGGTGACCGTGACTTCGTAGTCGCCGGTCTTCTCGATTGATTCCACGTTTTGGTAGGACGACGCCCAGAACGACCCCACTTCAGGGTCGATGTGGCGGCTCAGAGATGCAACGACGTCGTCCGCCGTCATCTCGGTGCCATCGTGGAACTTCACGCCCTGGCGGATGGTGTAGATCCACGTGAGTGGATCAGGATTCTCCACTCCCGTGGCCAGGCCGGGCGAGGTGGACAGGTCCGCGTTCCAGCGGAAAAGCGACTCGCACACGTTGGATAGAACGGTGTTGTCCGGGTAATCGAAGGCGTAGGCGTAGTCCAGGGAAAATGGCTCCGCATACATGGCCCAGTTGAAGTTGTCGATCTCCCGGGTGGGCTCCTCTGTGGAGTCGGACAGGGTGTACTTGGCACCGCCCGCGGCGTCGATCACGCTGGCGGGCCGAGTGCCGCAGCCGCCCAGGACCAAGCCGAGCACGACGCCGGCCACCGTCACCGCGGTGATGCGCGACGGCGTCGTCCGCTGTTTGCGGCTCCGGGTCCCACCCGCTGTTGCCGCCCTCACTGCGTCACTGCCGACAGGTGGCTGCGGGTTGTTTCCGTGAGTGGGCTTTGGGCTGCTGCACGGTCGTAGACGCACTCGCCCCCAATCCACGTCTGCGTCACCACTGCCCGGTGCAGTTCCTCCACGGGGAGTTCGAAAAGATTGACGTCCAGGATGGCGAGGTCCGCCAGTTTGCCGGGTTCCAGGGTTCCCGTTGCGGCGTCCAGGTGGTTGATCCACGCCGTGCCGTGGGTGTAGGCGTCCACGATCTGCTTGAGACTGAGCTTTTGGAGTTCCGGGCCAAGCGGCGGCAGGTCCTCGCCGGGAGCCGTTCGGTTCACGGCCACATGGATGGCCGCGATGGGGTCGGCAGTGGAGACCGGCCAATCGCTGCCCGCCACCAATCGGGCGCCCGCAGAAGCGAGCTCACCGAAGGGATAGTGCCTGTCCTCTGCGCCCGGTTCCAGGAACGGAAGCGTCAGGGTGTCCATCTGTTCCTCGTGGCAGGCCCACAGAGCCTGCACGTTGGCGGCCGCATTGAGCTCAGGGAAGCGGCGAATGTCCTCGCTGCGGACCACCTGCAAATGCGCAAGGTGGTGCCGGTGATCGTTGGCGCCGTTGCTGTTCCGGGCCGCCTCCAGCGCGTCCAGGGCATCCGTGACTGCGCGGTCGCCGAGGGCGTGGAAGTGAACCTGCATGCCCTCGGCATCGATCGCGGTGACGAACTCCTTCAACTGCTCCGGCTCGAAGAACTCAATGCCGCGGTTCTCCGTGTGGTGGCCGTGGTGGTCCAGGTAGACGTGGTGCATGGCGGCTGTGTAGTTCTCAGCCACGCCATCCACCATGACTTTGACCGTGTTGGCGTTGAGCTGCAGGGGGTCGAATGTTCCGGCCACCCGGTTGCGGCGTTCCACGATTGCGTCCAGCTGGGACATGCCCGCGGTCCTGTCCCACCACTGGCATGCCGTGACCCGGGCTTTGAGGTCCCCGACCTTCGCGGCGTCCTGGTAGATCTCCAGGTGATCAGCATGTTCGCCCTCCGGGATGGGAACCCAGGCGTCCTGCCATGCCGTGATGCCCTGGGCGAGCAGCACTTTCTGGGATGCGAGCAGGCCTTGGTACGCCAACTCGTAGGGCACTGCAGGCTTTACCGCGTTGAAGAGGTCCATGGCACCTTCGTGGACGGTGCCTGCCGGCGTGCCGTCCTCCTCGCGTTCCAGCCGACCACCCTCCGGATCAGGGGTGTCCTTGGTGATCCCGGCGGCTTTGAACGCTTCAGTGTTGGCCCAGGCGCCGTGGTGGTCCCGGTTGACCAGGTACACGGGCCGGTCCGGGACCACTGCATCCAGCAGCTCCCGCCCAGGGGTTCCGCCGGCGAACAGATCCATGGACCAGCCTGCGCCCAGGATCCACGGTTGCTCCGGATTGTCCGCGGCGTAGCGGGCAACTCTTGCCACAGCCTCTTCTGCGCCGGCCACCTCCGTCAGGTCGCACTGGAGCAGTTCTATCCCAGCGAAGATGGGGTGGATGTGGGCGTCCTGGAACCCGGGAAGCACCAGTTGCCCGTCCAGGTTCACGCGGCGGGTATCCGGCGTCGCTGTTGGCTCCAGTTCGTCGGCACTGCCGACGGCGATGATCCTGCCGCCCTCTATTGCTATATCTGCGCGGATGGGTCCGGCGTCTTTGCCGGTGTACACCCATCCGTTCTCCAACAAAATCTCTGCGTGCACGATCGAGTCCTTTCGTGGGGAAATTCAACTCTGGAAGACAGACTATGAGCCGGATCACATTAAAGTCAACAGTGTTGACATCAGTGCTGACAAAGACTTTGACTTGTCCTCGAAAGGAGGTGGCCATGAATCATGTAGGTTGATAATCAACCGGGGCTCAAATGGAAGGCGGACAACAGATGGTGCAGCCAGCACAGTCGACGGACCGCCGCACGCGCTTGGACCCAGCCACCATCATTGACGCCGTCCTCCGGATTTCACGCCAGGAACCCGGCGAACGGTTGACCGTCCGCCGGCTGGGACAGGAACTCGAAGTCGATGCCACCGCCGTCTACCGGCATTTCCGGAACAGGGACGCAATCGTCAGGGCAGCGCTGGACAAGCTGTTCATGACATCGGTGGAGCGCACACTGGCTGTGGCGCGCGATCAGGACTGGCGAACCCGGCTCGAGGCCTATCTGGACGAGCTCCTCAGGGTTTTCATGCAGCACCCCTCATTGGGCAGCGAGTCATTCGCCACGGACACCTACGGCCCCGGCGAGTTGAAAGCAATCGAATTCGTCCTGCAGTGCCTCACCGACGCCGGGCTAAAAGAGGACCGCGTGGTGCACTACTACGCCGCCCTTGAAAGCTACACCCTTGCACTCGGCGCCGGAATTGCGGTCGAAATCCAGCGGCTCCCGGACTCCGAGGGCCACGATCCCTGGCTCAACCCCAGGGTCTTCACGCGCATCACCGGGCACCCCCTCCTTGAAAAGCACCATGCCGCACTGCAAAACCTCGACTCATTGAAAGCATTCCAGGCCGGACTCGCGGCCATTCTGGACAGCGCCGAACGCGAAAGCACGCAGGCCTGACGCCTGCCTGCTTGGCAACGCAACGCACCTTCCCCGCACGACGCCACCATCCGGCGTCGTTCCTTCACCACTGCCCGGACACCGACGCCCGGCAGGGAAAGCACGGCACCCACATGCATCAGTTCATCAACGGACAACTCCTGTCCGGCACCTCGGGCAACACCCTGGACGTCATCAACCCCGCGACGTCGGAGGTGGTGGAAACCGTACGCCTCGCTTCAGTGACGGACCTGGACGCCGCGGTGGCAGCAGCCCGTTCAGCCTTCCCGGCATGGTCCCGGACCACCGCAGGAGAACGAGCCGGGATCCTGCAGAAGTTCGCCCGGATCATGGAGGAACGGGCCGCGGAGTTCTCCCGGGTGGAGAGTTCACAGACGGGCAAGCCGCTGCGGTTGACCCGCGAATTCGACGTCCCCGGCACCATCGACAACATCGACTTCTTCGCAGGAGCCTCCCGCCACCTCGAAGGCAAAGCCACAGCCGAGTACTCACCCCAGCACACCTCCTCCATCCGCCGCGAGGCGATCGGCGTGGTGGGGTCCATCGCGCCGTGGAATTACCCGCTGCAGATGGCAGCATGGAAAGTTCTGCCCGCGATCGCTGCCGGCAACACCATCGTCCTCAAGCCCGCGGAAATCACGCCGCTGACATCGCTCATGTTCGCGCAGGCGCTCACGGATGCCGGGCTGCCCGACGGCGTGGTGAACGTGGTGGTGGGCAACGGAGCCTCTGTTGGGGCAGCACTCATGCAGCACCCGGACGTGGACATGGTGTCCTTCACGGGCTCCACTGCTATCGGCCGCACGGTCCTGGAAGCTGCTGCCGTCAACGCCAAGCGCGTGCACCTTGAACTGGGCGGAAAGGCACCTCTTGTAGTGTTCGATGACGCCACCTTGGACGCCGCGGTGCATGGCGCCGTGGCAGGTTCGCTCATCAATACCGGACAGGATTGCACTGCAGCCACCCGCGCCATTGTGCACCGGAGTGTGTACGAGGAATTCGTGGCGAAGGTCGCCGAGCGCTTCGAGGGGATCGTTCTTGGTGCTCCCGGGGATACCGACGCGGACCTTGGCCCGCTGGTCTCCTTCAAGCAGCGGGACCATGTGGCGGGAATGGTGGATCGAGCCCGCGGCTACAGCAAAGTGGTGGCCGGGGGTTACGCTCCGACGGACGGCGGGCTCGGCGACGGCGCCTTCTACCGGCCCACCCTGGTGGTGGACGCGGCCCCCGACTCGGAGATCGTCAAGGACGAGGTGTTCGGCCCCGTCCTGGTGGTTCTTCCCTTCGATACGGATGACGAAGCGATCCGCCTGGCCAACGACACCGTCTACGGACTGGCGGCGTCGGCCTGGACCAACAACCTCCAACGCGCCATGCGCGCCACCCGCGAGATCAAGGCGGGCTGCGTCTGGGTCAACGACCATATCCCGATCATTTCCGAGATGCCCCATGGCGGTTTCAAGCAGTCCGGATTCGGCAAGGACATGTCCGTGTACTCCTTTGAGGAATACACCCAGGTGAAGCACGTGATGGTGGAGCTGGACGGCGTCATCGAGAAGGACTGGCACCGGACCATCTTCACACTGCGCTGATCCTCCTGCTGTTGGGGCGTGTTGTGGGGCCCGCTCTGCGCGCTTGCGCGGAATCTAGAGGCGCAGAGCGGGCCTCACAACGGGAGATTTCGGCCGGATTTTGCGTCCGGCACCGAGCACTGCCGTGGCCACCCCGAGCAGCAGGATCAGCCCGCCCATGATTTCGGTCAGCGTGGGAACTTCATTCAAGACCAGCCACGCCGCCGTCATCCCCACTACGGGGACCAACAGCGTGAAGGGCACGACGTCGGAACCCGGGTACAGCGACAACAACCGGTTCCAGATGCCGTAACCAATCAGGGACGCAAACACCGCCGTGTAGATCGCACTGAGGATGGTTGCCGGTTGCAGATCCGTGAGCGTTGCCCACACCGCACCAGGCCCGTCCACTAGCAACGACAACCCCGCCAACGGAACAGGAACCACTGCACCGGACCACACCACCAGGCCCAAACCGGAAGCGGCTTTGGAGTGCCGGGCCACCACGTTGCCAACAGCCCAGGACAACGCCGCGGCCAAAACGATCATGA
Source organism: Paenarthrobacter sp. NPDC091669 (assembly GCF_044756725.1). Lineage (NCBI taxonomy): Bacteria > Bacillati > Actinomycetota > Actinomycetes > Micrococcales > Micrococcaceae > Paenarthrobacter > Paenarthrobacter sp. NPDC091669. The sequence continues at coordinate 93,064 of NZ_JBIVTK010000016.1, forward strand.
GCGGGAGGACCGGGGCCACAGCGCTGCGCCCCAGCGCCACCACGCCCAGGCCGACGACGCCGAGCACTACGCCTGCCATCTGACGACGACCGGGCTTCTCCCCCAGGAACTTTGACGCCAGCAGGATGGTGAACAGGACCTGCGCCTGGAGGACCAGCGAGGCCAGGCCCGCCGGCATCCCGAGCGCCATGCCCAGGTACAAGAGGCCGAATTGACCGGCGCTCATGAAGAGTCCGACGCCGACTATCGCCTTCCAGCCCACGTCCGGCTTGCGGATGAACAGGATGAACGGAAAAACGACGAGCAGGAAGCGCATCGCCACGAAGAGCAGCGGAGGGACGTCCCTGCCGTTCGTGTGCAGGCCGAGGTCGATGGCTACGAAGTTGATGCCCCATAAGACGGCGACCAGGACGGCAAGGGCAGAATGGCGAAGGTTCACAAAATACACTCTGACCCTCTTTAGCGTGAAGCACCAGCGTTGAATTCTGTATGAAACCGCGTAGATTTGCTTCATGATTGATATCTCCGCCCTGAGGGCGCTTGTTGCCGTGGAGCAGCACGGCTCGGTAGTGGCGGCATCAGATGTGATGGGATTCAGCCCCTCGGCGGTGTCACAGCAGATCAAAAAACTGGAAAAGCAGACCGGTGTTGCCGTCCTGGAGCGTAATGGCCGCGGCGTGCTCCTCACCGAGCGAGGGCTGGCGTTGGCCGGTTATGGCCGTCGGATCATGGGTGAACTGGAGGAACTTCAGGCAACGCTGCTCGCTGATCCCGCCAAGCCGACGGGCCTGCTGAGATTGGTGGCCTTCTCCACCGCATGCCGCGGACTGGTGGGACCCATGCTCGGGCGCATGGCGGCCGCACACCCCACTGTAGAGATCACAGTGCTGGCAGAGGACCCCCGCGAAGCGGTGCAGAGGGTGGCATCCGGCGAGGCGGAACTGGCAGTGGTCCACAACTGGAACTCTGTGCCCCTGGTAATCCCAGAGAACCTGGTCCACGAGGATCTCTGCATCGATCAAGCCGATGTCCTGGTCAACAGCACCCACCCACTCGCGTCCCGCACCGCCGTCGAACGTGAAGACTTGCTCAACGAGACTTGGATCAGCACCCCGGCGGGGGCTATCTGCAACGAGGCCCTGCTGCAGATCTTCGCCGGACTGGGGCGGATTCCCGATATCCGTATCTACGATCCCGACTTTTCCACGCACCTCGCCATGGTGGAGCAAGGGGTTGCCGTGGCACTGGTGCCGCGCCTGGGGAGGCCGCAGCTCCCACCGGGGGTGGTTGCGATTCCTGTTATGAACCCCATCCAGCAACGTTCAGTTGGTGTGGTGTACCGGAAAACGATGACTGCGAGCCCCAACATCCGGATCGCCGTCCGGATGCTTCGCGAGGTTGCGGGTGAGTTGCCCCTGCCCCAAGGCTGACCGGGAGCGATCAACGTCACACAGGGGAACATTCGACGTCCAACCGGCTGTTAGCTTAGGCTAACCTTACCTAGCTGTCCGCGCCGCCCGGAGCGCGATTGTCGAACCTTTTGAAGGGGCCCAACTGTGGAAGCAATCCTCTTTCCCACGGACATGAACCACCATCACACCTATGGCCTGGTGAGTTACATCATGATCGACGACGGACTGTATCCGAGTGCCCACAACCGGCGCGATCCCTACGCACTGCCGGCGTTCGATATCCGCGGGCAATGGGTGTATCCCAGCCGCTACAACGAATACATGGCACCGCAGTTGCCGGTTTACATGTTCGACGGCGAGTATCTGATCGCAACCGGGCACGGAGACGAAGCAGCGGGTCTGCCCGTGTTCGAGATTCGCTGCATGTGCATGCCGCAGTTGGCCCACGGGGACCCAAGTACCTCGCAATAGCGGTTGTTCCCAGCCCGCAAAACGACCACTGCTGCCAGCCAGTTGGGTCAGTGGCGGGGAACCGTGAAATGCGTCAGCCGCGCGTCCTGCCCATCCAGCTCAGCCCAGGACTTCTCCGTCTCCAGTACCGTCAACGCACTCGTTGGGTATCGGGTAGCGGCATCCATGTAGGCGTCGTGGTCTGAATCCCGCGAAGCCAAGTGCATGGCGAGATCCTGGACGCCGGGCATATGGGAGATGACCATCAGCGTGGTCACTGTGTCAGGAACATGATTGATGACCGTCAACATGCGGTTCGCGGAGGCGGCGTACAGGCCGTCCTCAAGTTTCGGCGTCGGCGCTTTGTCACCCAGCTCATCACAGACCCAGGTGCAGGTCTGGCGGGTCCTCAGCGCGGACGAGCACAGGATAAAGTCCGGTACCACGCCCTGCTGGAGCAACCATTTGCCCGCGAGCGGAGCCTCACGATGCCCACGCTCTTCGAGGGGACGCTCATGATCGGGCACGCCCATGGGCCAATCAGCCTTGGCATGCCGCATGATCACGAGGCGCTTGATGTGGTGGTCGCTCATGAACCAACCCTATCCGCCCAAGGCTCGCGGGGGTTCCTGACCTTCTTTGAGAATAGAACAGGCTATTAGCAACCTGATGCGGTTGCCCAAGGGCTTCCGGCGCATCAAACAGGGTCACGACCCCACGCACCCCGGTCCCCTCAGCCGCGGAGGCCAATCCTCGTCAGGGCACGAAAAAGCCGAAAGGCGGCATATCCCGACAGCGCCGTTGTCGCGCGAAGAATGAGCGCAGGCGCAGAGGGATGATGCCGCCTTTCGGCTGCAGCGTTACTTAGATCGAGTATTCCGGAGCGGCCCAGACAATAACTTCGGGGTGCTCGTAGAAGCGGTAGCCCTGGCCGCGGACCGTGCGGACGGTGTTGGCGAGGCGGCCAAGCTTGGAGCGGAGGCGGCGGATGTGGACGTCGATGGTGCGCTCGTTGGGCACCTCTTCGGCGTTGCGCCACAGACCCTCAAGGAGTTCGTCGCGCCCCACTGTGCGGGTGCCGTTCTCGACCAGGTAGTTGAGGAGCTCGAACTCCTTGAACGTCAGGTTCAGGGATTCGCCGTCGAGGTGCACTTCGCGGCGGGCGAGGTCGATCAGCACACCGGAGGGGCGGGATTCCTGCTGCGGCGTCGGACGGGCAGCTTCGGTGCGCTGGCGTGCGGCGACGGTGGGGTCGCCGAAGGTTGAACGCACGACGTCGAGTGCGGACCCGGGCGCGCCGGCCGGTGCAACTGCCACGGCAGCATAGCTCTCAGCGCCGGTCACGAGGGACTGCGCATAGGCGCGGATTTCCTGGGCCAGCTTGGCGATGGAGGTGCCGGCTGCTGCTGCGGTTTCTTCGTCAATGCCCATGTAGAGCACAAAGCCACGGGCCACATTGTCGTTGGCAACGGGGCGGAGCCTGTCGGACTGGGCAATCACCGGAGTGGGCGCAGTCATGGGTGCCGGCTCTGCGGCAGGTACTGCGCGCAACTGACCATAGGAGTTGGGATTATAACCCTGCGGAACGTAACCGGGGGCCTGCTGGCCTGCGCCTTGCTGGGCGGGGGCGTAGCCGGGGCGGTTGCCGAAGCCGGGGCGGAGCCCTGCGTTCGAGGCGGCCTTGTTGGCGTTACGGACGGAGATGTGGACGTATCCAGATGCAACTGACATGGAGTGCTTACCTCAAAAGTGAATAGCCGTCATCGCGGCTTCGAATGCTGGTTGTCCCCGCAATGAGTTTGGGGATGGGCGCCCAACGCTGGGCTAGGGGGCGAATGCCTGAAACTTCTTGGGGTGGAAAGTTAGGCTTGCATTCGACAACAGCGATCATCATGGCCAGCGGGTGTGCTGGACCAGGTTGCTGCGGCTGCAGGTGCTGTTGAGTTCTTGTTCACATTGGAAGTGTGCAACGTAACAATGGCAACACGCAAGTAACAAAGCGCCGAACCGTCCACATTTTGAGACGGAGAGGTCTATTGTGCCGTAAATCACAATTCAGCCATGATGATAAATGAACGCCATTTCATTCGACCGGGGCAGGAAATATTCGCCATGTACTGAATTTTCTTCGGCCAATCGGGCATGATGTGCATCGACATTCCCGCGAAGCACCCAGCTGCGGAATCTCACGATCTGAAACAGTTGTTGTCCAATCGCCGGGAGCCCGGTTCGGAAATTTTCTGCCGAAAATCTGCTACAAGCTGTAGAAACGGGATTCTTTGGGCTCGCGGCTTCCAGACTCCAATCTCGCTAGTGTTGACTTCACAGCATCCTCACAGGGCAGGCAAAGCGGTCGCCAATCCGCAGAACAGAAGGTTGTCCCATGGCCTCCTCGCATTCCATGACCAACAATCTCCCCCAGCTGTCCCACCCGGACGGCTCACCGATCCGCGCCTTGGTGGTGGATGACGAACCCAGCCTGGCCGAACTCATGAGCATGGGCCTGCGCATGGCCGGTTGGTCGGTAGCCGTTGCCGGAGACGGCCCCGATGCTGTGAAGCTCGCCAAGGATTTTCGGCCCGACGTCCTGGTTCTGGATGTCATGCTGCCCGGATTCGACGGCGTGGAGGTCCTCAACCGCATCCGCACGTTCGCGCCCGAAGTTCCCGCCCTCTTCCTCACGGCCAAGGACGCCGTGCAGGACCGCATTGTTGGCCTGGCTGCCGGCGGCGATGACTACGTCACCAAACCCTTCAGCATGGAAGAAGTCCTCCTGCGGCTCCACCGACTGGTCCAGCGATCCGGCGTCGCCGCCATGGACACCGCCGAGCTGGTGGTGGGTGACCTCACCCTGAACGTCGACACCCGGGAAGTCACGCGTGCCGGGGAGGACATTCCCCTCACCGCCACCCAGTTCGAACTTTTGCGGTACCTCATGGAAAACCCCAAACGGGTGGTCAGCAAAGCCCAGATCCTGGACCGGGTGTGGGATTACGACTTCGGCGGGCAAGCCAACATCGTGGAGCTGTACATTTCCTACCTACGCAAGAAAATCGAAGCCAACCATCCGCCGATGATCCACACCATCCGTGGCGCCGGCTACGTCATCAAACCCGCGGACTAGGCGTTGAGCACACTTTCAGGAGTGGCCAGGAAGTCCGGCCGCAGCTGGCTCAATCCCTCCACCTGGCACTTGCGCACCCGGCTGGTCCTGGTGGCCATGGCACTGTTGGTCGCCATTTGCGGGGCAGTGGGCGTGGTGAGCTATGCGTCCATGGACATGGTGTTCAACCGGCAGCTCGACAGGCAGCTGGAGCAGGCGTCCAGCCGCGCGAATGACTTCGGCAGGCCGCCGTCGAGCTTTCCGTCCTCACCTTCGGGGAAGCCGGATCCCCTGGAGGCGCGGGGCCAGGCCGCGGGAACGCTCAACGCCAGGATCGACGGTTCCACCGTCCGCAGTTCGGGGCTCATCAACGCCCAGGGAAAGCGCGTTTCGCTCTCCGCAGATGACGAGCAGGTGCTGCTGACCCTCCCTAAGGACAACCGCCCTGTGGACCGTTCGCTCTCCAACGGCGACTACCGTTTGGTGGCCGTCGAAACCAATGGCGATGTGATCGTGACGGGGTTGCCCTTGGCGGACAAGCAAAGCGCCGAGGCGTCGTTGGTCTGGACCATGGTGCTGGTATCGCTGGGCGGACTGATCATCATCGGCCTCGCCGGAACAGTGATCATCCGGCGGACCATGCGGCCGTTGGAGCAACTCTCCGAGGTGGCCACCAAGGTTTCACGTCTTCCGCTCGACGCCGGTGAGGTGGCACTTGCGGTGCGCGTACCGCCGTCGGCCTCTCATCCCGGAACGGAAGTCGGCAGCGTTGGCCATGCCCTCAACCAGATGCTGAACAACGTCTCCAATGCCTTGGAAGCGCGCCAGGAAAGCGAGACCAAAGTACGCCAGTTCGTCGCGGACGCGTCGCACGAACTCCGAACGCCGCTGACGGCCATCCGCGGTTACACCGAACTGCTGAGGATGACCGAGAACTTCACCGATGACGGCCGAAAGTCGCTGGCACGCGTCCAGAGCCAGTCCGAACGGATGACCACCTTGGTGGAGGATCTGCTGCTGCTTGCCAGGCTGGATGAAGGCCAGCCGGTCAAGGTCACGGACGTGGACCTCACCCAGTTGGTGATCGAAACTGTCAGCGATGAGAAAGTCATGGCACCTGACCACATTTGGCAACTTCAACTGCCTGATGAGCCCGTCACGGTCCGCGGCGACGCTACGCAGCTGCACCAAGTGTTGGCCAATCTGCTCTCCAATGCCCGCAAACACACCGATGCCGGTACGACTGTTGTCACCGGCGTCATGCTCTCGGCCGATGGCAGCGCAGTAGTGACCGTGACGGACAACGGGCCCGGCATTCCAGAGGATTTCCAAGGCCGGATCTTCTCCCGCTTTGCCCGCGCCGATGCCGCGCGATCGGGGTCTGAGGGCACGTCCGGACTGGGCTTGTCGATCGTGGAATCCATCGTGGAAGCGCACGGCGGAAGCGTGGAAGTGACGTCACGTCCAGGTCGCACCGAGTTCGCCCTGCGACTCCCTACCGTCAGTACCGAAGAGATGTAACGAAACGGGCAAGGCGACTCACCGACGTCGTGATCTCTGTTACCTAAATGTGACTTCTGCGAATTCCTCCTGTACCGTCGAAAGGGTGGGTCGCCCCAACTGGCCCGCATCCGGGATGCGCCGAGCTCTGCCACTTCCCGGAGTCCGTTCTTACTCCGAGGCAGAGACGGGGGACCCAGAGTCTCCGGGCCCAGGCATTTATGCCGGACCCTTGGGGTAAAGCCGCAGCGTGATGCGCGGCCGGATGACCTCATCCGAACCCGACAGCTAACTCCGCAGGCGCTGAGAGGTAATCACACATGTCTGAATTCAATGATCAGACGCGCCCTTCCGCGCGTCACCGCGATGAGCACAACGCACCGTTGACCAAGTCGCAAACCGTCCTCAAGAACGCTGCCCGCCAGGGTAAGTCCGGCCACCGCATGTCGGTTGTTGCCGGCGTCGTGGCCGCTGCGCTGGGCGTCGCATCGCTCGGTACTGCTGCCAACGCCACCCTGAACCTCCCTGAGGCGAGCCGCGTTGCAGAGACCCAGGCAGCTGCCCAGGTCAGCACCAACAAGACAGCCGAAATCTCCGCTTCCTTGGACGCAGCCGCCGCAAAGGGCGCTGCTGACCGGGCTGCCGTAGACAAGGCCGCTGCTGAAAAAGCTGCCGCCGAGAAGGCCGCTGCCGACCTGGCTGCTGCTGAAAAAGCTGCCGCCGAGAAGGCCGCAGCCGATCAAGCCGCTGCCGAGAAGGCCGCCGCTGATGCTGCAGCCAAGCAAGCCGCCGCCGCCGCTGCCGAAGCTGCAGCTGCTGCCGCCGCCCCCAAGGCCGTGGACGACCCCGCCGCCGCCAAGGCCTACGCTGCCAGCATCCTTGGCAACTACGGCTGGAGCGCCAGCGAAATGACTGCGCTGAACACCCTGTGGGAGAAGGAATCCAACTGGAAGACCACTGCCACCAACGCTTCCAGTGGTGCTTACGGCATTGTCCAGTCGCTGCCTGCTACCAAAATGGCAACTGCGGGTGCTGACTGGCAGACCAACTACCAGACCCAGATCAAGTGGGGCCTGAACTACATCAAGGAACGCTACGGATCCCCGTCGGCCGCCCTGGGCTTCCACCTGGCAAATAACTGGTACTAAGCCAGACTGCTTGATCACCGCGCCGGTTCCCGCCGTTCGCACCAGTACACACTGGAGCGGATGGCGGGAAGCGGCGCGGTTTTCGCGTTTCACAGGTGCCGTCCATGGTTCACAGTGGGGTCACAGCTTCCACCTAAAACCCTCCTAATCGGCGGGCCCATTCTGGAAACATGACGCTCACCGATCCAACCGCCAGCGCTCCACCACGACGCTTCCATTCGGCGCGCTTCGGTGGCGCGGCGTTAAGCACCACACAGCAGGGCGCCCAAGCAGGGCCACAAGCCCGACGCTCCCCCATTGACACCCGCGCTGCCGTTCCTGTGCTGGACGTCACCCTTCCCGTGTTCAACGAGGAAGCCCGCCTGGAACAGAACCTGCGCAGGCTCTACGGGCACCTTGCAGATTCATTTCCGCACACCTTCCGGATCACGGTGGCGGACAACTGCAGCACGGACAACACCCTGAGGATCGCCGAGCGCTTGGCCCGCGAACTGCCTGAACTGACGGTGGTTCGATTCCAGCAAAGGGGTCGCGGAAACGCACTCCGCCATATCTGGCAGGTCTCGCCGTCACCCGTGCTCGCCTATATGGAAGCAGATCTTTCCACGGACTTGTCGGCCCTCGCTCCCCTCATTGCACCTCTGCTCTCGGGCCATTCGGATCTAGCGGTCGGCACGCGGCTGGCACGGAGCTCACAGGCGGCCCGCAGTCCCCAGCGCGGATTCATCTCCCGAAGCTACAACTTCCTGCTGCACGCGGTTCTGGGGGCACGCTTTTCCGATGCCCAGTGCGGATTCAAGGCCGTCCGCGCCGACGTCGCGCACAGGATCCTTCCCTATGCCAAGGACGATGGCTGGTTCTTCGACACCGAACTCCTGGTGATCGCCGAACGGTGTGGTTTGCGCGTTCATGAAGTACCCGTCGACTGGACGGACGATCCCACCTCGAGTGTCGACGTCGTACGCACCGCGCTTGCCGACCTGCGCGGCCTGGTGCGCTTGGCTCGCGACCTTGGCAGCGGGCGTGTTCCTTACAAGGAGGTGCGCAGGGAGATCGGCCGGACACCGGCGTCGGGAACGGCGGCGGCGCGTCTGGGACCGCTTCTGCATTTGGCTGGTTGGGCCGCGTTGTCCGCGGCCGTAGTGTTCGTCGTCCTCCACGCGGCCCACGTCGTGGGCTAGGACTCCGGTTCGGCGTCCACCGCACCCCTCACGGCGGCAATGGACGCCGCAACATCTCCGGCATCCGTGGTCCAGTTGCTCACTGAGATCCTGAGGATTTCACGGCCACGCCACGAGGACCCGGACATCCACACCGCGCCCTCGGCCATCAGCCGTTGCGTGACACGGTGTGTGCGGTCATCACTGCCGAAGCTCACCGATACCTGCGTGAACACGACGTCGTTGAGCACCTCGACGCCCGGGATCGCGGCGAGCCCCTCGGCCAACGCGCGGGCGTTTGCAGCGAGCCGCTCCACCATGGAGATCACCCCGTTACGGCCCAGTTGCCTCAGCGCCGCCCACACAGGGATGCCCCTGGCACGGCGGGACATCTCAGGCACTTTCTCGAAAGGATCTCCCGGACCGGCATCCGTGGCAATGAGGTAACTCGTGTGAACACTGAAAGCACGCCTCAAGGCTTCCGGCCTCGCGACGATTGCCAAGCCACAGTCGTAAGGAACGTTCAGGGTCTTATGGGCATCCGTGGCCCAGGAATCTGCTTCTTCCACTCCGGCCAGGCGGGCCCGCAGCGTCGGGCTGACAGCGGCCCATAAACCAAAAGCGCCATCCACGTGCACCCAGGCTCCGCGATCGTGGGCCACGGCTATGGCTTCCTCCATGGGATCAAAGGCGCCGGAATGCAGGTTGCCCGCTTGAAGGCAGACCAGCGACGGTCCGGGCTGCTGATCCATGGCCTCGGCAAGCGCGTCGGGGAAAATTCGTCCTTCGTCGTCGGCGTCTACAGGGACGCACGCCCCCAAGCCGAGATACCGCAACGCCAAATCCACTGCGGCGTGGCGCTCCCGGCCTGCAAAGGTGGTGATGCGCGGGGCGCCGGTCAGCCCAAGAGCCTCCAGGTCCCAGCCTGCCTCGTCCATCAAGTATTGGCGCCCGGCCGCCAGCCCTACGAAATTGGCGGTGGTGGCACCGGTGGTGAATCCGACGTCGGCACTTGCAGGAAGGTGGAGAAGGTCCAGCAGCCAGGCGGCGGCCGATTCCTCGACCGCGGCTGCCGCCGGTGTGGCGAATCGAAGCCCGGTGTTCTGGTCCCACGCCGAAACAAGCCAGTCTGCGGCCATGGCCGCGGGCAGGGTTCCGCCCATGACCCACCCAAAGAACCGTCCGGACTGGATTGCCATGAGGCCCGGCTCAGCCAGCGCCGCAAGCTCATCAACTACCTCGGCGGCATCGGTGGCTTCATCCGGCAGTCGCGACAGGATGCTCTTGGCTACCTGATCGGCATCGGAGGACGGGCGGACTGGACGTGTTGGGACCGACGCAAGCCAGTCACCGGCGTGGACCATGGCCCGCTCCAGTGCCGCACCGTACGCCTCCGGCATCGCAGACATGCGCACAGCCTACGCCGGGTTTACCGCGTGGAACAGACTTTAACCCGGCGGTACCAGCTGCGTTACTAGAGAGTCAGCGTGATGAGATGCCCGCCGTCGTCGTCCTTCATTGCGGTGACCGTCACGGCCGAGTAGTCCGGAATCCGCCACATGCCCGGCTCCAGCTCCGCATTGTGACTGGCAGCGGCCTTGCCCACCACCACGGTCCGCATTCCGGCTGCGCGCGCCGCAGCGATACCGGCGGGCGCATCTTCGAAGACCACGACGTCGGCCGGGTCGACTCCCAGCAGGGCGGCCGCCTCGAGGTAGCCCTCCGGGTGCGGCTTGCCCCGGGTGACGGACTCCGCGGTGACGGCGGTGGACGGCATGGTGAGCCCGGCCGCCTGCATGCGGATATCAGCAAGGATGCGGTCTGCTGAGGTGACCAAGGCGATGGCATCATCGGGAAGGCCGGCCAGCAGGGCTTCGGCACCGGGAAGCGCGATCACACCATCGGTCCGGGAGCGTTCCATCTCGCCAAGTTCAGCGGTCAAAGCTTCGAAATCAGCGCCGGGGGGCGCATAGCGGCGCACGGTATCGCCGGCTTGGACGCCGTGGGAGGTGCGGAGTATTTCGTTGTAGTCCAGGCCGTAGCGCTCGGCGAATTCAAGCCAGACCTGCTCGACCACCGCCGTCGAGTCCACCAGCGTGCCGTCCATGTCGAAGAGGACGGCGCGGACGGTCAGCACGGGTGCGGCAGGATGGCTCATGGTTCCATCCTGCCGCACGCTCATGGGGTGGTGCTGAAGTGTGACTTAGCCGTTCGGCCGCTGCGGAAGGTATTGCACCGCCCACTGGTTGCCGTCAGGGTCAGCGAAGTAAACGAAGTGACCCCAGTCCTGGACGTCGACGTCGCTGACCTCCACGCCGTTGGCCTTGAGGTGCTCGTGGGCCTTGTTGATGTCCGCCACCACCACTTGCAGGTTGGGCGCAGAACCCGGAGGGGCGTCGGTGAGACCTTCACCGATGGCGATGGAACACGCCGAACCCGGAGGTGTCAGTTGCACGAAGCGGATGCCGTCCATGGGACGCTCATCGAAATCGGCGTTGAAACCAACCTTGTTGACGTAGAAGTCCTTCGCGCGATCGACGTCGGAGACAGGGACAAATACCAGTTCAAGTTTCCAGTCCATGCGCCACAGGCTAACGGGGCGCGCCGGAAACCGGTAGGGGTCTCCCTTTAGCCGGCCACGCCGTAGAGGCGGTCGCCGGCGTCGCCCAGGCCGGGCACGATGTACGACTTCTCGTTGAGTTTCTCGTCAATCGAGGCGAGGACAACCTTCACATTGGCGTCCGCGAGTTCCTCTTCCAGCTTGGCCAGACCCTCGGGAGCGGCAAGCAGGCAGATGCACGTGACGTCAGAGGCGCCGCGCTTGAAGAGGAACTTGATGGCCTCGCGCAGGGTGCCGCCGGTAGCAAGCATGGGGTCCAGGACAAAGATCTGGCGGCCGGTGAGGTCCTCGGGGAGGCGCTCGGCGTAGGTGATGATGTCCAAGGTTTCTTCGTCGCGGGCCATGCCCAGGAAGCCCACCTCGGCGGTGGGGACCAGCTTGGTCATGCCCTCGAGCATGCCGAGGCCTGCGCGCAGGATGGGAACCACCAGCGGCGTGGGCTTGGTGAAAGCCGTGCCGATGGTCTTGGTGACAGGGGTCTCGATCTCCACTGGCTGCGTCTTGACCTCGCGGGTGGCTTCGTAGGCCAGGAGGGTGACGAGTTCTTCAGTGAGTTGCCGGAAGACCGGTGAAGGGGTGTTCTTATCCCGCAGAACGGTGAGCTTGTGGGCGACCAGCGGGTGGTCCACGACGAGTGTGCGCATCCCCCAAAACTATCATTGAGACATGAGCGCCACCGAGCCGTATCACGCAGACCACATGGCCTGGATGGGCCTTGCCCTGGACGAGGCCCGGTTGGCGCTGAAAACGGACGACGTACCGATCGGCGCCGTGGTGTTGGGGCCCGACGGCGGCGTGCTGGGTTCCGGACGCAACGAGCGGGAAGCGCATGGGGACCCGACCGCCCACGCGGAGGTGGTCGCCATCCGTCAGGCGGCCTCGGCGTTGCGCCAACGTGCCCGGGACATGGGCACCGACGGAGACGGCTGGCGGCTTGAGGACTGCACCCTGGTGGTAACCCTTGAGCCGTGTGCCATGTGCGCCGGGGCCATCGTCCTGGCCAGGATCCCCCGCGTCGTGTTTGGCGCGTGGGACGAGAAGGCGGGAGCGGTGGGTTCCGTGTTCGACATCCTCCGCGAGCGCCGTCTCAATCACTGGGTGGAGGTCTACGTGGGCGTGCGGGAGGAAGAATGCGCGGCCCTGCTCAAGGAGTTCTTCGCCTCTCACCGGCTGCCGGCACCGGAGCACCGCCCACCCGCCTGACGTAGCCGAACATTTCGGGAGCAAGCCATGCCTGTCAGTTTCAACCACACCATCGTTTACGCCACGGACAAGCACCGTTCCGCGGAGTTCCTCGTCCGTATCTTCGGCCTTCCGAAGCCGCAACCCATGTGGTCCTTCGTCACGGTGGCGTTGGACAACGGTGTCACGTTGGACTTCCTTGAGGCGAGCGGTGCCATCGCCCCGCAGCACTACGCCTTTCTGGTGAGCGAAGAGGAATTCGACCAGATCTTCCTGCGAATCACCGCGGAGCACATTCCCTATTGGGCGGACCCTGCCCGTTCCCGAGCAAACCAGATCAACCACAACGACGGCGGCCGTGGAATCTACTTCTGCGACCCCGATGGGCATTTCCTTGAGGCGATCACGCGGCCGTACGGTTCGGGCTGACTCTGACCGTTTTGCCCGCGCGGCCGACGGTTGAGCTTAGACTGGCTCGTGCTCGAAAAGTCGTGGGGAGCTTTTTGTCTTGCTGCTGTGGTGGTCGCCGGAACTATGACGGCATGCGGACAACAGGCATGCGATTCGATGCTTCGGCGCACTGACGTGAGTATCGATTTTTCCCGGCTTGGCGCGTCGTGGGAAACCTTGGAGTACACCGTCAACTGTCCGGGGCAGGAAGCATGTGTGTACACGCCGGACTCTGACACCGAGCGCCACGCCGCTGTGGCCGACAACCCCCTATGGATCGCCGCCGGAACAAAAACCATGGAAGTAACGGTCTACCTCACGGGCTCCACCACGCCCCTTGCGAAGACGACCGCCAAGTTGGAGTGGGATCCGCCGTTCGATCCCTCTGCCTGCTCGACCAGTGCTACAGCAAACTTTGTGGTTTAGTCCCCAGCGCGCTGAGGACAGTGGCGGCAGTGGTGTCCCAGCCTTGTAGATGCTGGCGGGCTTGGAGGGCGTTGTTGCGCCAGCGCTGTTGCAACTCCGGGTTGGTGAGCCAATTCCGAAGTGTGTGGGCTGGTTCGTCTCCGGTGGCGACGTCCAGGGCCGCACCCGCTCTTGTGTCGCCGAGGGCCTCGACTGCACCGGTCCCCTGCCGGACAATCATCGGGACGCCGTGGGCCAACGATTCCGTCACCACCATGCCAAAGCTCTCCGAGCGGGACAGGAGGATGCTGAGGTCGGCTTTGTGCCACTGGTCTTCGAACGCCTCACCCGTCAACTCGCCGGTGACACTGATGCGGTCCTGCAGCATGTAATGCTCGACGGCGGCCGTCACCTCAGCTGCGTACATCGGGTCTGCGTCCAGGGAACCGACCAGGGCTGCTGTCCAGGGCAGGTCCTGGACAGCGCTCAGCGCGTACACAATTGCGGTTTGGCTCTTGTTGGGGAACAACGCGGCGACGGCCACGATGTGCTTGGGCTCTGAGCCTTGGCTGACCTCCCCTGGCTCTGCGCCCGGCCTGGCCACCACAACGTCCCGCATCCCATGCCTGGCTTGCAGTACCACCGCGGAGTGGGCGCTCGGGCAGATGATCCCCGTGGCGGCAGCCAGCGCCTTGGCCTCAAGGTCATGGTGGTCCGCCAACGCCATGTGGGACAGGATCCAAACCTTGGTTCCTTTGCCTGCGGCGCCGGCGATTTCATCCGGTGCCCCGCTCGCCACCAAGCCGTCGGCAATCACTGTTGTGCCGCCGTCGAGCGCTTCCGCGAACCGCTGCCGGTCTGCCGGGCTCCCAACCGGCCAATCGCCGTCGACGATTACAGTCTCGACGTCCGCGCCCAAGGCGGTCAGATGCTCGGCGAGCTTGGCGTTGTACTTGTTCCCGCCGGAGCCGTGCCGGACGTTCCCCGGGACCATGAAGCGGATGTGCACTTACTTCACCGGAAGCTCCAGCGAGTAGCCAGCCCACGCGTCGGGGTTTTCGCGGAGGACGACGTCGATGCCGCTAAGCGCCGGTCCGTCGGCGGTGTCCTGGATCCGGGTGGCCATGGCGTCGGCAATGTGCTTGGCGAGGGCCTCCGTGGTGGAGAGCTTGCCCTTGAATGCCGGGTGCTCATCGAGGTTCTTGTAGTTCAGGTCCTCCAGGATTTCCTCAAGGATGCCGCCCGCGGCGCCAATGTCCAGAACGATTGCGTCGTCATTGAGATCCGGGCGGCGGAAACTGACTTCGGCCACAAACGTTGCACCATGGAGGCCTTGGGCCGGGCCGAACGCTTCGCGGGGAAGGCTGTGGGCGATCATGAAGTGGCGTCGGACGGTCAGGCTGAACATGTACTAATCCTCCGGGGTGGGATAGGCGACCACGTGGCAGAAACCGCCGGGCCGTTCGAACAATTTAACAAGTGTGGTGGGCAGGTTCTGGAACTGGCATTCGCTGGTCAGGAACGTGTCGAACAGTGGGTCTTTCAACTGGTTCGCCGCTTCCTGCAGGCGCTGGGCATTCGTTCGCCGGTGCCGTCGCGGAAGGGCGACTGCGCCGACCTGGCTGGAGCGGATGTTCAACCGGCGGGCGTGGAAGTCTTCGCCGAGTGGAAGGGTAACTTCCTTGTCGGCGAACCAGGAGAGCTCGATGACGTCGGAGTCGTCGCCGGCCAGTTGCAGGCTCAGCTTGAGGCCTTCGTTGGAGGCGGAGCAGTGGAAAACGATGTCGTTGTCGTTTTTTGCATCCTCTGGTTCGGCGAATTCGATGCTGAGCTTTTCGGCGAGGTTGCGCTTCTCCGGGTCCGCGTCAACGAGTTGCAGCCGGCCGAGCGGATACTTCCGCAGGAGCGTCGTCAGGACGCCACCCACCAAACCACCACCGACGACGGCGACCCGGTCACCCAGCCGCGGTCCGGCTTCCCAGAGGGCGTTGATGGCGACTTCGACGATGCCAGTGAGAACGGCGCGTTTGGCCGGGACGTCCTCGGGGATTGCCGTGAGCTGGCTGGTGGGGAGGATAAAGAAGTCCTGGTGCGGATGAAGGCTGAACACAGTCTTTCCCTGCCATTCATCTGGTCCTTGTTCCACTACCCCGACGCTCAGGTAGCCGTACTTGACCGGGCCTGGGAAGTCGCCTTCCTGATTTGGGGCCTGCATCAGATCTGCGACGCGTTCCGGGACGCGGCCTTCGTGGACCACGCGCTCCGTGCCTCGGCTGACGCCTGAGTACAGGGTCCTGACGAGGGCTTCTCCTTCTTGCCTTGCTGGCAGGTCTTCCGGGCGCAGCTCACCATCGCCCGTCTCAGTGACCCAGTAGGCGTGGGCTTCGTGCTCTTGTTTCCGTTCGTGTTCCTGAGAAATCGTCATGATGCTTACGAATCTATCGGTGCGGAGCTGTGGACGGAAGTTGGCGTGGATTGAAGGGTGCGCCACCTGCTTATTGGGCAGGGTCCAGAGGGGCTCGTTTTGGGGAACCGGGCCAATCTCGGGTAGCCTATTTCAGTTGGTGACGTGTCCGAGCGGCCGAAGGTGCAACACTCGAAATGTTGTTTGGTGTAAAAGCCAACGTGGGTTCAAATCCCACCGTCACCGCCAATAAGAAAGGCCCTGCTTCCCTTTGTTTACAAGGGAGGCGGGGCCTTTTCCTCTATCAGAGAGAACAGGGCTTCCACCATCCGAGGGCGCTCTTGCGTGCGACTGGAGCAAACATGACGACGGGTGTCGGTACTGGAGCGGGAAACCGGACGGCAAAGCCGCCACGGGCGAATCCAGACGGACCGCGTCTCAGACAAGTACCTCCTACAGAGACCACGCTCGCCTGATCACCCGTCAAGGGCTCAAAAAGACCCCGTAACTCAGGTCACGGGGCCCTTCTGTTGGCTGCCGCACGCGCTTCGAACGCTTGCCATCGTCAGGTGTGATCACCTCCGGACAAGTTGGGCAGGCATTACCGTACTAATCTGTACTCCCGTGCAGTAGGGATACCCTTTCTCAGGTCTCTAGTCACAACCCGCGAAAACCAGCCGAGATCGAAATCGTATTCACTACCCACGCTAAACGATGACGCGACCGCAACTTGTGAATCGAAAGTCACCCCACGGGATATATGGATTTTTCCGCAGTTGGATGTCTCGATGAGAACGCCAGCAGTGGAGGCCGATCCTCGGGTCCCTCCTGAGCTGGATTCAGCGTTCGCGGAGACTATTTTGCATCGCAGACTCTCCACAGCGATGGAATCAAGTGCTGGCATCATCACGTAAAATGCGGTAAATGCCAGAAGTGCGATACCAGGCCACTTCCAAAACCACTTCAATTTTGGTCGGCCGGAAGGATGATCCGGAGTGTTGCCTCTGGTCATCGCTTCTTTCCCTATTCTGTGCTGCAGCAGTGAACCCGAAGTTATCCCGCCAAGCGGTAGTCGTGCGCTGACGGAATCTCGTTCCTCAAATCCTTCATGACGACACGAGAGAACCAACCCAGATCGAACTCGAACACGCTGCCTTTCATGAAAGACGACGCAATCTTCTCTTTATTTTGGAAAGTTACTCCTTGGGACACCGAAATGCTTCCGCAATTAGAAGTCTGCACTAAAACACCGGCAGTAGATGCTGACCCCCTCGATCCGCCTGAACTCGTACGCGGCTCAGTCGAAACCACCTCGCATCGGATACTTTCTACGGCAATGGAGTCCCATACTGGAATGAGGAGAACGAAGATACCCCCGAGGAGGATGAGGACTCCTGCTACCTTCCAGAGCCTCTGAAACTTCCGCCTGGGAGCCTTGCCTTCAGAAGGTCTATTTCTATTGGACATCGTCTCCTTGTCACACCGATGCCACTGGATGGTGCTGGATTAAGTGCATCTGGCTGTTCCGCAAATTGCACCGGAACGCATCGGTCTGGCGCCGTTCACGCAGTGATGAGCCCAGTAAGCATGCTGGAACTAGTACTTAATAGCTGCAAGCAATGAATTGACGAAAGGTTCCGTCGAGCGATCGCCAGTGTAACCCAGCGAACTGCCGTCGCCCGTCAGCGGGGGTCGAAGCGCCGACCTTCCTCCTTGGACGGCATAAGCGCCAGAATCAAAACAGCCAGTCCGCCGACCATCGGAACAAGCCCAACGAACGCAAGCGGACCCGCAAGATTTGCATCATGCAAACGCCGCCAAAGCAACGACAGCTGAGGCACCACAATGGCCAGCCCCAGAACAACGACGAGAATGAAACCTACCACCATGAGGCTTCCAGCCGGGGCATTCACGATACCAGGAGCGGCCTCATAGAACACTTCTTTACCGGTGGCCGGATCGAAACCCATGGATTGCACATTAGGGTTCTGTTGAGCCCAGGCAGTACTGGCCACGAACCCGACAGTCATCACGAGGTATGGGACCACCATCACCAGGAAAACGAAAAGCTGACTCCACCAGAACTCACTCCGCGAGGCGCGACCAGCGAACTTCGCATACTTGGCAAAGAATCGCTTCACCGACTTACCAAACGACGCTCCATATAGAGGACCAGCCAGCTCACCCGAACCTTTGACCTCCGCAACGCCTCCGCCTGCAGGATCAACAGTCTTCATATCCATCTGTCTTCATGTCCTTCCCAGAAATATCTATAGAAACCAACAAACAACTATCTTCCGAACGCAAACGTTCTGCGCCCGATAATCTCTTCCGTAAAAGATAACTTGAATGAGCAGAACGAATAACCACTGATCAGAAGAGGAAACCTCACGCATCTCCGGAACTGCCCAGGTGCACCGGTTAGGCACGCTGTGACTCGAGCTATCCCAGCATCGCGTCAGTCGCCAAGGCAAGCCTTCCGAGCCTCAAAACTGATGAGCGGCAGTGTGCTACTCACCTAAAATATCCACTCTCATCCAGCACGATCACGGCTAGAAATGCCTGGAAGGAAATACACACCAGAATGGTAGCTGGGCCCGAAATAAAAACCAGCGTACGCGCCTGGCCACGAGTAGGATGGGTCCCCAATAACCGTTCAGAAATCCAGAACAGGAGTATACCCAGTGCGGACAGGAGTAGAAGTAACACTGCAGGAATTGATCCGCCGTGATAGGCTACTTCGGCACTCAACGGAGCATTCATGAAAACAAATGTAGTAATACCAAGGCTCACCAAGACGCCAAATAGACACATGACGTCCAGGTAGCTACTCGTCTTTTTCTCCAATCGAATGCTTCCTTCCACTAGACCTCCCCGCCGACCCTCCTTTTTGGCAGCTCAAGCCATCTGGGACCCTGAACACAAATACCGTCACCAACTGAGCATTAACGCTCTTCTCCGGCGGTCAGCGTCAGTCCAACCAATAGACCGAGAGGACAGCCCGTCCACAGCGCACCACCCGTCAAGCCAATCGCCGGGATAACATTAGAAAGAGCAGCGAAGGCTAAGCTGCCTAAGATGATGGTGGCACCGAAGGACAGCGTGGCGGCGAAGTTGGATTTCCTATACGTTACAAATCCAATGCCAAGGGCGCTAGCAATAAGGACAATAATGTTAGCAATCCACACGGATATTCCAAACTCTTCAGTCCTATTGACGCACAGAACCAGCATGAGAATTCCCGGTATAACGACCCCGGTCCAGTAATACCATTCCGGAGCGACTCGTTTGCTGGGGATTGCCTTTTTGTCGCTTTCATTCTTCATTTACTTCGTCCACATTTCGTCGGTGTAAAAATTTGCACCGCTTCCTATCAGTGCATTAGCAGTCTCGGTCATCACGGTGCTCTTGGTAAAGTATTCAACCGGGGAAGGTGCGCTGGGTCCGATAAGATCCCCGTAGCCCTGTGGAATTTTGCCACGAATTGCGGACAAAGTGGAAGTCCCTGCGCCCGCCATGACGGACGACACCCCGGACTTAATCGGGTCGAAGGCTTCACCATTCACGCCACTCTTCACAGCTTCTCCCGCGAATCCAGCCCCGATATTGATGCCCAATGTCGAACCAAACTGGAGGCCCTTGTTAGCGGCGTGCCCAGCCGCAGGGCTCAGTGCCCCGCTGATGACACCTGTGGAGGCACCTCCAGCCGCGCTACCCAGCAATCCTTGGGCTGTCCAGGGGCCACCTTTTTGAACGCGTTCACGGACATAATCTACGGTTCCGGCTACACCTCCTGCCGCACCACTGCCGACCATGTCTTTCAACAAATTAGCGCCGAACCTCCGTGCAATGACAGCGGCATTGCCTGTGGCACGAGTCAACGTCGAAGTCGCAACATTTGAAGCCATACTTCGCGCAGCCTGGCCTGCCACCACTCTTCCAACAACGAGAGAAGCAGACTTAGCAACGAACATTCCCGCGCCACCGCCCGCTACACCCATAACGCCGTTCCCAATGGCTTGGCCCCAGTCCACTTGGCCGGTGGTTGCTTTTTGGATGACGACGTCGGCGCCGAAGCTCATCAATCCCATGCCCGCGAGTTGTCCGCCGGGGACGAACATCAACACGGCCCCGCCCACCACAGCGGCACCGCCGACGACGTATTCCCAGTTGTCTCCGAGCCAGTCCCCCGCTGCGGCGAGGGCGCCGCGGGAGGAGCCGTCGTAGGCTTTCAGGTCGGCATCGGTGAGGGGTTTCAGGCCGGTGGGGTCAGAAGTGTTGAGGGGGTTGTTTCCGGCGTAGGAGTAGGGGTTGCCGTCCCAGCCCGCGCCCAGGACGGGGGCGAGGGGGTCGGTGGAGAGGAAGCCCCGGGTAGCCGGGTCGTAAGCGCGTTTGCCGAGCCATTCGAGCCCGGCGATGTCGATCCCGCCACCAGCGGTCAGGCCGATACCGGCAGGCAACACACCACCGAACCCAACCCCTGTACTGGTTGGTGTGGGGCTGCCCGGGTTGGGGGTGGTGGGGGTGCCGAGGACGGCCCAGGGATCGTGCTGGTCCGTGGGGCGCGCGGCACGCCACCCCTGCGCGGTGAAGGCGTCGCCGATGCCGGTGGCCCCGCCGGGCAGGGACAACACCTGGGTTGTGTTGACACCGGCGAGGGTCGGCACGGGTGCTGCGGTGTCCCACCACAACGGTGTCCCGTCCACGGTGGCGAGTTCACCGAGCGCGTCGACGTGGAGCCGGTGCCGGTTTCGTTCGGCCCCGTCCGGGTCCTTTTCGACCGTGCCGGCGAGGTACCCGGTGGGGCCCCAGGCGTATTCGGTCCAGGACCCGTCCGCCCCGATCACCCTGACCCGGCGGCCCAACCCGTCATACACAAACTCAGTCCGGGACCCATCAGGTTCCGTGAGCGCGAGGAGCTGGCCTGCGGCGTCGTACTCAAAGGTACGCGTCCCGGTGGGGGTGGTTTCGCGGAGCAGCCGCCCACCGGCGTCGTATTCCCACCCCACCACCGCAGCGGTGGTTCCTGTTTCTGTGGTGGTGGCGG
>NZ_JBIVTK010000017.1:0-68687 GCF_044756725.1 Paenarthrobacter sp. NPDC091669
CTCGGAGCAGACGGCTTCGGCTTCTCCGACACCCGCCAAGCCGCACGCCGCTACTTCAAAAACGACACCCACTCCATCGTCGCCAAAACCCTGCAACTCCTTGCCGCCAAGGGAGAAGTTGAAGAAGGTGCCTTGGAGAAGGCCATCGAGAAGTACCGGCTCCTGGATGTGAACGCCGGCACCACTGGCGGCGCAGGCGGCGAAGCCTAACCACCGCAGGAAAACCCTCGGACGCAGTCCGGTACCAAGGGCCACTCCAGCACCCAACGAAACGGCGGCTTCCACCGAAAGGTGGCGGCCGCCGTCGTGGTTTAACCGCCTGGAAAGACGACTCCCGTGCATGTGACCAGCAACAACGCAAGTTGTAGCCTTCTCACAAATGGAGCTTGCCCGGGATGGGCCGTATGCTCATTCCATGGCAGAGCCGAGCAAAACCACCACCAAGCGCAAGGCAGCAACCCAGGCATTGTCGCCTGAAAAGGCCGAAACTCTGCGTCAACTCCGTGCCAACGTGGGCCAACTGTCCACCAGCACCATGCGCCAACTCGAGAAGTCGCTGCCCTGGTACAGCCGTTTGAGTTCCGATGAGCGCTCGGCGCTGGGCCTCGTGGCACAGAACGGCATCGCCGCGTTCGTGACCTGGTACGAACGCCCCAGCTCGCCGTCGTGGATTCTCACGGACGTATTCGGCAACGCCCCCACGGAACTGACCCGATCCATCAGCCTGCAAAAAGCCTTGCAACTGATCCGCATCGTGGTGGAGGTGGTGGAGGACCAGGTACCGGTGATCGCGCCGGAATCGGACCAGCCCTCACTTCGCGAAGCCGTCCTCCGTTATTCACGGGAAGTGGCCTTTGCAGCTGCGGACGTCTACGCCCGGGCCGCCGAGTCCCGCGGCTCCTGGGATACCCGCCTGGAAGCACTGATTGTGGACGCCATCCTTCGCGGTGAGAACACGGATGCATTGCGGTCCCGGATCGCAGCCCTTGGCTGGAAAGCCCAGGAGCGCTTCACGGTGATGGTGGGGAATTCGCCGTCCGAACCAAGCGCCAGCTACGTCAGCGAACTCCGCCGGACTGCCGGGCGTTTCGCCGAGGACGCACTGGTGGGAATCCAGGGTGACCGGCTCATCCTGATCCTTGGTGGTGTCCAGGACCGTGACACCGCCTACCTCAAACTCAGCGAACTTTTTGCGCCGGGCGCTGTGGTCTATGGTCCCGAGGCCGGGTCTTTGTTGGAGGCCAGCAGCTCGGCCCAGGCAGCATTCGCGGGACTCACAGCCGCGCGTGCGTGGCCCGCCGCCCCACGACCAGTGGCCGCCGACGACCTTCTTCCAGAACGTGTTGTCTCCGGTGATGACGCCGCCCGCAGGTCCTTGATCAAGAACATCTACCGGCCGCTGCTTGCCGCCTCAAACGGCTTGGTGGAGACCCTGGGAACCTACCTGGAGCTAGGGCATTCCCTGGAAGCCACGGCACGCGAACTGTTCGTCCATGCCAACACAGTGCGCTACCGTTTGAAGCGTGTCTGCGACGTGACAGGCTGGGATCCGCTCCTCCCAAGGGAAGCTTTCGTCCTCCAAACCGCGCTGGTGGTAGGCCGGCTTTCAGCCCAACCGAAAGCCGCTCCCGAACGTCATACGTCGCGTTCACAGAACTGAACCGTTGTAGACTTCCTACAAACTGACCCAGTGAGCTTGGTGTACCAAAACACCAGTGGATCACGTGGCAATTTGGAAAGCTGGATACGTGCTTGCAATCGTCTGCCCTGGACAGGGCTCCCAGACCCCCGGATTTTTGGCCCCTTGGCTTGAACTCCCCTCCGTCGAAGGCCAACTGGCCAACCTGAGCGAGATCGCAGGCATTGACCTCAAGGCCCACGGCACCACCTCGGATGAAGAAACCATCAAGGACACCGCGGTGGCCCAGCCGCTGATTGTTGCGGCCGGGCTGGTTGCTGCCACGTCGTTGTTCGACGTCGAACTCAGCACCCTCCCCGTGATCCTCGCAGGCCACTCCGTAGGCGAAATCACCGCTTCTGCCCTGGCAGGTGTCCTCACGGAAACTGAAGCCATGACCTTCGTGCGGGAACGCGCCAACAGCATGGCCGCCGCAGCTGCTGTCACCCCCACCGGCATGAGTGCTGTGGTGGGCGGCGATCCCGCTGAGGTCCTGGCAGCCATCGAAGCCTCCGGAGCAACGCCCGCGAACGTCAATGGCGCCGGACAGACGGTCGCAGCAGGCACCTTCGATCAGCTCAAGGCCTTGGCAGAGAATCCGCCGGCCAAGGCGCGTGTGATCCCGCTCAAGGTCGCAGGAGCCTTCCACACCTCCCACATGGCCCCGGCCGTCAGCGCTCTAGAGTCCCTCAAACCGTCGCTGTCACCGCAGAACCCGGCCGTTCCCCTGCTGTCCAACTACGACGGCAAGGAAGTCACTGCCGGACCTGCCGCCGTCGACAGCCTGATCGCCCAGGTTTCCCGTCCCGTCCGCTGGGACAAATGCATGGAAACGCTCGTCAGCCGCGGTGTCACCGGCGTGATCGAGCTGGCCCCCGCCGGCACTCTCGCGGGACTCGCAAAGCGCGGCATGCCCGGCGTCAAGACTGTCGCCGTCAAGACCCCGGATGACCTTTCCGCGGCTCTCGCGCTCTTCGCAGAATTGGAGGGAGAGGCATGAGCACTCCCGTGTTGAACAAGGCTGTTGTCAACGAGAATGCCCGCATCCTCGGCATTGGCGCCTATCGCCCCGACGTCATTGTCACCAACGAGGACGTCTGTCAGTGGATCGACTCCTCCGACGAATGGATCCGCCAGCGCACCGGCATCATCACCCGCCACCGTGCTGCTGCTGACATCAGCGTCATCGACATGGCCGAAGGCGCCGCACGCGAAGCGCTGCAGCAAGCCGGCATCGAAGCGTCCCAACTGGGCGCCGTGATCGTGTCCACCGTGACGCACCCTTACGCTACGCCGTCCGCTGCGGCTGCGCTCACCGAACGTTTGGGTGCGACGCCGGCACCCGCCTTCGATATCTCGGCCGCCTGTGCCGGGTACTGCTACGGCGTGGCCCAGGCCGATGCACTGGTTCGTTCCGGCGCAGCCCAATACGTCCTGGTCGTTGGCGCAGAGAAGCTTTCCGATGTCATCGACAACCACGAACGCACCATCTCGTTCCTCCTCGGCGACGGCGCAGGTGCTGTGGTGGTTGGCCCGTCCGACACTCCTGGCATCGGCCCCTCCGTCTGGGGCTCAGACGGCAGCAAGTGGGACGCCATCGGCATGACCCACTCCCTTGAGGACGTCAAGAAGCTGGGCGAGTCCGCCCGGCACTCCGATGAAATCGACGATCCCGCCATTCTTTCGGCAACCCAGGATGTATGGCCTACCCTGCGGCAGGACGGTCAGACCGTGTTCCGCTGGGCCGTATGGGAGATGGCCAAGGTTGCCCAGCAGGCTTTGGACGCCGCCGGCATTGAAGCAAGCGACCTCGCTGCCTTCGTTCCGCACCAGGCAAACATGCGGATCATCGACGAGATGGTCAAGAAGCTCAAGCTTCCCGAATCCGTTGTCATCGGCCGCGACATCGCGCAAGCGGGCAATACCTCCGCAGCGTCGATCCCGCTGGCAACGCACCGCCTGCTTCAGGAAAACCCTGGGCTGAGCGGCGGCCTGGCCCTGCAGATCGGGTTCGGCGCCGGACTGGTCTTCGGCGCCCAGGTAGTGGTTCTTCCGTAGATCGGGACTTGTCCCGGATACCTCCAGCCAACTGAATACGACTTACAAACCCAAACCGTAACCCGCGGTTTGCCCCCTTTCCGGCAGTAGCCGGTACAACAAGAAAAGGAGCCAACAATGGCTAGCAACGAAGAGATCCTGGCCGGCCTGGCTGAAATCGTCAACGAAGAGACGGGCCTCGCCACCGAAGCCGTAGAGCTCGACAAGTCCTTCACCGAGGACCTGGACATCGACTCCATCTCCATGATGACCATCGTCGTTAACGCTGAAGAGAAGTTCGGCGTTCGTATCCCGGACGAAGAGGTCAAGAACCTCAAGACCGTCGGCGACGCCGTCAGCTTCATCGCCAACGCACAGGCCTAGTCCTGACACCAGCTGTGCCGGGCCGGGATTATCGTCCCTGCGCCCGGCACAGCCGCAATACCACCCAAAGATTTTTTTGCCTCCCCTTGTGAACGCTGCAGGAGGGATGGCTGATCCGACAGAGAGTGATCGCATGGCACGCAAAGTAGTCATAACCGGTCTGGGGGCCACCACTCCCATCGGCGGCGACGTACCCACAATGTGGAAGAACGCGCTGAAAGGGGTCTCCGGCGCCCGCACGCTCGAAGACGAGTGGGTGGCCAAGTACGACCTCCCCGTTCACTTTGCTGCCCGGTGCTCCACGCCGGCACTTGAGGTTCTGAGCCGCGTTGAGGCCAAGCGCATGGACCCATCCACGCAGTTTGGTGTCATCGCCGCACGTGAAGCCTGGTCCGACTCCGGTATCGAAGAGATCGACCACGACCGCCTCGCAGTGGCCTTCGCCACTGGAATCGGCGGAGTCTGGACCCTCCTGGATGCCTGGGACACGCTCAGGGACAAGGGCCCGCGCCGGGTCCTGCCCATGACCGTGCCCATGCTCATGCCCAACGGCGTGGCCGCAGCGGTCA
Source organism: Paenarthrobacter sp. NPDC091669 (assembly GCF_044756725.1). NCBI lineage: Bacteria > Bacillati > Actinomycetota > Actinomycetes > Micrococcales > Micrococcaceae > Paenarthrobacter > Paenarthrobacter sp. NPDC091669. The sequence continues at coordinate 4,669 of NZ_JBIVTK010000017.1, forward strand.
GCCTTGACCTCGGCGCCCGCGCCGGAGCGCACACCCCGGTTTCGGCGTGCGCGTCCGGCACCGAAGCCCTCCATCTGGGCCTGGACCTGATCCGCTCCGGCAAAGCAGACGTCGTAGTGTGCGGTGGCGCTGAAGCTGCCATCCACCCGATGCCGTTGGCCGCGTTCTCGTCGATGCAGGCATTGTCCCGCCGCAACGACGAGCCAGAGCGTGCCTCCCGCCCGTACGACACCGACCGCGACGGTTTCGTCATGGGTGAAGGTGCCGGCGCACTGGTCCTCGAGGCCGAGGAACACGCCATTGCCCGTGGGGCCCGCATCTATGCCGAACTGGCCGGAACGTCCGTCACAGCGGATGCCTACCACATCACCGCACCTGACCCCGAAGGCCTTGGTGCTACCCGCGCTCTGAAGGCGGCAATGTTCGATGGCCGCATCCAGGCCGAGGACGTGGTCCACGTCAATGCACATGCCACCTCGACTCCTGTCGGCGACAAGCCCGAGTACACGGCGCTGCGTGCAGCCCTGGGGACCCACGTAGACAATGTGGCGGTCTCTGCCACCAAGTCGCAGATGGGCCACCTCCTGGGCGCTTCAGGGGCCGTTGAAGCGGTATTGACCGTGCTGGCGGTCTACGAGCGCAAGGCCCCAGTGACCATCAACCTCGAAAACCAGGATCCCGAGATCCCCCTCGACGTCGTGACGTCCGTCCGCGATCTTCCCAGCGGCGACATCGTGGCGCTGAGCAACTCCTTCGGCTTCGGAGGACACAACGCCGTCATTGCGGTCAGGAACGTCTGACCGGACTCGGAGCACGCTCCTTGGTTGAAACGTGAGAAGGGCCCCACCTCCAGGTGGGGCCCTTCTCATTGCTATGGAAGACGCTTCTCGTTGGATCAAGTTGGATGCAATCGGCGGACTTTGCGCGGTCGCCTTATCTGGTGCTGCCCTGCTATCCGACCTGGTGCAGCCAGCGAACCGGAGCGCCCTCTGCTGCATGCCGGAAGGGTTCGAGTTCCTCATCCCACGCCTCACCCAGCGCCAGGGACAGCTCGTGGTAGACAGCTGAGGGGTCGCCTGCGCCCGATTCATAGGCATAGCGGATGCGGTCCTCGGTGACCATGATGTTGCCATGGACGTCGGTGACGGCATGGAAAATTCCGAGCTCCGGGGTGTGGGACCAACGGGCGCCGTCCACTCCCTGACTCGGTTCTTCAGTGACCTCATAACGCAGGTGGGCCCAACCCCGAAGGGCCGACGCCAACTGCGCCCCCGTGCCGGGCGTTCCCGTCCACGACAACTCCGCCCGGAACATTCCAGGCGCAGCAGGTTGAGGGGTCCACTCAAGATCGGTCCGCTTGTCCACGACCGATCCAATGGCCCACTCTACGTGCGGGCAAAGTGCCGTAGGGGCCGAGTGCACAAACAGGACACCGCGGGTTGTTGCAACAGACATTCCATCCTCCATAGCTGTAGGTACGTCTTCCCCAACGACCTCTGCCTGGATGTTTGCTGTTGCTGCCGGATGCCATGAAATCTCTGTGGGCCCTGACAGGCTATTCAGTTATGTGAAGTGCTACTGACGATCTTGGCACAAAGAGAACCCTCAACTGTGAATTGAAGGTTTCCCCGTGGTGCTCTTATTTTGCCGTACGGCGCCGGTTTCCGCCAGTGCGGCTCATGAGCGGTGCTGTTCAGGCCCTGGGGTGCGCCTGCTGATAGCTTTTCCTCAGCCGGTCTACGGACACGTGGGTATAAATCTGCGTGGTCGCCAGGCTGCTGTGTCCTAGAATTTCCTGGACGGCGCGCAGGTCCGCTCCCCCGTCCAAAAGGTGGGTGGCCGCGCTGTGCCTGAGCGCATGAGGACCCGTGGCCGACGTATCGCCCAAGGCTTGCAGCAACTCACTGACCACGGCCCGGATCTGGCGTGGATCAACCCGGTTGCCCCGGAGCCCCAAGAAAAGGGCCGGCCCGCTGCTGGAGGTGACCACGGCAGGACGACCCCGACGAAGCCAGTCATCGACTGCCACAGCTGCCGGGACACCATAGGGTACAGTCCGCTCCTTGTTTCCCTTGCCCAGAACCCGGAGAGTCCGCCGGTCCGGGTCGAGGTCATCAATGTCCAGGCCGGCAAGTTCTCCGACGCGAACTCCTGTGGCGTACAGGAGTTCCACCATGGCCCGGTTGCGAACAGCCATGGGGCCTCCTTCTGCGGCGGCCGTATTCAGGTCATCCACCATACGGGTCACCTGTTGCTGCTGAAGGACTCCTGGCAGAGATTTATCCCGTTTGGGTGCCTGAAGACGGATCGCCGGGTCTGCGGCAATGATTTCCTCCCTCAGGGCCCAGGCGGTGAAAGACCTGGCGGTCGCGGCCCGGCGGGCCAGGGTAGCCCTGGCCATGCCCGCTTCACTCTGCGCGCCAAGCCAGCGACGCAGGGAACCCAGCTCGAGCTGGCCGAGCTCTTCGATACCCTCCTGAACGGCAAAACCGAGGAGGCTCTCCACATCTGCAAGATAGGCACGCACAGTGTGCGCCGACCTCGCCCGTTCACCCTCCAGGTAACGGCGAAAGCCGGCAAGTGCGCTGAGCATCGATGATGGCAGTGATTGTCCGTTCACACCTCCCACTGTGCCAGCATCGGGCGCCAACAGTTCGGATCAACATGTTTCCACTCCTGGTCAGGTTTTTTGGGCCCGTTTCCAGGCGCCTCGTTCCGAGCTGGCCAATCCCATGAGTCCCAACCGACCGAGGCCTGCGCGCACAGCATCCGGGCTCAGGCCAGCCACCACGGTCAGCTTCTCCACGGAACTGGTGGATCGGAGGGGCAGAGCATCCAGAAGGATGAGATCTTCCAGCGACAAGCCATCGTGCACAGCCGCGTCGGCAGTCTTTTCCTCGCTGTTGGATTCTCCGATTGCTCCGGCAAGTTCGGCGACCTCACCCACGTCAGTGACGCACACAGCTCCTCCGTCCCGCAGCAGGCGATGGCAACCTGCCGAGTTGGCGCTGTGAATGGATCCCGGGACCGTCGCGACAACCCTGCCGATCGATTCTGCATGATGAGCAGTATTGAGAGCACCGGAGCGCCAACGAGCCTCCACCACGACGGTGACGGATGCCAGGGCGGCAATGATCCTGTTCCGCTGCAGGAACCGGTACCGGGTAGGGGCCGACCCAGGCGGCACCTCCGAAATGACAGCCCCTTGGGTGGCAACCGCCCGGAGCAGGTCCTCGTTGCCGGAGGGGTAGAAGCGGTCCACACCGCCGGCCATCACGGCAATGGTGGGCAGTCCCGCTCCCCCGCCGCTGAGCGCCCCTCGGTGCGCATGGGCATCAATGCCATAGGCGCCTCCGGAGATCACCGTGTAGCCGCGCTGCGCCAAGCCATACGCGAAGTCTCCCGTAACGGACGCGCCATAACTCGTGCTGTCTCTCGACCCCACCAAGGCAATGCTTCGATCCAGGGGCGGCAGCGGCTGCTCCTGGCCCCGCCACCACAGACAGAGCGGTTCCTGGAGACCAAGGTTCTCCAGTTGCTCCGGCCATAACCCATCCCCGGGAATGATCAAACGCCCACCCAGCCGACGCATGGTTTCAAGGTCACGCTCCGGTGCAAGGTCACTGACGCGCGGCGCCCATCTCCGGAGAGTAGCCGGGAGCCCCATCCAAGTGGACGGTCCCCCGGCTTCAACCAGCAGGGCGGAAATCTCCTGCTCCACGGTGGGACCCGTCGACAGTTCCCCGGTGGCCACGCCCAGGGCATCTACCGCCCCGAGAGCCCGTACCAAGGCGAGCCCCACGGAGTCCTGCGGCTCCATGAGCCGGGCAAGTGCTGCCCGCGCAATCCGTTCTTTGTCCTGCATCCCCACTGCTGCCACTGGATTGCTTCCCTTCGATTCAATGTCTGTCATGTCGCACCCGCCGCTTGTCGCAGCCCGAGCGCCTGGCCGATATGGTCAACATCCGGTGTCCCGCTGTGTCCCAGGTCGGCGAGCGTCCATGCCAACCGAAGGACGCGATCGTAACCGCGGGCAGTCAACGTGCCGCGTTCCAATGCGGTGTCCAGGATCCGGGTGGTCCCCGACGACAGCCGCAGTTCGCCGCGCAAGGTGCGTCCTGGAACTTGGGAGTTCGTTTCAAGCCCCAATTTCTGCAACCGGTCCAACTGGGCTTCCCTCGCCGCCAATACCCGGGCCGCTACAGCGCCTGTGTCCTCTTCCCGTCCTGCCTGACCGAAATCCGCCAAAGAGACCCGTTCAACCTGGAGCTGGATGTCTACCCGGTCCAGCAGCGGGCCCGACATCCTCCCGAAGTACCGCCGCCGCATCATGGCAGTACAGGTGCAGTCCATGCCCTTGCCTGACGCCTTCCCGCACGGGCAAGGGTTGGCAGCAAGGATGAGTTGGAAACGGGCTGGGTACGCCGCCGTTCCTGCCGAGCGGTGAATTACCAGTTCCCCACTCTCCAGCGGCTGCCGGAGCGCATCGAGCACACGGCGTTCATACTCCGGGGCTTCGTCCAGGAACAACACGCCGCGATGCGCCCGGGAGGCAGCACCCGGGCGCGGAAGTCCGGATCCACCGCCAATGATGGCCGCAGCTGTGGCACTGTGATGCGGGTTCTCGAAAGGCGGCCTACGGATCAGCCGCACGGCCGAGGATTGTACGGCCGCCAACGAATGGATGGCCGTCACCTCCATCGCAGCGTTATCTGCCAAGTCCGGGAGGAGTCCGGGCAGACGCTCCGCCAGCATTGTTTTCCCAGCACCCGGCGGCCCTGTCAGCAGCATGTGGTGCCCGCCGGCGGCGGCCACTTCAAGCGCGCGGCGCGCCTCACCTTGGCCCGACACATCGCAAAGGTCCGGCACCATGGCATGGTCGCCGTCGTCGCCGTCAGGGACACAGCCGTCCCCGGGGTCGTAGTCGAGGGCCAACTCCTTGGGGTCGGCCCCGAAGTCGAACGCGAGCCTGGCGAGCGTCTTGTATCCGCGGACGTTCGCGCCCGGTACCAAGGAAGCCTCCACGGCGTTTGAGTCGGCTACCACGACGTCGGGATAGCCAGCCTGAACGGCCGCCATCACCGCCGGCAGAATGCCCCGGACCGGCCGCAATCGACCGTCCAAACCCAGTTCCGCGATGAAGACCGTCCCGCCGATGGAACGGACGTCGTTGGCGGCGCAAAGAACCGCCATGGTAATCGCCAGGTCAAAGCCGGAGCCCCGTTTGGGGAGCGACGCCGGTATCAGGTTGGCTGTGATCTTTCGCCGGCTCAGGGGTATCCCGGAGTTTTGGGCAGCCGACCGGATTCGTTCCTTGGCTTCATTCAGTGCAGCGTCCGGCAAGCCCAGAATGACAAAGTTCGGAAGCGTCTGGCCGATGTCGGCTTCAACCTCCACGATGTAGCCGTTGAGGCCCACCAGGGCAACGCAGTAGCTGCGCCCCACTCCCATTCAGCCCACACCCCGCAGGTGGTCAAGCTCGGGCTCGCCCACGCCGTTGTCGATGACCGACACGACGTCGACGCGCCTGCGGGGTGCCTTCAGCTCATGTTCCCGGCACCACGATGAAGCCAAGCGATGGAGCCGGGCCAACTTGGCAGTCCCCACCGCTTCAAAAGGATGCCCGTAGTCAAGGCTCCGGCGGGTCTTGACTTCAGCCACCACCAGGGTGTCTCCGTCGATCGCTACGATGTCGATTTCACCGTCTGCGCAGCGCCAATTACGATCGACGATCCGCATCCCCTGGTTTTCCAGAAAACCGGCCGCCAGGGCCTCGCCGCTGCGGCCCAGCAGGTCTTTTGCTCTCATGACCATCACCTCCGCTTACCAGCTTTCCGGCTGGAAGCGGTGGGCGGCAGGGGCTCAGGAGGCTATGTGGGTAAATCCTCCCGGATCACTGCTGTGGAGGAAGGGTCGAAACTAGTTTCCGAGATCGCCCAAGTCTCCGAGCCCGCCATCCTTGGGCAAAGACAGGTCTTCGCTGCGGGGGAGTTCTTCGACATTGACGTCCTTGAACGTGATCACACGGACGTTCTTCACGAAACGCGCTGAGCGGTAAACATCCCATACCCAGGCATCCTGCAGGGTCAGGTCGAAGTAGACTTCACCGTCCGCGCTGCGTGCCTGTAGATCCACATGATTAGCCAGGTAGAACCGTCGTTCAGTTTCCACGACGTAGCTGAACAGACCGACAACATCCCTGTATTCGCGGTAGAGCTGCAGCTCCATGTCGGTTTCATAGTTCTCAAGGTCCTCGGCACTCATAGTTCCATCTTGCACTATCTGCCGGGCGGCACGCGCCACACAGACTCCGCCCCGATGACACAGCAGAGCCGCAACACTGTGCGGTGTGCCGTCAGCCGGCTTCAGGCCCCGTGAGGTTCCAACTGGTCCGGTGGTAGGCGCTTGGCCCCTGGAGCCGGATCACATCCCTGTGGGCTGAGGTGGCATATCCCTTGTTCTCGTTCCACCCGTAGGCAGGGACCTCCGAATGGAGGTCCACCATGATGCGGTCACGGGCCACTTTGGCCAGGACGCTGGCGGCGGCAACGCTGAGGCAGCTCATGTCTGCTTTGACTCGGGTGTGTACGGGAGCCTCGCACCAAGGTCCCGGAGCGGGCTCGTCAAAAAGGGAAGCCTGAACATCCGGGGAGAGCCAGTTGTGGCTGCCATCCAGGAGGACGACGTCGGGCGTGATCCCGTTGGCCAGGATCTCAAGCCATGCACGCGTTCCTGCCAGGCGCAAGGCGGCAATAATGCCAATGTCATCAATTTCCCTGGACGAGGCGTGCCCTACGGCGGAGGCAACCGCCCATTCGCGGACCAAGGGTTCCAGCCTGTCACGATCCTCGGGCTTGAGAAGTTTGCTGTCCCGGACATCGGCCAACAAGCCATGGTCCTCGAGGTTGACCACGGCAATCCCTACGCTGACGGGTCCGGCCAGGGCGCCACGGCCCACCTCATCCACGCCGGCCAGCAACCGGACACCGGGCGTCAGGAAGGACCGCTCCACGTCGAGGGTGGGGACACCCACAGGGTTCTTGGCCTTGGTGGTGGGCCTGGCCTTCTTCTTGGTCTTGGCCGGGACTTTGACCTGCGCCTTGCCCTTGGGACCGGCAGCCGTTGCTTCCATTACTTTGCCGGGGTGCTTTCAGGGACATCGCGGAAGACGTCCGAAAAGTTGTCGAGGTAGGTCCAGCGATTCACGGGCCAGGCTATGACAGTGGCCCTGCCCTCAACATCTTCGATGTTGATGAAGCCGCCGTTGCTCTCCTGGTGGGCCCGTGAGTCCGCGGAATGATTGCGGTTATCGCCCATCACCCACACCTTGCCCTCCGGAACAACAATGTCGAAGGCATTCGGCTGCGGGATTTCCGCCGCGTTGATATACGTCTCATCCAACGGCACACCATTAATACTGACACGACCCTGGGCATCGCAGCAGGAAACCCGGTCCCCGGGAAGGCCGATGACACGCTTGACGAGGTGCTGCTCATTGTCGTCGGCAGCCAACCCCACAAACTCCAGTGCGTCCCCTACCCAGTCCATGGGGCCGGCGGGCTCTTTGGCCACCGGCGTCAACCAGTTCTGGGAGTCCTTGAACACCACAACATCGCCACGTTGCAGGGCGAAGGGTTCAGGAACCAGGAGGTTAATGAAAATGCGGTCATTGACGTCAAGGGTGCTTTCCATGGACTCCGACGGGATGTAGAACGCCCGGAAAAGGAAAGTCTTGAGCAGGAAGGACAGCACCAGCGCGATGGCCACCACGGTCACAATCTCCTTGACCCAGACCAGGACAGGGTTCTTGCGGGGCTTCTCCACTGCGTGGGCGCCGCCCGAGGTTTCACGGGCGGCCGGTTTGCCGTTGTCGCCGGCAGAGCCGGCGGTGCCGGGAACACTTGACGCGTCGTCGGTTTGGCGCGAATCATCCACCCCGGCGGCAGGTGCCGTTCCGTCCGAGACCCGGGCGTCGTCGTCGTACCGCTCGGGATTCTCTGGAGCTTTGTCCGGCATCTACTGTCCGTTCTTCGATGTTTCGGCCTGCGTAGAGCGAGGCATCTCTGCAAATCTATCAAGTGGCCAGATGATCCGGACCGGTCGGCCGATCACGCGTTCCACAGGAACCATGCCGCCGCCGGGTGCACCCAGCAGTCCCCGGGAGTCGGCTGACCGGGAGCGGTGGTCGCCCATCAGCCATAGGCGGCCATCAGGGACCACGACGTCGAATTTCTGCTTGCTGGGTTCATCCCCTGGATACACATAGGGTTCCTCAACCGGCTGGCCGTTGACTGTGAGGTAACCGCTGGAATCGCAGCACTGGACGCGGTCCCCTGCAACGCCGATGACCCGCTTGACATAGGTGGTGTCGCTGCCGGTCAGTCCAAACCATTGGCTTGCGGCCGAGACGGCGTCAACAAAAGGACCTTGTCCGCTGCTCAGCGGAGCGAACGAGCCACGGCCGTCGAAGACCACGATGTCACCGCGGCGGATCGGCTCGGAAGTAAAGGCCGTCCGTGACACCAGGATCCTGTCCCCTGCCCCGAGGAGGGGTTCCATCGATTCGGACGGGATGTAGTAAACGTCCAGCCACAAGGACCGGACCAGTCCGCTGATGGCTACGGCGAGGACCAGCGCCAGGAAAACAAAACGCCAGCCCTGTTTCCGGGGCTGGCGTTCTGATGTGTCCATGACTCGTATCCCTGTTGCGTTGCGGATTGCTCCGGAACAACCGGGCACGAATCCTGGACCCGTTACATAAGTCGCAGGACTTACTTGGCGAAGTCGCGCTTTTCCTTGATCTTCGCAGCCTTACCGCGCAGTGCGCGCATGTAGTAAAGCTTGGCGCGGCGGACGTCACCCTTGGTGACGACCTCGATCTTGTCGATGATCGGGGAGTGTACCGGGAAGGTACGCTCTACGCCGACACCGAAGGAAACCTTGCGCACGGTGAAGGTTTCGCGAACGCCGTCACCCTGGCGGCCCAGGACGAAGCCCTGGAATACCTGGACGCGGGAGTTCTTGCCTTCGATGATGTTGACGTGAACCTTGAGGGTGTCACCCGCGCGGAACTCAGGAACATCGTTACGCAGCGAGGCTGCATCTACGCTATCGAGGATATGCATTAATCCACTCCTGGTGAACGCCACAGGTCATTCACTTTGGGTTACGGCAGACAAGCCCGGGGCACGAAAGGCCACCGAAAATCTCCGCCGAAGTTTCTTAGTGTCCGGCTCCACCACTGATTGGCGCGGCCGGGTTGCCCGACTGTTGGCTGAACTCCCCCTGTGGCAGGTGTCAGCCCAGTAGACACAAGGGTTAATTCTGCCATATGCGCTGCCATCGGGCCAACTGTCATGACTGTTGAACGTTCGACGGCGGCAGCGGACCTCAGATTGCGGCGTCGCCACCGGGCCGGGGACGCAAGCGACCGTCGACGACGTCGTACCCGAGGTCAGCGAGGGCGTTGCGGTCAGCGCGGCTCAACGCACCGGCGTCGAACGTTTCCATAAGGTCCGGACGGCGCTCTGCGGTCCTCCGGAATTGCTCGTGGCGTCGCCACTGGGCGATTTTTCCGTGGTTCCCGCTCAGCAGGACAGCAGGGACGTCATGATCGCGCCACGCGGACGGCTTGGTGTAGACGGGGTACTCCAGGAGGCCGTCCGAATGGGACTCCTCCACCAGGGATTCGGGGTTTCCCACCACGCCTGGAAGCAGCCGGCCAATGGCTTCGACCATGGCCAGCACGGCAACTTCGCCGCCGTTGAGCACATAATCACCGAGGCTGACGGGACGGACCGTGAAGCGGTCCTGCGCCCAGTCGATGACGCGTTCATCAATGCCTTCATACCGCCCGCAGGCGAAAACAAGCTGTTCCTCCTCGGCAAGCTCGTAGGCGAGGGCCTGGTTGAACCGCTCCCCTGCCGGCGACGGAACAATCAGTACAGGCTTGGAGCCTTCGCGGCCACCGGCCACTGATTCGAGGGCCTGCGCCCACGGTTCCGGCTTCATCACCATTCCTGCGCCGCCACCATAGGGCGTATCGTCCACAGTCCTGTGCCTGTCCGTAGTGAACGCGCGTAGGTCGTGGACGTTCAGTTCCAGCAGACCGTCCTGGCGGGCTTTGCCTATGAGCGAGAGCTCCAACGGCGCAAGGTACTCCGGGAAGATGCTGACAACGTCAATCCTCATTCAGGCTTCATCCCCCGCGCCGTCCTTGGGCTCCTCGGATGAGTCGTCGTTGACCTCAAAAAGACCGGCCGGCGGGGTGATCAGGATGTACCCGCCCGCCACGTTGACCTCGGGAACGATCTCCTCGACGAAGGGCACCAGAATTTCCTTGCCCTCGTCCGTCTTGACCATCAGCAGGTCTTGAACGGGCATGGTGTTGAGGGCGGCCACCTTGCCAACTACCTGCGAACCAACCCGCGCCTCGAGGCCGACCAGCTCGTGCTCGTACCAGCCTTCGTCGTCGTCTTCGTCGTCAAGCTCCTCGGTCTCGATGAAGAGCTTCGCACCACGGATGACTTCCGCTTCGTTGCGGTCCGCGATTTCCTCGAAGCCCAGCAGCAGGATGTCTTTGTTCCACCGGGCACTGCTGATGGTCAACGGGCCAGCCGATGCCGGTTCCACAATGAACTCGGTTCCTGCGACGAATCGCTCGGAAGGGGCGTCGGTGAGTACCTGGACGGTCACCTCGCCGCGGATGCCATGGGGTTTGCCGATCCGGGCCACCTGGAGCTGCATGGGTTCCTCTGAATTCTTGTGTTCCGCGCCGCCGGGCAGCCACGGTGATGAAATGGTGGATAAAGCAATCCGGCCCCTCCACCATATTCGGTGAAGGGGCCGGACCTAAGACAAGCAGTGCTGAGCGCGTTACCGGCGGCGGTCGGTGTCGACGACGTCGACCCTGACCTGCTCGCCACCTGCCAAAGCCGCAACCACTGTGCGCAATGCGCGTGCGGTGCGTCCTTGACGGCCGATCACCCGTCCGAGGTCCTCCTGGTGAACGCGCACCTCAAGGGATTCCCCGCGGCGGTTGTTCTTGGCACTGACCTTGACATCCTCAGGGCTGTCAACGATCCCACGGACCAAGTGCTCGAGCGCTTCTGCCAGCAATTTACTCAGCCTCGGTGGTCTCTGCTTCAGCCTCGGCCGGAGCTTCTGCTTCGTCCTTCTTGGCCTTCTTGGTGATGGCTTCCGGAATGATGACGGAACCCTTCTCCGGTGCTACGAAGGCTTCCTTCGGAGCTTTGGTCTTCAGGGTGCCTTCCTGGCCCGGGAGGCCCTTGAACTTCTGCCAGTCACCGGTGATCTTGAGGATCGCAGCAACCTGCTCGGTCGGCTGGGCGCCAACGGAAAGCCAGTACTGGGCGCGCTCGGAAGCGACCTCGATGTACGACGGCTCTTCGGTGGGGTGGTACTTGCCGATTTCTTCAATGGCACGGCCGTCGCGCTTGGCGCGGGCATCCATGACGACAATGCGGTAGTACGGTGCGCGCATCTTACCGAAGCGCTTAAGGCGAATCTTTACGGCCACTTTTGTGGTCACTCCTGTTTCTGAAACGAGGTGAACCCGACGTTCTGCACCCGTGGGGCGGGCCATACTGGACGGTTCGAAGGACAAGATACGAGCACGGAGAGAGGGGCCGCACCGATCGAGTACCTGTCTATTGTGCCAGATGCCCGGAGCAAATACGACTTACGCCACGTGGGCCCGTGTGTTGTTGCTCACCCGCGGGGGGCGCAAAGTGCACCCAAACCCGAGCGAGGGGTGCTATTCGGACCAGACGTAGAGCCCGGAGCGCTCCACCTTTTCAACATCGGTTGCCAAGGCGGCCAACTGCTGGACGTACTGGCGGGATTGGGCGGCATCGAAGGGCATGTCGTCCTGCGCAGCCCAGGCGGCAGCAACGTCATCGAGGACATTTGCCTCGCCTTCGCTCTCGTACGTCAACAGCTCGGCCAGTGCCCGCACCATGGCTTCGGGGACACCCAGAAGTGCATCGCTGGTGACATCAACCAGGGCAAGTTCATAGTCGGCGCCGGCTGCGTGGACCGCCTGGCCGGCAAGATCACCCAACTGCTCCACTTCGAAATCGGTAATGCCGTCAATCCTGACGGCGGGGCCGGTGACACCCGCGCCCTTATCCAGGGCCGCTGCCCTCTTGAGCGCTTCATCGTGGGTGGCTACAAAAATTTCGGCAAAGCCCATGGAAACTCTCATTCCTTCGTGCTGACGGGGCGGCGGCACAAAACCCTGATTGGTTCCGTGCCGTCACTGCCCAGCCTAGTGCAGGAGTGGCCAGCGCGGCGGGAGTGATCCGGCGCTGCGGGGGTGGCGCTGCTTAGCGGACGGCGACCCGCAGTTTGTTCCGCCACGGATCCTCGAACTGAAGTTCGGCTCCGGTGTGGTGATTCTGCACCCCTGCGATCTTCAAGCGATCCGCAAGCGCCGCTACGTCGTCGGCGCCAGGGACCTCAATGAGCACTTCCCCCAGGCCCAGCGTGTCCTTGCGGGGCCCGGCGCCACGGCTGTTCCATACGTTCATGGCCATGTGGTGGTGATAGCCGCCGGCGGAAACGAACAGCGCCTGGCCGTGCCAACCCGCGGTCCTTTCGAAGCCGAGGGTCTCAACATAGAAGGCTTGGGCGGTCTCGACGTTGCCCACCTGAAGGTGGACATGCCCGATGCCGGCCGCCGCCTCGCGCTGTCCGGTCACCGCGGCTTCACTCAGGTGCTGCTGGAGGAAACGCTGCGGTGGCAGGGCTACGTTGTCCATTACCACGCTCTTGCCGTCCCACTGCCAGAGTTCCCGCGGCTTGTCGTAGTAGAGCTCAATGCCATTGCCTTCAGGGTCGGTGAAGTAGAACGCTTCGCTGACCAGGTGGTCGGCACTGCCCGCGAATGCGCGCGGCTCGTATTCGGCGGCAGTGGCGATGGTGGCAGCCAGTGAAGGCTGGTCCTGGAACAGGATGGCCGTGTGGAACAGACCGGCTTCCCCGCGGCCCGGAATGTGCAGGCCGGAGGCCGGGGCAAGGTGGACCACGGGCTTTCCGACGCGCCCGAGGTAGAGCCCGCCATCCTGCTCGGCCACGACTTCCAAGCCAAGGGCCCGCTGGTAGTAGTCGCTCATGACCTTCATGTCGCCGACCTTGAGCATGACGGTGCCCATGGTGAGTTCGGCAGGCAGAAGATCCTGGCTGAGTGGTGTGGTCATGTGAAGCTCCCGGTTCTGAGGTGGCCGCTCATCGGCACCTTCTATCCTACTAAATTACTTGAAGCTTCAATTTATTCCTAACGGACCAAGGAACCGCGCAGAACGATGTGCTTGAGGTGGGAAACAGCCTCCAGCTGGATTCTGGGATCCTCGGAACACAGCACGACGTCGGCACTCGCCCCTTCGCTGATGCCCTCGGCTCCCAGCCACTCCCGGGCGCGCCACGCCGCGGCGTCCAGGACCGCGGCCGGCGGCAGGCCGGCGTCGTGCAGTTCCTTCATTTCGTCGGCGATCCTGCCGTGCTTAATCACGCTGCCGGCATCCGTGCCCGCATAAATGGCCACACCGGCCTCATAGGCCTCCAGCACACGCTCGCGCCGCCGCTCCCAAAGCCGCACCATGTGGTCCGCATAGTCGGGAAACTTCGGGGCAGCCTGGGCAGCAATGTCAGGAAAGGTCGCGATATTGACCAGGGTGGGAACGATCGGCACGGCCTGCTCCACCAAACGCGGAAGGTGTCTCGGCAGCAGGCCCGTGGCATGTTCGATGCAGTCGATGCCTGCATCCAGCATGTCGTCCAGTGTGTCCTCGGCAAAGCAGTGGGCCGTTACCCGGGCACCTTCATCGTGGGCGGCAGCGATGGCGTCCTTGACGATTTTGGCGGGGAAGGAGGCGGCGAGGTCGCCCACGCCGCGGTCGATCCAGTCCCCCACCAGCTTGACCCACCCGTCACCATCCCAGGCTTCCTTCCGGACGGTCTCCACAAGTTGGTCGGGTTCGATTTCGTGCCCCAAACCGCGGAGGTACCGCCGGCTCCGGGCAATATGTCTTCCGGCCCGGATCAGCCGGGGCACGTCCGGACGTTGCTGGACCCACCGGGTGTCACTGGGTGATCCGGCATCCCGGATCAGCAGCGTCCCGGCGTCGAGGTCAGCCTGGGCCTGGGCGAGAGTGGTCTGCTCGTCAACGGCGCCGCCCACTCCCAAACCGATGTGGCAGTGGGCATCAACGAAGCCCGGGAGGACCCAGCCATCCAGCACGCGGTCCGGTGCCGTCGTGGGGCGCACAAACGTCAGGGTGCCGTCCACGGACCACATGCCGTACCGCTGGTCGTTCCGGGACACGAGCACGGGTCCGGTGAATTCGATGATCTTGGCCATGGAAAAAGCCTAGTCCGCAGGTCCAGGGAAGTTCAGGGGACGGCAACCCCGGACTCCATGTGACTGGGAGCCTCCGGGGAGCTGTGGTAGCTTCGTCTACGACCACACGGGGGCCCCTGCAGGGGCTGAGATCGGACTGATGCAGTCTGCGACCGTTGAACCTGTCCGGGTAATGCCGGCGAAGGAAGTGAGTAATCCTTTGAGCACCACCAAAACACAGCACAGCCCTGCCCAAAACCGGTCCGAATCCAGCGCAAAGACGCCGGAATCCGTGACCCAATCGCTGAAATCCCATTCATTGGCCTACCGCGAAGACCCGGACCACGGGATCCGGGTTCCCGTCACGGAGATCGCCTTGGATCCGTCGCCCAACGGCAAAGCCAACCCGGCGTTCCAGGTGTACCGCACTGCAGGTCCCGGCAGTGATCCCGTTGTGGGGCTTGAGCCCTTCCGCGCTCCATGGATCGAAGCCCGTGGCGACACCGTGGCCTACCGCGGACGGGAACGAAACCTGCTGGACGACGGCAAGTCAGCGGTTCGGCGCGGGGAAGCATCAGCGGAGTGGAAGGGCACCCAACCTGTGCCCCGCCGCGCCGTCGAAGGTAAAACCGTCACGCAGATGCACTACGCCAAGCAGGGCACGGTGACTCCCGAGATGCAGTTCGTCGCGTTGCGGGAGAACTGCGACGTTGAGTTGGTCCGCAGCGAGGTTGCCGCAGGACGGGCGATCATTCCGAACAACATCAACCACCCTGAGTCAGAGCCGATGATCATCGGCAAGGCCTTCCTGGTGAAGATCAACGCCAACATCGGCAACTCAGCCGTGACGAGTTCCATCGCGGAGGAGGTGGACAAACTTCAATGGGCCACTCAGTGGGGTGCCGATACCGTCATGGATCTCTCCACCGGGGATGACATCCACACCACCCGGGAGTGGATCATCCGCAACTCCCCGGTCCCGATCGGGACGGTCCCTATCTACCAGGCGCTGGAGAAGGTCAACGGCGAGGCGAACAAGCTGACGTGGGAGATTTTCCGGGACACCGTGATCGAGCAATGTGAGCAGGGCGTGGACTACATGACCATCCACGCCGGGGTGCTGCTGCGCTATGTGCCCCTGACCGCCAACCGGGTCACCGGAATTGTCTCCCGGGGCGGGTCCATCATGGCGGGTTGGTGCCTGGCGCACCACCAGGAGAACTTCCTCTACACGCACTTTGACGAACTCTGCGAAATCTTCGCCCAATACGACGTCGCATTCTCCCTGGGCGACGGCCTGCGCCCGGGCGCAACCGCCGATGCCAACGACGCGGCCCAGTTCGCCGAGTTGGATACCCTCGCCGAGCTGACAGAGCGGGCGTGGGAGTTCGATGTGCAGGTGATGGTGGAAGGACCTGGCCACGTGCCGTTCCACCTGGTCCGGGAAAATGTGGAACGCCAGCAGGAATTGTGCAAGGGAGCCCCTTTCTACACCTTGGGACCCTTGGTCACGGATGTCGCTCCTGGCTATGACCACATCACCTCAGCCATCGGCGCCACCGAGATCGCCAGGTACGGCACCGCCATGCTCTGCTACGTGACCCCCAAGGAACATTTGGGCCTTCCCAATAAAGACGACGTCAAGACCGGTGTCATCACGTATAAGATCGCAGCCCACGCCGCCGACCTCGCCAAGGGTCATCCCGGGGCACATGAGCGTGACGATGCCCTGTCGAAGGCCAGGTTCGAGTTCCGTTGGCGGGACCAGTTTGCCCTCTCGTTGGACCCTGTGACCGCGGAAGCCTTCCACGACGAAACGCTGCCGGCAGAACCGGCCAAGACCGCCCATTTCTGTTCCATGTGCGGCCCCAAGTTCTGTTCGATGCGCATCAGCCAGGACATCCGTGACGAATACGGATCGGAAGAGGCGCAGACCTCCATCGCGGAAATGTACAGCGGCATGCGCGGGAAGAGCCAGGAATTCCTGGCATCGGGCGGAAAGGTCTACTTGCCGGAACTTCAGGTACCCGGCAGCCCAGACACGCTTGAGGCCGGCTCAGGAAGCCTGAACTGACATGGCCCGGCCGACGTCGCCAACAAACGATCGGATGATCTGATCGCCGTCCACTGAATCCTGGGGCCGGTGTCCTCCCGCGGCAACACGGCGGAGGGCGCCGGTTTCCTGGAGGTACCCCGCGATTTCCTCGTACAGGGGTTCCCACCCACCGGTGAGGACCAACGTTGGGACGCCGGGCACAATGTGCAGCGGAGCCTCCCAGGGCGGGGCCTGGAGCCTGAGCCTGCGGGCGGAACGCCGCGCTTCGGGAGTATCCAATCCCCCCGTTTCGGCAGAAAACGCCCGGCGGTAGTACTCCCGCTGATAGTCGGCGTCGTTGAGCTGGCTCCGTACATCGAACAGCGGTTCCATCAGGGCGCGGTGGGAGGCCGTGGCTGGTAGCTCGGCTGTCAGGGATAAACAAGCAGGCTCGACCAAGCTCAGCGAGTACACCAGGTCCGGACGTTCGATGGCTGCAAGCATGGCGGAGATGGCGCCTTGCTCGTGCGCAACGACGTGGCCACCCCCCGTATCCGCCAAGGCATTGATGACGATGGCAACGTCCGCGGCAACGCTGGATCCCACGGGCTCGGCTGCAGCGTCAAAGCCATGCCGGCGCAGGAACAACGCGTCATAAGCGAGGGCCATGCCGTGCTGCTTCGGCCATGCCGCAGCACCGAAGCTGCCCAGGCCGTGAACGAAGACTACGCGCTGCTTATGCATTGGTTCAGCCTATTCCACAGCCCCGACATCCCAACTGCGGCGCGGTTGGGATGTCAGCCACGGCCTACTTGCCGAGGAACTTGTCGAAGCCCTTGGGAAGGTTGAGCGATGAGGGATCGAAGTCTGCCGCCCCCTGGCCGAAAGCCGCGCCCGACGGCGCAGCCGAGGCTGCGTTCGCCCGCTTGGCTTCGGCATCGCGCAACTCCTGTGCCGCTTTGGCAGGGTTGCCTGAACGCGCCTTCTTCTTGGGCGCATTCTTGCCGCCCTTACGGCCTCCGCCTGGACCTCCAAGGCCGGGCATGCCCGGCATGCCCGGCATGCCGCCGCCCTGGGCGAGCTTCTTCATCATCTTCTGGGCCTGCGCGAAGCGCTCCAGCAGGCCATTGACCTCGGACACGTGGACACCGGAACCCTTGGCGATACGGGCGCGGCGGGAGCCGTTGATGATCTTGGGAGCGACGCGTTCGTGCGGCGTCATAGACCGGACGATTGCTTCGACGCGGTCGATCTCCTTCTCATCGAAATTCTCAAGCTGCTGACGGATGTTCTGCGCACCCGGCATCATCATGAGCATCTTCTTCATGGAGCCCATGTTGCGGATCTGCTGCATCTGGGCGAGGAAGTCGTCCAGGGTGAAGTCTTCCTGGTCGGCGAACTTCTTCGCCATCCGGGCGGCTTCGTCCTTGTCCCAGGCCTTCTCAGCCTGTTCGATCAAGGTAAGGACGTCACCCATATCCAGAATGCGGGAAGCCATGCGGTCCGGGTGGAAAAGTTCGAAGTCGTCCAGGCCTTCACCGGTGGAGGCGAACATCACCGGCTTACCGGTCACGGACGCAACCGACAGCGCGGCACCACCGCGGGCGTCGCCGTCGAGCTTGGACAGCACGATGCCCGTGAAGTTGACGCCTTCATCAAAGGCCATGGCCGTGTTGACGGCGTCCTGGCCGATCATGGAGTCGATCACGAAGAGGACTTCGTTGGGGATGATGGCCTGGCGGATCCGGCGGGCCTGGTCCATCATCTCGGCGTCTACGCCAAGACGGCCGGCGGTATCGACGATCACGACGTCGTGGAGCTTCTGGCGCGCTTCCTCGACGCCTGCCTTGGCGACGGCTACGGGGTCGCCGGCAGGGTGTTCGAGCTCGGAGGTGGCACCAGGGTGTGGAGCGAACACCGGGACGCCGGCGCGCTGGCCCACCACTTGGAGCTGGGTGACGGCGTTGGGGCGCTGAAGATCGCAAGCAACCAGCATGGGGCTGTGGCCCTGTGCCTTAAGCCACTTGGACAGCTTGCCGGCGAGGGTGGTCTTACCTGCACCCTGGAGCCCGGCGAGCATGATGATGGTGGGGCCGTTCTTGGCCAGGCGGATCCGGCGGGTCTCGCCACCGAGGATCTCCACGAGTTCCTCGTTGACGATCTTGACGATCTGCTGGCTCGGGTTCAACGCACCCGAAACCTCGGCACCCAAGGCACGTTCGCGCACGCGGCCGGTGAACTCACGGACCACGGATACTGCAACATCCGCGTCCAGCAGGGCGCGGCGGATCTCCCGGACTGTGGCATCAACATCAGCCTCGGTGAGGCGGCCCTTGCCACGAAGGTTCTTGAAGGTTGCTGTCAACCGGTCAGAGAGTGAATTGAACACGCGCCGTGCACTTCTTTCGATGGTCTGCGAATGGCGGCCAAATGCGGCACACCAGAGTCTTGACGATTGCCCCCAGCAAACATGTCTTAACCCAACAAATCTGAATCGACTAGGGGACTCGACTATCTAGGGTACCAAGTCGCACCTGCAAGATGGCATGCTGGCACAGTGACCAGTAAAACAACTGTAAAAACGCTGCTCATCCTCGGCGCGTCCGGGGACCTGACAGGAAGGCTCCTGCTGCCCGGACTTGCCGGACTGCTGGCTTCCGGCAAGGCGCCAGGATTGCAGCTGGTAGGTGCGGGCTCGGACCCCTGGTCCCAGGAACAATGGCGGGAGCGGGTTGCGGGCGCGTTCACCGCGGCCTCGGGCACGGCTGATGATGCCGGCCGGGCGGCACTGGCAACAGTCGCTGACGCCACCGGGTACCACCAGCTTGATGTCACAGCGGACGGTCCCCTGGCGGACCTCCTGGCCAGGCTGCAGGGCCCCGTCGCCATCTACTTCGCTTTGCCGCCGCACGTCAGCGAGAAGGCGTGCGAGGTGCTCCATGGCGATCAGGTCCCTGCCGGGACCCGCCTTGTCATGGAGAAGCCCTTCGGCTCAGGCACCGAATCCGCCCACGAGCTGAACAAGACGCTCGCAGCCCTGGTCCCCGAAGACCACATCCACCGCGTGGACCACTTCCTGGGCAAAGCCACAGTGTTGAACATCCTGGGACTTCGATTCGCCAACCGGTTCCTGGAGCCCGTGTGGAACCGCGAACACATCGAAAAAGTGGAGATCGTCTTTGACGAGGATCTGGCCCTCGAAGGCCGCGCCCGCTACTACGACACTGCCGGGGCGCTCCGGGACATGATCCAGAGCCACCTCCTGCACATCATGGCTTTCCTGGCGATCGACGCGCCGGCAACCATCGAGGAGCGGGACCTGCGCGACGCCGTGGCAACCGTTCTGCGCGCCAGCAGCATCAAGGCCCCGTTCAAGGACTCCACACGGCGGGCACGGTACACCGCGGGGGTCCTCGGCGAACGAACCGTGCCGGACTACGCTGCCGAGGAAGGCGTGGACCCTGCCCGCAATACTGAGACCCTTGCCGAGGTCCGGGTGGAGATTGACAACTGGCGCTGGAAAGGGGTTCCGTTCATCCTGCGCTCCGGCAAGGCCATGGGACGCCGGCGCAAGGAAGCCGTCATCACCTTCCGCCCGGTCCCCCACCTCCCCAGGGGATTCTCAGGCGTGGACTCCCCCAACCAATTGCGCATCGGCTTCGGCCCGGACGTGCTCCAGCTTGACGTCGACGTGAACGGCCCGGGCGACATCTTCACCCTGGACCGCGCCAGCCTGGTGACCGAGCTCAACGCGGCCGGCATGCTGCCCTATGGGGAAGTGCTGGAGGGCATCATCAGCGGCGATCCCCTCCTTTCCGTCCGTGGTGATACGGCCGAGGACTGCTGGCGGATCATCGAGCCGGTGCTCCGTGCCTGGGAGAGCGGCGACGTCCCTTTGGAAGAGTACGACGCCGGCAGCGCGGGGCCGGCGGCCTGGCCCACCGGCGTCGTGGACTAAAGTCAGGCGGCGGACTGAAGGCAACTGGCCTCACGCCAACGTCAACACGCGAAAGCGGGCCGGGTACCAGTGACTGGTACCCGGCCCGCTTGTTGGGTGAAGGACTTAGATTGCGGCCGAGCCGCGCTCCCCGGTCCTGACCCGGACTGCTTCGTAGACATCCACGGTCCACACCTTGCCGTCACCGGCGCGTCCGGTGTTGGAGCTGGCGATAAGGACATCCAGGATGTCGTCGGCCTGCTCATCCGTGGCGAGGACCTCAATGCGGATCTTCGGCAGCAAATCCACGTTGTACTCGGCTCCGCGATACACCTCGGTGTAGCCGCGCTGGCGGCCGTAGCCGCTGGCCGCGCTGACCGTCAGGCCCTGGACCCCGTATGATTCGAGGCCTTCCCGGACTGCTTCAAGCTTTTCGGGACGGACGATCGCTGTGATGAGCTTCATGCCTGGACACTCTCCTTGCCTTCTGCGGGGGCCTTGGCTGCGGTGG
Organism: Paenarthrobacter sp. NPDC091669; assembly: GCF_044756725.1. Taxonomy (NCBI): domain Bacteria; kingdom Bacillati; phylum Actinomycetota; class Actinomycetes; order Micrococcales; family Micrococcaceae; genus Paenarthrobacter; species Paenarthrobacter sp. NPDC091669. The sequence continues at coordinate 25,511 of NZ_JBIVTK010000017.1, forward strand.
TTTCGGACTTTCCAGTCATGGCGTTGTGCAGCGGCTGGAAGCTGCCGCCGTGGCCGTTGACTCCGAATTCGTAGGCCGTCTCAGCGTGGAGGCTGAGGTCGACGCCAACGTTCTCCTGTTCCGTGGAGACCCGGAAGCCCATGGTCTTGTGGATGGCGAAGGCGATGATGGCCGTCATGATGGCCGAGAACGCGATGGCGATGCCGGCCGCTGCGAGCTGGGCCCACATCTGGGCCATGCCGCCGCCGTAGAAGAGGCCGCCACCCACGCCGTCGGCGGGAAGGGCGATGAAGCCCAGCGCCACGGTGCCGATGATGCCGGAGACGAGGTGGACGCCCACAACATCCAGGGAGTCATCGAAGCCCCAGCGGAACTTCAGGCCAACGGCCAAGGCGGAAGCCACACCGGCAACCACACCAAGCCCCAGGGCCCCGACCGGGCTGACGTTGGCACATGCGGGGGTGATGGCCACGAGGCCGGCAACCACGCCGGATGCTGCGCCCAGGGACGTCGGGTGACCGTCGCGGATACGTTCGGTGATGAGCCAGCCGATCATGGCCGCTGCGGGAGCTGCCAGGGTGTTGATCCAGATCAGGCCACCCTGCTCTGCTGTTGTTGCTGCACCGCCGTTGAAGCCGAACCAGCCGAACCAGAGGATCGCTGCGCCGAGCATGACGAACGGGATGTTGTGCGGGCGGTGGTTCGGGTCCTTGCCGAAGCCGCGGCGGTTGCCGATGATGAGGACCAGGACGAGTGCCGCCACACCGGCGTTGATGTGCACCACGGTGCCGCCGGCGAAGTCGATGGCCGGGCCGAGGGCCTTGCCGATTGCGCCTTCGGGACCGAACAGGCCGCCACCCCAGACCATGTAGGCCAGCGGGCAGTAGACCAGGGTCACCCATACCGGAACGAAGATGCTCCAGGCGCCGAACTTGGCTCGGTCAGCGATCGCGCCGCTGATCAGTGCAACGGTGATGATGGCGAAGGTGGCTGCATAGCCAACCTTGATGAGACCATCGGGGGTATCGATGCCTTCGAGGCCGAAGGTGGCGAACGGGTTGCCCACGATCTCCATGAAGCCCTCGCCGGAGCTCATTGAGGCGCCCCACAGTACCCAGACGACGCCCACGATGCCGATGGAGATGAAGCTCATCATCATCATGTTCAAGGCTGCCTTGGCGCGTGTCATGCCGCCGTAGAAAAATGCCAGACCAGGTGTCATGAACAGCACAAGCGCCGCCGCCACCATGACCCATACGTGACCTGCGGTAAGTTCCATGGTGCACGTTCCTCTCTTGCTAGATCTGCGGTTCAACCGCTGTCCTGACGCCTTTTGCGTCCTGCTTAAGAGTTTTGTGCCGCCGTGTTTCACCTGCTCGGGTTTTATATTGCGCGCTGGTTACAACAACCTCCCCAACGTAAATGGTGCATATCTCCGGTGTTACGGATATGTTTCAGGCGTCGGACTTCTCTGGAAAGTCCCCGGTTTTTGACCATCCGGCCCACCGCGGCCCCACATCACCTTGAAGGACCCGCCCCGTATGACCGAGTCGCCCAGATCCGTCAAAGCTCCAAGGATCCGGCAGGAGAAAGCCCCGTTGCCCCGCGATATTAAGGTGATGTTGGCTGCAGCGTTCCTGATCGCTTTGGGCTTTGGGCTGGTGGCCCCCGTTTTGCCGCAATTCGCCACCACCTTCGATGTTGGAGCCACGGCTGCCGCTGTGATCGTCAGCATCTTCGCCTTCATGAGGCTGGTGTTTGCTCCGGCAGGCGGTGCCCTGATCGGACGCTTTGGAGAGCGGAACGTCTACGTCTCGGGCCTGCTGATCGTGGCGGTGTCCACGGCGGCGTGCGCGTTTGCCCAGGACTACTGGCAACTGCTGATCTTCCGCGGCCTGGGAGGGGCCGGATCCGTCATGTTTACCGTGGCCGCGATGGGACTGCTCATCCGCCTCGCACCCCCTGAACGACGCGGGCGGGTTTCCGGTGCGTACGCCTCGGCCTTCCTGATCGGCAGCGTCCTGGGGCCGGTAGTAGGAGGTCTGCTGGCGGGTTTCGGCCTCCGGGTACCGTTCCTGGCGTACGCAGGAGCGCTCCTGGTGGCGGCGCTGGTGGTCCGGACCCTGCTGAGCGGTGAGGGCAACGCCGCAGAAAATGCTGAGCCAGCCCCGGCCATGACCCTGAAGGAAGCTCTGTCCGACTCCGCTTACCGCGCTGCGGTGTTCTCGAGCTTCGGTAACGGCTGGGTGACGTTCGGCGTCCGCATGGCCACCATTCCACTGTTCGCGGTGGCTGTCCTGCAGTCCAAACCTGAGACGGCAGCCTGGGCTTTGGCCATCTTTGCCTTGGGCAACGCCTTGGCCCTGACCTTCAGCGGGCGTTTGGCCGATGCCTGGGGACGGAAGCCCCTGCTGATCCCCGGACTGCTCATCACTGGTGCCGCCACCGGTGTTATCGGTCTCACCACGGACTTGACCGGATTCCTTGTCGCTTCCGCGGTGGCTGGGTTCGGATCCGGCTTGTTGGGCCCGGCCCAACAGGCAGCCGTCGCTGATGTCATCGGCAGGGGACGCTCCGGAGGCAAGGTGCTCGCGGTCTTCCAAATGGCTGCGGACACGGGTGCCATCATCGGACCGGTTGTGGCGGGCCTCCTGGCTGACCAGCTGGGCTATGGCTGGGCGTTTGGGATCACAGGTGGCGTTCTGCTCCTCACGGCAGCAGCATGGCTGCCGGCCCGTGAACCCCTTAAACCCAAAAACTGACTGGCAGCATGGTGTGCTCTGAGTCCTCAGAGCACACCATGCTGCCAGCCAGTTGAGTGCGAGGGTTTAGGACCCGCACTGGTTGCCTGGACCGGCGCTAGTTGAGCAGCGCGTCCACGAAGCTCTCGGCGTCGAACGGTGCGAGGTCGTCGGGGCCTTCGCCCAAGCCAATGAGCTTGACCGGCACACCCAGCGACTTCTGGATGGCCACAACGATCCCGCCCTTTGCGGTTCCGTCCAGCTTGGTCAGTACGATGCCGGTGATATTGACCACCTCGGCGAAAACCCGGGCTTGGTTGAGGCCGTTCTGCCCGGTGGTGGCGTCCAATACCAGCAGGACCTCGTCCACTTCAGCCAACTTCTCGATGACCCGCTTGACCTTGCCGAGTTCGTCCATCAGGCCGGTCTTGTTCTGCAGTCGTCCGGCGGTGTCCACCATGACAACATCGACCTCCTGGTCGATGCCGGCCTTCACGGCCTCGTAAGCCACCGAGGCAGGGTCGGCGCCGTCGATGTCGGACCTGACGGTAGGTACACCTACACGCTGTCCCCACGTCGCCAATTGCTCGGCGGCGGCTGCGCGGAAGGTATCAGCGGCGCCCAGCAGGACGTCCTTGTCTTCGGCAACCAGGACGCGCGCCAGCTTGCCCACCGTGGTGGTCTTGCCAACGCCGTTCACACCAACAACCAGCACGACGGCGGGACGGTCGCCCTTGCGCTCGACGTTCAGGGTACGGTCCATGGAGGGATCCACGAGCTTGATGAGTTCCTCGCGGAGCATCGCCTTGACGTCCTCGGGGCTGCGGGTGCCCAAGACCTTGACGCGCTCCCGCAGCGCATCAACCAACTGCAGGGTGGGTTCGGTGCCTAGGTCGGCCAGGAGGAGGGTTTCCTCCACCTCGTCCCACACGTTTTCGTCGATCTTGTCGCCCGACAGCAGAGCCAGGAGGCCCTTGCCCAGGATGCTGTTGGACTTGACCAAGCGGGCGCGCAGGCGGGTCAGACGGCCTTCGACCGGCGCGGGGGTGTCGATGGCAATGGTCTCGAGCCCGGCGGCATCATCGGGCACATCCGCGCCCTCAACAGTTCCGTCAAAGGTGGGCGCCGGGGCTTTCGCCGCGTCCGGGCGCTCTTCCACCAAGGTTCCGCCGCCCGCTGCCGGCGACTGCAGGGGGTCGTTCGCATCCCGGGTTCCGGGGTACTTCGCCCCGGACTTCCGGGCCTTCAGGAGTACCGGCACGAGTCCGCCGACCACCACGAGGGCAGCGAGAATGGACAGAATTATGGGTAGGAAATCGTTCACTCCCCTACCTTCTCATAAAGCTACGCCCCGGCACCGAGCCTCTGGCTGATGACAGTGGAGACGCCATCGCCCCTCATCGTCACCCCGTAGAGGGCGTCTGCCACTTCCATGGTCCGCTTCTGGTGGGTGATCACAATCAACTGGCTGGACTCCCGCAGTTCCTCGAAAATGGTGATGAGCCGGCCCAGGTTGGTGTCGTCCAGCGCAGCTTCCACTTCGTCCATGACATAGAACGGCGACGGCCGGGCCTTGAAAATCGCCACCAGCAGTGCCACAGCCGTGAGGGACCGTTCACCGCCGGAGAGCAGGGACAGCCGCTTGATCTTCTTGCCCGCGGGTCGTGCCTCCACTTCGATTCCCGTGTTCAGCATGTCGTCAGGATCCGTGAGCACCAGCTTTCCCTCGCCGCCGGGGAAAAGCCGGGCAAAGACGTGGTCGAACTGGGCGGACGTGTCGGCAAAGGCCTCGGTGAAGACCTGCTGGACCCGGGCGTCCACCTCTTTGATGATGTCCAACAGGTCTTTGCGGCTGGATTTGAGGTCTTCGAGCTGCGAGCTGAGGAACTGATGCCGTTCTTCGAGCGCGGCAAACTCCTCCAACGCCAGGGGGTTCACTTTGCCCAAGGCAGCCAGCTCCCGCTCAGCCTTTCTGAGTCTTTTCTCCTGCTCTGCCCTGACGAACGGAATGCCTTCCACGATTGCTTCGCCATGCTCATCAACGGGTGTCCGGAGCTCTGCCCACTTGTCGTTAGTGGTTCCGGCGGGCACCGGAACAGGCAGCCCGGGTCCATAGTCCGCCACGAGTTGTTCGGCGGACAGGCCGAGTTCCTCTATGGAACGTGTCTCCAAGGCCTCGATGCGCAGGCGTTGCTGGGTTCGCGCCATCTCGTCCCGATGCACGGAATCCGTTAGTTCGGCCAGCTCCTTCGCCAGGGCCTCGTTACCGGTCCGGACCAGCGTCAGTTCCGTCTCCAGCCGTTCCCGCGTCTGCTCTGCGAGGTCGCGCTCCCAGCCGGCAGCCTCAACCGAGACATCGATGAACCGCAGGGCCTGTTCCACAGCTGACGCCACTGCTGCAGCACGCTGCGCCTGGGCACGGCGGCGCTGGGCCCTACGGGCCGCCTCTTCACGGGCGCGCCGTTCCGTTGCGGCCGCCCGCTCAAGCGACGCGGCCCGGTTGCTGATGGCCCCCAGTTGCTCTTCTGCGGTCCTGAGGGCCAGGCGCGCTTCTGTTTCGAAGGACCGGGCCATCCTGGCTTGCGCGGCCAGTTCGTCGCGCTGATCCGTGGATGGTTCCTCGTCCGGGGCCTCCTGGGCGGCGGCGAGCCGTTCCGCGGCCACTTCAAGATCCAGTTGGGCTTCAGCGATGTTGGCTTCAGCCTTGGCCATGGAGTCAGCCAGCCTGTCGCTTTCGCCCACGGCACTGCGAAGAACGGAATTGAGATGCCCCAGGCGCTCCGCCACTGCCGCCAGACGGGCATCGGACTCGTGCAGGCGTTCCAGCGCGGCGTCGGCCCGGTCCTGCGCTTCGGCGCGGCGGGACTGGGCGCCGGCCAGGGCAAAACGACCCCTCTCCAAACGGGCTGTGACCTCCTGGAGGCGGGCACCGGCGTCGTCCACTGCTGCCTGGACTTCCAGGAGCGACGGCGCTGTGGCTGAACCGCCGGTGACGGTCAACGCCGTAAGAACATCGCCCTCACGCGTGACCGCCCTGAGTTCCGGGTGTTCCTTGACGAACGCTGCCGCGGTCCGAAGATCGTCGACGACGGCGGTCCCCATCAGCAGGGCCAACACGCCTTGGGCTGTGGGATCGGAAATTTTCACGACGTCCGCAGCCCAGCGGCTGCCGGAGGGAAGCAGCACACCGGCACCATGGTCAGCACCGCCGGCAGATCCGCCGGCCAGGAGCAATGCTGCACGGCCGGCGTCGTTGTCTTTCAAGGAGGCAATGGCTGCCAATGCGGCATCAGCATCTGCCACCACCAAGGCGTCCGACGCACTCCCCAGGGCCGCGGCAACGGCAGTCTCGAACCCCGGCTCGATGGCCACCAGTGCAGCCAGGGGCCCAAGAACGCCCCCGTCCGAGAGCAGGCTGCCAGAGCCGTCCTTGCGGTTGAGTCCCAATTGAAGGGCATCCCGGCGCGCCGTCAAGGCATCCCTCTCGCGGACAGCTTCCCGTTCCGCCGCTTTCAGTTCCTCAATTTCAGCAAGGACGGCATCCAGGACATCGTTCGCATTTTCATAGTCGGCGTCCAGGCTCTCCTCGCCGTCCTCAACGCCTGCCACTTGGGATTCAAGGGCCGTGAACTCGCTCTGGGCCTTACGTCGACGTTCATCGCCGGATGCGAGGGATTCCCTGAGCCGGCCACGTTCAGCTTCGGCGGCTTCGGCCCTGGACCTGGCAGCGGCCACTTGGCCCGCAAGCCTGGCGAGCCCTTCCCTGCGGTCGGCAGCGGCGCGCAACATGGCCGTGAGTCTCTTGTCTTCGGCAGCCGCCAGCGATTCAGCAGCGTCCTTGGCCACGGTGGCTTCAAGAAGTGCGGCTTGCTTCGCCAGGATGTCGTGCTGCAGGGCAGACTCTTCTTCGCGGACCCGGGCGGCTTGACGTTCCAGCTGATCCGGGTCCCGCCCCGTATCCGCCGCGGCCTCGGAGGAACCAAGAAGCCGGCGACGTTCAGACGCAAGGGATCCAAGAGAGCGCAACCTCTCCCGGCCGGCAGAGAGCTGGTACCAATGATCGCGCGCGGCGTTGAGCTTCGGGGTTGCTTCGGCAGCCTGCTGTTCCAAGGCAGCCTGACGCCGACGTCCGGTCCCCAGCTCCGCCTCCACCACCTGGCGTCGTTCTTTCAACGCAGCCTCGTCAGCAACATCCTGTTCAAGACTGGTGGTGAGCTGCACCAGGTCATCAGCCAGGAGGCGGGCCCTGGCATCCCTGACATCGAACTGGACCGTCTGGGCGCGGCGGGCGATTTCCGCCTGCTTGCCCAAGGGAGTCAGTTGGCGCCGGATCTCCGCGGTGAGGTCGCCGAGCCGTGCCAGGTTGGCCTGCATGGCTTCGAGTTTGCGGACGGTCTTTTCCTTGCGGCGGCGATGCTTGAGGATGCCTGCGGCCTCTTCAATGAAGCCCCGCCGGTCTTCCGGTGTGGCGTGCAGGACCCTGTCCAGTTGGCCCTGTCCCACAATGACGTGCATTTCACGGCCGAGGCCGGAATCGGAGAGGAGTTCCTGGATGTCCAGGAGCCTGCAGGGTGCGCCGTTAATGGCGTATTCGGAGCCGCCGGTCCGGAAGAGTGTCCGGGAAATGGTGACTTCGCTGTAGTCGATGGGGAGCGCGTTGTCCGCATTGTCTATGGTGAGGGAGACATGCGCGCGGCCCAGGGGCGGCCGGCCGGACGTGCCGGCGAAGATGACATCCTCCATCTTGCCGCCGCGCAGGGTTTTGGCACCCTGCTCCCCCATCACCCATGCCAAGGCATCAACCACGTTGGATTTACCCGATCCGTTGGGACCGACGACAGCAGTGACGCCGGGCTCAAAGTCGAACGTCGTAGCCGACGCGAACGACTTGAATCCTCGGACAGTCAAACTTTTCAGGTGCAAGGCGCTTCGGTTCTCCTGGGTGGCCCGGGTGGTTGTATCCCCTAAATCTACTGCCGTTCGAGCGAAATCTACGGATCTGTTGCCGGAACGCCTTGTGGTCGGAAGGCCACACCCCTACACTCCTGCCAAGGGCTACTTGGCCTGTTCGTTCCGGTGATCCGGCTGCAGCATGAACTTTGGTTCTGCCACTGCCGGATCCGGTCCCGATCTTCGGAACGTCGAGCCAAGTGCACAACGCCCCGTGTTCCATAACTGAAGATCTTGGTTTGACCCTGGCTGGGGAGCGGCAAGCAGGGACCGTGCGTGAAACCGCGGACCCGCATTCGCATTTTCGGCGCGCCACCCCCAGGAGTTCTGATGCCCGGTACTTCAGCCAACCAACCCCAGCGAGTCCTCAAGGGTTTCCTCGTGCCCTTGGTGATCGCCACGGTGGCGGCCCTCTTGCCCCTCACTGCGCCAGCGGCGGTGGCTGCGGGTCCCTGCGATCCCGTGGTGAACGCCGTGGTGTGCGAGAACTCCAAGACGGGAAGTCCCCCCTCCGAGTGGGATATTGATGGTGCCGGCGACGATACAATCCAGGGATTTTCCACGGAAATCAGTGTCAACGCCGGCCAACCCATCCGCTTCAAGGTGGACACCAACGCGCCCAGCTACACCATCGCGATTTACCGGACAGGCTGGTATGCGGGCAACGGAGCCCGAAAGGTCGCCGATGTCACGCCTTCAGTCCTCCGGCAAAACCAGCCAGCTTGCCGGACTGATGTCACCACCGGAATTTACGACTGCGGCACTTGGGCGGTATCTGCAACGTGGCAGGTGCCCTCCACGGCCGTATCGGGTGTCTACATTGCGCTCCTCCGGCGTCCCGATACGGGCGGCATGAGCCACATCACGTTCGTCGTCCGCAACGATGGCAACCGTTCTGCCGTGGTCTTCCAGACGGCGGACCAGACCTGGCAGGCGTATAACTCCTACGGCGGGGCTGACTTTTACCAGGGGGTGAACGGCCGTGCCTATAAGGTCAGCTACAACCGTCCCGTGGCAACCAGGGGAGGTCCGGATGGCCGGGACTTCTATTTCGCCAACGAATACCCCATGGTGCGTTTTCTGGAACAGAACGGCTACGACGTCAGCTACATCAGCGGCCTCGATGCTGACCGCAACGGCGGAGAATTGCTGAACCATAAGGTATTCCTGTCAGTAGGACACGACGAATACTGGTCAGGTCCCCAACGGGCCAACGTCACGGCGGCGCGGGATGCAGGAGTGAATCTCCAATTCCTTTCGGGCAACGAAATGTACTGGAGGACACGGTTTGAGCCATCGATCGTTGACGGTGCCGCCAACCGGACGCTGACCTGTTACAAGGAAACATGGGCAAATGAAAAAATTGATCCCACTGCCCAATGGACGGGCACGTGGCGTGATCCCCGCTTCGCGGCCCAAGCCAACGGCGGCGGCCTGCCCGAGAATGGCCTGACAGGCACGCTGTATATGTCCAACTTCTCAGACCTGCCCGTGACGGTGTCCGCGGAAGAAGGTAAGACCCGGCTGTGGCGCAATACGCCTTTGGCGGCGCTTGCCGCCGGTTCATCCGCAGCGCTGGCTCCCCATACTGTGGGATACGAATCAAACGAAGACCTGGACAATGGATTCCGTCCAGCAGGTTTGATCCGGTTGTCCACCACCGTGGGAAACGTTCCACAATATCTTCAGGACTTTGGAAACACCGTGGCTCCGGGGACCACCACGCATAATCTCACCCTGTATCGGGCAGCCAGTGGCGCGTTGGTCTTCTCGGCGGGCAGCGTCCAGTGGACCTGGGGCCTGGACCAGATGCACGACGGCAATGGTGCTCCAGCCGACACCCGCATGAGGCAGGCGCAGGTCAACATCCTCGCCGACATGGGCGCGCAGCCCGCTACGCGGGCGGCAGGACTGGTCGCTGCCGCCGCCAGCACCGATACCACCAAGCCCACCGCCGCCATCTCCACACCTGCCAATGGAGCCACCGTGGCGCACGGCAGCAGCGTCACCGTGACCGGCACAGCCACAGATGTGGGTGGAGTGGTGGCCGGTGTCGAAGTTTCCACCGACGGCGGCGCCACCTGGCACCCCGCCACGGGCAAGCAGAGTTGGACCTATACGTATATCCAAAAGGGCCTCGCAACGGCCACTATCCAGGCGCGGGCCATCGACGACAGCGCCAACATCGGTGCCGCCGCCACCAGGAACCTGACCCTCAGCGGACCGTACAGCGTATTCGGCCAAACAGTTCCTGTGGTCAAAGACTCAGGTGACGGTGGAGCCTACGAAATGGGTCTGCGGTTTACCCCGTCAGTGGACGGCTTTATCACCGGCGTCCGCTTCTACAAGAGCACCGCCAATACCGGCACGCACACCGGCTCATTGTGGAGCGCAACCGGCGAGCGCCTGGCGACAGCCACGTTCACCAATGAAACGGCCTCCGGCTGGCAAACAGCCCTGTTCAGCCAGGCCGTGCCTGTTGCGGCCGGCCAGAAATATACGGCGTCCTATTGGGCACCCAATGGCCACTACGCCACCAAGGACTATCAATGGGCGAGTTTCGGTTCCACCGACGCGCCTTTGAAGGTTGCTGGTGGTTTCGGGGCTGAACCGGCGGGCGTCTACAGCACCTCGCCAGGATTCCCCACCACCAGCTTCAACGGTGGCAACTACTTCGCGGACGCGCTCTTCAGCACGGTAGACAGCTCCCCCATGACCGTCTCGGGCCACACGCCCATTCCGTCGTCGTCGAGCGTGTCCGTGAACACCAAAGTTAGTGCTGTCTTCTCCAAGCCCGTCACGGCAGCAAGCGTCCAGCTGACGTTGCAGTCACCGTCGGGACCTGTGGCCGGCACTACGGCGTACGACGCCGCGACGCGGCGGGCGACTTTCACGCCGTCGAACGCCCTGGCGTTCAGCACCCAATTCACAGCGACGTTGTCAGGCACCGATTCGATCGGCGGCCCGGTCACTGCCGGCGGGACGTGGTCCTTCACCACTGCAGCGACGTTGCCTGTTCCGGGTTCTTGCCCGTGCAGCCTCTTCGATGATTCCGTCACACCCGGGATCGCCGAACTGCGTGAAGGCGTGCCGTTGACGCTCGGTGTGAGATTCTCCAGCGTATCGGCTGGTGAAGTGCTGGGTATGCGCTTTTACAAGTCCGCGGGGAACACGGGTACCCACAACGGAGCCTTGTACACCGCGGCAGGCCAGCAGTTGGCCACGGTGGCATTTACCAACGAAAGTTCCTCCGGATGGCAGACGGCGATGTTCAGCCAGCCAATACAGATGGCTGCCAACACGGAATACATCGTTTCCTATAAATCGTTGACGGGTACCTACTCGGCTACCGCCAACGGCTTCGGGTCCGGGCTCAGTGTTGGACCATTGAGGGCAGCATCTGATGCCGGCGCCTATGCCTACAGCGGTGACTTTGCCGCTTCCCGATCGACCGCCAGCTACTTGGTGGACGTCGTAGTGACAGTGCCGAACCCACCGTTCACGGTCGGCTCTCATTCGCCGCTGCCGAACGCTTCCAGTGTTCCGCTGAACACCGCGGTCAGCGCAGTGCTGTCCGAGGCAGCAGTGGCATCCAGCGTCGGTTTGACGGTGAAAGTGACCGGAGGCACGGCTGTAGCCGGCACGACGGCCTACGACTCTGCTACCCGCAAAGTCACCTTCACCCCCACCGCTCCGCTGGCTGCAGGAACCTCCTACACGGCGACGGTAACGGCAACGTCAGTCTCCGGACAACCGATGTCCGCCGGCGGAACCTGGACGTTCACGACTGTTCCCCCACCGCGTACCCCCGGCGTTTGCCCCTGCACGCTCTACCAAGACACCGTGACGCCCACAACGCCCGACGCCGATGACGGTGTCGCGCTGTCGCTCGGCGTCCGGTTCGCCAGCGATACGGCGGGCCAGATCACCGGGGTGCGCTTCTACAAGGCGGCCGGCAACACGGGAACCCACACCGGTTCGCTCTTCACGGCAACGGGACAACTCCTCGCAACTGTTACTTTCACCAACGAGTCAAGCACTGGCTGGCAAACCGCAACGTTCAGCCAACCTGTCACCATCGAAGCCGACACTGAGTACGTCGCTGCGTACAAGACTCCCACCGGCAAGTACTCCTACACCGCCGGCGGATTTGGTGCAGGTTTGACGAGCGGACCTCTGCGCACTGCCAATGACTCAGGTGCCTTCAGCTACAACGGCGACTTTCCCGGAGCATCGTCCACGGCCAGCTATCTGGTGGACGTAGTGTTCGCTACGCCCGCCCAGCCCCTGACGGTAACCGAGCAGGTCCCTGCCCCTGGCGCCACGGGCATTCCGACGGACGTCAAACCATCCATCACCTTCTCGTCCGCCATCAACCCAGGAACATCGTTCACCCTGACGGCGAACGGCACTCCTGTAGCCGGTGCAGCTGTCCTCTCTGCGGACAGCCGGACCGTCACGTTCAGCCCCACCGCGGCGCTGCCCAACAGCACGGTGATCTCGGCCAGCGTCAGTAATGTCGTCTCCCAACAGGGGCAGTCGTTCCCGACTACCAACTGGCAATTCACCACTGCGGCACCCACTGTCCAGGTATCCACGATCTTTGGATCGCTGACGCCCCAGGTAGTTTCGGCGTCCGACTTCATGCCTGTTGAACTCGGAACAGCCTTCAGTGTTTCGCAGGCAGGGAACGTCACCGGCATACGTTTCTACAAAGGGGCCGGCAACACCGGAACCCATGTGGGTTCGCTGTGGACCTCGGCGGGCACCCGGCTGGCGCAGGTGACCTTCACCAACGAAACGGCCACGGGCTGGCAAACTGCCACCCTCTCCGCGCCAGTCGCGTTGGTGACAGGCCAAACCTACGTAGTGTCCTACAGGGCACCCAACGGCCGCTACTCCTACACCTCTGCGTTCTTCAACCAGACCTACACAAGCGGGGTGTTCACCGCCAGTGGCCCGAACAACGGCCGCTATCGGTATGGATCCGGGGGCGTCATGCCGACCAACTCCTGGAACGCGACCAACTACTTTGTCGATGTGGTGTACTCCTTCACTACCCCGGCGCAGCAGCAGGCAGCACCCGCTCCGTCGCCCACAGCTACTCAGACAGCCACGCCCACACCGTCACCCACGGCAACGGCGACGGCTACTGCTTCCCCGAGCCCCTCGCCCAGTCCGACTCCCAGTCCAACGCAGTCAGGTGGGTTGCTCTGCGGGTTGCTGGGTACCTGCTGAGGGTCTGCTGAGAGCGTTTCCGCTGGCGTCCGACCTCTGAACTCCGGGCCGGGCGCCAGCGGAGCTGTGCCAGGCACACTATTCACCGTGGCTGCTTCAGCGAACGACGCTTGGAGACCACGCGTGGGCGATGAACAGGCTCGGCTGTGAGCCCGGCGAGGTTCCCAGCTGCCATATGTTGCTGTCGCCTTCCACTGCCTCATCTGCCAAGCCATAGAGCAGGTTCCGGTCATCCAACCATTCGATCTGGTCATCCACGCTGCGCTTTTCCGCAAGAACCGTTTCCTGACCTGACGCGAGGTCAAGGACGGCGACCCTCCAATGGGCCACCAGCCCGCCGCCGTCGTTCTTCTTGTAAGCGATCCGGGTGCCGTCCGGCGAGATCGACGGGCACTCCACATGGTCATGGATGGCCGTGAGGGTTTTTGCCGACAAGCTCCCCCGGACCAGCCAGATACGGCCCGACGAAGCCGCTGTGGCGTAGAAAACATCACTCTGTCCAGGGGCAAAGGTCACTCCCCAAATGTTCCTGTCCGTGGCTACCAGGCGCTCACCGTTAACCATCAACGCGAAGTCCTCGAGGTTTCCGGACGTACCCCCGGGCAAACTGATTTCAGTGGCTGTGGAAAATCCCGAAGCAGCGTAGGAGTGACCCGTGACAAAGACGGTGGTAGCGATCATGGAGCCATCAGCACTGACCCTGGTCCTGCTCGGAATGCCCGGCAGGGGCCATGAACGCTGGACCTGCCAGTCGCGGTTCATGACTGCTGCTTCGAAGGCGGTCACCAGCCCGCGGTTCGTCTTCAAGCACACCACGGTTCCGGCCGTTCCATAGACGCGGTCGCACTCTTGTTCACTCACCGCCCTGGTACCGCCCGGAGCGGACAGGGGCACAGTTGCTGCATTGCCATAGCCTTGGCCCGACGCCGTGTTCCGGAAAAGGACAAAAGGAGCAGCCGGAAGCGGCTGGCCAGCAGTGACACCCACGGACGAAGCCGTGGTCCTGCTCTCTTCGAACCGTTGGTAGGCGCCCACCGCATAGATCCCGGCTGCTGCCAGCACAAGTGCCGTCACGGCGAGGAGAACACCCCACCGCGCCTTGCTGCCGATCAGTGTCCCGCTCATGCCCCGCTGCCCGCGTCCTGGTGTGCGGCTGGCCTGGCACTTCGCAGGATCACGGTAACAGCCACCACTGCACAGGCCAGGAGTCCACTGGCCACTACCATGGCCGTCGGCGCACCCACGGCATACCAGAGCACCCCAAAGCCCGCAGAGGCGGTCATCCGACTCAACGCCACCACCGTTTGGGCTGAAGCAATCCCCGTAGCAAGCTTCCCCGCCGGCGTGAGCTGGCTGGCCAAGGCGGCCAGGACGCCATCGGTTGCGGCATAAAACGCTCCCAACAGGACCAGGCATCCCACAGTGCCCCACAATCCACCGAAAGGTGCCGCAGCGAGAAGGTATGTTGCCAGCAAGGCGATATGCCCGCCCACGAAAACCGGAATTTTGCCCACCCTGTCAGCCAGCCGCCCCAGCGGAACTGCGAGGGCAAGGAAGACCACATTGGTGCCGACGAACAACAACGGGAACCACTGGACGGCGAACGAATCCCTGGCCTGCAGAACCAGGTAGATGAAGCCATCACCGATGGTCACCACGCCCAGAAGGCCTGCGGCGATCAGCAGCTTACCCAGCCCCGGTTCCTTCAAATGGCTCCACGAAAAGGCGAAGAGCCGCCGGTCCTCCCGTCCCTCAGTACTCTTCAGGCCGTGGGCGCGGATATCCGGCACGACCAGTGCCAGGACGGCGACCCCGATGACAGCGAAGGCAAGAGATACCACAAAGACGGTGCTGAATCCGTTGGGAATCATCAACAGGACAAAGAAAGCGATCAACGGCCCGGCCGCAGCCCCTATATTGTCCAGCATCCTATGAACGCCAAAGGACCGCGCCAAATGTTCGGGCTGGGCGGACACCGAGATCAGTGCGTCCCTTGGTGCAGTCCGAATTCCCTTGCCGATTCTGTCGCCGGTCACAATGGCCGCAATCGCCCAGAAACCACCGGCAAAGAGGAAACCGATTCTCGCAAGCATGGAAAGGCCGTAACCGGCCAGCGCAATCCGTTTGGGATGTCCGCTGCGGTCGGCTGCCCACCCTGCCGCAATCCTGACGATGGCACTGGCGCCTTGATTGATGCCGTCGATCAAGCCAAACGCAATAGTGGACAACCCCAAAAATCCCGTCACGTACAAGGGAAGGATTGCGGTGACCGATTCGGAAGAAACGTCCGTCACCATGCTCACAATGCCCAACCACAGGATGACCGGGGACAAACGGAACGGCACCTCCGCTGCCAGTGCCGTTGCGGTGTTCCGTGACTTGTCGCGTTTACCGCCGCTATGGTCTGAAAGCGAAATGTACATCGATTCCCTACTCCGCCCTCGTGTGCAGGCTGCCCAACAGTTGGAAGCGCGAGTTGCCCGTTCCCGTCGTGGACACTGAAACCGTCACTGTGTCAGCGCCCCGCACAAAGCGTGCCGCCACCGCGCCGTCCGCGGCCGGTGCGTCCTCGGTCCAAAATCCGCGTGAGACCAACGACTGGCGGAAGGAGTCCAGGACCTCAGCCCGTGGCTTGGCAACAATGCCGTCAGCTGCCAGCTGGAGGATGTCACCGGACGTGGAAACCGAGGTAGACCCGATAGTGGTCCCGGCTGGCAGCGACAAGACGCCGTCGGGCCAGCCGTCCACCAGCTCACCCGACGCACTGCCGGGCTCAGGAAGTGCACCAGTGATGAGCGGTGCGGGCGCGGAAGGTTCAGGCAAGCCTGTTTGCGTGGCAGTGACAGGAGGGAGGACTTCAAGGGGCTTGGCAGTAGATGGGCCGGCACTGCCTTCTGTGCCACTGGTACCGCTGCCGCTGCCCCCGGCAGCATTGCCCCCGGTTGCACTATTCGCAGCGTCCGACGCCGTGCTGCCGGACGTCGGCGCGGTTGCGCCAGCGGACCCGGCGCTTCCGTCAGGGCTCGAAGTGGACGACGGAGGAGCTTGCGCGGACGTGGCTCCCGGTCTGGCCATCTGGTCGAACACTATGGCCACGGCGGCAATGAGAACAGCAAGGCAGATACCTGCTATGACCAGCCGCCGCGCCATCATGGCTTACCTGGACCGGCTGGGCCGCGGAAGAAGCAGGTGGATCCTGCATCAAGAACGGCCGCGGATAGAAGTGACGCCACCCGGATTGAGGTGGCGTTCATCCTTGCGATGGCGATTCGAAGCGCCAAGCTGTTCATGGGGACAGTCTGCCATTGCGATCCGGATTCCGGAACAGTTTTGGCCTTACCATCGTCCGTTCCGTGGCCGGGGTTGGCATACGGGACACGTATAGGAGGAACGGTTCATGAACTGTTCCCTCTTAATGACGCTGTGAAGGCCGATTGCCTCGCAACGGCTGCACAGTTCGCCGGCACGCCCGTACGCGTTAAGCGATCGGGCAAAGTACCCGGAGTCTCCGTTGACATTCACGTAGAGGGAGTCGAAGCTGGTTCCGCCAGCGGCCAATGCGGCGTTCATGACGTCATTGACCGCTTCGACCAGTTTCCCGGCATCCGCGCGGCGCATGGTGTCCGTAGCCCTGGCGTAGTGGAGACGGGCACGCCATAAGGCCTCGTCCGCGTAGATGTTGCCGATGCCGGAGATGACTGACTGATCCAGCAGCGCCCTCTTGATGCCCGTCTTCCGGTTCTTGATCCTTCGGTAGAACGCGTCGAAGGAAAAATGGGGATCCAAGGGATCCCGGGCAATGTGGGCGGCTTCCTCCGCGATCTCCGGAAGTGGTGTTTCGCCCAAACCGCCAGGGCCGCCGTCGGACGTCGGTATTAAGGACGTCACGAACAGGCCGCCGAAAATCCTTTGGTCCACGAACCGCAACTGTTCCGGCATGCCTTCCACCGGACTGAGCTTGATCCTGACTTTGAGGTGTTTTTCATCCGGAACATCCGGGTCCTGCATCAGCAGCTGGCCGCTCATTCCCAAGTGGGCCATGAGAGCCACCGCTGGGAGGTCTTCAGCGGGGCGTGATTCGGTGTCAGGCAAACCCGGCATGGCAAGGGGCATCCAGAGGAATTTGCCTCTCCGCACCACATCCAGCACCGTGGCGTGTTCCAGGTTCCCGATGAAGTCTTCCGTTCCGAGGGCATGCCGTCGGATGGACCGCGGATCAAGGACATCGACGCCGGTCACGGAACGGCCGCGGACCCAACGCGCCAGGCCGCGGCGTACTACCTCTACTTCGGGAAGCTCAGGCATCGGGGCTCAAGCGGAAGCAGGACCGGCAGCAGTCGGATCCAAGGCGGTCAGGGCACGCCAGGCATCAGCGGCGGCTTCCTGTTCCGCTTCCTTCTTGGAGTGACCCGAGCCCCGTCCGTAGGGGGTTCCGCCGATGTTCAGCACGGCTTCAAAGGTACGGGCATGGTCCGGTCCGGAACCTTCCACGGCATAGTGGATGGCGCCCAGTTGCCGGCTGGCAGTCAATTCCTGGATGCTCGTCTTCCAGTCAGTTCCGGCGCCAAGGGCTCCGGCGTCCTTCAGGAGCGGACCCACCAGCCGCATCACCAATTGGCGGGCGGTCTCCATGTCGTTGGACAGATAGGTGGCGCCAATCAAGGCTTCCATGGTGTCAGCCAGGATGGAGGCCTTGTTCTTACCGTCGGTCAGCTTCTCG
The DNA here is from genome assembly GCF_044756725.1 of Paenarthrobacter sp. NPDC091669. Taxonomy (NCBI): domain Bacteria; kingdom Bacillati; phylum Actinomycetota; class Actinomycetes; order Micrococcales; family Micrococcaceae; genus Paenarthrobacter; species Paenarthrobacter sp. NPDC091669. The sequence continues at coordinate 43,160 of NZ_JBIVTK010000017.1, forward strand.
CCTTGCCCGAGGTAGATGAACTCGCCAACGCCAATGTCCCGGCCGATTCCGGCCAAGGCGCGCGTACTGACGACGGCGGAGCGCCGCTTTGCGAGCTCGCCTTCAGGCAGCGTGGGGTTCTCACGGTACAGAGAGTCGGTGACGGAGAATCCCAGAATGGAGTCGCCGAGGAACTCGAGGCGCTCGTTGGTGGGAATCCCGCCGTTCTCATACGCGTATGAGCGATGTGTCAGAGCAAGACGAAGCGTCTCGGTGTCAATCGAGACACCGAGACGCTTCAGAAGCTCTTCAGTTGAAGACATCCTTAGTCAGCCTGTACGGCAGATTAGGCGTCTGCGACCTTGCGGCCCTTGTATTCAAGGAACAGCGCGGTGCCGGCAGAGTCAGTAACGACCTTTGCCTGGTGCGGCAGGCTGTACGTAACCTGACCGTTTTCGATGGTCTTGACCAAGTTGGGGGCAGTTGCCTTCCACTGGGCACGGCGGGCGCGTGTATTTGCGCGAGACATTTTCCGCTTGGGAACAGCCACGGCTATCTCATTTCTCTCTTAGACGAACACTTACTAATCGGTTTGCCGGTCAGTCTTAGCCAGATCAGCTAGGGCAGCCCAGCGAGGGTCAATGACCTCGTGGTGGTGCCCCGGCTCGTCTTCCAGGCGCGCTCCGCATTCGGAGCACAGACCCTGGCAGTCTTCCCGGCACACCGGCTGGAACGGCAGCATAGTGACAACTGCGTCCCGCAACACCGGCTCAAGATCGATTAGATCGTACTCGACTCGACGTTGCTCTTCATCGTCTTCTCCGCCCGAAAGCTCTACGCCTTCATAGAAGAAAAGTTCTTGCACATTGACTTCAAGGTCATACGCAAGGGGATCCAGGCATCGGCCACACTCGCCGGTTACATCGACGATTACGGTGCCGGATACCAGAATTCCTTCGTGTACGGCCTCAAGGCGAAGATCCAACTCGATATCCGAGCCTTCCTTCACGCCAATGAGCGCCACACCAAGGTCACTTGGCGCAGGTACATGCTCGTTGAGTGTCCGCATGGTCCCTGGACTACGTCCAAGGTCCTTGACTACCAGCGCCAAGGGCGAACTTGCATCTCGCTTAATGAGAACTCCTGTAGAACATATGACCGACGTACCATCTTAGCCTGATCACGCTTGAGGACTCAAACTGACGCCGGGCGCGCATAAATGCGCGGTGGTTTCAGCTTGGGGCACTCCGCATAAAGGCGCGAGGTACCCATCAAGACTACCCCTTGCGCGGGTGGTCCGTTGCAGGCTCGCCAGCGAGGAGACGTTTCAGCACCGATTTGGGGACGAAATCCGAGATGTCGCCTCCCAAAACGTTTACCTCTTTGATGAGTGTCGAAGACAAGTGAACATAGTGCGCTTCAGCAGGAAGGAACACGGTTTCCACACCGGCCAGCTGACGGTTCATGGTGGCCATGGGCAATTCGTAGTCGAAATCGGACGATGAGCGGAGGCCCTTGACGATGGCCGATACACCCCGGTGGCGGCAGTACTCGGCCAACAGCCCTTCGCCCATGGGCTCCACGATGATTCCTCGAAGGGACGCCAGAGTTTCGCGTGCCATTTCCATGCGGTCTTCCAGGCTGAACCGGTACTTCTTGGCGTAGTTGGTGGACACGGCCACAATGACTTCGTCAAAGAGGCCGGCCGCCCGGGCAATGACTTCGAGATGTCCGTTGTGGATGGGGTCAAAGGATCCAGGGCAAACCGCTCGTCTCATGAGACGAACCTACCCCATAGCTTCGCCGGGATACCATGGCAGACATGGCATCCGCAGGCAGCAGCCCCTCCCTGGACACGAGCATCGGCACCACCCCAGGTACCTATACCGCACCTTGGCAGAGGGCAGCAATCGGAGCCAACCTGCTCTCACCCGACGGTGGGCTGGGCGTGACCATTTTTGAGGAGATGACCACGCTTGCCCTCTCCACCGGAGCCATCAACCTTGGCCAGGGGTTTCCTGACGAGGACGGACCTGATGAGATCAAGGCAGCAGCCCAAACCGCCATTGCCTCCGGAGCGAACCAATACGCACCCGGCAAAGGCCTTCCCGTACTGAGGGAAGCGATCACGGCACACCAGCAGCGGTTTTACGGCCTGGCCCCGGACCCTGATACCGAGGTCCTGGTCACCACGGGAGCAACGGAGGCGATCGCGGCCACGCTGCTCGCCTTCACCCAGCCTGGTGACGAAGTCCTGACCTTCGAGCCCTTCTACGACTCCTACGGCGCCATCATTGGCATGGCAGGTGCCACACACGTCACCGCTCCCCTGCTGGCACCTGACTTCCTCCCTGACCTCTCGGCCCTTGAAGACGTCTTCAGTCACCGGACCCGCATTGTTCTCCTGAATAACCCGCATAACCCGACGGGCGCCGTCTTCCCCCACCATGTCCTGGCGAAGATCGTGGAACTCGCTGCCAGATACGACGCCATCATCGTCAGCGACGAAGTCTACGAGCATTTGACCTTTGGCGTAGACCACATCCCCATCGCTTCCCTCCCGGGAGCAGCGGACCGGAGCATCACGATATCCTCGGCCGGCAAGACCTTTTCCTTCACCGGATGGAAAATCGGCTGGCTCAGCGGCCCTGAACACCTGGTTTCTGCTGTGCGCACAGTGAAACAGTTCCTGACCTACAGCTCCGGGACACCCTTCCAGGGAGCCATTGCCGTCGGCCTCGGCCTTCCCGACGATTTCTTTACCGGCATTGCCAGTACGCTCCAGCACAAACGCGACATTCTGGCCGAAGGGCTGCGTGCAGCAGGGTTCGGGGTGTACGTCCCCAGCGGCACCTACTTCATCAACGTGGACACCGCCCCCTTGGGTATCCGCGATTCCGTGGACCTCGCACGGCGCCTGCCGGGACTGGTGGGAGTTGCCGCAATCCCGGTGCCCGTTTTCTGCCATCCACAGGGGGCCGAGCGCACCCGCAGCCTGCTGCGCTTCGCTTTCTGCAAAAAGACGTCCGTCCTGGAAGAAGCCGCGGAACGCCTCGCCTCGCTCAAGGGCCGGCTCTGAGTACCGCCGGCTCCGGACACCACGTCGCCTCGCGCTACCTCCGGACCACGGGGCAGCACGCCACCATCGACGCCGATACCCTCATTGAGGGCAGCTTCATCCTCAGCATCGGCGGGGCCGAGCAATCACACGTCAACCTCGCGGATCCGCGGGAGATCTTTTATGAGTACCTGCGCAGGATCGGTCATGTGGTGGATTTGGCTGCGGCGCCCGGGGCTCCCATCCGCGCACTGCATTTGGGTGCAGGGGCGTTAACCCTTGCCCGCTATATCCAGGCCACCCGCCCGGGTTCGGAACAGTATGCCGTTGAACTGGAACGCGAACTCCTGGACTTCGTGCTCCACAAACTTCCCATGCCCGACGGCACCACGTTGACTACCCACATTGGCGATGCCCGCGACGCGCTGGCGGAGCTTGACGCCGAGGTGACATGCGACGTCGTGATTCTTGATATCTTCTCCGGACCAGAGGCCCCGACACACATCGCGTGCAAAGAGTTCTATGAGGAAGCTGCCGCACGGCTGGGTCCTGACGGGGTTTTGATCGTCAACGTGGGAGACGAACCCGCCCTGACCTTGGTGCGGAGCCAGGTCACGGCCTTGCGTGAGGCCATGCCGGACGTTGCGGCGGTCGCGGAAACGGGCATGTTCGAGGGCCGTTACCCAGGCAACATCATTCTTGTGGGCACACGCAAACGGTGGGCCCCGGAATGGACGGTGGAGTTACTGGCCCGCGGCCCGCATCCTGCCGCTGTGCTCACCGGGATGGACCTGGACCGGATCGCCGGCTAAGGCCCCGACCCCGGCCCGACCCGCCAGGCCGGCTCGACCCTAGGCCGGTTCCGCGAACCATAGCTTGGTTTCGCCGTACTTCTTATCCGCGAAGCACTCCATGGTCCCGGGCCACGCCGGTTCCGGGCTCCGCGAACTCCGCTCGACAACCACCACGGCGCCCTCATCCAAGTGCGGCGCCAGTTTTGCCAACACCTCGCTCAGTGCCGGTTCGTCCAAGGGGTACGGCGGATCGAGGAAGACCAGGTCCCACAGCCCGCCCTCACGTACCCGTTCCAGGAACGATTCCACCTTGGATCGGTGGACCGAGACCTTCTTGCCGCCCAGGAGCTGGTTCACCAAGTCAGCATTGCGCTGGCAGACGTCGCTCGCCTTGGCGTCGAACTCCACCAGGTCCACACTGCGGGCACCCCGGCTGGCGCTCTCAATGCCCAGGGCTCCCGAGCCCGCGTAAAGGTCCAGGACGCGGGAATCGGCGATGACCGCCAAGGATTCCAGACGGGAAAAAAGAGCTTCCTTGACCCGGTCGGTCGTAGGCCGCGTGGCGGTCCCGGGGACGCTGGTGAGCGGGTTCCCACCACCGACTCCGGCAATGATCCGGCTCACAGGATTACTCCGGGAGCTGACGTGCCTTGCTGGCCGCCATTCCCTGGGTTTCTAACCGCGTTCAAGGAACGCCTCCTTTTCAGGGTTCAAGTATTCGTCGATGGCCGCAGCAAGTCCCGGCTGGTGCTGGAGGGTGGGGTCCTCTGCAACAAAGCCTTGGGCGTCTGTGCGTGCGCGGGCAATGATGTCCTCATGTTCCAGGACGCGGAGCAACTTCAGCGTGGAACGCCCACCGGATTGCGAGGCCCCCAGGATGTCGCCTTCGCGGCGGAGCTTCAAGTCTTCCTGCGAGAGTTCAAACCCGTCGGTGGTTGATGCCACTGCCTCAAGCCGCCGGCGGCTCGGGTGCCCGGGTTCCAAGGTGGTCACGAGCAGGCACGTGCCAGGCAATCCGCCACGCCCGACACGTCCGCGGAGCTGGTGGAGCTGGGAAATTCCGAAGCGGTCGGCGTCCAGGATCACCATCAGGGTGGCGTTGTGGACATCCACGCCCACCTCAATGACGGTGGTGGAAACAAGCACCTTGACCTGGTTGGCGGCAAAGGATGCCATGGTCTCGGACTTCAGTTGCGGGTCCTGCCGGCCATGAAGCGGCGCCACAGGGACACCGGCCAGGGCCGGTTCCTGCAGAAGGCTCTCGACGACGGCCGTCACCGATGCCAGCTCCCGAGCCGATCCTTCCTCCGCGAGTTCGGCGTCGCTTGGTTCGGCCTCTCCCGGGCTGAAATCGCCGTCGTCGTCCGTTCCAATCTTGGGGCACACCACGTACACCTGATGGCCCGACTCAACCTCTTCGCGCGACCGCTTCCAAATACGGTCCACCCAGCCGGGGTTCTCCACCAGTCCCACCACATGAGTGGAGATGGGGGCCCGACCAGCGGGAAGCTCATCCAGGATGGAGGTCTCAAGGTCTCCGAAAACCGTCATCGCCACGGTGCGTGGAATGGGCGTTGCTGTCATGACCAGCAGGTGGGGCGGTCGCTGCGCCTTGGCCCGGAGGGCGTCACGTTGCTCTACGCCGAAACGGTGTTGCTCGTCCACCACAATCAAGCCGAGATCCTGGAAGCTGGTTTTGTCACTCAACAAGGCGTGGGTGCCAATAACGATTCCGGCATTGCCCGAGGCGGCGTCCAACATGGCCTGTTTGCGCGCCGCGGTGGGCATGGAGCCCGTCAGCAGCGTCACGTGAACGGACTCCTGCGCCGGATCCCCGCCGAGCATCCCGGCCCCGCCGAAGACGTCGTCACGTGCCAAGGATCCCAACGTCCGCCGGATCGAGTGGAAGTGCTGTGCCGCCAACACTTCGGTGGGTGCCAACAGAGCAGCTTGGCCGCCTGCATCCACCACCTGCAACATGGCCCTGAGGGCGACAATGGTTTTTCCGGAACCCACCTCGCCTTGCAGCAGCCGGTTCATGGGAGCATCCCGCGCCAGTTCTTCAGCAAGCGTCTTTCCGACGGCGGACTGGCCGGCAGTCAGTGTAAAAGGCAGGTTCCGGTCAAAGCTGCTGAGCAATCCGTCGGCGCGGGGCCGGCGGGCGGTGGCTTCCTCGGCTGCAAGTTGGGCGCGACGGCGCGCGAGGGCCGTCTGCAGGACCAGTGCTTCCTGGTACCTGAACCGCTCCTGCGCCCGTTGCCAGTCCTTGGCGGTCTCCGGCGAATGGATCAGGCGGTAGGCCTCAGCCACACTGAGCAGCCCGTCCCTGCGGACGATGCTTGCCGGGAGAGGATCCTCCAAGGCGTCAAGGTCCATGGTCTGGAGCAAGGCCGTGATCACCTTGTGGATGGACCAGCTGGTCAGCTTGGCGGTTGCCGGATAGACCGGGATGGGCATGGCGGCAAGCTTTTCAGGATCCATGGAGCCTTCAGCTTCCGGGTCCTCGTCCAGCAGCAAAAAGTCCGGGTTGGTCAGGCCAAGTGAGCCACCATAGCGGGTGACCTTTCCGGAGAACATGGCCCGCCGGCCCGTCTGAAGTTCCGCCTTGGCCCTGAATCCGTTGAAAAAGCTGACTTTCAACGTCCCCGGGGCCCCGCTTCCACCGGCTTCGTCCGTCACCACAACATCAGTGATGGAGCCGCGGCGGGCCCGCATCTGACGCGTGCTGTTGGACAGGACACGCGCTATCAGGGTGACTTCCTCATCCAGCGGAAGGTTGCTGATGGGGGTCAGCTCGCCACGGCTCAGGTACCGGCGCGGGAAGTAGTTCAGCAGGGCACCCGTGGTTTTGAGGCCCAAATGCTTTTCGATGACTGCCGCGGACCGCTTGCCGATTCTACGCTCGAGGGGTAGTGCCAGCTCAGTAATCATGCCGTGACTGGCCTGTAATGCTGGGTTCCTCTGATGGTGGAGCCTGTCCATTTCCGCTGGGCAGTGCCAACTGGCTTACTGCGATGTCCGTGGGCTCGCCCAAGGACCGAATCAGGGCCACTGCCGGCTCGGGATCTGGAACGTGAACGTGGACCCTCCACCGGTAGCTTGCTTCAACCGAGGATTCCTCGTCCTCATCATCCTGGCTCCGGGCGCCACCAACCTGGCTCATGATGACCGAATCACCCATCTCATCCAAGCGCTGCCTCAGGATGGCTGCATTCAAAGGCGAAAGGTTGATGGTGCACATGACTTCCACGCCGTCGTCGGCCGGCATGCGCTCATGGATGTGGGGATCCTGAAGCTTATAGCCGTGAAGCCCGTCCAGGAGTTCGTCCTGGAGTTCTTCACCCAGGACTGCGGAACGCAGGCAGTCGAGGATCAGCAGCATGCCAACGCCCCCGGCGTCCACCACGTGGGCTTCCTGAAGTTGTGCGAGCTCACCCTCAGTGCGGACAACTGCCTGGTAGGCAGCTTCCACGATGGCATCAAGAGCGAGGCCAAGGGCGTGGTTGCTGTCGTCGGAGTTTTGGGAAGCATCCACGGCCTGCGCAGCGTCCGATGCAGCTTCCAGGACCGACAGCATGGTTCCGGCTACGGGCTCACTCAACGCGGACCATGCCCGGATCTGCGCCCTGTTCAGCGCTGTGGCGAGCAGCGGTGCGCTCAGCCGCGATTTACCGGCCAACGGTTCGGCGGCGGCACACAGGAAGACAGCGAACAGCGTGCCCGAATTACCCCGTGCCTGCTCCATGGCAGCTTGGCCGGCGCGCGACAGGACTGCGCCGACGTCGCTACCCGTTTCGGTGCTGTCCGGGGCTGCGCCGTCAAGGGCGGACACCGCCGCACGAACCGTGAGGTAGAGGTTGGTGCCGGTATCACCGTCGGCTACGGGGAATATGTTGATCGCGTTGAGGCGATCACTGTGGTTGCCGAGGACCACCTCCGCCTTGCCGAGCCAACGCTTCATGGCGTGCGCATTCGCGGCGATCTTAGTCTGCAAAGTGATCCCATCCAACGGTGTCAGCAGCTTGCCCGGCGATCCGGACGCCGCTGCCTGGCGGCTCGACAACGGCTTGAACTGAGCCTATCGCAGTGAACCCCTGCGGCAGCTGAATTCCTGCTGGGAAGGTGGCAAGCAATCCATGGTCCTCTCCCCCGCCCAAGACCCAGGGCATCGCGTCGCGGCCCAGAAGTACTGCAGCCGGTTCCAGCGGCACCGCATGGGCCTTCAAGGCCACGGGATCGAAATCCAGGGCAACGTTGCTGGCGGCAGCGAGCCTGCTCCCGTCCCGAAGCAGGCCGTCCGAAATATCCATCATGGCGGTTGCACCGGCGCGGGCCGCCAAGGGTCCTGCTGCCAAAGGGGGCTGCGGGCGGCATTGCCTCTCCACCAAGCCCCGCTGTTCCGTGTCCAGGCTGCCCATAGGAAACCCGCTTTCCAACAGAGCCCACCCGGCAGCGGCCCTGCCCAAGGTCCCTGCAACAGCCACGACGTCCCCGGGTTTGGCTCCGGACCGCAGCACAGGCGCCACACCACCGAGGGTTCCGACGACGGCCACCGTCACCGCCAGCTCGCTGCCCCTTCCGAGGTCTCCGCCGGCAACGGAACAATCAGGGGCGCCCAGGCCGATGATTGCGGCAGTGAGGCCATCGGCGAACGCCTCGACCCATTCGACGGGAGTCTGCGGCGGCATGGTCAGGCTGACAACAAGGGAGGTGGCGCTGCCGCCCATGGCATTGATGTCGCTCAGGTTTTGCGCCGCCGCCTTCCATCCGACGTCGTATCCGGTGGTCCGGTATCCGTTCTTCCACTCCAGCCTGAAGTCCTGGTCCTGGGTTTGGGTGTCGATGGAAATCAGGACGCGGCCATCCGGTGCCGCGATCAGCGCAGCATCGTCTCCCGGACCCAACAGGATGCCGGGGCTGTGGTTCAGGCGCGGAAAGATCCTGGCAAGGAGCTCGGATTCCGAAAGGTCTTGGACGGTTGTTTGTTCTGCGGGCACGGCTCTACGCTATCGCGATCCACTGACAGAATAGTGCCGTGCATTGTCGCCAAGCCCGCGGGTGAATGTGACCGGGGATACGTGAATCTGCCGGGCAGCCCGCGCGGGATAGGCTGGATGGATGCACCGAAAGACCCTCCGCCGGACAACCCTGGCCGTATCCATGGCCGCTGTATCCGTCCTCGCTTTGTCGGCTTGTTCCCCTGCCGTTGATGTCACGGCCGCCACCGACGCCGCCAATCCTGCCTGCGCCCCCATGATGGTTGCCCTCCCCGACCAGATCGGCGATGCCGCACTCCGCAAGACCAACAGCCAGGCCACGGCAGCCTGGGGCGAGCCCTCGCAGGTCATCCTCCGGTGCGGAGTGAATGTTCCCGGACCCACCACAGACCGCTGCGTGAGCGTCAATGACATCGATTGGGTCATCAAAGAAGGCGATCCCGTGTACACCCTGACCACGTTTGGCCGCGAACCGGCCACCGAGATCCTGATTGATCCGGTCAAGTTGGAAGCGGCGAACATCAGCTCCGCCACGGTGCTCACTGAACTCGCGGCTGCGGTGGGCAAGATCAAGGCCACCGGCAAGTGCGTGGGCCAGGAAGACCTGCAGAACCTGCCGGCCGGCAAGTAGTACCGGCCGGACACGGTCAGCAGGCCACAGGTCAGCGCAGGCCGGTCTTACGGGTCAGCGCCAGATGAATCAGTTCGTCGATCAACTCGCCATAGGCCAGACCTGAGGCCGCCCACATTTGCGGGTACATGCTCTTGGGGGTGAAACCCGGCATGGTGTTGATCTCATTGATGACCAGCTCGCCTGCAGGGGTATAGAAAAAGTCCACACGGCTGAGACCTTCGGCTCCCACAGCATCAAAAGCCACAGCAGCCAGTTCACGCACGCGGCTGATGGCTTCTTCGGGCATGTCAGCCGGGCAACTCAGGGCGGCCGCACCGTCTTCGACGTACTTGGCGGCGAAGTCATAGAACTGGTGCTCCCCCGCTGCCACTGCAATTTCACCGGGCATGGACGTTCGGGGCGCTTCGGTGCCCCGTCCCTGGAGGACGGCACATTCAATCTCGCGGCCCACAATCCCGGCTTCGATCACCAGCTTCAGGTCATGCCGGCGGGCTTCTTCAATCGCGGCGTCCAGGCCCTCCAGGGAGTCCACTTTGGAGATTCCCATGGACGAGCCGGCGCGGGCAGGCTTAACGAACACGGGGAACCCGAGTTTGTCGACGCGCTTACGGACAGCCTCGGCGTCGGTCAGCCACTGACGGTCCGTCACTGCAATGTACGGTCCAACGCTCAGGCCCGCGGACTCGAACACCACCTTCATGAAGTGCTTGTCCATCCCCACTGCGGAGGCCAGGACGCCGGCCCCAACATACCGCGTGTCGGAAAGTTCCAGTAGGCCCTGGATGGTTCCGTCCTCGCCCCACGGCCCATGAAGCAACGGGAACACCACGTCCACGGATCCCAGCTCCTGTGGGACAGCGTTGGGTTCGGTCACGATCAGCTGGTGCTCACCGCCCACTTCGGCCAACGTCACGGTCTTCCCCGACGGCGCCACCTCAGGAAGCGCTGCGGAACTCAAGGACCATTGACTGGTGTCGCCCGAGGCCAGGACCCACTGTCCTGATTTGGCGATGCCGATGGGAATGACCTCGTACTTGTTCTTGTCGATGGCCCCCATGACACCGGCCGCAGTGACGCAGCTGACGGCGTGTTCGCTGGAGCGTCCGCCAAAGAGAACCGCGACGCGGGGGCGGCCGGTTGCAGGGGTGGAGTGGTCTGTCACCATCAGTAGTCGCCTTCGGACTTCAGTGCCCGGGCCAGCAAACGAGGCCCCAGGTCATCAACGGACATTCTGCCTTCCAGCACCGCTACCACGGCTGCCGTAATGGGCATTTCAACGTTCAACTTGCCGGCAAGCTCGTGCACGGCAGGGCCGGACTTGATACCTTCGGCGGTCTGCGTCATCTGCTCTGCGACCTGTTCCAGGCTGAGCCCTTCGCCAAGCAAACGGCCAGCAGTGTGATTGCGCGACAACGCCGATGAACAGGTGGCCACAAGGTCGCCCAAGCCGGCCAGGCCGGCCATGGTGTGGGCTTCGCCCCCAAGGGCCAGGGCGAGCCGGGAGGTCTCCGCCAGTCCCCGGGTGATCACCGAAGCCTTGGTGTTGTCGCCCATCTGCCGGCCTTCGCATATGCCCACGGCAAGGGCAATGACGTTCTTGACGATTCCGCCGATCTCAACGCCAACAACGTCCGTACTGGTGTACGGCCGGAAGTAGGGCGCAGTGCAGGATAGCGCGATCGCGGCGGCGGTATCAGCGTCGCTGCAGGCAACCACGGATGCAGTTGGTTGCTCCCTGGCGATTTCCATCGCCAGGTTGGGACCGGAAACCACTGCCACACGGGACGCGGGAAGCCCCAGTTCCTGCGCAATGACCTCGCTCATCCGGGCATCAGTCCCCAACTCCAGACCCTTCATCAGGGACACCACCACGGCATCGGGAGCCAGCAAGGGCTTCCACTCGCCCAGTTGCGGCCGCAAGGATTGGGCCGGAACGGCGAGGATCACCAACGTGGCGTCCTTCAGCACTTCCGCCACGTCCGTGGAAGCGGTGATGGTTGCGGGAAGCTCAATGTCTTTCAGGTACTGGGCATTGCGGTGCAGCGAATTGATCTGCTCCACCACCTCCGGACGGCGGCCCCAGATCCGGATGCTGCGTTCAGCGCCGGCAGCCTCCGCGGCGTCGGCGAGGATTTTGGCGAACGTGGTGCCCCACGATCCCGCACCCAAGACCGCCACAATGTCCGGCACGGGGACGGGGCTCTGAAGAATGGTCATTTACCTTCCTCCGGTTCCGGTGCGTCGGAGGATCCGCGCTCAACGAAACGGCCGTGCTTTGATTGCTTGTGAACAGCCGGATCCCAGCGCTCGGCCGGTGCGGGCTCGTTGCGGAGTGTCGCCAGGAGAGCAGTGATGGCGTCCATGATGACCTCGGTTGCCTCGGTCAGCGTGGCGCGGTCCATCGGCCGGTCCGCGAAGGCACTGAGGTCCACCGGTTTCCCGACGAGGACCCGCACTGTCTTGCGCGGGAAGATGTGGAAGCGCTTGGCATAGCGCGGGAAGACCTCCTGCGCACCCCAGTGCGCCATGGGCACTACGGGTGCCCCGGTCTGCAAGGCAAGCCGGGCGGCCCCTGTATGGCCTTTCATGGGCCAAAGATCGGGATCGCGGGTCAGGGTGCCTTCTGGATAGATAATGATGGCACCGCCGGCATCCACCACCTCCTTGGCGACCTGCAGCGAGCGGTTCGCTCCCGCCGTCGAGCGTTCAACAGGTATCTGCTTGGTGGCATTCAGCAGGGCTCCGAGCACGGGCACCTTGAAGAGGCCCTTCTTCGCCAGGAAGTGCGGCGGACGCTGCTGGTTGTACACCATGTGCCCGATCACGATGGGGTCGATCTCGGTGCAGTGGTTTGGCGCCGCAATGAAACCGCCGGTCGGAAGGTTCTCAACGCCTTCCCACTTTTTGGCCATCAGGAGGTTCATCAGCGGGCGTGCGATGCCCGCCAGCAGCACGAACGTGGCACGGCTCTTGGCCGATTCCTTCAAGGGATCCCCCGCTACTTGGTGGTGGTGATATCGAAGTCGGCGCCCAGGCCGGCCAGTTTCTCGGTAAAGCGCTCGTAACCGCGGTTGATGATGTCGATGCCCGTCACCCTGGAGGTACCAGTGGCTGCCAGCGCCGCGATGAGGTGGCTGAAGCCGCCCCGAAGGTCCGGGATGTCGATGTCGGTACCCCGGAGCGGGGTTGGTCCTGAGATGACGGCGGAGTGAAGGAAGTTCCGCTGTCCGAACCGGCACGGGACACTGCCCAGGCACTCGCGATGCACCTGAATGTTCGCGCCCATCCGGGCCAACGCATCGGTGAACCCGAACCGGTTCTCGTAGACGGTTTCGTGGACGATCGACACGCCTTCTGCCTGTGTCAGGGCCACGACCAAGGGCTGCTGCCAGTCCGTCATGAAACCGGGGTGCACGTCCGTCTCCAGGACCAATGGGGAGAGCTTCCCGCCTTGGTGGTAGAAGCGGATGCCGTCGTCGCCGATGTCCATGCCGCCACCGACTTTGCGGTAGGTGTTCAGGAAAGTCATCATGTCCCGCTGCGACGCGCCTTCAACGAAGATGTCGCCCCTGGTGACCAACGCAGCGGAGGCCCAGGACGCGGACTCGTTGCGGTCCGGAAGGGCACGGTGGTTGTACCCGCGGAGATCCTTGACGCCTTCAATCCTTATGGTGCGGTCAGTCTGGACGCTGATGATGGCGCCCATTTTCTGCAGGACAGCAATGAGGTCGATGATCTCGGGCTCAGTTGCGGCACCGATGAGTTCAGTGATGCCCTCGGCTCGCGTTGCGCTCAGCAGCACCTGCTCCGTGGCGCCAACCGAGGGATACGGAAGGGAGATCTTGGCTCCATGAAGGCCGTGCGGCGCGGAGATGTGGATGCCGCCCGGGCGCTTCTCCACCACTGCACCGAACTGGCGAAGCACGTTCAAGTGGTAATCGATGGGCCTGTCGCCAATTTTGCAGCCACCCAGGTCCGGGATGAAGGCCTCACCGATGGCATGGATCAGGGGTCCGCACAGCAGAATGGGAATCCGGGAATCCCCGGCGTGCGCGTCAATGGCCGTACTGGACGCTGTCTTGGCATCCTTGGGGTCCAGGGTGAGGTCACCCGTGACCGGATCCTTCACTACCGTCACACCGTGCAACTGCAGCAGGCTGGTAACAACCTCTACGTCCTTGATTTCCGGCACGTTCCTCAGCACCGATGGTTCGCTGCCCAGCAACGCCGCCACCATGGCCTTGGGCACCAGGTTCTTGGCACCGCGAACGGTCACTCGTCCTGTTAAAGGGACGCCACCGCGGATTGTCAGAACACTACTCATCTATACCGGTTTCCTCACGACTACTCGCCCCCCAAACTTACAAAGGCTCCAGCTAAGCATAGAAGCTCGCGTTACCGAACCGAAATGGACGCACCCGGCGCCGCGAGCTTCAGGCATCGGTTGAACGTTGACGAAAAAGGACCGGCGGGCACTCCCACAGGGTGCCCACCGGTCCATAATCTGCAGCTCTGCGGCCTCAGAGGGCGGCGCTATCCAGCCTGAAGTTTCGCGGGAAGCGTCTTGGGCTTGAAGGACGGACGCTTGGCCTCGTAGGCGGTGATGTCTTCTTCGTGCTGAAGTGTCAGGCCGATGTCATCCAGCCCTTCCAGGAGGCGCCAACGGGTGTAGTCGTCAATGTCGAACGGAGCCACGATGGTGCCGCACTCCACGGTTTTGCTGACCAGGTCCACCTTGACTTCCGTGCCGGGATTGTTCTCCAGCACTTTCCAGATGAGCTCGATGTCATCCTGCGCGAGCTGCGCGGCAAGGAGACCCTGTTTGCCCGAGTTTCCCCGGAAGATATCGGCGAAGCGGGAAGACAGTACGGCTTTGAAACCGTAGTCCTTCAGCGCCCAGACAGCGTGCTCGCGGGATGAACCCGTGCCGAAGTCCGGCCCGGCCACCAGGACCGAACCGGCATTGAACGGGGCCTGGTTGAGGATAAAGGAATCATCCTTGCGCCAGGCGGCGAAGAGTGCGTCTTCGAAGCCTGTTCGCGTGATGCGCTTGAGGTAGACAGCAGGGATGATCTGGTCGGTGTCCACGTTGCTTTGGCGCAGCGGCACGCCGATGCCGGTGTGGGTAGTGAATGCTTCCATGGTGGTCCTCCTAGACTGCGGTTCCGGTCAGGCCGCCGGCCGTGACGGACTCCAGGTCCGACGGCGAGCTCAGCGTGCCGCGCACAGCTGTGGCTGCGGCAACGACGGGTGAGACCAAGTGCGTGCGGCCCCCCTTGCCCTGGCGGCCTTCAAAGTTGCGGTTGGACGTTGACGCGCAGCGCTCCCCCGGCTCCAACTGGTCCGGGTTCATGCCCAGGCACATGGAGCACCCGGCAAAACGCCATTCGGCACCGAATTCCTTGAAGACCTTGTCCAGGCCTTCAGCTTCGGCCTCCAACCGAACGCGGGCCGATCCGGGGACCACCAGCATACGGATGTTGGGATCCTTCTCACGGCCGCGGATGATATCGGCGGCAACGCGGAGGTCCTCAATCCGGGAGTTGGTGCAGGAGCCCAGGAAGACCGTATCCACCCGGATGTCCTTCATGGGCGTGCCGGCTTCCAAGCCCATGTACTGGAGGGCCCTCTCGGCAGCGGCCTTGGCGTTCTCGTCACCGAAGTCCTCCGGAGAGGGAACCTTCGCCGAGAGGGAAACGCCTTGGCCGGGGTTGGTACCCCAGGTCACGAACGGCTCCAGGGTGTCCGCATCCAGGTCCACCTCAACATCAAAGGTGGCATCGGCGTCGGTGTGGAGCGTGTTCCAATACTCGACAGCGGCGTCCCAGTCAGCACCTTCGGGTGCGTGCGGGCGGCCCTGCATGTAGTCGTAGGTTGTCTGGTCCGGAGCCACCATGCCTGCGCGGGCGCCTGCTTCGATGGACATGTTGCAGATGGTCATGCGGGCGTCCATGGACAGGGCGCGAATGGCCGAGCCGCGGTATTCCAGGACGTATCCCTGGCCGCCGCCTGTGCCGATCTTGGCAATGACCGCGAGGATGATGTCCTTGGCGGTCACGCCGGGACGCAAGGTGCCTTCAACATTGATGGCCATGGTCTTGAAGGGCTTCAGGGACAGCGTCTGCGTTGCCATGACGTGCTCAACCTCGGACGTACCAATACCCATGGCCAAAGCACCGAAGGCGCCGTGGGTTGAGGTGTGGGAATCGCCGCAGACCACGGTCATGCCGGGCTGGGTCAGGCCCAGTTGCGGGCCGACCACGTGAACGATCCCCTGTTCCTTGTCACCCAGGGAGTGCAGGCGGACGCCGAATTCCTTGCAGTTGGCGCGCAGGGTTTCAATCTGGGTGCGGCTGGTGAGGTCGGCGATTGGCTTGTCGATGTCCAGCGTGGGAGTGTTGTGGTCCTCCGTGGCAATGGTGAGGTCAACGCGGCGCAGCGGCCGGCCGGCCAAACGCAGGCCTTCAAAGGCTTGCGGTGAGGTCACTTCATGTACCAGGTGAAGGTCGATGAAGAGAAGATCGGGCTGGGCGTTGGCTCCTTCGCCTTCACCTTTGCGCACTACGTGCGCGTCCCAGACTTTCTCGGCCAGTGTCTTTCCCACGGCCTTGCTCCCTTCACTGCGTTGGCTTGTTGCGTTGTTCTTGGTCCACTGAAGCAGCATCGCTGCGAAATAGGCCAGCGAAAGAACTTGCATCTCAGATATTGAGACGGCAATATCATTACATGGACAATTCTAGTGGAGTCGGTGTCATTGATAAAGCGGCCCAGGTACTCGATGCCCTCGAGGCCGGGCCCACGACACTCGCGCAACTTGTAGCGGCTACGGGCCTTGCCCGGCCCACGGTTCACCGCCTCGCGCTGGCGCTGGTCCACCACCGGCTGGTGAGCCGCGACATCCAAGGACGTTTCGTCCTGGGCAGCAGGCTCGTGGAGTTGGCCTCCGCAGCAGGCGAAGACCGCCTGATCGCTTCCGCGGGGCCGGTTCTCATCCAGTTGCGCGACGCCACAGGTGAAAGTGCCCAGATTTTCCGCAGGCAGGGCGATTGGCGTGTCTGCGTGGCATCGGCCGAGCGTCCCATCGGCCTGCGCGATACCATCCCGGTGGGCACGCAGCTGTCCATGAAGGCCGGCTCCGCCGCCCAGGTCCTGCTGGCGTGGGAGGACCACGACCGCCTTCTTGAAGGGCTGCAAAACGCCCGGTTTACGCCCACTGTACTGGCAGGAGTACGACGCCGGGGCTGGGGTCAGAGCCTCGGCGAACGCGAGCCTGGGGTCGCCTCGGTCTCCGCCCCCGTTCGTGGACCGTCCGGCCGGGTTATTGCGGCAGTGTCCATTTCGGGTCCCATTGAGCGGCTTACCCGCCAGCCGGGCCGCCTGCACGCCGAAGTAGTCTGCAACGCCGCCCGGGTGCTGACCGAGGCCCTGCGAAAGAACAACGACTAGGTCAGGCATGGACAACTACGCCGTCTTCCTCCGCGGTATCAATGTTGGTGGCATCAACATCAAGATGGCCGACCTCAAGGCCGCACTCCAGGACTACCCGTTCGCCAAGGTTAAAACCCTCCTGGCCAGCGGAAACGTGGTGCTGCAAAGCGAGCTCAAGGCCCAAGAGGTCAAGGCGCAGTTCGAGCAGTGCCTGCGGAAGACCTTCGGCTACGATGCCTGGGTAGTGGTCCTCACAGCAGCAAGGGTGGCCGAACTCGTGGAGGCGTGCCCCTACCCGGCAGATGACAAGTCCACCCACAGCTACATCACCCTTGCCTCCGATACTGCGATGCTGGACGAACTCTTCGAAGCCGGTGCTGCCCTGGGCGGCGTGGAGCAGGTACGCCTGGGCCCCGAAGCGTCAGCGTGGCTGGCACCAGCCGGCGGTACCTTGGACAGCCCGTTCAGCAAACTCTCCGCCAAAGCCCGCTACAAAGCCGCCACCACCACCCGGAACCTTCGCACACTCATCAAAGTCCGGGATGCTGCCGCAGAGCTATAAACTGCACTCTTCCCTACTTGGAGCGCGCCACCTTCAGCGCCGCATTGAACGCTTTCAAGCGCGTAATCTCCACCTCGACAGGCTCCACGATTCTGTGCCCGGCAACTGACGCCACCGCTGCTTTCAAGCGCTTCGCTGCCCCCGACGCCCTGATACGCGCAGCCCAGCCTCCAAGAATCCTGCCGGTGATGGCAAGGACGATGCCCAGCCCGACTCCCCCGGCCACCATCAACGTAGGCCAGGGCCAGCCCTCCGTCCGCGGCACCTCCGGCACGGGCATCTGGAAGTAGCCCAGCGCGGCCAGCACACCGAGCCAGCCCAGTCCTCCAACGGCCATCACAAGCGCCAGCCATTGGAGGGTGTTGAACAACGCCCACCACAGGGGCCGTTGCGTCGCCTTCAGGTCGGTACCGGCGATGGCTTGATCCAGGGCATCGGGCAACTGCTCCCGGCCGTCCCGGGCCACGGCGCGGATGGCTGCCCGCCAAGGTCCCGGAGCACCGGCTGATGCCTCGTCCGCAAAATCCCGGACCGCAGCATCGGTTCGTGCCCGCTCCGGCGCACCGGCGGGCGGCAGCGATGTCCGGTTGAGTTCGGGCCTGGTGTCCTCCCGCCGCAGGTTCAGCCTCCGCAAAGGGTCCGGACGGAAGCGCAGCAGCCAGCGCGTCACGGGCCATCCAGTCCTTCGGGCCGATTCCCTCTTGAAGGACCGCTGGACTGCGTCCACCACCACGGGCACGTTGGCCGCCGTCGCCAGTTCAGACGCAAGCCGTGCCTTGGCGCCGGCAGTGATGCCTCGGGCTTCACCTTCGCCGGACGCGTGGGCGAGTTCCGCGCCGGCCTTGACGACGTCGGCCGCAAGCCTCCGCGTTGTTGCCTCGCGTTGGACCACGACGTTCCTGATGGCAGCACGGACGGCGGGGACGCCGTCGCCGGTTAATGCTGACGCACCCACCAGGCGGACTGTCCCCAGCCCGTCACGCTCCAGGATGCCCTCCAGCGATTGCATCACCGCAGAAGCATCCGCTGCGTTGAGCTTGTCCACCTGGTTCATTACCACCAGGGTGACGGCGCCATGGGAGGCCATGGGCCGAAGGAAGTCATTGTGCACCGCAGCGTCAGCGTACTTTTGCGGATCCAGGACCCAGACGAGGACATCCACCATGCCCACCATGCGCTGGGCGATCTCCCGGTTTTCCACCCTGGTGGAGTCGAAGTCCGGCAGGTCGAGGAGCACCAGGCCTGTGTCTTCGTCGGCCAGTCCCGGGACTGGGGGCAGTACGTGCCGCTCCTTGACGTCCAGCCAGTCGAGCAACGGGCCGCTGCCGTCCTCACCCCAAATTCCCGCCAAGGGCGCTGAAGTGGTGGGGCGTCGCGCCGTCGCGGTGGCGAGCCCGGTACCGGACACGGCATTGAACAATGAAGACTTACCGCTGCCCGTGGCCCCAAAAAAACCCACCACGGTATGCCCGGCCGACAATGAACGCCTGGAGGTGGCACGCTCCAGGACGTCATAGACAGATTGCAGGTTTTCGTCAGGAAGCACGCCTTCAGCGAGTTCGCGGGCCGTGTTCAGCGCCTCGAGCCGCCGCTGCAGTTGGGATGCCTCGCGGACCTGGCCGTGGCGGCTCATGCGGCCCCCGCCAGGCGGCGGAGGGTCTTGGCGTGCCGGGCCAACTGGTTCCCTGAGCTTGGATGCGCCGCTTCAAGGCGGTCGAGGAAACGCAGCCGTTCATCGTCCAACAGCCGTTGGCACTGCGTATGGAGGTCATCCCGCGCCTGCTGCGCCAGGCGACGCACGGCGTCCTCGCCGAATACGGCTTCCAACAACTTCTGGCCGACTACTGCCGTGCCGCCGGCGATGCCGATTTCCAGCCCGCTCAAGCCTGCGGTCATGGAGAACACCACCACCATGAGTGCAGCGCCCAGGCCGTTGACTCCAAAGGACAACCAGCGGGCCTGGGTCCGTTTCCCCTGCCCCTGAGTGCGGATCATCTCCATCAGCCCTTCCTGCCAGCTCCGGATGGCAGCGGCTGATTTCGCATCGAAGCCCTCGCTTGTCCCTGACAGGTCGTCGGCGCCTAGGAGGTGGCGGCCCGCAGCGTCAGCACGCCAGCGCCGGTCCACGTTTTCTGCTGCGGTGGCGGCCTCGTCCAGGATTACTGCCTGCAGCCCGGTTTCGATGGCGGTCTCCACCTTAACCGCGGGAGCCGGCTCCCCGCGGAAGAAAGCACCCACCCGGTCCCGCATCCGCCCGATGTTCTGCTCCAAGGTCCGGAAGAATTCCCCCGTGCCCACAAAGTCCTGCCACCTCGCCAGCACCTCTCCGCGGAGCAATGCACCGTCCTTGGTGGCCTCAAGAATGCGCGAGAGGGCCTGCTCATACTCGTGAACGCAGATGGTCTGGAGTTCGTGCGCAGCGGCATCCTGGGCTGATGCCGCTTCGGCGATGCCCTCCAAACGGACGCTGACGGCCTTGACAGCTCCATTAAGAGTCCGCCGTGCGACGTCCGCCCTTCCGGCCGCATTCGCTGCCAGGGTTCCCAGCCATTGACGCAGCGCGGACACCGATTCTTCCGGCAGCATTCCCAGCCCGTCCAAGGCACTTTCAGGAACGACGAAAAGCTCTGCCCCACTGAGCCCTTGCCGGTCCAGCATGGCTTTAAGGTCAGTCCTGACTTCGTCTTCGGCGGCCGGGGGCACGCGGTCCAGCACCACGGCTACGGTGATGTCACGCGACGCCGCGTCCAAGAGCAACCGCCAAGGGACGGCGTCGGCGTAGCGGTTGGCCGTGGTGACAAACACCCAGAGGTCCGCGGCCGCGAGCAGCTGTCCAGCGAGCCTGCGGTTGTCATCTGAGATCGAGTCGACGTCCGGCGCGTCCAGGAGTGCTATGCCCTGCGGCACAGCGGCATGCCCCACCAACACCAATGACGTGATCGCGTGGGCGTCCGGCGCGGCACCGGCCTGGTTGGCGGGCATCGGGTTCGTTGACACAGTGCCGCGGATGCGGTCCAGGCTGGGAAGTATCCTGTGGCCTTCAAACCACTCGGCGTCGTCGGGGTGGTGCAGGAGGATGGGTTGGCGTGTGGTGGGCCTAATGGCGCCTGCCCTGGTTACCGGATACCCCACCAGCGCGTTGACCAGCGTGGACTTCCCCGCACCTGTTGAACCGCCAACGACGGCCAGCAGCGGCGCGTCCAGGCTGCGGTAGCGGGGAATGACGTAGTCGTCGAGTTGCGCAAGGGAATCGCGAATCCATTGACGGGCAGCCGGGGCCTCCGGCACGGCGAGGGGAAGGGTGCTAGCCGCGAGCTCCGCGCGGGCAGCTTCCAAAGCCTCGACGGCGGCGGCCGCACCTTGAGGTATGGGGGTTTGCCGGATAGCTGCCGGGTCTTCGTTTGCGGTCACAGCATCATCATGCCAGCCTGATCCATGTCCCGGGCGCTCGGCAGGCGTTATGGGCAAAACAGAGGCAAAAAGAAATCCCCCGGAACCATGGTTCCGGGGGATTCGGTGGTGACCCCAGCGGGATTCGAACCCGCGTTACCGCCGTGAGAGGGCAGCGTACTAGGCCGCTATACGATGGGGCCTTGCACTTTTATCACCGTTTCCGGCGATCAAGCTGAATGAGTATTTCATACTTTCAGCTCTGTTCCAAATCGCTTCAGCGACTCGAAACTTCCGAAATTCCTGCGTATCCACGCGGATTTTCAGAGCTGGGATACCAGGACTCGAACCTAGAATGACGGTACCAGAAACCGTAGTGTTGCCAATTACACCATATCCCAAAGTGACTTTCAGGCCGGAGTTCCTCGCTTCGGTTTCCCTTGGCTTTTCCCTCCGTGCCCCTCAGCACGAGTAATGACTCTACCGGAGTCTTGCCACCTGCACAAATCGGGAAGCCGTTACCTGCATCACACGATTCGCAGCGCTGGATGCGTGCCTTCAACGGCGCTTGTTGCTGTGGCCAGCAACCGTGTCAGGGAGTCCACTTGGCGTCCCGTGAATTCCTCCACTACCTCTCCGGTCCTGTTCAGCCACACGCCCTTCAGCCCGGCCGCCGTGGCGCCATCAGCGTCGAGCAGCCTGTTATCCCCGACGTAGAGAGTCTCGCCAACCGCCGTACCCAGGAGGCGCACGCCCTCGAGATAAATGGCAGGATCCGGTTTGGGCACGCCAACAGTATCCGTGCCTACCAGAACCTTGATCCTGGAAAGACCTGCACCGTCCAGCTTGGCGCGCTGGTAATCGTGCACGTTGTTGCTCACGGCTCCATAGGGAATGCCGGCGGCGTCGAGCGCATCGAGCACCTCTGCGACGTCGTCAAAGGCCCTCACGTACGCCGTCTGGCGCTGGTGGTACTCAGAGACCCAGGCCTGGGACTCGTCGCCTTCACCGAGTTCCACACCGAAGTGACCCAACGCAGCCCGGCCGCGAAGCAGCCGCTGCTCATTGAACGTCAACTCGCCGGCCAGGTATCGGTCATAGAAGTGCGTGGTCTCGTGCGTAAAGATGCGGCCGAACTTCACCCACCCGGCCTGGTCCAGGCCGGGCAGGAGATGCTCGCTGACGTCACGCAATGCTGTGGTCATGGCGTACTCAAGGTCCACCAGGGTGTCATCGATGTCGAAGAGGACACCGCGGATAGTGCCGAAGGAGCTTGCGATCGCCATGACTGAAGCCGTCCTTAGCCGCGGAAAGCGCGAACGCGGGCCAGGGATGAATCCTTTCCAAGGATCACCATGGATTCGAACAGCGGCGGCGAAATGCGGCGGCCGGAGATGGCCGTGCGCACAGGCCCGAAGGCGGCCCGGGGCTTGATGCCCAGGTCCTCCACGAGAGCCTGCTTCAGCGCCGTCTGGATGTTCTCAGCCGTCCACTCCTCAATGGGCTCCAGCGCTGCCAGGGCGGCGTCGAGGACCTCGCCCAGGTTGGCAGGGAGTCCCTTCCGGGCGTCATCCGCGACGTCAATGGCGTCGTCGGCTTTGAACAGGAACGCCAGCATCTCAGGAGCCTCACCCAGGAGGGTAATGCGTTCCTGCACCAGCGGGGCGGCCTCGGCAAGAACCTCTTCCTGCCGCGGTGTGAGGATCTCCCCTACGAACCCGGCAGCTCGGAGGTAAGGGACCAGGCGCTCCTTGAAGTCCTCCGGCGCCAGCAAACGGACGTGCGTTCCGTTGATGGCCTCGGCCTTCTTGATATCGAAGCGGGCCGGGTTCCCCAGGACATCGTGGATGTCGAAGTTGGCCACGAGCTGCTCCACGGTGAAGATGTCCTCGTCAGCGCTCAGCGACCAGCCCAGCAAGGAGAGGTAGTTCAGGAGGCCTTCGGGAATGAAGCCCCGCTCCCGGTGCAGGAACAGGCTGGACTCGGGATCACGTTTGGAGAGCTTCTTGTTGCCCTGGCCCATGACGTAAGGCAGGTGTCCGAACTCCGGCATGTACTCGGCCACACCAATGGCGTAGAGCGCCCGGTACAGCGCAATCTGTCGCGGAGTGGAGCTCAGGAGGTCCTCGCCGCGCAGGACATGGGTGATTCCCATGAGCGCGTCATCCACAGGGTTCACCAGGGTGTACAGAGGGGCGCCGTTGGCGCGGACCACTGCGAAGTCGGGCACGGAGCCTGCTTTGAAAGTGATCTCGCCGCGGACGAGGTCGTTGAAGGTCAGGTCCTCGTCCGGCATGCGGAGACGCAGGACAGCTTCGCGGCCTTCGGCCTTGAACTGGGCCAGCTGTTCCTCGGTCAGGTGCCGGTCAAATCCGTCATAGCCCAGCTTCGGGTCGCGGCCTGCGGCTTTGTGGCGGGCCTCAATTTCATCCGGAGTGGAGTAGGACTCGTAGACGTGGCCACCGGCCTTGAGCTTGGCAATGACGTCCTGGTAGATATCGCCACGCTGGGACTGGCGATACGGCTCGTGCGGGCCGCCAACCTCTACGCCCTCATCCCAGTTGATGCCGAGCCACTTGAGGGCATCCAGCAACTGGTGATAGCTCTCCTCGCTGTCGCGGGCGGAGTCCGTGTCCTCGATGCGGAAGATCAACTTGCCGCCCGTGTGGCGCGCATACGCCCAATTGAAGAGGGCGGTACGGATCAAGCCAACGTGCGGAGTTCCAGTAGGCGACGGGCAAAAGCGGACGCGGACCGGAGTCTCGGCGTTGACGGCAGGGATAGCGCTGGAGGCAGCGTTCGACGCAGAAGCAGTAGTCATAGTAGTTCCAACTTTACCGCTTGGCACCGCCCCGGTTTCCCTGCTGGAAGCGCTCGACGGCGGCACTGACCTTTCGTGCGAAAGGCGGGTGCCGCCGTCGGGCCCTGGCTTTTGAGGTTTCGCGGGAAGCCTAGCGGCGGACCACCGGGTTGGACAGCCGGCCGATGCCTTCGATCTCCACCTCAAAACGGTCGCCCTCGCTGACCAGGCCGACGCCCGCCGGGGTACCGGTCATGATGACGTCGCCCGGCAGCAGGGTGAACGCGTGGGAAACGATCGAGACGAGTTCACGGACGCCGCGGATCATCTGGTTGGTGCTGCCGTCCTGGCGGAGCTCACCATTCAGCCGTCCCTGGATGGACAGGTCTTCGTGGTCGAGGTCCGTTTCGATCCACGGGCCAAGCGGCGCAGAGGTGTCGAAACCCTTGGCGCGGGCCCACTGGAGGTCCGTCTTCTGGACATCGCGGGCGGTGAGGTCGTTGCCGCAGGTGTAGCCAAAAATGACGTCGTCCGCGCGATCCTCCGGAACGTCCTTGCAGATGCGGCCGATGACCACGCACAGCTCAGCTTCGAACGAAACCTCCTCCGAGAACTCAGGGAGGATGATGGGATCGTTCGGGCCGATGACCGAGGTGTTGGGCTTCAGGAACAACAAGGGCTGCTGGGGAACTTCGTTGCCGAGCTCCGCTGCGTGCTCGGCGAAGTTCCGGCCGACGCCAATCACCTTGCTGCGGGGGATGATGGGCGCAAGGAGCCGCACGTCCTCGAGCTTGTGCTTCACATGGGTACGTTCGACGCCGTTGAAGAAAGGGTCGCCGTTAATGACAGTGATTTCCTCACTGCCGGGCTCACCGTCAACAACGCCGTAAAGGGGATCAGAATCAACTACAAACCGGGCGATACGCATGGGCTCAAGCCTACAGTCCGGGCTTAGCTCCGGAGGTAATCCAGCTGGGCTGCCACGGAAGTCTCCGCCGCCCACCTGACAGAAGGGTCGACGTCGGGATAGACAGCATCCGTCACCGCACTGATCGCGGCGTCCTGCCCAAGGTGTTTGAGTGCGGCCGTGATTTGAGCGAGTCGCTGAATACGGTGGTCGCGGTACTCCCGGCACTTTACATCCAAGGCGGGGAGCATGGGTCCGTGGGCCGGCAGGAGGGTTGCCGGTCCCAGCGCTTCCAGCCTGTCCAGGCTTGCAAGATAGTCGCCCAACCGGCCGTCGGGATAGTCCAGGACCGTGGTGCCGCGTCCCAGAATGGTGTCACCTGTGAGCACGGAGCCGTGCGGGCCGTCGCCGGGGAGATGGAAGCACACGGAATCGGAAGTGTGGCCCGGGGTTGCCACAACGCGGATTTCAACGCCGCCTACCGTCAGGACTTCGCCGTCCATGAGCGGCTCTCCCCCATGGCAGTGCTCCTGGGATGCCGCCCGGACCGGAGCCCCGGTCAGCTGATGGAAGCGGGCCGAGGCTTCCGTGTGGTCCGCGTGACGGTGGGTGATCAGCACCACCTCTACCGCGCCCGCTGCCGCGAGTGCGGCCAGATGCCCTTCATCGGCCGGTCCCGGGTCCACCACAGCCACCCGGCCGGAGCCTGGCACGCCGATGATGTACGAGTTGGTGCCATCCAAACTCATGGGTCCCGGGTTTGGGGCCAACCGGAAACGGGTGAGTTCGCTGCTGCGCTGCAGGGAGGAGTCGTCGTCGCTCGGTGAGGTGCCGGAAGTCGCCATTGATTCTGAAGTCACTCCCCCATCTTGGCACCTCAGCGCACCCTCGTTACCTTTTTCGTAGCCCGTTTCCTGGTGCAGGATATGGGTGTGCTGGCCTGCTGACCCCGGCATGATTGCGACCCTCTGTTGATTCG
>NZ_JBIVTK010000018.1:0-58739 GCF_044756725.1 Paenarthrobacter sp. NPDC091669
CGAATCAACAGAGGGTCGCAATCATGCCGGGGTCAGCAGGCCAGCACACCCATATCCTGCACCAGGAAACGGGCTACGAAAAAGGTAACGAGGGTTGGCTGGAAGCCCGCGGGAGGTGAGAGAGGGTGGAGCTAGGCGATAACCCCGTCCACCAGCGCCTTGGCCTCTTCCTGAACCTGCTTCAAGTGGTCCGCGCCCTTGAAGGACTCGGCATAGATCTTGTAGACGTCCTCGGTGCCGGAGGGGCGGGCCGCGAACCAGGCGTTCTCGGTAACAACCTTCAGGCCGCCGATCGAGGCACCGTTGCCGGGGGCTTCGGTGAGCTTGGCCGTGATCTCTTCGCCGGCAAGGGACGTGGCGGTGACGTCGGAGGCGGAGAGCTTGCCCAGCTTGGACTTCTGTTCGCGCGTGGCGGCGGCGTCGATGCGGGCATAAACGGGAGCGCCGAACTGGTCCGTCAGTCCCTTGTAGAGCTGCGAAGGAGACTGGCCAGTGACGGCCGTGATCTCGGACGCCAGGAGGGCCAGCAGAATGCCGTCCTTGTCCGTGGTCCAAACACTGCCGTCGAGCTTGTTGAAGGAAGCGCCCGCCGATTCTTCGCCACCGAAGGCACCTTCGCCGGAGAGCAAGCCGGGCACGAACCACTTGAAGCCCACGGGAACCTCAACCAGCTTGCGGCCGAGTCCACCGGCAACGCGGTCGATGATCGAGGAGGAAACCAGGGTCTTGCCCACCACGGACTCCGGGTTCCAGCCGCTGCGGTTCCGGTACAGGTAGTCAATGGCGACGGCAAGGTAGTGGTTCGGGTTCATGAGCCCGCCGTCCGGGGTCACGATGCCGTGGCGATCGGCGTCGGCGTCGTTACCTGTGGCGACGTCGTAAGCGGCGGTGCCATCTGCACCAGCGGCCATCCGCTTGATCAGGGACGCCATGGCCGACGGCGACGAGCAATCCATGCGGATCTTCTCGTCCCAGTCGAGGGTCATGAAGGCCCACTGCGGATCGACGGTGGGGTTCACGACGGTGAGGTTGAGCTGGTGGCGCTCGCCGATTTCGCCCCAGTAATCCACGGACGCCCCGCCCATGGGGTCGGCTCCGATGCGGACGCCGGCGTTGCGGATGGCGTCGAGGTTGAGCACCGAGGGGAGATCGTCCACATAGCTGCTGAGGAAGTCGAACTTGCCGGTGGTGTCAGCACTCAGGGCATCATTCAACGGGATGCGCTTGACCCCACGGAGGCCATTTTCCAGGAGCTGGTTGGCGCGGTCGGCGATCCATCCGGTGGCATCCGTGTCGGCCGGGCCGCCGTGGGGAGGGTTGTATTTGAAGCCGCCGTCGCCGGGAGGGTTGTGGCTGGGGGTGACCACGATGCCGTCGGCCTGGGGGGTGCCCGGCGCAGCTTCGCGGTTGTACTTGAGGATCGCGTGGCTCAGGGCCGGGGTGGGAGTGTAGCCGTGGCGGGCGTCCACCAGGACGGTCACACCGTTGGCGGCCAGTACTTCGAGAGCGGAGTTCTGCGCTGGCTCGCTCAGCGCGTGGGTATCGCGGCCGATGAACAGCGGGCCGGTGATGCCCTGGCGACCACGGTATTCGACGATTGCCTGCGTGATCGCAAGGATGTGAGGCTCGTTGAATGACGCCTTCAAGCTGGATCCGCGGTGTCCCGACGTTCCAAATGCCACGCGCTGCGCGGGATCGCCCAAGTCCGGAGCTACGTCGAAATACGCGTCCAGCAGGGCTGTGATGTCAACAAGGTCCTGGGGAAGGGCAACTGTGCCCGCTCGGCTAGCCATGGGGTCCAGCATGCCAGACCTTGGCGTCAGCTGACACGAAATGTCCGGGATCCGGCCCCTGTGACGCCGAAAGGCGGTGATACGTCAGGACAAAAACCGCCAAGCCAGTAAAGATTCATTC
The DNA here is from genome assembly GCF_044756725.1 of Paenarthrobacter sp. NPDC091669. Lineage (NCBI taxonomy): Bacteria > Bacillati > Actinomycetota > Actinomycetes > Micrococcales > Micrococcaceae > Paenarthrobacter > Paenarthrobacter sp. NPDC091669. The sequence continues at coordinate 1,915 of NZ_JBIVTK010000018.1, forward strand.
CCCGTTAAGACCGCACCCGGTGCATCCGTTCCCGCCAGGCGCGCCACTCGTTTACCCGGGGCGCACCCTTTCGCGCGCTTCGCTCCAGAGGTTACGGGTGCGATCGGGGGTAACGGTGGCGATGCCCCACCCTTACCCCCGGAAACCCACTTTCGTTCGCGGCGCACCTCTTTCCGCCCGGTGCACCCGTTCAGACCGCACCCGGGTGCACCCGTTCCCGCCTGGCGCGCCACTCGTAGCCCCGGGGCGCACCCTTTCGCGCGCTTCGCTCCAGAGGTTACGGGTGCGATCAGGGGTAACGGTGGCGAACAACCCACCCTTACCCCCGGCGGGAGCGGTCTCAAACCAGTATTAGACGGCCGTGTAACCGCCATCGACCAGCACATAGGAGCCGGTCATGAAGCTGGCCTTGTCGGAAAGGAGGAACGTGGTGACGTTCGCGATCTCATCGGCCTTACCCAGCCGACCCAGAGGGTGCTTGGCCTCAAGTCCGTTGATGACTTCCTTCGGGGCAGCGGCCAGCAGGGGAGTGTCGATGTAACCAGGGCCGATGGCGTTGACGCGGAGACCCTGCGCGCCGTATTCGGCAGCAGCGTTCTTGGTCAAGCCCACCACGGCGTGCTTTGCAGCGGTGTAGGCGGCGTTGCCGGGGGCAGCGACGGCGCCATGGATCGAGGCCATGTTCACAATGGCACCTTCGGAAGCGCCCGCGGCGAGGATGGCTGGGATCTGATAGCGCATGCCGTACAGGACGCCGCTCAAGTTGATGGCGATGACCCGGTCCCAGTCCTCAATGTCGACGTCGCCCACCGGAGCGCTGGCGCCGCCGATGCCGGCGTTGTTCACGGCGTAGTTGAGGGCGCCGTACGTTTCCACGGCGAAGTCGACGGCCTTCTTGCTGTCTTCAGCCACCGCAGTGTTGGCCTGGAACGGTACCGCAGTGCCGCCGTCGGCCGTGATCTGGTTGGCCACGCGGGTGGCAGCGTCGAGGTTGACGTCAGTGACCACTACTTTGACGCCGTTTTTGGCGAGGTCCTTGCTGATCGCTTCCCCAAGCCCTGAGCCGCCGCCGGTGACGAGCGCGGTCTTGCCTTCGAAGTTACCCATGATTCCTCCTTCGCGGGACGGATCCCGCCGATTTCTTTGGTGAGCGCTGCTTAAGTCGCTATTCGTATAAACCGAGTCTGACTCGAAAATATTCCATGCTTATGCATGAATCTTTGCTGATGGGTTGTTGTGCCCATGCCATCAATGCGCGCAACCTTATGCGGCGCCCCGGACGGCGGTAGTGTTGGGAGCAAAGACCACTTTCAGGGGGATTCCTATGTCAGATCAACCATCCAAGGGCAACGAGGACAAGCCGGCGGGCTACGAACCGCCGCAGTACGTCCCGCCGGCACAGTTCAGCGCACCCGAGTCGGGCGCGCCAGGCCAGGGCGCACCAGGTCAGGGCGCACCGCACCAGGGCGCCTCGGACCAGGGTGCATCAAGCGAGGGCGCCAACGCCACGCAACCCCTCCCGCCCTACGAGCAGAGCGCGCAGGGGGACTCCTACGCACAGGACGCCTACACGCACAATGCCCAGGGCCAGAACGACTTCTACGCCCAGCCGCAGCCGCCGGCCAGCGCGTACACGCCGGGCGACTACAGCCAGCAGCCGCCGTCGCCGTACGGCCAGCCGCCCAGCCCGTACCAGCAGCAGCAGACGTTCGGTCAGCAGCCCTATGGCCAGCAGCCTTACGGCCAGCCGCAGTCACCGTACGGCCAGCCCGCGTACTACGCCATGCAGGCCGAGCCCAAGGGCTTGAGCATTGCCAGCATGTGCTGCGGTATCGCCATCTTTGTTGGGTTCGGATTCTTCATCCTGCCGCAGATCGCCGCGGTGATCCTGGGCCACCTCGGCCTCAAGCGCGAGCCTGCGGGCAAGGGCATGGCAATCGCCGGATTGGTGATGGGATACATCGGCATTGCGCTGACGGTGATCTTCGGCATCATCTTCTTCGCTGCGATCGGCGCCTCCAGCAGCGGCCGCTACAACTACTAAATAACCGCGTACGACGGCGGCCCTTGCTTCAGGTGGGAATCCCACCCAACGCAAGGGCCGCCGTCGTCGTTTAACGTCGGTCCGTTACGGCTGTTACCGCACGCCACCCATCAGCTTCTTGATCGCGGGCGATGCCGCAGCCATGCCAACAGCCAGGACCACAGCCACGCCACCAATGCCCAGGAAGTACGGGAGCTCATCCTCGGGGTTGTACAGTCCGGCGAGGATGCCGGCCAGTGTGGTGCCGAGCGAGACGGACAGGAAGAACAGGGCCACCATCTGCGTGTGGAACGCCTGCGGGGCGAGCTTGGTGCTCACGGACAGGCCGATGGGGGAGAGGAACAGTTCCGCCAAGGTGAACATGAACAGGATGCCCACTAGTGCCAGGAGCGGGGTCTTGCCGTCGCCGGCCAGCGGGATGAACGCCAGGAATGCCAGGCCCATGATCAACAGGCCCGCGGCGAACTTCAAGGGGGAGCTCGGCTGCTTGGAGCCCAGCTTGGTCCAGAGGGCAGCCATGACGCCGGCAAAAATGATGATGAACACCGGGTTGATGGACTGGACCCAAGCCGCCGGCATTTCCCAGCCGAAAAGGTTGCGGTCCAGCTTCTCCTGCGAGTACACAGCGATGAAGGTGAACTGCTGCTGGAACAGTGCCCAGAACCCGGCCGATGCGATGAACAAGGGGATGAAGGCGATTACGCGCTTGCGCTCGACGCCGGTGACCAGCGGGCTGCGGAAGATCAGGAACAGGTAGACCACCGCGGCGCCGATTGCGGCGTAGGCCATGCTGCTGGCCAGGTTGTTGGCGTTGACGAGCCCCGTGCCGAGCAGGACGCCAATGACAACCAGGATGGCCAGGAAAATCAGGCCGTACTTGGTGCGGTCCTTGGCGGGGAGGGGGTTGGGAACACGGTGCGCTTCCTCGGGGAGCCTCTTACGGCCCAAGGAGTAGATGACCAGGCCGATCGCCATGCCCACGGCCGCGGCGCCGAAGCCGACGTGGAAGCCGTAGCTCGTCTGAAGCCAGCCGGTGACCAACGGGCCGATGAGCCCACCGATGTTGATGCCCATGTAGAAGATGGAGAAGCCGGCGTCGCGGCGCTCATCCTTCTCGCCGTAGAGGCTGCCGACCAGCGCCGTGGCGTTTGCTTTCAGGCCACCGGAGCCGATGCCCACCAGCACCAGGCCCGCGATCAAGCCCGGAATGCCGGGAAGCAGGGCCAGTGCGATGTGGCCGGCCATGATCATGATGGCTGAGCCGAAAAGGACCTTTTCGGAGCCGAAGAGACGGTCGGCGAGCCAGGCGCCGAGGATCGTCGACAGGTAAACGCCGCCACCGTACGCGCCCACCAAACCAGCGGCGAGGCCCTGGTCAATGGAGAGACCGCCCTGCTCGGCGGTGAAGTACATGTAGTAAAGCAGGATTCCCTGCATGCCGTAGAAGGAGAATCGCTCCCACATTTCCACGGAGAAGAGGCTGGCCAACATCTTTGGGTGGCCGAAGAATGACGTATCGCCCGCTGGCTTTGCGGACTCAGCCGTGGTTTGAGGTGTGCTCATTTTCTCAATGCTGGCACTGACTGCGGGCATTGTCACATCGATATATGCCCCGGGCAACCACTTTCCATATGTTAGACGCGCGGCTCAGGCAGGCTCAGACACGCCCAGCCGGCCTCAGCGGATCTCCAGGACGGCCGCGAGCTGGAGGAGCACCAGCTCAGATCCAGGCCGGCCAATAAACTGAATGCCCATCGGCAGTCCGCCCTGCGTCCTGTGTACCGGAATGCTGATCGCCGGGAGACCGCACACGTTCACCATGGAGGACCACGGCGCGTACTCGCATTGCCGCTTGTAATCCTCGTCCGCGTCACCGGCCCACTCGCTCGGCCAGAGTTCACCACTGTGACCGCCACCGGTAAACCAACCGATCGGCCGCGGCGTTTGAGCCAGCGTCGGCATGAGCATCAGGTCCCAGTCCGAGTACTGCGCGACGGTGTCGTGCTCGAACTGCCTCAGGAAACCCAGGGCCTCGTTGACCTTCAGCGTGCTCCGCTGTTGTGCCCGACGCCGGAACGTCCGGGTCAGCGGGGTCAGCAACGCCTCGCGCTGGGGTGCTATCCGGGCACTTCCGACGCCGGCCGTCCAGGCCGTGGTGAATGCTTCGGGATAGCGGTTGTCGTAGCGGATTTCGGCTTCCGTAACGCTGTGGTCCGCCTTGTCCAGCAGTCGGATCCCCAGGGAGAGTGCGTCCATCGCTTCCTGCTCGATCTGGAACGGGTAGATGCCGGCCCACGGACTATCCAGGGTCACTCCGATCCTCAGGGGCCCCGGTGCCCGCCCCACGTTGGCGAGGTATCCGCCGTCGGGCGCTTGACCGCGGGGGACCAGCGCGTCCATCAGCAGCGCCGCATCTGCAGCTGTTTTTGCCAGCGGTCCGGCAACCACCAGCTTGGCGGCGTCTCCCGCACTCGCGCCCGAGGGCACCACGCCCCGCCCAGGCTTCAGGCCGACCAGTCCGCAGGCTCCTGCCGGGATCCGGATGGAGCCCCCGCCGTCGGTCCCCGGAGCGAACGGCACCAGACCCGCGGCCACTGCAGCAGCGCTGCCACCCGACGAGCCCCCTGAGCTTCGAGCCAGGGAATGCGGATTGCGCGACGGCGGTGCAACGCGGTTTTCGCTGTAGGCCGTCAGTCCGAACTCTGGAACCTGGGTCTTGCCCAGTGAGATGACGCCGTGCGCTTTCAGGGTTGCGGCGAGGGCTCCATCCTCCAGTGCGGGCTTGTGCTCAAGGGCCGCGCTGCCGTGGGTGGTGGGAACACCGGCAACATCGGTGAGGTCCTTGAAAGCGGTCGGCATGCCATGGAGGGGAGGCAGCTCGTTGCGTCGGCCGCTGCGGACAAACTGTGCGTGGAGTTCATCCGCAGACCTGGCGTCTGTCATCGCCTGATCCGCGGTGACAGTAAGGAACGCACCCAGCTGCTTGTTCGTGGAGTCGATGGCCGCAAGGAAGTGCGAGGTGGCTTCACGGGCAGAGACTTCGCCCGAAGCCAGGGCATCGCGGAGCTCAACAGCCGTCAGTTGGGAGAGGTCCTGCAAGGAAGGATCAGCCAAGGAAACGAGACTCCAACCGTTCCTCCACGGCGACAGCATCCACGCTCTCGCCCGCTCCGGCGGTCACCCGGAAGGCGGCCTTGTTTTTCACTTCAGATACCACCTCTACAAGTTCCGTGCCCCGGTAAACCAGCCCGACGCCGTCGTCCGTGCAGTGCGTCTCGCCCAGCGTGCCGTTGGCCACCAGCTGGTGAATGGCAGGCGCGCGGCGCAGTTCTGAATCGTAGTGGACCCCGTTGCCGTAAGGGAGGAAGCCCAGGGCGTTGGTAACGGGCTTGAGTTCCGGGCCGAAGGAATCAGTCACGCCGCCTTGGTACCAACAGATGGAGCCAGCGGAGACCCCGGCCAGCACCACTCCACTCTCCCAAGCCCGCCGCAGAATTCCGTCCAGGCCATGCGCACGCCATACGGCCAGCAGGTTCACCACCGAACCGCCATTGACCCACACCACGTCCTGCTCCAGGAGATGGGCCTCCGGGTCCTCGATGTTGGGCATGGTGAAAAGGTTGAGGTGGCTGAAATCGAACCCTGCGATGCGGGCGGCTTGGTCCATTTCCGCGGCCCACCATCGCTGGTCGCCGGAGGCGGTACCGATGTGTGTGACGCGGGGCGACCGGCCGGTGACGCCGGCCAGCTCCACGGCGTAATGCATCAGGTGGTTGAACTCGACCCTGGTCCGGTCGCCGGGCTTGTAGCCTCCGGATGTCGCCAGGATGGTGGGGTGCCCAGCAGCCATGGGGTACTCCTAACGCGCGAATGGTGGGGGAGTGCTTGGGTCCCAGTCTTAGCGTCCCGACGCCGGGACGCAAGCGCCGTCCGCCTGTGAAGTTACGGTGCCACGCGGCGGGGACTAGGGTGGATCCTGGACTTAATCGATGGGAAGGGACCGCCATGAGCGACTTCGATACCGTGCCTGTGGGCGACATTCCGGCAGACGCCAGCATTCTGGACGTCCGCGAAGACTACGAGTGGGTGGCAGGCCATGCCGAAGGTGCACGCCACATCCCCATGGACCAGCTTCCGGCACGCCTGGATGAGCTTGATCCGGACGACGACCTGTTTGTCATCTGCCGCACCGGCGGCCGCTCTTTCCGCGCCGTGCAGTGGCTCGTAGGGCAGGGCTACTCTGCCGTGAACGTAGCAGGGGGCATGGATATGTGGTTCGAGACCGGCAAGCCGATGGTGTCGGACAACGGACTGAAGCCGGTTGTTCTCTAAACCGCGTATATAACCAGCAAGGAATATCTCCAGATGTCACCAGTGACGTACACGTTCCTCGGCCCCGAGGGCACCTTTACCGAGGCAGCCCTCCTGCAGGTGCCGGGTGCTGCTGACGCCACACGGATTCCCTGCACCAACGTCAACGTGGCCCTGGATCGGGTTCGTGCCGGCGAGGCTGACGCAGCCATGGTCCCCATCGAGAACTCGGTGGAAGGCGGGGTCACTGCCACCTTGGACGCGATCGCCGCAGGCCAGGAGCTCCGGATCATCCGTGAGGCCCTTGTTCCCATCACCTTCGTGCTCGTGGCGAGGCCCGGCGTCGAACTTTCCGACATCAAGCGGATCTCGACGCACGGCCACGCCTGGGCGCAGTGCCGCTTGTGGGTGGATGAACACCTTCCGAACGCCGATTACGTTCCGGGGTCGTCGACGGCGGCCTCCGCAATGGGTCTGCTGGAGGACGACGCGCCGTATGAAGCCGCCATTTGTGCCCCGTTGGTCGCTGCGGAACAACCCGGCCTGAATGTTCTGGCGGAGGACATCGGCGACAACCCGGAGGCGGTCACGCGGTTCATCCTGGTGAGTCGGCCCGGTGTCCTTCCGGACCGAACCGGAGCTGACAAGACCACCGTTGTTGTCCCGCTGCCCGAGGACCACCCCGGGGCCCTCATGGAGATCCTGGACCAGTTCGCCTCCCGCGGAGTGAACCTCAGCCGCATCGAATCCCGCCCCACCGGACAGTACCTGGGCCACTACTTCTTCAGCATCGACGCCGACGGTCACGCCACGGATTCACGGGTAGGCGACGCTTTGGCCGGCCTTCACCGCATCAGCCCGGCCACGCGGTTCCTGGGCTCCTATGCCCGCGCCGACAAACAGCCAGCGGTGGTGGCCCCGCATACTTCCGACGCCGCCTTTGCCTCGGCGCACGCGTGGGTTGATTCGATAATCAAGGGCTCCTAGGCGCTGTCCACAGCGTGGAATGCCCGCCCTTTCGCAGTCATGCTTCTGTGCGTATGCTTGCCTGATCCATCAACCGATGGCTGAATGCCAAATGAAGGGAGCGGTCATGACTGTCCACAGCGATGACAAAGACGGCCAGGGCATGATCGTCAATCCCAAGCCCTCAAGTGAAAACAAGGATGACTGGGACGGGGACGACGCCGACCGTGCGGATCGCCTGCGCTTCGAAGAGGAGCAGGCCATGATCAAGGAGCAGTCCGAGGCCCGTGCCGCAGCCAAGGCAGCGGCTGAAGAAGCCGGGAAGAATGCAGCACAACCCGAAAAGGGCGCTGTTTAGACGGTCTTGGCTTTGGGCACGCGCACCAGCAGGGACCCTGGCGCCACCTGGACGGTGACCGTAGTAGCCTCACCCGAGGGGTCGCCGTCCAGTTGTGTTGCCATGGGTTCCTGGCTGCGGATGACCACCTTGCCGGAGCGGTAAAAGCTCATCATCGGCAGGTTCGCGTTGTGCTTGAACAGGACCTTCGTGTACATGGCGAGCCAGCCGAATGCGCTGCGGGGACTCATGACCACGATGTCCAGCATGCCGTCGTCCACCATGGCCTGGGGGATGAAGTCGATGCCGCCGGGGATCAAACCACAGTTGGCAAACAGTACGCTGCGGATCTTCCGGGCCTGCTCGGGCTGGTCATCCATGGTGATGGTGACGCGCTTGCGGCGGCCGGGAAGGTGGCGGACGCCGGCTTCGGTATAGGCCAGCCAACCGACGCTTTTCTTGAGCTTGTCCCTGGTATCGCCAACAACTTCGGCGTCCAGGCCCATGCCGGCGATGACCAGGAACGTGTGCTCGGCGGACTCGCCGGTGATGTCGTTGTCCACGCCCATGGTGGCGGTATCGATGTAGCGCTGGTGGCCGAACAGCGCCACCTGGATGCAGTCCTCGAGGTCCGTGACGTCCAAATCAACGTTGCGCGCCAGCAAGTTACCGGTGCCCAGCGGGATGAGGCCCATGGCAACGTTCTTGTGCGCCAGGGACTCAGCCACCACGCGCACTGTACCGTCGCCGCCGCACGCCAGAACGACGTCGGCCCCGTACGCCAGAGCCTCCCGGGACTGGCCGTAGCCGGGATCCTCCACGGTGGTTTCGTAGAATTTGGGGGCGTCCCATCCCGCGAGGTCGCAGGCGTCGATGATGGCCTGCCGGGCCGCATCCGCGTTGTTCTTGACGGGATTGAGGATGACAGCCACCCGCTGGTCCCCGGCGTCGGGCTTGTGCGTATCCTCCCGAACAGCGCTTCTGATGTGCCGGGCCCTCAACCGGCGCACACCCCACCAACTGGAGACGGCAAAGGCCACGCCCCCAGCGAGAATCACGTACAGGATCCAGTCGCTCATGGTGCTCCAACACTATCCTCCTGGGCAGGTCCCTCTGTGCCGCGTCTCCGGGACGGGGGGCCTTTGCCCGCTGCGGGCCGGAAATCCGCGGCGGATTCGATACTCTTGTCTGGTGATCGACGTAAAAGACCTCAGCGAAAATCCGGACAAGTTCCGTGCCAGCCAGCGCGCCCGTGGCGCCGACGAGTCCGTTGTGGACGCGATCATCTCCGCTGACTCCGATCGCCGTGCCGCGCTGATCCGCCACGAAACGCTCCGCGCAGAGCAAAACGCTTTCGGCAAGAAGGTGGCGCAGGCCAAAGGCGAGGAAAAGCAGGCGCTTCTTGCCGAGGTCAAGGAACTGGCCAACTCGGTCAAAGCCGCTGCCGCTGAAGCCTCAGCCGCCCAGGCAAAGCAGGAAGAACTGCTCCGGGTCATCCCCAACCTGGTGGTGGACGGTGTCCCCGAGGGTGGCGAGGATGACTACGTTGTGGTCAAGACCGTCGGTACTCCGCGTGAATTCAAGGACTTCGAGCCCAAGGACCACCTGGAAATCGGTGAACTGATTGGTGCGATCGACATGGAACGCGGTGCCAAGGTTTCCGGCTCGCGTTTCTACTTCCTCCGCGGCGTTGGCGCCCGGCTGGAAATGGCCTTGCTGCAGATGGCCATGGAGCAGGCCATCGACGCCGGCTTCGTCCCCATGATCACCCCCACTTTGGTGCGTCCCGAGACCATGCAGGGTACCGGTTTTGATGTCAAGCACGACGCCGAGATCTACCGTCTCGCCGAAGACGACCTTTACCTTGTGGGAACCTCGGAGGTGGCCCTCGCCGGCTACCACGCAGACGAGATCCTGGACCTCTCGGCGGGCCCCATCCGCTACGCGGGCCAGAGCTCCTGCTACCGCCGTGAGGCCGGTTCGCACGGCAAGGACACCCGCGGCATTATCCGCGTGCACCAGTTCAACAAGGTGGAGATGTTCATCTACACCACGGTTGAGGAAGCTGCTGCCGAACACGAGCGCCTGCTCGCATGGGAAGAGGAAATGCTGGCCAAGTGCGAGCTTCCCTACCGTGTGATCGACACTGCCGCCGGCGACCTCGGCATGTCCGCGGCCCGCAAGTTCGACTGTGAAGCGTGGGTTCCCACCCAGAGCGCCTACCGCGAGCTCACCTCGACGTCCAACTGCACCACGTTCCAGGCGCGCCGCCTCAACATCCGCGAACGCGTGATCAATGACGAAGGTGTTGCCAAGGGAACCCGCGCCGTGGCCACGCTGAACGGCACGCTGGCCACCACGCGCTGGATCGTTGCCATCCTTGAGCACCACCAGAACCCGGACGGCTCCGTCAACGTTCCCAAGGCACTGCAGAAGTACCTTGGCGGGCTTGAGGTTCTGCCGGTTCTTTAGTTTCCACTGATCCCGTCCTTGTTCGCTCCGCCGGCCGTTGTACGGCTCGCGTGGCGGACTAGGGCGGGATTTTCTGTTGCCACTTGTCCTCCACATCCTTGGTTGTGCACATAGCGGTATTCTGCAGCTGAATGACGGCCTGCGCCGGGGCAAGGTGGAGTGATGGACGTACCACCTGGCCTCATTGAAACCCCGGCGATTCTCCGCTCTCGGGGGCGGACGGATGCAATACACAGCAGCTTCATGGCGGGCACACTGGTGAGAATTCGCCGCGGCTACTACGTAGAGACATCCCGATGGTTGGCGGCTCAGCCGTGGATTCGCTTCGCTTGGACGGTTGCCGCAGCTGCCAGATCCATTCCAGGCCTTGTCCTTTGCCGGGAAACTGCTGCCTTCGCCATGGGGATACCGATCCTGCGGACCCCGTCCTATGTGGAATGTGTTGCTCCGAATCCAAGCCGCGCGGGACGACGCAGGCCCACGTTGTCCATGGTGAGTGCGGGCAATGACAGTCAGCAGGTCCTTAGGGATCGAGGCTTCCCCTTGCGATACCACGTGAATCCTGAGGTTGCCCCCGAAAGGGTCGGAGAATTCATGGGCACGGGACTCTTGAATACAGCCCTGGACGTAGCGTTCTCTTCGACGCTTAGCCAGTCCCTGGTGGTGGCAGACGGAGTAGCCCGGAAGCTCTGGAAGATGGGAAGGATGGCGCAGGAGTCCAACCTTCTGGATGTGGACCGGGTTGCTGCGGCCATCCAAGCTCACCCGCATGCTTCCGCCCGGCGTCGTGCGGAGTTGGCGTTGTCACTGGCGTCTCCTTTGACTGAATCTCCTGGAGAGTCGTTCAGCCGGGCAGCGTTTCAGTTTCTTGGCATCGAACAGCCGGAGCTACAGCACGATTTCAGCGATATAGACGGGTTCATTGGCCGAAGTGATTTTTGGTGGCGCGGAATGGACGGGCGGAAGGGTGTTGTGGGGGAGTTCGACGGAAAGGCGAAATACACCACTCCGGAACTACGCAACGGCGCCACGATTGAGGAAGCGGTGTACAACGAGAAGCTGCGGGAAGATCGGATTCGTGCTTTGGGCTTCGGATTCGCACGCTGGGGATGGGCAGACGTGGAGAACCCGGAGAGGCTACGCCGGAAGCTGATCGGTGCCGGACTGCTCCCGGGCGTCCGGACAGGACTGCTGTCGGCGGGCCGTGGATAACGCTCAAACCCTCATTCGTTCGTCACGCTCCATGTTGTGCGGCGGGGGATTCGAACCAGGGCGGGAATCTATGCGGGCTTGTGTGCAATCACGATCAGTTCGCCATTCCCACTTCCCACGTCCTCGCCGGCCCAGCCGCCGAACATGCGGTCCACCGCGAAGCCAGCCGAGCTCAGATCGTGGCGGAGCTGATCTTCCGTGCGGAACGCCAGGACCGAGGTCTCCGTGTCCTCGGTGCTCCCGTTCACCATGCGGTGCTCGGTAAGGGTAACGAGCCCATCTTTTTCTGCGGCGCTTTCGATCCAGGCTTCCACCCGGGAGCCATCAGGAAGAGTGTGTACGCGGCGCGTCGTGGCCGGAGTCCAGTCTTCCCACGCGCGCGCCGCAATGTCACGGGAATCGAAGGCCAACCTGCCTCCGGGGACGAGCGCACTGTGGACGTCGGCAAGCGTTCGGGACCAGTCGCCGTCGTCGTTAATCGCCTGGGCCACGTGCGCTGTCATGATTGCCACATCAAAAGTGGCCTCTTGGGGGATCGCCGCCGACGTACCGTCAATCCACGTGACGGCTTCTGCCCCGCGCTTCCTTTGGGCGGCCGCAAGGGAGTCAGGGTTGGGGTCGATGCCAACAACGGAGTGGCCTGCCGCGGCAACCGCCAGGGTGATCCGGCCGGTGCCGCAGCCCAGATCCAGCACCCGGCTGTTCGGCCGCTCATTCACGAAAGCCAGGAAAAAGTCGTCATCCTCGGCCCATTGATTCCCGGCGTCGTAGAGGGCTGATAGCTGAGCTCCGGTCATTCCTGAAGGCATCCGACTACCCTAGCCCGCGCCCCTTAAACTCGCTGCTGTTCGGCACGCTCGGCGTCGTGCGGCGGGGATTTCGAACAAGAGCGGGAAAGGGCACAAAAAAGGAAGGGAATAATCCCTTCCATACTCAATTTATAACGCACCCCGGGGCTTGCGGCAAGGCCCCCCACGTGCCGAACAATTGGTCCACGAACCCCATCGCCCAAAGAAAAGGGAGTCGTGCCGTGCCCGAAACCAGCCCCTTGAAAACCAGTGCCTTTGCCCTGCCTGCGCACCTCTCCCGCAAGGCCGATTCGAAGCTGATCAGCACCGACGAGCAGCAATTCGAAGCCATTGCAACGAGCCTGTCCGAATCTACGGAGGAGTTGTCCAGCCGCCTCGAAGCCGTACGTAAACAGCCTGGCCGCCGGGGCCAGGCCGCCTTGGACCGGGACCAGGAAATTCATCGGATCACGGCGCGGCTGCGGGCCCTGCGCCGGTTCGGCCTGGATCTTTGCCTGGGCCGTATGGTCACCGCTGACAGCCCGGAGCCCATCTACGTAGGTCGGCTGGGACTCAATGACACCGAGGGCCGCCGACTCCTGATCGATTGGCGGTCGCCGGCAGCAGAACCCTTCTTCGGAGCGACCCACGCCCACCCGATGGGCTTGGTAAGCCGCCGCCGCTACCGCTGGACCAGGGGACGAATCAGCGACTACTGGGACGAAGTGTTCACGGCGGATGGCTTGGAAGGCAATGCTGCCTTGGATGACCAGTCCGCTTTCATCGCCAGTTTGGGCAGCAGCCGCACGGCTCGAATGCGGGACGTGCTGGGGACGATGCAAGCTGACCAGGACCAGATCATCCGCGCCGGCTCCCGCGGTGCCTTGGTGGTGGACGGCGGCCCTGGTACAGGTAAGACGGTGGTCGCCCTGCACCGCGCGGCATACCTGCTCTATTCGGATCCCCGCCTGAGTCACCGCGGTAACCATCGAAGGAGCGATGTCCTGTTCGTCGGCCCGCACCAGCCCTACCTCGCCTACGTTGCGGACGTTCTTCCCAGCTTGGGCGAAGAGGGAGTGCAGACCTGCACGCTGAGGGACCTGGTCCCGGAAGGTGCCACGGCCGTCGTCGAAAGTAATCCCGACGTTGCCCGGCTCAAATCGTCCGTGGAGATGGTGAAAGCCATTGAGGCCGCTGTGAGGTTTTACGAGGAACCGCCGTCCGCGGGCATGGAGGTTGAGACGCCGTACGCCGACGTCTGGCTCAGCAGTGAAGACTGGGCCGAGGCCTTTGATGCCCCAGAGCCCGGCACCCCGCACAACGAAGCACGCGACGACGTGTGGGACGCGCTGCTGGAAATCCTCATGGACAAGCTGGCCGGGCACGACGTTCCCGCGAGCTTGGTCCGCAGGGTCTTCGCCCACCATGAGGAGCTGCGGGCAGCATTTGCCAAGGCATGGCCCCTCCTCGATTACGGGGCGCTGGTGGCCGACCTCTGGCGCGTACCTGCCTATCTGCAGCTGTGTGCACCATGGTTGCAGCCCGATGAAAGGGCGATACTGCGGCGTCAAGACCGGGAGGAATGGACGACGGCGGATCTGCCGCTTTTGGACGCAGCCCGCCAACGCCTGGGCGACCCTGAAGCCTCCCACCGCAGGCGAAAGCAGGAGGCCGCGCTGGCCGCCGAACGGGAGCTGATGGACCGGGTGGTTGATGACCTGATTGCAGCTGACGACTCAGAAAACCTGGAGATGTACATGTTGCGGGGCGATGACATGCGGGACAAGCTGGTGGGCGGTGATGCGGTACCCGCGGCTGATCCCGATGTCCTGGCAGGACCGTTCGCGCACATCGTGGTGGACGAGGCGCAGGAGTTGACCGACGCTGAGTGGCGCATGCTGCTTCTGCGCTGCCCTTCGCGGAGTTTTACCGTGGTGGGGGACCGCGCCCAAGCCAGGCACGGGTTCACTGGGACCTGGGAGGAACGCCTGGAGCGTGTGGGCCTGGGTGCCGTTACCGTGGCCAGCCTCAGCATCAACTACCGCACGCCGGAAGAAGTCATGGCGGAAGCTGCGCCGGTCATCAGGGCCGCCCTCCCGGACGCCAACGTGCCTGTTTCCGTCCGCAGCACTGGCATCCCTGTGCGCCACGGAAAGGTGCGCGAACTCCAGTCCGTCCTGGATGCGTGGCTCGCTGAAAACCCGGAGGGCACGGCCGCCGTCATCGGCCTGCCCGATGGGACAGCAGTGAACCAGGCCTTGGATGGCGTCAGCCGGCTTACTCCTGGGTTGTCCAAGGGCCTGGAGTTCGACCTCGTGGTCATCATCGATCCGGAGGACTTCGGGAAAGGTGCAGAAGGTGAGGGCATTGAAGGCGCCGTGGACCGGTACGTGGCCATGACGCGGGCCACCCGGCAACTCGTGATCCTGGGGAGTGACGGGCAACCACCCGAATGATTCATCGTCCGTTAATCCACAGCTGTGGCGCCGGTCCTAGTTCAGTGTCGGAGGTGTCTGCTCTACTGTAAGCATGACTATTTTGACTGATACTCCAGTTGCTGGCATCGATGACCAGCCAAATAACAACAACAACCTCATGATCGCTTTGGACGTTGACGGAACCCTGGTTGACCACGACGGCCACATGTCACCGGGTGTTCGCTCTGCCGCCCAGGCAGTAGTTGCCAGCGGCCACGACGTCATGATCGCCACGGGCCGCTCACTCAACGCAACGCTGCCCATTAGTGAACAGATCGGCCTTGAACGGGGTTACGCAGTGTGCTGCAACGGCGGCGTGACACTTCGACTGGATCCCTCGCTGGACAAGGGTTATGAGATCATCCACAAGGCCACCTTCGATCCTGCTCCGGCTCTGAGGGCACTGCGGGAACGCCTTCCCAACGCCAAGTACGCGCTGGAGGACGAGGACGGCAACTTCCTCTCCACCGAGCGATTCCAGGATGCCAGCTTCGGTGTGGAGTCCATCGGTGTGGATTTCCAGACCATGTTGGATGCCACCGCGGTCCGTGTGGTGGTCTTCAGCAGCGAGAACACCTCGGATGAATTCAACGAGGCCATCAAGCACATCGGCCTGTCCGGCGTGACCTACTCGGTGGGCTGGACCGCCTGGCTGGACATCGCCGCCGAGGGCGTCACCAAGGCAAGCGCCTTGGAAGCCCTGCGCCAGAGGCTCGGCACGGACAGGGCCAACACGGTGGCCGTCGGTGATGGCCGCAACGACATCGAGATGCTCACCTGGGCAGGCCGCGGCATTGCCATGGGCCAGGCCCCTGACGAGGTCCTCGCCGTTGCGGATGAGGTCACCGCGTCAGTGCTCGACGACGGCGCGGCGCAGGTTTTGCGCGGCCTCCTGTAACTGCGCATTAACGGGCGGCGGGGTACCTAGACTGGGGCTGTGTTCTACGAAGAGTGCCCCGCGCCGCCCGGACTGCAGCCGTTCGTTACCCAGCTGTGGTTTGTCCGTGCCCAGCCACAAGCCCGTTACGAGAAGATCCTCCCCGGACCTTCGGCGCACCTGATTCTGAATCTGTCTGACCCATACCGGCTGATCACCCCGGCTGAGGGCGGAACAGCCTCAACCCTGCCGGAGGCCGGTGCAACTGAAGTTTCCACGGGCTTCTACGCGGGCCTGCAACGCAGTTATGTCATCAGTGAAAACCCGGATCGGCTCTTCAACGTTGGTGCCCGCCTGACTCCCTATGGCCTGGCAGCGTTCACCCACCGGCCGCCGTCGGAATTCCAGAACCGGGTGGTGGATGCTGAAAGCATCTTTCCCGGCTTTTCCGAGCTCCGCTCTCAACTGACCACCGCAGAGCCTGAACAGGCGTTCACAACACTGGCAACTTTTCTGGAAGCGCAGCTCAGGCCGGGGTACACGGCCGACCCCCGGACGCTGAACGCCGTGGAAACCCTGGCCAAGGGGGACGTTGAAATCAGCGTGGTGGCTGCGGGATTGGGAATCAGTGCGTCCACGCTGGAGCGCATCATGATGAGGGACTGTGGGACCACAGCCAAGGCTTATTCGGACGTGTGCCGGTTCAACAGGCTCGTGAACCAGGCGGCGGCCCTGCCCATGGGCTCCATTCCGGGCCGGGAACTCCTTCACTTGGCGGATTACTACGACCAGCCCCATCTGATCCGGTCTTTCCGGCGCTTCAGTGGTTTCACTCCCACCGAGTACCTTCAGGTGGTGCAGAACTATGGCGCGGAATATGCCACGTTTGTCCCGCTCGAGGAAGTCGCCGGGTAGCCTGCGGGTTTTTTACAAGACCACGAGCTTGACCGGGCGTACTGTCCCTTCAGGAACTCACGTTGGAGAGGACACTGATGGACGTTCAGATCAATTGGCTCGCGGTGTTGTTGGCTGCGTTGGCCACGTTCGTCGTGGGTGGGCTCTGGTACTCGCTGCTGTTTGCCAAACCGTGGCAGAAGGCGGCCGGGGTGAGCGATGAACAGTTGAAGTCCGGAACGGCCCGCGTCTTTGTGGGCTCGTTCCTTCTGGCAGCTGTGATGGCCGTTTTCCTGGCAGCGTTCATTGGCCGGGGCGGGTTCGCGTTCGGGACCTTTGCGGGGTTGGCCGCGGGCTTGGGATGGGTAGCGACAGCGCTGGGCGTGAACTACCTGTTCGAGCGCCGTAGCCTCACACTTTTCGCCATCAACGGCAGCTACAACGTGGTGGTTTTCACGGTGATGGGCGCCATCATCGGAGCCATGCAGGGCTAGCGCCTGGCAGCAACAAGACCTATTTGAAGACCGTCTGGACCGGACCTCCTCCGGCGGACTCAACAATGGCCTGCGCAACCACCCGCAACTTGACGTTCCGGTTGCTGGAGGCCTTTTTGATGAGTTCAATGGCATCCTCCTGGGTACAGCGGTTTTGGGCGATGATGATGCCGGTGGCAATGTCGATCACCGTCCGCGATTCCATGGCCGCCCTCAGGTTGGCGGCGGTTTGGCTGTGCTGGGCAATCAACACGGCCAGCTGGAGACCCTTCGACGCCTGCTCAACGTAGTCGTTGGCGCGTTGTACGGCCGCTTGGTCGAAGGCGTTGGGGCGGTCGGAATACAAGTTGAGGCCTGCCCGGGAAGTGGCATCCGGAAGCGGGAATGGGACTGCCAGTACGGAGCGAAGCCCATGGCCGGTGATGGCCTCGTTGTAGTCGGGCCAGGTGTTGTCTTTCTCGAAGTCAGGCACGTGCACCTGGGTGCCTTCGCGGCAGGCGCGGAGGCAGGGCCCGTCGGCAAACGCGTACTGGACCTCGTCCAGTTGCCTTGCGCGTTCGCTGCTGCTGGCCACGGTGCCGGCTGTTCGATGACGCATGAGGGTGATGCCGCAGTAGACCTCGTGGTCGGGATTGCTGAACATACTGGCCGAGTGCCGGGCCAATTCCTCAAGGAATGCCTCGACGTCAGGCGTGCTCAGCAGCAAGTCCTGGATATCGGCCAGCACCGTTGCCTCGGCGAGTTGGGGGTCTTCCATGTGGATCTCCGATCCGTGGAGGTGGCTACCTTTCGAGACTAACTCCCGGCACCCGTTGAAAGCTAATAGTAAGTGTGCTTCTCTTTTTAAGGAGTCTTGCCGTGGGCTCACTTTCAGCCGGTCAGAGGATTGAAGCCCCATGGGACAGACCCAACTACTTGGCCTCCACAACAGGACAACTGCAGGAAAGCCTGAAGGCAGCATCCGCCAGAGTTTTCAGGACAGCTTGGTCCTGGACCACCTCAATCTGGCCAAGTCCATCGCTGCCAGATACTCAGCGCACACCCACGACCTCGACGACGTCAGGCAGGTCGCGTACATGGGCCTCATCAAAGCCGCACGCGGTTACGACGAGTCCAAGGGCGTCAGTTTCCCCGCCTACGCCGCACCTACCATCGCCGGGGAGGTCAAACGATATCTCCGCGACCATTGCTGGGTTGTCCGTCCGCCGCGGACCATCCAGGATGTCCGGCGCCAGGTGCTGGCGCGGACGGAGGAATTGACCCAAGCCCTGCAGCGGACGCCTTCCCCGGAGGAAGTGGCCGAAGACCTGCACCTGGAGCCGTGCCAGGTACGCGAGGCGCTCATGGCCGGAACCAGCAAGCGCCCGGATTCCCTGGACGCCCCGGCATCCGATGGCCGGGATGGCCTGCAGGGCACCCTTTCCGCCTTCGGCTGCCCGACTGACAGGCTCGAGGACGTGCTGGCTTTGCGCAACGTCATCCGGGAACTGAGCCCGGAGGACCGCCACCTGCTGTACAGGCGCTACTACCGCGAGGAAACGCAGTCCACCATCGCCGAAGCCCTGGGGATGTCGCAAATGCAGGTATCGCGCAAGCTCTCCAAGATCCTGGTGTCCCTCCAAACCCAACTCCTGGACAAAGAGGCCCACCTGCAGGACGGGACGGCTCCCTGACACGACGGCAGCCAAGGGCCGCTAGCAGCCCAGCCGCTCCACGGCGTCAACAACGTCGCCGACGCTGACGGCCAAAAGTGCCGGATCAGGATCGGCGGAGAACACGTCACCGCGGCGGAGTTCGACGGCGGTAAGCACCACGTGCGGCCCCGGCGGCGGACCCCACTCTTCGGCGGGCGCCGGTCCGAACAGCACCACGGAAGGACGTCCGTAGGCGGATGCGAGGTGTGCCGCGCCGGTGTCGGCCGAAACTACCAACCGGGCCCCGGCAATGGTGGCCGCAAATTCGGCGAGGCCCTGCCGCCCGGCCAGCAAGCCGTCGTCGAGGTTTGCTCCTTTGAGCTTGGCCAATGCGGCAGTCTCCTCTGCCCGGACGCGCTCGGAGGTGCCGCCCGTGAGGACAACCTGGTGCCCCGCCGCGGCGAGGTGGACGGCAACGTCCGCGAACCGCTCCACCGGCCACAAGCGGCTGCCATAGGCCGCGCCCACGTGGATTACGGTGGCACCGGGACGCGGCGAGGGAACAGCTGGACGGTTCAGCCGGTAGTCCAGAGGATCGGCGTCGATGCCGTGCCAGCCCAGCAGCCGGGTCCAGCGCTCGCGTTCGGGGATCCCGGTGATCCATGCGGGTCCGTCGATCCCCGGTGACTCATGGGCAATCACCCTGTTGGCCTGCAACTCCTCGATCCGGAGCCGGCTCTCAGGACCATTTCCGTGCAGGTTGATTGCGATGTCCACGGTTCCGCGGGGGACAGCCAGGGGGTCATCGAGCCCCGGCGTCGGCAGATGGTGGATGCCGCCCACCAGCTCCACGGCTTCGGCGATCCAGGCGGGCGCGGCGTACAGGATCCGGTGCCCGGGAAAGGCCCTGTGCAGGCCACGGAGGGCCGGAACTGCGACCAGGAGGTCGCCGAGTTTCAAAGCCCGCAGGGCAAGCAGCACGGGTTGATCTTTGCTCAAGTTACTGTCCGAAGCTGTGGTCATGGTGGCCTCCCGCTAGGAGTCTAACGGCATCAAACTTCTCGCCGCCGCACTGTTTAGCGTCCGGAGAACCGGGGAACGTTGCGGGTATGGGAGGATCCGGAACGTTGAAGGCGGTCCTGTTTGACCGCGACGGAACACTGGTTGTTGACGAGCCCTACAACGGCGATCCGCAGCTGGTGCGGCCCATGGACGGCGCGCTGTCCGCCCTCGAAAAAGTGCGCCGCGCGGGACTGGCCACCGGAGTGGTGACCAACCAGTCGGGCGTGGCGCGGGGGCTGCTCACGCTGGAACAAATGCACGCCGTCAACCAACGGGTGGAGCAGCTGCTGGGTCCGTTCGACGTATGGGAGTTCTGTCCGCACGGACCGGAGAACGGCTGCGACTGCCGCAAACCTCAGCCGGGAATGATCCTGGCGGCCTGCAGTGCTTTGGGCATCACCCCGGAAGAAGCTGCTGTTGTTGGCGACATCGGCGCTGACATGGAGGCGGCCGCCGCAGCGGGTGCCAGGGCTGTATTGGTGCCAACGGACGTCACCCGGCGTGAAGAGATCGAGGCCGCCGGCAGTGTTGCCGCGGACCTGGGGCATGCAGTGGAGCTACTGCTCTCCGGGGCACTGGAAGAACAGGATGCCCGTGTATGAGCCGCGTCCTGGTGGCCCGCTTGGACGGCATGGGAGACGTCCTGCTGTCAGGACCGGCCTTGCGCGCCGTGGCCAACGGAAGCAGGCCCGATGGCAGCCGTCCCAATGACGTAGTGCTGCTGTCCGGTCCCGAAGGATCGAGCGCGGCGGAGATGCTGCCCGGAGTGACCCAGGTGCACACGTGGGAGTGCCCGTGGATTGTGAACCCGGCACCCCCTGTCACGGAAGAGATGACGCGCGGCCTGATCGACTTTGTCCGCAGCTCCCGGATCCAGGAAGCCGTCATCCTTACGTCCTTCCACCAGTCCCCGCTTCCACTGGCGATGCTCCTGCGACTGGCCGGCGTCAAAAAGATCACGGGCGCGTCCACGGACTACGCAGGCTCCCTGCTGGACGTCCGGCTCAAACCGGGCGAGGACTTTCCGGAGGACCAGCCGGAAGTGGTCCGGGCGCTCACCATCGCAGCGGCCGGCGGCTACGTGCTCCCCAACGGTGACGACGGAAAGCTGCGCATCACCTCCGGCCCGGATCCTGAAGGGGTGGCCGGGCAACTGGCTGACGAAGGACCGTACATTGTGGTCCACCCGGGATCCGCTGCGCCGGCAAGGGCCTGGCCCGCGCTGCACCACGCAGCAACCGTGGAACTCCTGGAAGCCTACGGGCACCGGGTGGTGGTCACGGGCGGCCCGGGGGAGACCTCACTGACGGCAACAGTGGCCGGCCCCTCCGCCAGGAACCTCGGCGGTGGAACCAACCTGCGGACGCTGGCAGCGGTACTGGCGGGAGCCGCCGTCGTGGTCACCGGCAATACCGGTCCCGCGCATCTGGCAGCAGCGGTGGGAACGCCGGTGGTGTGCCTGTTCGCCCCGGTGGTTCCGGCCATCCGATGGGCGCCCTACGGGGTGCCGCTGGAACTGCTGGGCGACCAGGACGCTGCCTGCAAGAACTCCCGGGCCCGCCTCTGCCCGGTGCCCGGGCATCCCTGCCTGAGCTCGGTAACCCCGGAGCAGGTTGTCGAAGCCGTTGAAAGGCTCCTGGGAGGCGTGTCCTCCCTGTCCACCCGACGAAAGGTTTGGAAACCATGAGGATCCTGGTGTGGCACGTCCACGGCGGATGGATGGAGGCATTCGTCCGCGGCCGGCATGAGTACCTGCTGCCGGCATCGTCCGACGGCGGTGCGTGGGGTTTGGGGCGCGGCGGCCGTGAGTGGCCTGCCGCCGCCCAGGAAGTGGATTTGGACACGTTGGACCCTGCCAGTGTTGACGCTGTTGTCCTGCAGAGGCCCGAGGAAATCGCAGCGGTGGCCCGCTCACTCGGCCGCCGCCCGGGCGTGGACCTTCCCGCCGTGTACCTGGAACACAACACTCCCAAGGGCGACGTCCCGTTCACGCTGCACCCTTTGGCGGACCAGAGCACCATACCCGTGGTCCACGTGACCCATTTCAACCAGCTCTTCTGGGATATGGGGACGGCAACCACTACGGTAATCGAGCACGGCATCCCCGACCCCGGGCACCTGTACACGGGCGAACGGGAAGAGATGGCGGTGGTTGTCAACGAACCCGTCAGGCGTGGCCGTGTCACGGGAACCGATCTCCTGCCCGGATTCGCCGGGGTGGGGCCGTTGCGGGTCTTCGGGATGGGCACGGAAGAGCTGCCCGGGGCGCTGAACCTCAAGGGCTACGGGCTGAGCGAGGTCCGGCTGCACATTGCCGGCGACGTGCAGGCGCCCAAACTCCACCAGGAACTGGCCCGCTGCCGCCTGTATCTCCACCCGCTCCGCTGGACCTCGCTGGGCTTGGCGTTGCTTGAAGCGATGCACCTAGGCATGCCCATCCTGGCGCTGGCCACCACCGAGGCGGGCCGAGCCATCCCGCACGGTGCAGGCCTGGTCTCCAACGACGTCGACGATCTCCAAAAGTTCGCCCGGCGGCTGCTGGACGATCCGGACGACGCCTACGCCATGGGCATCGTTGCGCGCGAGGCGGCACTGCAGCGCTATGGGCTGAACAAGTTTCTTCGGGCCTGGGACGAACTCCTGGCCGAACTCCCCCAGGGCGCGCGACGGGGAAGCCGTCCGCAATCCGGAACAGCTCTCAGCTGCCACAACACCGACGCCCGGCATCATCCCGACGCCCGCCACGACACCGAGAGGACGCACCCATGAAAATCTCCATGGTCTCCGAACACGCCAGTCCGCTGGCTGCCTTGGGAGGCGTTGACGCCGGAGGACAGAACGTCCACGTGGCGGCCCTTTCATCCGCCTTGGCAGACCGCGGCCACCAGGTCACGGTGTACACGCGGCGCGACGATCCCGAACTCCCCGCGAAGGTGCAGGTTGGCCCGGGACTCACCGTGGTTCACGTGGACGCCGGCCCGCCCCGGCGCATCCCCAAGGACGACCTCCTGCCGTTCATGGGCGAACTGGCGGACGGTATCTGCGAGGACTGGGGAGAGCAGATCCCCGACGTCGTCCATGCCCACTTCTGGATGTCCGGCCTCGCCGCCATCCAGGCATCCAGGCGGGCAGGGGCTGCCAACCCCGTTCCCGTGGTGCAGACTTTCCACGCCCTCGGCTCCGTAAAACGCAGGCACCAGGGCGCTGCCGACACCAGCCCGCCGGCCAGGGCATGGCTGGAACCATGGGTGGGGCGCACCGCCGACTGGGTCATTGCCACCTGCCCGGACGAGGTCTTTGAACTTAAGGCCCTGGGCGTCAGCCGGTCCAAGATTTCCATCGCGCCCTGCGGCGTTGACCTCACCCTGTTCCCGGGAACGTCCGACGCCGAAACCAAGTCCCGCACGCATCGGATCCTGAGCGTGGGACGCCTCGTGCAACGCAAAGGCGTGGACCTGATCATCCAGGCCCTGCCCCTTCTGGCCGAGGCGGGCTTCACCGACGTCGAACTCCTGATTGTTGGCGGTTCCGGCGACGCCCTGACCCTCGAGGAAGACCCGGAGGCCCAACGGCTCCACGCCCTGGCGAAGGAGCTGGGCGTCGAGGACAAGGTGACCATGCGGGGACAGGTGCCCCGCGACGCCATGCCCGGCATTTTCCGGAGTGCGGACGCCGTGGTCTGTGCGCCCTGGTACGAACCGTTCGGCATTGTGCCCCTTGAAGCCATGGCGTGCGGGGTCCCGGTGGTGGCGGCAGCCGTGGGCGGCCTGCGGGAAACAGTGGTTGACCAGAAAACCGGCCTGCACGTCCCGCCGCGTGATCCGGAAGCCCTGGCCGGTGCGCTCGGAAGGCTGCTGGGCGACCCGGAGCTGCGGGCCGACATGGGCCGCGCCGGTGCACGCCGGGCACGCTCCCGCTACTCCTGGGAACGAATCGCAGCCGACACGGAGAAGGCGTACCGATCCGTCCTGGCGGCCGGGCTGTCCCGGCAGGCCGACGAAGGGTTGGAACCATTGGAAGGAACGGCACTGTGAACATCAAAGGCTCCTTGACCGTCACAAGCAGCGCTCCTTCCACCGGGGACAGCGTCCCGGACACTTTGCCAGCACGGTGGGCTCCCGATCCCACCGATTCCAACCACACGGCCGAGGTCACCAAGCACCTGGACAACGTCCTGCCCGCGCTGGACTCGCTGCGCTCGCAGTCAGGGCGATTAGCCGAGTGGGGAACGGAACTGGCCAAGCGGCTGCTGGCCGGGCAACGCCTGCTGGCGGCCGGCAACGGCGGTTCAGCGGCTGAGGCGCAGCACCTGACGGCCGAGCTCGTGGGCAGGTTTGATGAAGAACGCGCACCATTTTCCGCCATCTCGCTCCACGCCGAGTCCTCTGCCGTTACGGCACTCTCCAACGACTACGGCTACGAGGAAGTCTTTGCCCGCCAAGTCAGGGCCCACGGCCGCACAGGCGATGTCCTCATGCTGCTCTCCACCAGCGGACGCAGCCCCAACCTGCTCAAAGCCGTCCGTGCAGCCAAGGAACGCGGCATCACCACATGGGCACTGACCGGCAGCGGCCCCAACCCGCTGGCCGACTCCTGCGATCAAGCCGTCACCGTTGAGGCCATCTCCGCAAACGCCCAGGAAGGCCATCTCATCGCCATCCATGCCGTGTGCCGGGCCTTTGATGCCGAGGTCGCCAAGCGCGCGGGCTCGGGCCCACACACCTACGGAAAACGGCAGCCATGAGGATCACAGTGGTGGGCGACGTCCTCCTGGACGTGGACATCAACGGGGTCGCCACCCGGCTCAGCCCCGACGCGCCCGTGCCGGTGGTGGACGTCGCCGACATCCGGCGTCGTGCTGGAGGCGCTGGACTGGTGGCCACGGTGCTCGCGCAGGACGGCCACAGCGTCTCGCTGGTCACCGCGGTATCGGACGACGACGGCGCCAGCCACCTCCGGCGCGCACTGTCCGGTGTCTCGGTGCTCGCCGGCGCCCCGCTCGCCCCAACGCCCACCAAGACCCGGGTGCGGATCGGGACGCACCCCATGGTCAGGTTCGATGAAGGATGCGCACCCGCTCCCGCTCCCGCCAGCACAGGGGAGATGCTTGCAGCCATTACGTCGGCGGAGGCCATTGTGGTGGCCGACTACGGCCGGGGCATCACCGCCAATGCCGGGATTCGTGCCGCGCTTGCCGACGCCGTACACCGCGTCCCCGTGGTGTGGGACCCGCATCCTGCCGGTTCCGAGCCTGTGGCGGGGGTCGCCGTCGTGACGCCGAACCTTGCCGAGGCCATGGCGGCAGCGAAAGCGGCCGGGCTGGAACCGCCCACGGATGCCGAAGAAGCAGGCCGTTACCTCCTTGAAAAGTGGGGAAGTGGGGCCGTTTTGGTGACGAGGGGTGAGGACGGGGCGCTCCTGATGTCAGCCGGTGCCGTGCAGGGTATCCCCGCCCCCAAAACCAACGTCAGTGATCCCTGTGGAGCAGGCGACCGGCTGGCCGGCAGCCTTGCCGTTCACTTGGGATTCGGGCTGGACCTCGCGCAGGCGGCAACCAAGGCAGTGGGGGATGCGTCGGCGTTCCTGGCAGCGGGTGGGGCAGCGGCGTTGGCGGTGGTGACCGAAGCGGCAGCGTCGGATGAAGCGCCTGAAGTGAGTCCCGTCGTCGAACCCGGTCCTTTCGTCGAGCTGAAGGGCCTGGAATTGGTGGGCGCCGGCGACCTTGACCCCGACGGCGTCCGGCTGGCTCACGCCGTGCGGTCCACGGGCGGCACGGTGGTGGCCACCGGCGGATGCTTCGATCTCCTCCACGCCGGTCACGCCCGGACGCTGGCTGCCGCGCGCAGCATGGGCGACTGCCTCATCGTTTGCCTGAATTCCGATGAATCGGTCAGGCGGCTCAAGGGCGCACACCGGCCAATCGTCAGCGTGCAGGACCGGGCGGAGTTGCTGCTGGCTCTTGAGTGCGTTGACGCCGTGGTGGTGTTCGACGAGGACACTCCCGAAGCCTGCCTCGCTGAAATCAAGCCCGATATCTGGGTCAAGGGCGGCGACTATATCCCCGAAGAATTGCCGGAAGCCCGCTTGGTGGCGGGTTGGGGAGGGCGCTGCGTCACTGTGCCCTTCCATCCGGCACGCTCCACCAGTGGCCTGGCTGCAGCCCTGGCCAAGGTCAGCTGACAACAAGCAACCGATCAACCAAGCACCGATCAACCGAGAGGAACCGCATGAACACGCAAACACCTGGTCGCGTCATCGTCACTGGAGGCGGCTCCGGCCTTGGCGCTGCGATCGTGGAAGCCATCCGCGACGCCGGGGGCACGCCCTTCGTCTTCGACCGCGATGTCAGCAACGTGTCCGGGGCCAAAGCCCTGGAAGTGGACGTCTCCAACCGTGAAGCAGTGGAAGCCGCCGTCAAAGAGGCCGCCGAAACCCTGGGCGGCCTGGACGGAGTGGTGACGGCGGCGGGCATCGATCGCTGCGGCAAGCTGGGCGACGTCCCGGCGGAGGAATGGGAAAAGGTCATTGGAGTGAACCTCCTCGGCACGGTGTCCGTGGTCCGTGCGGCGCTGCCCTATTTGAAGGGATCCCGGGGCAGGGCCATCACCATCGCCTCCACGCTGGGTCTCCGGGCGCTGCCCGATGCCACGGCGTACTGCGCCTCGAAGTTCGGTGTCATTGGCTTCAGCCGTGCACTCGCCGCGGAAACCGGCGGCGTCATCGGCGTCACCACCATCATCCCCGGTGGCATGAAGACCCACTTCTTTGACGACCGCGACGAACAATACAAGCCACAGGACGACTCCAAGCTCAACGATCCCGCCAACGTAGCGCAAGCAGTGGTGTTTGCCCTCTCCCAGCCTTTCGGCAGCGAGGTCCGCGAACTCCTTATTTGCCCCGCAGAAGAAGGCTCGTGGCCGTAAGGTCCAGCACGTCCTGAACAACGTCGGCCACGGCGATCCCCTCAATGAGGGTGTCGTCGTGGCCGCAGTGCGGTGCGGTCCATCCCACCTGGGTGACGTCAGCTCCGCATCGTGGACACTCCGTAACCCACGACATCCGCACGCGGTGCAAACCCCTGCCGCGCGGCCCTGCATTGAGTACGTTTCCCACCCAGAAAATTCCCACTGTGGGCGTTCCCAGCGCTTGGGCCAGGTGCCGGGGACCGCTGTCACTGGCGAGCATGACTGTTGCCTCTGACAGGAGAGCCGCCAGGTCCCCCAGGTCCAGCTCGCCGGCCATGGAGCGCACGGCGTTCCGGTCACCCTCAGGCAGTTGGCGAACTGCCACTTCAGCTACTTCCTGCGCCAACGCCTTCTCGGTGTGGTCGCCCACGATCAGCACCTGGGCACCTTCCCGCGCCAACCCCGCCGCAGCTTCAGCAAAATACCACGCCGGCCACCGCCGTCGTGGATCGGTGGCACCCGGGTGGACCACCACCAGCGCTGTCCGCTGCGGGTCCCGTATTCCCGCCATGTTCTGCTGATGCTCAGGCCTGGGGCGCAAGGGAGGGGAGATGATGCTTGGAGCTCCGGCGAGACCCGCCACCTCCAGCCAGCGGTCCGGTTCATTCTGGTAGTAGACGTAGTCAAGGTTCCGCTCCAACGGCTCCGCGTCCTTGGTGCGCGTGCCCACGGTATGCCGTGCACCCAGACGAAGCAGGAACGGGTTGGAAAACCGTCCGCCGCCGTGCATTTGAAACGCAACATCGAATTCCCTGGACCGCATCGATTCGAAGAACACCTCCTGCGCAGCCAGGTCCTCAGCATCGTCCCCAAAGCGCTCGCCGTTGAGGGGACCGTCATGGACGCCGCGGGCGACGGGCAGCATCTCGACGGCGTCAACAGGACCTTCCGTCGCGGCAGCCAGGGCCGCATGGATCGGCGTGCCCAGAAGCGTGATGGCGGCGGCGGGGTACGCGTTCTTCACCGCGTGGAGCGCCGGGTAGAGGTACATCAGGTCGCCCAATCCACCGCCCCTGAGGACCGCAATCCGCGTGACGTTACTGAACTTTGCCAGCACGGGACCGATGCCGGGGCTCGCAGGAACATCCATGGGTGATTCCTTCTTCACGGTGGCGGAAACCAGCGTACCCGGCGTGTGAAGCCCGTGCCGCGGGGTACCTGAGGGGAACAGGAAACTGTAAGCCCAACCGGAAGGTACCCCATGGCACGCCTATCCAATCACGAGGGTCCGGACCATCAGGAAAGCCTGGCTCATCAGGAGGGCCTGGTCCATCAGGAGGGCCTGGCTGACTGGTTGCCGGGTCGCCTGGCCGAGGCGCATCCCGTGGTGACGGTCATCGGCGACTCCATCCTTGATGGCTGGTGGGATGGAACCATTGAGCGGTTCTGCCGCGAAGCCCCAGCCCCTGTGGTCCAGGTCCAGCGCCGTGACTTCGTCCCGGGAGGTGCGGCCAACACGGCGATGAACCTCGCCGCCATGGGTGCGAGGGTTCGTTTCGTGTCGCTCGTGGGAGAGGACGCAGGAGGCCGCACGCTCCTCGAGCAGCTCACGTCGGCCGGCGTGGACGTTTCGCAGGTGGTGTCCCATACCGGCATGACCACCACCACCAAATTCCGGGTGAGCAGCGGCGGGCAGGTGATGCTGCGCCTGGACGACGCCGCGGAAAAGGTTCCCGCAGATGGCCTACGGCAGGTGGCTGGTGCCATTCCCGAGGCACTCCGGGGAGCGTCAGCCGTGGTGCTCTGCGACTACGGGGCAGGGGCGTTGGAAGGTGCGGTACGGGACACGATTTTTGAGCACCTGGGTTCCCGGGGCTATAGCCCCGCTGAAGCCGGCCCTGCCAATGCCCGCCAGGACACCCTGGTAGTAGTGGACGCCCACTATCCAGGGCGCTGGGCCCAGCTCCATCCGGACTTGGCAACCCCCAATGCGCAGGAGGCCGCCAGGCTGCTGGGGGCTGAATTTCCCGGTGGTGCTGCCCGGTGCCCCTTTGTGGAAGCCCACGCGGCCCAGCTCCTGCGCGCCTCAGGTGCGGCCGCCGTCGTCGTGACGCTGGACCGGGAGGGGACGCTGACCATCGGCCCCAACGGTGACGCCCACAACCCGGCCACCCACCGGACGTGGGCGCGGCCGCAAGCGGAAAAGCAGGCTTCGGGCGCCGGCGATACGTTCGTGGCGGCTTTGACCATTGCCCGCGCCGGCGGACTGCCGCTGACCACCAGTGTGGATCTGGCCCAAGCCGCGGCCGATGTTGTGGTGCACCGGCCAGGTACCTCCGTCTGCACCACCGACGAGCTGGCGAAACACCTCGGCGGGTTCGCCGATACGGCACTAACCGACGCCGAGCTGGCGCGGTACGTGGAGGAGCATCGGCGGGAGGGCAAACGGATTGTGCTGACCAATGGGTGCTTCGATGTCCTGCATCGTGGCCACACCCGTTACCTCAACCAGGCCAAACAACTGGGCGACGTGTTGGTGGTGGCACTGAACAGCGATTCTTCCGTGCGGAAACTCAAAGGCCCGGACCGCCCGGTCAACCATGAGGCCGACCGCGCGGCAGTCATCGCCGCACTGAGCTGCGTGGACCATGTCACCGTGTTCGACACCCCTACGGCCATCCCGCTCATCGATCTCCTGCGGCCGGACGTTTATGCCAAAGGCGGCGATTACACGCCGGAAATGCTCCAGGAAACCGAAGCCGTGGAACGGTATGGCGGCACAGTGACCATCCTGGATTACGTGCCGGAGCACTCCACCACAGCAGTCCTGGAACGCATCCGTTCCACGGGCGAAACCCCGCAGGGCTAAGGAACCATCATGCGTATTGTGATCATCGGTGCAACAGGGCATGGCGGCACGGAACTGCTGAAGCGGCTCCAGAAGGCACGCTCAGAAGAAGGCGCGGATCTGGAACTCGTGGGCGTCGTCCGCCGACAACCGGATCCCGACGCCGCTCCCTATCACGGTGTGGAGTGGCACACCCTGGACATCAGCGACGCCGGAGATCAGCCCGCGCTGGAAGCAGCTTTGGCAGGAGCCGATGCTGTGGTTCATCTGGCGTGGCTCATCCAACCGAACCACAACCGGGAGATGCTTCGTCGGACCAATGTGGCCGGGACTTCCCACATGCTGGCCGCCGCGCGCAAAGCCCGGGTGGGACACGTCGTGTGCGCATCGTCCGTGGGTGCCTACTCGCCTGCTCCCAAAGACCAGCGGACCAAGGAAGACTGGCCGGTGGGTGGGATCAGCAGCTCGCACTACAGCGCTGACAAAGCAGCGCAGGAAAGGCTCCTGGACGGTTTCGCCGAGGAGAACCCGGACGTGGTGGTGGCGCGTCTCCGCCCGGCGCTGATGTTCAGCGCCGGAGGCGGCAGTGAGGTTGGCCGCTACTTCCTGGGCCGGGTTCTGCCCCGGCTGGTTCCGCGTAAGCCCTGGCTGCCGTTCCTCGCCATCCCCAAGGAAATGGTGTTCCAGGCCGTCCACACGGCCGACGTCGCTGATGCCTACTGGCGGGTGCTGGAGCGCAAGGCGGAAGGTGCCTTTAACATCGCCGCCGAGCCGGTCATCGACCCCAACGCCTTGGCGTGGATTCTCAACGCCAGGCGGGTCATGCAGTTCCCGCTGCCGGTGCTCCGCGCCGTCGTCGAGGTCAGTTGGCGGCTCCGGCTGCAGGTGACCGACGGCGGATGGGTGGACATGGCGGCCAACGCCCCCATCATGGACACGGCGCGGGCCCACGCTCTGTTGGGCTGGTCGCCCAAGCATTCCTCGCTGGAATCGCTGGCGGAAATGCTGGA
Organism: Paenarthrobacter sp. NPDC091669; assembly: GCF_044756725.1. NCBI lineage: Bacteria > Bacillati > Actinomycetota > Actinomycetes > Micrococcales > Micrococcaceae > Paenarthrobacter > Paenarthrobacter sp. NPDC091669. Next base: position 32,246 of record NZ_JBIVTK010000018.1, read on the forward strand.
CGGAATCGGTGCAGGGAAGGGGCGGGAAGCCTCCCCTCCGCTGAAACCTCGATAGAACTTACTCGGAGGACAACACTACGGTCAGGATCCGGCGCAGGCTCATGGCCACCGAGGCCGGAGCGTTCACCGGGGCCTGGTCAGCGGCGGCCCCGGCCACGGCATCGCCAAGGGCCGTAATGCTGTCCTTCGCCTGCGCCAGCCGGTTGGCCAGCTCACCGTTCTCGGCGTCCCGCCAGTGGTCCACTACGGCCGCCACGGATTCCAGGGCTTCCGAGAGCGGGGCAACCACGGCGTCCGGGATGACTGTCCCCGCACCTTCTTCCCAGATGGCGCTGGCCAGGACGTCGGTGATGTCCTGGACGTGGAAGGTAAGCCGTTCAAGGGTTCGCAGGCCGGCGAGGTCGCTGGGCAGGCGGGTTGCACGACGACGGGACCTGGGGTTCGCTTTGGCGCTCAGTTCTGCTTGATGCACCGCAGTCCGGACCCCGGCTGCCGTGAGCGAGAGTTCGTCGCTTCGGCTGGCCCAGGCCTCATGGTTGGGCGGCCAGGACTCCTCCATGGCCTTGGCCATGTCCTTGAGCTGGCGGGACAAAGCACCTTGGTGTCCGGCGATGGCGGGATCGATGTCGTCCAGGTGCAGGGGCGGGAAGATCAGCCAGTTCACGGCAAACCCAACCGTGACACCCAAGGCCATCTGGAGGACGTAGGCAAAGGAGAATCCCTCCGCGTTGGAGTCGCCCAGCACCAGGACGAACAACGCCGCCATGGGAATCCATTCAGATGCTGTGCCCAGCCGGGGAAGGCCGCCGATGAGCACGCCAAGACCCACCACCACGGCAACAGCCAGTGCAGTAGGAGCGGCCACGGTGGTGATGGCGAAGGCCATGCCGATGCCCAACACCAGCCCCACCAGGCTCTGGAGCCCATGTTTGGCGGAGTCGGCCACGGTGGGGTGCATGCTGACCAGGGCGCCCAGCGGCGCGTAGTACGGGTAGGCGGCCGCGGGGCCGGGCATGAAGGGAGCAAGGTACCAAGCGAGGCCTGCTGCGACGGCCGTTTTGGCGGCGAACAGGAGTCGGTGGCGGGTGACAGTTTTTCGAAGCGCGGGAATCAGCCGTCGCCTCGCGGGCAGTTGGCTCATCACCCCAACATTCGCAGGTATGGTCCCGGCTGTCGAGCGGAAAGTGCAGAACGTGAGCAGGGACATCAATTCGTTCGATTGGGTGATTAGATCCCCGGCAAGCGGGTACACACCCATTGATAGTAACGATACTTACTATCCCGGCTGCTGTCCGCAGCCTGCCAACTGTGGAAAGAGAGCGATAATGACTGAGAGCAAATCGCCGCAGGACGGAAGCTTCGCGGCGCCAAACACCGGTGCCCATGCAGGTACCGAACCGTTCACGGGAAACTACTTGGACTCCGCCGATGGTGAGACTCACACTGCTGGAACCACGGGAATCAGTGGGACCCCCGCTGGTTCGGGAACCGGTTCCGACTATTCAGGCACTTCCGGCACGTCCGGCACGTCCGGCAAGGTGGACACGGCCAAGGAAGAAGCTGCGGGCGTAGCAGGCGCCGTCAGCGACGCCGCCGGGGGAGTCGTGGACACCGCCAAGACCGAGGCCGGACACGTTGCCCACGAAGTCAAGGTAAATGCCCGCCAACTGCTGACGCAGACCAAGGGTGAACTGACAGACCAAGCCCACGTCCAGCAGCAGCGCGTAGCCGAAGGCTTGCGGTCCATCTCCGACGAACTGTCCACCATGGCCAATTCAACGCAAAACGGCGGCGTCGCCACCGACCTGGTCCAGCAGGCAGCACAACGCTCCTCCTCCGTTGCCCAGTGGTTGGAAGGCCGCGATCCCGGCTCGCTGCTGGATGAAGTCAAGGGCTTCGCACGTCGTAAGCCAGGAACCTTCCTCCTGCTGGCAGCTGGAGCCGGTGTCCTCGCCGGTCGCCTCGGCCGGGGTATGGCAGGCAACGCCTCCGACGCAGGCTCCGCAAGCGGCACACCTGCCACCACGGAGACGCCTCGCGCCGTGTACTACCCGACTCAGGGTGGCGCGGTAACACCTCCGGCAGTGGACCTCCCGGGGCCGACGGCAACAACCGCCGGATACGGAGCGGCCACCACCACCGGCTATGACGCAGGTACTACGGGTGGCTATGACGGTTCCACGCTCCCTTACCCGGAGACTGAGGCCGGTGGCGTCAAGGCACAGGGCGATCCACTGGCAGGACCGATTGACCCGGAGAGCCCCCTTGATCCCGATGACCCCCAGTATGGAGGTCACCGATGAGCAGTCCCGCCGATCTACCTCCCACAGAAGCCCACGTGAAGGCGGAGACCCTTCCCCTCGGTGAGCTCCTGAGCGACCTGACGCGCGACGTTTCCACGTTGATGCGCCAGGAAGTGGAGCTGGCCAAAGCGGAACTCAAGGAGTCCGCCACCAAGGCCGGTAAGGGCGCGGGGATGCTGGGCGGAGCTGCATACGCCGGCCACATCACCGTGCTGTTCCTTTCCATTGCCCTGTGGTGGGCCTTGGGTCAGCTTGTTGGCCTGGGATGGTCCGCTGTCATCGTCGCGGTCATCTGGGGCATCGTGGCAGCAGTGCTGGCTGCCAAGGGCCGCAAGGAACTCAACACCATCAAGGGCATGCCACAGACCGCTGAGACGGTCAAAGAAATACCCCCCGCTTTGAAACCGAACACTGAGGAGACACGATGACGCAGAACCCCGACGCCCTGCGCGCCGATATCGAAGAAACTCGCCGGCGGCTCAGTACCAACGTTGATGCCGTGGCGGACAAGGTCACGCCTTCGCACATCGTCAATCGCAGGGTGGACAAGATCAAGTCCGCTGTGTTCGGCGCCCGCGACGACGTCAGTGACAGGGCCGGAAATGCGGCCCATCATGCACAGAATGCTGTTTCCGGAGCCGTCTCGGACATCGGTGATGCACCGCAGGTGATCACACGGAAGGCCCAGGGCAGCCCGATCGCCGCCGGCCTGATTGCGTTCGGCGCAGGCTTGCTGGTGTCCTCGCTGTTCCCGGCCTCGGAAAAGGAGCGGGAAGCCGCCCAGGCCGTCAAGGAAGCAGCCCAGCCCTTGACCGACGAACTGAGCCACGCGGCCCAGGAAGTTGCCGAGCATCTGCGCGAGCCCGCTCAGGACGCAATGCAGAACGTCAAGGACAGCGCCACGGAAGCCGCAGCCAACGTCAAGGATGAAGGCCAAGCCGCGGCAGCCGACGTCCAGGACCGCGCACACACGGCCAAGGACAACGTCAGCAACCAGTAAGTTCCCCCGCTGACCCAACTGAGTCGCAGCAGATGCCGTTTTGGGCCCTCAAAACGGCGTCAACTGCGACTCAGTTGGGTCAGTCTGTGCTCCGGGGATTTCGGGTGGGGTCTTGGATCAGCGCACTTCCAGGATCATGTGCAGCAAGCGGGCTGCGGCCGGCCGGGCGGCGTGTTCCTCGGACCACTGCGCACGGGCCAGGGCCTTGCTGACGGCCTGCGTGGTGATGCCCAGCTCCTGGGCCACGGCTTTTTGCTGGCCTCGGACGCCCGGTGTGAGCAGGTCAAGGACCCGCCATTCCGCCGCGCTGCGGTGTTGGACGATGTGTCCCAGGAGCCGCAGCACAGCTTCAGCTTCTGAAGCCAACGCGGTCAGAGGTCCGTCCACAGCCACCGGGATCCGCTCTTTGCCGTTACGCAGCCTGTCGACGGCCCGGCGCGCGTACACCAGGCCGTGGCCCGAGGCGTCCTTCACCAGGTTGGGCAGCGGCTCATTGATGGGTCCAACGCCGATTCCTACGTACCACTGGCTGGACCGAAGCGCGATCAAGGCAGTCTCCACGGCCTGGTGGCCCGATTCGACGATGCCCTGCACCTCATCCTCAACCGAGCGGTCAAAGTCGAGCCGCGCAGGAATGTGCCGCAGGTCCTTGAGCAGCTGCGGCACAAGGTCGCCGTCGCGGCGGCTGTCGCGTTGGTTGATGGTGAGAGTGAACATAGTGGATCACATGCTACCGGCTGGTAGACGGTCTGCAAGGGCAAAATTCGCCCATTGTTCAGTCCAGTCGGTCAGTCGAGCGCCATCCGCCCGGTAAGTACGACGGCGGGCAGGGCACCTGCCGCTGCCCGTGCGGCGCCGGGTGTTCCTGCATCATTCATGGCCCCGTGGACAGCGAGGACCAAGGGCGCGGGGTCCCGGTTCGAAGTGAAGACCCAGAACGTGTCGCGCGCTTGGAAAACCACGGCATTCCGGCCCCCGGCGCCCAGGGAAACTTTCCGGCGTGCCACCAATCGGCGGTCGGGATCAGTGCCGTCGGGAGTGGTCACGGCTTTGATGGTTCCGGGCGTGATGTCGGCCCAGGGGATCACCACGAGGGTGTGTTTCTGCGAGTACTTGGCGACCATCCCGCCGTCGAAGACCAGCAGCTTCCGGAAGCTGCCCAGGAGCGTCATGGACCACAGCACCAGACCCGTCAGAATGCTGGTCAGCACAAAGAAAGCGGGATCGTTGAAGTGCCCGGCTTCCCGGGAGGACCGGATGGGGCTGACAAACTCTGCGATGGTCCCGAAAATGAACCCCACCACGAGGCAGGGGATGAGGACCTTCCAGTAGAGGTGTCGTGAGGACGCTACATAGCGGAGCTGGCCCAGGTCGGGGGCGAGCTTCCGCTCGATACGGCGGACCAGCCAGTTACGGCCGTGCATCCGGACGCTGGCCATAGAGGTTGGGCAGGTTCTGCCGATCGGCCGCAGCGGCTTGTTCGGCGGCAGTGACCTTGGGGTCCGGAACCGGTGCCTGGCCTTGCGCAATGCCGGAGCGGCGGTCGATGGCGGCGAACTTTGGATCCCAGGTGTCGTCTCCGCCACCGCTGACGGCGGAGGCGATAAGCATCACCACGAAGAACGGAAAGAAGGACCAGCAGATGGCACGCCATCCGCCCAGCCAAGCGCCCGCCGTCGTGCCGTTCTTGATCCGAACCGAGCGCATGCCCGCAGCGGCGTCGCCCACGCTGCCCACGGTTCCCCAGATCATTCCGTAGACCAACAGGCCCACGAACCACAGGACAACGTAGAGGGTCAGCCACAAACCGTCGTTGTAACCGAGCGCCGAGCCGCTGTTCATCATGGACTCACGGACCACCGCGACAATCGCGGCCAGGATCACGTAGCCCACCAGGAAGACGACTGCGTCCAGGACGCGACCCCAGAAGTGGGCACTACCCGAAGCCTTGACGAAGTACGCGCCGGTCTCAGGATGGCGGCGAACAGGGCGGCCGTTGACAGGGTCAAGCAGCCCAGTGAGGGTGGTGGACTTGGAAGTACTCATGAGGGACTTTCAGCTCGACGGCGGTGTGCGGCTTGGGTGCAGAACGTCAGGCCAGTCCGGCCAGTCCGCCCAGGACGCGGGCCAACGATGCCGCGGAGGTTTCCTGCAGCTCGAACGTTACGGATTCTGCCTGCTCCGGGCCGGATTCAGGCGAGCCCTCCACGCGCGGGGTGAGCACGTGGACGCCGGACGGGCCGGTGTACACGGTGATCGTGGGGAATTCGTTGGTATTGGAATTGAAGGCCACGACGTTGCTTGCGGCCTGGGTGTCGGCCAAGGCGGTGGCGGCGTGCGCCTCGAACTGGGCTTCCGTGTAAAGGGCAGGTTCGGTGTCGCGGACGGCAGCTTGCTGGGGGTCCACGAATTCGGCCAGGCGCGGAACCAGCTGGTCGCGGGTCACCACGGTGAAGCCGTGCAGGCCGCTTTCGTCCACTTCCTCGAGCAGAACACCCTCGTCATGAAGGTAGCCGTAGAGCCAACGCTTGCCGGTGGAGACGGTGCGTTCCACCGAGACAACGCTGCTGCCGCTCCGGCGCAGGGTGAGGGCGCCGGTGATTTCCTCCGTGGCGTGCAAGCGGGACGGTTCAGTCTCGCCCTCGAAGACCACCGGATACACGATTTCCTTGGCGAGCAGGCCGCGTAAGGCGATGGCGCACATCAGTTCCTTGCTGGCGTCCTGGGCCGAAAGCCACGGCAGTGCCACCAGCTGTTCGTGCTGAACGCCGTCCAGGGCCACAACTTCTTCATCGGTCAGCGTAGGCAAAGGCGCGCCGACTGCGCTGGCCGAGGCCAGGACCTTGGCTGCGGCCTCGATGTCCCGCTGGGTCCATTTCATGGTGCTGGTGGTCATCCGAATATCCCTCCGACAAAGTTTCCGACTGACTTGGCGGCGTCACTGACCCCGTCTGCCACCTTACTGCCTACGTCCTTGGCGAAGCCCGCCACCTCTTTGGCGCCATCGGCGATGTAGCTGCCAGGGTTGCGTGCGAAGTTGCTGATGGAGTCCCAGTTGTCAGCTACGAGGTTGCCCAGTGCCCACGCTCCGGCGACGATGCCCGCACCGATCACGATCGGAGCGCCGATCGGCCCCAGCAGTGCCGCGCCGCCTGCCGTCATGAGCATGATGCTGCCTACGCCACCCACCACGGACAGGCCACCGGCAACGCGGTCGCCAGTGCCGCGCCATCCATCGTGCTGGGGGTTGATCATGTCGCTGATACCGCCCACGATGTTCAGCGGTGCCGCCAGCGCTCCGGCCACGCGGAGGCCCTTGGAGAACTTGCTGGCGTCCTGGAACGCCTGGCTGTAGGGGATGTTGGCTTTGAGGTCGGTGAGGACGTCAGTGACTTTCTCACCGTTCCGCAGCGCGGTCATGGCGTCGCGGACAACCGTTCCGCCGGCCCGCCAGTTGGTCAGGACCTCGCGGGTCTTCACCCATTCCGCATTGCCAAGCTTGAGGTATTTGTAGGCCGTCCACAGCGGGGCAGCCAGTCCCTTGACGCCCATCGCGGTGTCATAGACGTCCTTGAGGACACCTACCGACGAGCCCGAACCATCATTGTGGCTGGCGAACTCCTGCTGGTTGGCGTGCTTCTTCAGTTGGCTGGCATTCTCGCGCAGCATATTGGCGGCCTTGACCAGGCTCTGCCGATGCTGGGAGTTCCAATCGCCCTTGAACACCGTTGCGTCCCGGCCCTGCCACGCTGTTGTGGAATTGATGGCGTTGGACAACTGCGTGCTTTGCAGGCTGATGGCGTCGGCAGCTTTGCCCATGACGCCGGCCAGACTGCGAAGCTGCGTGATGTCCGCGCCGTAGAACCCAGCCATATGAACCCCCTGTGTAAGGCATCGAAAAGTCTCGTCCCAGCCTAAGCGGACCCGGGAGCTACCGCGATGGGGAGACATGCCCATGTGCACAACCCGGGTAAGGAACGTTAAAGAACGACGGCGGCTGGTGCGGTTCGCAGGGAACCGCACCAGCCGCCGTCGGGCATCACGTACAAGGCGCGCGACGCGGAAGCGTAAGCCTTAGTGTGCTGCCGGAACGTAGCGCTTGATGGAAGCTTCCAGCTCGGCTTCAGCAGCGGCGCGGTCGCCCCAACCCTCGGCCTTGACCCACTTGCCGGGCTCCAGGTCCTTGTAGCGCGTGAAGAAGTGCTCGATTTCCTTGATCAGGAATTCGCTGACGTCGCTGACTTCCTGGATGTGGTCGAAGCGTGCGTCAACGGGGACGCAGAGGACCTTGGCGTCTCCGCCGCCGTCGTCGGTCATGTTGAAGACGCCGATGGGGCGGGATTCAACGATGACGCCCGGGTGGAGGTCGAAGTCCTGCAGGAGCACCAGTGCGTCCAGCGGGTCGCCGTCTTCGCCCAGGGTGTTCTCGAAGAAACCGTAGTGCGTGGGGTACTGCATGGAGGTGAACAGGACGCGGTCCAGGCGGACACGGCCGGTTTCGTGGTCAACTTCGTACTTGACGCGCGATCCCTTGGGGATCTCGATGGTCACGTCGTGCTTCATGGAATGCTCCTTGACGGGTGTGGGTGGGGCGTCGCTCCGCCGAAGCGGCCGTCACGGGTGACGGTGCCTCAGGCAGGCTGCTCAGCCCGGGGCTGGCGGCAGGCAAAAGGACAGCCGGTGCCGCCGACTACTATTGAGGATATAGCGAGAGGCCCGGGTTTCTTGAACCGGCGGGGACATTTCAGGACTGACAGGACCAAGCAACTTACATGATGGGCGTTAAAAACGGGGGTGCCCGCTGGGTATCTTCGGCGTGGGGACGCTTGAAATGGCCGGTGCTGTTGGCCGGAGTCCTGCTGTGCCTCAGTGCCGTAGTGGTGGCCGGTATGGTGCCGGGCCTGCTGACCGCGCCCAAGCCGTCCCCTTCGGTTCCCGCTTGGCAGCAGGAGCCGGACCGCCTGGCTGACGTCAGCGGAGTGCTTCCCCTGAACGCCGATGCTCCACTTCCACTGCCCGACGAAGTTGCCCGGCAGCTTGATGCCACGCTGAAACCGGCCGGCGGGGGCAGTATCAGCGGCATGGTGATGGACGCTTCCACCGGCAAGGTCCTCTTTGACCGCGACGCCAACGCCAACCGGATCCCGGCCTCCAACATGAAGTTGCTGACCGCCGTGGCTGCGCTGAAAGCCCTCGGCCCCGAGTCCCGCTTCACCACGCGCGTTCTCGCTTCCGATGACCCCTCCACTGTGGTGCTGACCGGGGGAGGGGACGTCCTGCTGGGTGCTTCCGCGTCGGATCCGTCGGCGGTTCTTGGGCGTGCCGGTCTGGCTTCGCTGGCCTCGGATACTGCGGCGGCTTTGGCTGCAGCAGGCGTCAAGGGGCCGATCACCGTGAAAGTGGACGATTCCCTCTTCACCGGCGCACCTCTTAACCCTGCGTGGAGCCTGGACGACGTCGCCGCCGGCGAGACAGCACCGTTGTTTTCCCTCGCGCTGAACTCAGGCCGCTACGCTCCGGAGGTCTTGACCGGTCCGCGCCCCCAGGATTCCGCCGTCGCAACCGCACAGGCGTTCGCCGAGCAGTTGGCGGCTGCAGGCGTTGCGGTGGTTCCCGGCGTCGAACGCGGCAAAGGCCTCCCCGCCAAGGTGTTGGCGGCCGCGGAATCGGCGGCGGTCAGCGAGCAGGTGGACCTCATGCTCGAGTCCTCGGACAACTTCCTCGCCGAAGCACTGGGGCGGATGAGCGCCCTGGCTTCCGGTCAAAAGGCCACGTACGACGGCGCCACCGCGGCCGTGCGGCAACGGCTGGGGGAGTTGGGGATCGCCACCGGTTCGATGCTGTTGGCCGATGTCTCCGGACTTGCCTTGGAAAACCAGGTCAGTGCCCGCCAGTTTGTCGAGGTGGTCCGTGCGATCACCAGCGGACCGGACCTTTCTCTGCGCACCGCGCTGGACGGGTTCCCGGTGGCCGGGCTGACCGGAACCCTGGATGACAGATACGGGGATGCCTCTACCGCGGAGGGTGCCGGGTTGGTCCGGGCCAAGACGGGGACGCTCAATACGGTGATTGCGTTGAGCGGTTACGTGGTGGACGCCGACGGGCGTTTGCTGGTGTTCTCCTTTATCGGCAATGACCTTGAACCGGGATCTGCTGCCAACAAGGTGGCCATGGACCGGTCGGCGTCGGTGTTGGCTTCGTGCGGTTGCCGGGGCTGAAAGCTCCGCGTGGAGCGAACTTAAGAGCCCACTGTCAGTCTCGTGTGGTGTGATGGTCCGTATGGTGTCATCTGCCCGCGATTCGTCAGCAGGGGCCCCGTCCCTGATCAATTGGGACCTGGCCGCCTCTACGGCTGCCCGGCTTGCCCCTCCCGGTCCGGAGCTTAGCGCCGGGGAGATTGGCAAGGCGGTGGAGAACCTGCGCTTCAACGCGGATATCTCCGTCCCGCACGTCCACGACATCACCGGGCTGGACGCTGCCCGGGACCTGCGTGACTCGCACGTCCTGGTGGTGGACCGCGCTTCCTGGTCCAAGGCGAACACCCAGAGCTTCGCGGTCATGCTCCAACCCGCGTTGAAAACGATGCTGGACAGCCGCAGCGGAGTGTCCATGACCCCAGCCGCAGCCGCTGCCAGCGGTGCCATCACAGGCACACAGCTTGGCGCTGTGCTGGCCTTCCTTTCCAGCAAGGTCCTGGGCCAGTACGATCCCTTTGCCGCCCTGGCCCCTGGGTCCAACGTTCCGCCGGGCGGCCGGCTCCTGCTTGTAGCGCCGAACATCATCTCCGTGGAGCGCGAACTCAACGTCCACCCGGACGACTTCCGCCTCTGGGTCTGCCTGCATGAGCAAACCCACCGCGTGCAGTTCGCCGCTGCGCCGTGGCTCCGGCACCACATGCTCGACGAAATCGAGAAGCTCAGCGGCAACCTCCTGGGCAACATGGATTCCCTGGTGGAGCGTGCCGGCGCGGTGGCCAAGTCCCTGCGCGACCGCACTCCTTCAGACAAGACTCCGGGTCGCGGCGCCATCCTGGACCTCCTCCAGAACCCTGAGGAGAAGGCGTCCCTGTCCCACATCACGGCCGTCATGAGCCTCCTCGAGGGCCATGCCAACGTGGTGATGGATGCCGTTGATTCGAGCATCGTTCCGTCGGTAAAGACCATCCGCCAGCGCTTCAACGAGCGCGGCAAGGACCGCGGCGTGGTGGAGAAGTTCATCCGCAACCTCCTCGGCCTGGATGCCAAGATGCGCCAGTACACCGATGGCGCCAAGTTCGTGCGTGAAGTGGTTGCCGTGGCAGGCATGGAAGGGTTCAACCGGGTGTGGGAATCCGCCGAGTACCTCCCCACCGAAGAAGAGATCCACAACTCCAAGCTGTGGCTTGAGCGGATGGGGCTTTGAGCGGTTCGTCTGGTTCTGCTGTTGGTCCCGGCGTCGGTTCCGTTTCCGGGTCTGCCAGTAAGGGGCGACGGCGGCCTGGACGTCTGGCACCTGTCGTCGGCAAGGCGCGGAAGCAGTTGCAGAACGCCTTGGCTTCCGCCGGCTACCCTCAGCGGGTGCTCGTAGCATGCAGCGGCGGGCCGGATTCGTTGGCTTTGGCGGCCATCGCCGCATACTTCGGCCGACGCGGCCACGTTGATGGACATCCGGTGGCTGTTGCCGGTGTAGTGGTGGATCATCAGCTGCAGCCAGGTTCTGCAGAAGTCGCCTCCAGGACTGCCGAGGTGCTGCGGGAGTTGGGCTTGTCCCCAGTGGAGGTGCGCACTGTCGACGTCGCCGCCACCGGGTTTGGTCCCGAGGCCGCAGCCAGGGACGCCCGTCATGCTGCGCTGGATTCTGCCGCTGAGGATCTGGCCTGTGATGTGATCCTTCTGGGCCATACCTTGGACGACCAAGCCGAGCAGGTGTTGCTGGGGCTGGCCCGCGGTTCGGGAACCCGATCCCTGGCAGGGATGAGGCCCGCCCGTGGTCGCCTCCTCCGGCCTTTCCTTGGGCTTCGTCGCGAGGAGACCCTGCAAATCTGCGAGGTGGAGGAACTTTCCCCTTGGCACGACCCCAGCAACGCCGACCCTTCCTTTGCCAGGTCCCGGACCCGCGTGGAAGTTATGCCTGTCCTGGAAGCGAAGCTGGGGCCGGGGGTCGCCGAATCGCTTGCCCGGACCGCGGCAATCCTGCAGCAGGACGCCGATTTCCTCGAAGATCTGGCCAACGAGACCTATCTCTCACTGGTCCAGCGTGAAGACGCCGACGTATGGCTCCCGGAAGACGCCGTACGTGGGCTGCCGGCAGCGCTCAGGTTCCGTGTCATCGCGAAGGCTGCCGCCGACGTCGGGGGTCAACAACCCGGCTACGGGCGCCTCCAAGCTGCGGAAGCACTGCTTCGACGCCAGGGGTCAGCCGGGCCCGTGGAACTCCCCGGCCACGTCAGTGTTTACCGTTTGTCCCTCAGCGATTTGGAGCAGGAGCGTTCGGTTTCCGCCGGCGCTCCAGCCGCCAGTAGTACACGTGATTCGGCCGGCGTCGGTCCCCGCGAAGCCGCGCGCTGTGGGAAGCTAGTATTCCGGCATCAGAAACCGTCCCAACAGTAGCCGCACCCGAGCATCAAAACAGGAGCCATTGGTGGATTCAAACGACGTCCAGGCAGATCTCAAGCACGTTCTTTACACCAAAGAGCAGATCCAAACGCGCATCGCGGAACTCGCAACGCAGATCGACAAGGACTACGAGGGCCGCGACATCTTGGTCGTCGGTGTCCTCAAGGGTGCGGTCATGGTCATGGCTGACCTGGCGCGCGCACTGCACAGCCACGTCAGCATGGACTGGATGGCTGTCTCGTCCTACGGTTCCGGTACCCAGTCTTCCGGCGTTGTCCGGATCCTCAAGGACCTTGACACCGACCTCATGGGCAAGGATGTCCTGATTGTTGAGGACATCATCGATTCCGGACTGACTCTTTCCTGGCTCAAGTCCAACCTTGAATCCCGAGGCACGGCCAGCGTCGAGATCTGCACGGCCTTCCGCAAGCCGACAGCCGCCAAGGTGGAAATCGACGTCAAGTACGTCGGTTACGACATCCCCAACGAGTTCGTGGTGGGCTACGGCCTCGACTACGCCGAAAAATACCGCAACCTGGACTTCGTGGGCACCTTGGCCCCGCACGTTTACGAGTAAGCGCCCTTCTTCTCTTCACGCCGCCGCTCCCTTTTCCGCCGTTCGCGCCCGTAACCTCTGGTGCGTGTGGCGGGTGTGGGTGCGGTGTTTGCGTCTATGGGGTGCGCCCGGCGGGTGTGGGTGCGGTTGTTGGGTTCGTGAACCTGCCGTTGGGTTTTTTCGCCGTTGCGCCCTTTCCCGCCGTTCGCGCCCGTAACCTCTGGTGCGCCCGGCGGGTGTGGGTGCGGTGTTTGCGTTTATGGGGTGCGCCCGGCGGGTGTGGGTGCGGTTGTTGGGTTCCTGAACCTGCGGTTGGGTTCTTTCGCCGTTGCGCCCTTTTCCGCCGTTCGCGCCCGTAACCTCTGGTGCGTGTGGCGGATGTGGGTGCGGTGTTTGCGTTTATGGGGTGCGCCCGGCGGGTGTGGGTTCGGTTGTTGGGTTTCTGAACCTGCCGCCGCGCACCCTCTCGCGCTAAACTGGACCATGACCGGTGCTCCTGCCCGTCTTCTGGCGTGGCTCGCCGTCATGGCGACTCTCCTCACGGCCTGCACTCCTGCGGTCGATCTCGCTGAGCCCGCTTCCGGTCAACCAATCACGTCCGCTTCTGCTGCGCCAGCAGCGGGCCACCTTGAAGCGGCCCCGACACCGAGCGCCACGCAGGCTCCTGTGCCGCCGCAGCCCGCACCTCCGCCCGCGCCGCCCGCTGTGCCTCAGGCTTTTGCCCTGAACCTTTACCAAGATGGGGACTTCGTCCCGCAGTACACCTTTGACTGGTGTGTAGCTGCCAGCATCCAAATGGCACACAACCTTATTGATGACACCAGAGGCGGAACCTGGGCGTCCTCCGCACAGCAAAGTGAGCTGTGGGAGATGGCCCGTGCGAGGTCCTCGAATTCATTCAACGGCGCCAACCCCCGGGGCTGGGCGCAGGTGTTGACTGAGGTTGGATTGGGCCCTTACTCGGTGGTCAGCGTCGCAACCTACGAGGACACGCTGCAGACGGCGGCGCGCGCTATAGCTGAAACTGGCCGGCCGGTGGGATTGGTCATGTGGAGTGGTCGGCATGCTTGGGTTATGAGCGGCTTTGAGTCCATGGGTGATCCCGCGCAGTTCCCGGAATTTCAGGTAACGGGGATTCGCGTCCTGGATCCGCTCTATCCTCACGGCAGCGGGCAGTGGGGTCCCTCTCCAGAGCCCAATAGTCTGCTTACTCCTGAGCAGTTGTCCTCACAGTTCGTGGTCCGTGAGCCCCGGCGCTGGAGTACGGACCTGCCCACAGGTTATTTGCTGGTGCTTCCGGTCGCAGCCTGACCAACCCGTTGGCTTACGCTGCACGCAAGGAACGAAGCCCGCCATCGTTCAAAATACGTGCGAACACGCGTGGGTTCATCATCTCGGCCCAGTCCCAGCGCACGACAGTGAGGCCCAGCGCCCGCAGACCATTCTCGCGGGCCTTCTCTGCCATGACCGCCTGCTGGATGGTCTGGTTTCCCCGCAACCTTTTTCTTAGGTACTTTCCGTGTCCATCGAATTCCCCGACAAGGTCCAGTTCGGGCCACCAGAAATCAGTTCGGGCAGTGCGTCCGTTTCCCAGGGTAAAAGAACCTTGAAGGCTGGGTACGGGGAAGTTGAGCAAGATCATTTGTGCTCGGCTCATGGATTCCCCCACTGATTCGGATTTGTCTGAGGAAAGATCGAGAATCGACTCGGCCCGTCGCTTCCTCGAAACCCTGGTGAGAGCGGAGACAGCTTCAGCAAGTTCGTCGACGCCCGCCGGAGGACCCCACGCTTTATCCTTGTTCCAATTGTCGGCTTCTAAGTCGTCGCCCCACCCTTGGTTGCGTCGGCTGGAGTCCACTATGGCCAAGGCCTCAGCAAAATTGAGGGCGGCGGCAAGCTCTATTGTGGTGCGGACCTTGTCTGTGACTCGAAAGTCGCCAAGTTGGGCCACCCCGGCGTCAAGGGACCCGAAGCTTCTCCGGATCCCGTGCTTGGACCTGCCGCCTCTTGGGTCTTCAGTGACAGTGCATAAGCCCTTCGGTACGCCCACTACGCCGAGCCCCCATAGGAGTGCGGCCGTCTGCAAGTTGAACAGGGGCGGAGTCCTGGCTGCATTGACCAGCGCGGCTGCTTGGAGTCCGTGCCGCTGACGCTCGTTCAACTCCGCCCAATAAGCAGAGCGTGTATAAGCGCCCCGTCGGACCCGCACCAGCTCGCCACGCTTGGCCTGCTTCGCGAGGTGGCGCGCGTCATGCCCGATGCGTGTCGCATCTGCAGCGAGGATGAGTTCTGGAATGGTCATGGGTTCCACGCTTCCCGTTCTTGCGCGAAGTCGAAAGCACCCGTCCGAGCTATGTGGAAAAACAGCATCCAGTCCACACGGAAGTAATCAAGGTGGTGCCCTGCTAACAGCACTTAGGGGGGGCGACGCACCCCACGGGACCGCACCCGTTTCCGCCGTTCGCACCCGTTCCTCAGCACGCCCGCACCCTTTTCCGCCGTTCGCGCCCGTGGTTACGGGTGCGCATGGCGCTAACGGGTGCGCCGGGTGCGCTGGCGGCGCCGGGGTAGCTTTTTGGGCGAGGGTGGTCTTTGAGGGACGTCTTGGGCAGTACTCGCGTCCCAGGGACGGAATAAATGTAACGGGCGACGCACCCCACGGGACCGCACCCGTTTCCGCCGATCGCACCCGTTCCTCAGCACGCCCGCACCCTTTTCCGCCGTTCGCGCCCGTGGGTACGGGTGCGCATGGCGCTAACGGGTGCGCCGGAAGCGAAGGCCCGTGGGAAGCCGCCCGCCGACCAAGCACAAAACCCCTGTCCCATCGCCCCCGACGCGAGTATCCTGTGTACGCCCAGAGGGAACTTTTGGACTTTCCGGTGCGTGAATTACTGGGAACGGTGTATAGCTTGAAACTGAAGCAGCACCACTCGCGCGCAGAAGTTGCGCCTTGCAGCACTACCAGGAGGGACGGGGCAAAACCCCGATCAGATGAAAGCTAAGAGTTTCTTCAAGGGCCCGGGCATCTGGATTGTTGTCGTCGTTGGCTTGCTCCTGGTGGCATTCGCAACACTGGCCCCGGGCGGTTCAACGCGCATTGACACCAAGGAAGGCTTGGAACTCCTTTCCCAAAACGGGAAGGTTGAGCAGGCCAAGATTTTTGACGCCGAGAACCGCGTTGACCTGGTGCTCAAGGACAACCTGAACCTGGACGGCCAGGACAAGGGCAAGAACGTTCAGTTCTTCTACGTCACGGATCGTGGTCCGGATGTGGTGAAGGCAGTCACCAACGCCAACCCGGAAAAGGGCTTCACGGACCAGCCGATCGAGAACAACTGGTTCTCCGGCCTGTTCTCGCTGCTCATTCCGGTGCTGTTGCTCGGTGTGCTGTTCTGGTTCCTGCTTTCCCGTATGCAGGGTGGCGGCTCCAAGGTGATGCAGTTCGGCAAGTCCAAGGCCAAGCTGGTCAACAAGGACATGCCGCAGGTGACCTTCTCTGATGTTGCCGGTGCTGACGAAGCTGTGGAAGAGCTCCAGGAAATCAAGGAGTTTCTCCAGGAGCCGGCCAAGTTCCAGGCTGTCGGTGCCAAGATCCCCAAGGGCGTGCTGCTTTACGGCCCTCCAGGTACTGGTAAGACGCTGCTTGCCCGCGCTGTTGCCGGCGAGGCCGGCGTTCCGTTCTTCTCCATCTCCGGCTCGGACTTTGTTGAAATGTTCGTCGGTGTTGGTGCTTCCCGCGTCCGCGACCTGTTTGAACAGGCCAAGGCGAGCTCTCCCGCAATCATCTTCGTGGATGAGATCGACGCCGTTGGACGTCACCGTGGTGCCGGTATCGGCGGCGGAAACGATGAGCGTGAGCAGACGCTGAACCAGCTGCTCGTTGAGATGGACGGCTTCGACGTGAAGACCAACGTCATCCTCATCGCTGCCACCAACCGCCCGGACGTCCTGGACCCCGCGTTGCTGCGCCCGGGCCGTTTCGACCGCCAGATCACCGTGGAAGCCCCGGACATGATCGGCCGCGAGCAGATCCTGAACGTCCACGCCAAGGGCAAGCCCATGGCGCAGGGTATCGACCTCAAGGCTGTTGCCAAGAAGACCCCGGGTTACACGGGTGCTGACCTGGCGAACGTCCTGAACGAGGCCGCACTTCTTACCGCGCGTTCCAACGCCAACCTGATTGACGACCGCGCACTGGATGAGGCAATCGACCGTGTCATGGCCGGTCCGCAGAAACGCAGCCGCGTCATGAAGGAACTTGAACGCAAGATCACCGCTTACCACGAAGGCGGGCACGCTTTGGTTGCCGCTGCCCTGCGCAACTCGGCACCGGTCACCAAGATCACCATCCTTCCCCGTGGCCGCGCACTCGGCTACACCATGGTGATTCCCGAGGACGATAAGTACTCGATCACCCGTAACGAACTGCTGGACCAGATGGCCTACGCCATGGGCGGCCGCGTCGCTGAGGAAATCGTGTTCCACGACCCCTCCACCGGTGCTTCCAATGACATCGAGAAGGCAACGTCCACGGCCCGCAAGATGGTCACGCAGTACGGCATGAGCGAACGCGTTGGCGCTGTAAAGCTGGGCCAGGGCGGCGGCGAGCCGTTCCTCGGCCGCGACGCCGCACAGGAGCGCAACTTCTCCGACCAGATCGCGTACGTGGTGGACGAGGAAGTGCGCCGCCTCATTGACCAGGCCCACGACGAGGCCTACGCCATCCTCACGGAAAACCGGGACGTCCTGGACCGTTTGGCGCTGGAACTCCTGGAGCGGGAAACCTTGAACCAGGCTGAGATTGCCGAGATCTTCCATGACATCCGGAAGCGCGATTTCCGCGAGATCTGGCTGTCCAAGGAATCCCGTCCGGTCCAGTCCATCCCGCCAGTGGAAAGCCGGGCAGAAAAGGCTGAACGCGAAGCCCAGGAGGAAGCCAAGCAGGCGCGTCTGGACGAGCCGCTGGACGTCGTCGCTCCGCACGCCCAGGGGGTCAGCAGCCAGGACTCTTTCCAGGCACCGCGACCTGACGGCGGCAACGACTCCACGCATCACGGCTAAGCTATCTGCCGTGACTCATTTCGACGACGACGACGACCTCGCCGCCGCCCACGGTTCCGCCGCGGGCTCCACGCACTCCCACAAAGTGGACCGTCCGCGCATTGAAGCGGCGGTCCGCGAGATCCTCCTGGCTATCGGTGAAGACCCTGAGCGTGGCGGCCTCCAGGACACGCCAAAGCGCGTGGCCAAGGCGTACGCCGAGGTTTTTGCCGGGCTCCACCAGCACCCGGCGGATGTCCTTTCCACCACGTTCGACCTCGATCATGAAGAGCTTGTGCTGGTAAAGGACATTCCCTTCTACTCGACGTGTGAGCACCACCTGGTGCCGTTCCACGGAGTGGCACATGTCGGCTATATTCCGTCACATGACGGGAAGGTGACCGGCCTCAGCAAGCTGGCGCGGTTGGTCGACATCTACGCGCGCCGGCCGCAGGTGCAGGAGCGCCTCACTACGCAGATCGTTGAGGCGCTGGTGAAGCACCTCAACCCGCGCGGCGCGATTGTCGTCGTCGAATGTGAACACATGTGTATGTCCATGCGCGGCATCCGCAAGCCCGGCGCAAAGACCGTCACCAGTGCGGTGCGCGGTCAACTCCATGACCCGGCCACCCGCGCCGAGGCCATGAGCCTCATACTCGGAAGGTAAGCACTATGGACTCCCTCGCTGCAGCACCCGGAACCGGCCCGGCCACAAGCCCGCTGCCGGTTCTTCGCAAGCCGCGCCCCGCCGCCAGGTTTGAGGACCTGCCAACGGACCGCACGCTCGTCATGGGAATCCTCAATGTCACCCCGGATTCCTTTAGCGACGGCGGCACCCACCGGACGCCGGACACGGCCATCGCGCTCGGATTGCGCATGTTCTATGCCGGCGCGGACATCATCGACGTCGGGGGCGAATCCACGCGCTCGGGCGCCGAGCCGGTTTCCCCTGAGGAAGAACAGCGCCGTGTCATTCCGGTGATCCAGGCGTTGGTCAAGGCCGGCGCGCTGGTCAGCATCGACACGATGCACACGTCCACGGCCGCCGCGGCCGTGGAGGCTGGCGCGGCCATCATCAACGATGTTTCCGGGCTGACCATCGAGCCCGGTATGCCTGAGCTGGTGGCCCGGACCAAGGTTCCGTACATCCTCACGCACCGCCGCGGCGACGCCATGACCATGGACAACCTGACGGACTACAACAACGTGACCCAGGACGTGGTGGCTGAACTCAGCGGCGTCCGCGACAAGTTGTACGCAGCGGGCGTTGCCCCGGAGCAGATCATCATTGATCCCGGAGTCGGTTTCTCCAAGAACGAGGACCAGAACTGGGAAATCCTCAAGAACCTTGATCAGCTCTTCGGGCTGGGCCACAAGGTGATGGTTGCTGCTTCCCGCAAGCGGTTCCTCGGTTCGCTGCTCACTGTTGCGGGCAAGTCGGCTGCTCCGCTGGAACGCGATGCCGCCACCGCTGCAATCACCGCTTTGAGCGCCACCAAGGGCGCCTGGGCTGTCCGCGTCCACGACGTCGGCCCCAGCCTTGACGCCGTCAAGGTCGCCGCCCGCATCGCACGCTGATAGGAAACGCTGTGGACAGGATCACGCTGACCGGCGTCACCGCCGTCGGTTATCACGGAGTGTTCGATTTCGAACGCCGTGACGGCCAGCCTTTCGTGGTGGACGCCGTGCTCCACACGGATTTCACCAAGGCCGCGGAGACAGATGACCTGCAGTACACAGCGCACTACGGTGAAGTTGCCGAGCTGATCACCCGGCACATCGAGGGCGAGCCCTTGAACCTGATTGAGGGTCTGGCCGTCAGGATCGCGGAGGGCATCCTCGCGAACTACAGCGTGGCCGCCGTCGACGTCACCGTCCACAAGCCCAAGGCCCCCATTGAGGTGCCGTTTGGCGACGTTACTGTCAGTGTGCACCGGGAGCGATCATGACATCCGGCTACACCAAGGCCATCCTGGCCCTTGGCAGCAACCTGGGGGAGCGCAACGACACCCTTTCCACTGCAGTTGCGGCCTTGGTGGATCCGCCGGAGGTGCGGCTCCTTGGAGTTTCCCCGGTGGTGCAGACCAAGGCAGTCGGTGGTCCGGAAGGACAGCCGGACTTCCTGAACATGGTCATGGCTGTAGAAACCACTCTGACCCCGCTGGAACTCTTGAAGCATTGCCACGACGTTGAACAGCAGCACCACCGTACGCGCGAGGTCCGCTGGGGTCCCAGGACGCTGGATGTGGACATCGTCGTGTTCGGCGACGTCGTCAGTGACGATCCCATCCTCACGATTCCGCATCCCCGGGCCGCTGAGCGCGCTTTCGTGCTCTATCCGTGGTCGTTGTTGGAACCGCACGCACAGTTGAACGGGCGCAGTGTTGCAGAGTTGGCCGCCGTCGCCGCTGACATGCCGGATATCCGGCGTTTCGATGGCTATGGCGACGTCGCCGGCGTGCCTGCGACGGGAGCGGTGGAGCAGCCATGAAAGCAATGCGCCCGGTGGTTCTGGTGCTCATCGCCGTCATCGCTGCGGTCATTGGCTGGTTGGCAACCGCCACCACCAACCGCTTCAGCATGCCCACCCCGGTCCTGCCGGTATCCGCGCTGGTGACCATGGCCGTCATCGCCGGCCTCACCCTCATCATGGGCATTCGCGTGCTGCGCTGGCGCAACGGCAAAAAGAAGAACTTGCTCAATCCGATTCTGGCGGCCAGGACGTTGATCCTTGCCCAGGCCTGCGCTTATGCGGGAACCTTGCTCCTTGGCTGGCATGCCGGAATTTCGATGGACCTTCTCCGCATCGGCAGCTTGCGCGGCGGCGAAGGAATACTGTGGAACGCACTGCTGATGGGCGGCGGTGGCGTGGTGATGGTGGTGGTTGGGCTCGTGGTGGAGCGTTTCTGCCGGATCCCGCCCGAGGATCTTGAAGGTGGCACTGCCGGACCGGGGACCCGTCGCGGCGAAACCAAGGGCGAAGGCGAGTATGCATACCGAGGCGATTGATCCTCCCGGCGTCCAGTGGATGCGGGTTTCCCCAAAGTACGTCACCGTGCGCTTGGTGGAGTGGGCCATCGGCAATGTCCTGATGTTGGCGGTCCTCAGCCTGCCGCTGATTTTCGTGCTGCTCGGGTGGTGGCGCTGGCCTCCGTTGTGGCTCGCCATCACGGTGCCTGCGGTGATGTTCGTCCTGGCGCTGTGGCGGCTGGCGTTAATTCCCCGCCAGGTGCGCGCCATTGGCTACGCAGAACGCGACGACGACCTCCTCATCCGCCGCGGCATCTTCTTCCAGCGCACCATGGTGGTTCCCTACGGCCGGATGCAGTATGTGGACGTTGCAGTTGGACCTGTTGAGCGCAGCTTGGGACTGTGCACGCTCAAACTCCACACGGCATCGACCGGCACCAACGCACACTTGCCGGGACTTCCCGCCGAGGAAGGCGCACGGTTGCGCGAACAGCTTTCGGCCCGTGGAGAAGCCAGGCTGGCCGGGCTGTGAGCCCGGAAGACAGTGCAGCGGTGAGCCTGCCGGATCAACCGGAAGCAAAGGTCGACGGCGACTGGAACCGCGTCCACCCGGCATCACCTTTCGTTCGCGGCTGGGTGGCGCTTGCCGCCGTCGGGTTCTTCTTTGGCCGTGACGCTTTCGAACGCATGTTGCAGGGCAGGGATTTTCTGGATCCGAACCTGAACGGCCGGGTGCCGTGGCTTTTGGCAGGCGGCGCCGTGGTGCTGCTGCTGACGGTGGGCAGCTTCATCCTGAGTTGGTACTTCACGCGGTACCAAGTGGCCGAAGGGTACGTGCGCGTCAACACTGGGTTCCTGTTCAAGCAACAGCGGCAGGCCAGATTGGATCGTGTCCAGGCCATCGACATCGTTCAGCCGCTTTTGGCCCGGATCTTTGGCCTCGCTGAACTCAAGTTTGAAGTGGCCGACGCCGGCGAGTCGGCGGTGCGGCTCGCTTACCTTCCGCTCGCCCAGGCGAAGCAACTGCGTGCCACCATCCTTGCGCGGGCCGCCGGCGTTGTCAGCGAGCCCGGCAAGGAGGAGGAAATTCCTGAGGCGCCGGAGCATGTGGTGCTGTCCGTGCCCCCGGCACGGCTCATCGGTTCTCTCGTGCTAAGCGAGCAAACCGTCGGGATCCTGATCGGTGCCGCAGTGGTGGTGACCGTCTCTGTTTTCACCGAGAACCAGACGCTGTTTTTGGCGCTCATCCCCGGCATCCTGGGCATCGGTGCCGCGTACTGGAACTCCTTCAACAAGGGCTATAACTTCACGGCAGCCATTTCACCTGACGGTATCCGCCTCCGATACGGTCTCTTGGATACCCAGGCACAGACGCTGCCTCCCGGTCGCATTCAGGCCGTTATGGTGACGCAGCCGCCCCTTTGGAGGATCTTCGGCTGGTACCGCATGGCCGTCAATGTTGCGGGCTACGGATTGTCAGGCTCTACCGAAGGTGCTGCCCGGACCATGCTGCTTCCCGTTGGCATGAAGCCCGATGTCCTCCGAATGATGTCGCTGGTGCTGCCGGACCCGGGAGTCGAAGACCCCGAGCGCGTCTTCACGGCCGGACTGGATGGTCTGGCCCCGGCCGGGCCCGATGCCGCCCCGACGGATGGATTCGTCACCACACCCCGCCGCGCACGGTTGCTGGCTCCGCTTGGCCGGCGCCGCAACGGATTCCTTGCCACGCGCACGGCCCTGTTGATCCGATCCGGCCGTTGGTGGCACACGCTGGTCCTGGTGCCGCATCAGCGGACACAGTCCATGGCGCTCCATCAGGGTCCGCTGGCCCGCCGCTTCGGAGTGGCCGATCTTGTCCTCCACACCACCGCCGGTCCTGTTTCTCCCCGGGTGTTCCAAGCTGATGCCGCCCAGGCCGTGGAGCTGTTCGACCAACAGGCTGCCCGCGCCCGCGAAGCCCGGAAACGGCAAACGAGCGAGCAGTGGCTGGCGGAGGTGGCACCGCAGGCTCCGGAGATTGCAGCCGCAGCGGAACAGCCCACCCAACCCGCCCAGCCCGCCCAACCCTCCCAACCCGCCCAGCCCGCACAATCCGCGCAGCCCGCCCGGCCAATCCAGCCGGAATACCCCCGCACTTCACCGCAACAGGAGGACCGCCACGATGGCTAGGCCAGGACGACTCGGAGTCGGAATCATCGGCGCCGGCAAGGTGGGTGCCGTGTTGGGTGCCGCTTTGCGCGCGGCCGAGCACGCCGTCGTCGGGGTTTCTGCTGTGTCGGAGGCGAGCCGTGAACGTGCCGAAAACCTGCTGCCCGGTGTTCCGGTCCTGGAAATCCAGGACATTGTGGAGCGCTCGGAGCTGGTGCTGTTGGCCGTTCCGGACGATGCCCTCGGTGAGTTGGTGGCGGGGCTCGCCAAGCTGGGCGCCTGGCAGCCTGGCCAACTGGTGGCACACACGTCCGGGCGGTTCGGCGTCGGAATCCTCAACCCTGTCCGTGCGGCGGGCGCGATTCCGCTGTCGCTGCACCCGGCCATGACGTTCACGGGCATGAGCCTGGACCTGACCCGGCTCATGGATTGCACCTTTGGAGTCACCGCCGATGCGGCCATGCTGCCGATCGCCCAAGCCCTCGTGGTGGAGATGGGTGCCGAGCCCGTGGCCATTGCCGAAGCCGACCGCACCCTCTACCACGCGTCCCTCGCACACAGTTCGAACCACATGGTCACGCTGGTGGCCCAGGCATCCCAGATGCTGCGGGAGATCGGCGTCGAACACCCGGAATCCATGCTCGGTCCGTTGCTGAGGGCGACGCTGGAGAACGCCCTTGCCTCCGGCGAATCCGCACTGACCGGTCCTGTGGCGCGTGGGGATGTGGGTACCGTTTCCGCGCACGCCCAGGCACTGAAAGAGTACGACGGCGGTGCGGGCGGCGATGTTCTCGCGGCCTATCAGGCCATGGCACGGGCCACCGCGCGCCGGGCGGAGAACCGCGGGCTCCTGCGGCCCGAACAACTGAATGAGATCGACGAGGCCTTGGGTGCCGACCCCAAGTCGCCGGAAGGACACTGAACAACATGGCCATCAAACTCGTGACCACCGCGGCGGAACTGCGTGCCGAAAGCGCACGCTTGCTGGCATCGAAGGGCGGCAATTCACAGGGATTGGTCCCCACCATGGGTGCCCTGCACTCAGGCCACGCGGCACTTGCACGGACCGCTGCGGCCGAGAACGACGTCGTGGTGGCCACCATCTTCGTCAATCCGCTGCAGTTCGGTGACGCCGTGGACCTGGACCGCTACCCGCGCACGCTCGACGCCGACATGGCCCTGCTGGATGCCGAAGGCGTTGACCTCGTCTTCGCCCCGTCCGTTGACGAGGTGTATCCGGGCGGCCAGCCCCTGGTGCGGGTAACCTCCGGACCGTTGGGCGAAAAATGGGAAGGTGCTTCGCGCCCCGGCCACTTTGACGGCGCCCTCACCGTCGTAGCCAAGCTGCTGCATTACGGACTTCCCGGAGGTGCTGCCGTTGACGGCACGACGGCGGCCTACCGGGCTTACTTTGGCCAGAAGGACGCGCAGCAGCTGGCTTTGGTGAAGCGGATGGTCTCGGACCTGAACTTCCCGGTGGAGATCGTTCCTGTGCCCATTGTCCGCAGTGAGGACGGCCTGGCCCTTTCGAGCCGAAACAGGTTCCTTTCCGATGAGGAGCGAGAAGCCGCTCTTGTGTTGTCGCGGGCTTTGCACCTTATTGAGTCCCGTGCGAACGCGCACGAACCACTGGACCTGGACTCCGCCGTCGCGCTTGTCGAATCACAGCCGCTGGTGGAACTGGACTATTTCGACGTCGTCGACCCCATGACGCTGGAACCGCTCGCCGAGAACTGCAAGGAGACCCCCTTCCGCGGGGAAGGGCTGGCGATCATCGCGGCCATGGTGGGGCCGGTACGGCTCATCGACAACGCTCCTTTGTTCTCCTAGCGTTTGGAATTTTTCTACTGACGGGAATTGGATAGGCGCTTAGACTGTTCTAGTCTTCACCGGCATCGATCGCCGGACACCAAATCCAACCCTTGAGGAACCCTCATGTCTACCGACGTCACGTCCGACGCTAACGGCAAGCCTGAATCCGGAGCATCCGGTTCGGTCGCCTCTGCAGATGCCGAGCCTTATCAGGCCCCGCAGATTCCGGCGTCGCAGGCCCCGGTGTCCGGGAAGATGTCACGTGAATCCGTGACGGTGATTGTCACCCTTCTGGTGGCAACCTTCGTGGTGATCCTCAACGAGACCATCATGAACGTCGCCCTCCAGCGGCTCATGATCGACCTCCAGGTGAGTGCGTCCACTGTGCAGTGGCTGGCCACCGGCTTCATGCTGACCATGGCAGTGGTCATTCCCACCACCGGCTTCATCCTGCAACGGATGAGCACCCGCGGGGCGTTCATGCTGGCCATGGGTCTCTTCAGCGGCGGAACGTTGCTGGCCGCCTTGGCGCCGGGCTTCCTGGTGCTTTTGCTGGCGCGCATCGTTCAAGCCGGCGGTACCGCCATCATGCTGCCGCTGCTGATGACCACCATCCTGACGCTGGTACCCATGTCCAAACGCGGTGCTGTGATGGGCAACGTCAGCATTGCCATCTCCGTTGCTCCGGCCATGGGCCCCACCGTTTCCGGCATTATCCTGGACAACTTCTCCTGGCGCTTCATGTTCGTGTTCGTGCTGCCGGTCGCCTTGGCGGCGTTTGCGATCGGCGCCAAGTACCTCACCAATGTGGGGGAGCGCGAGAAGACCTCGCTGGACGTGCCTTCCGTGATCCTCACTGTTCCCGCCTTTGGTGGACTGGTTTATGGTCTGAGTCAGATTGGTGGCGCCGAGGCCGGAGTTGTTCCTGTCATCGCGTTGGTGATTGGTGTTCTCTGCCTGGCACTGTTTGTCTTCCGGCAGCTCAAGCTCCAGAAGTCCGACGCCCCGCTGCTGGATCTTCGTGCCTTCAAGTTCCGCATGTTCACGGTGTCCACGCTGCTGATGGTTGTCGCCATGATGGCCCTGTTCGGTGGTGTGATTCTGTTGCCGCTGTACCTGCAGAACACCCTGCACCTGCAGCCGTTGGAGACTGGACTGGCACTGCTTCCCGGCGGTTTGGCCATGGGCCTGCTGGGTCCGGTCATTGGGCGGATTTTCGACAAAGTAGGCCCCCTGCCGCTCACCGTCTCCGGTTCTGTGCTCATGGTCCTGACGCTCTGGCAGTTCTCCCGCCTGGATGAAGGAAGTTCGCTTGGCTGGGTCATTGCACTGCACGTCACCCTGAGCCTTGGCCTTGCCCTGCTCTTTACGCCCGCGTTTACCACGGGCCTGAACCCGCTGCCGCCGCACCTTTACTCGCACGGATCGGCGATCATCAGTACCGCACAGCAGGTTTCCGGAGCAGCCGGGACGGCGCTGCTGGTGTCCATCTATGCGGTGGTCTCTGCATCTTCCAACCAGGTCGCCGGCATGCAGGCGGCGTTCATGGCCGCCACTGTTATCGCTGTTGCTGCTGTGGTGCTTGGCGCCATGATGCGCAAGACCGACGGCGCCGGAGGCCACGGGGGTCACTGACCCACGGTTGCTACGAACGGTTTCCCGCAAAGCTCTCCCACGGTGGTGGGGGAGCTTTGTTGGTTAACGGGGTGGCGCCGTTGGTTATGGGGTGGCGCCGTTGGTTAGGGGGTGGCGCCGTTGGTTAGGGGGTGGCGACAGTCGGTCGTGCAGCGTCCACCTTCCGACGCTCGCTCACTTCCCTCGGGTTTGATGGCGTCGCTCTCTCAGGTCCCTCGGGTTTGGGGCGGTTGCTCGCTTATGTCTCTTGGGTTTGGTTGGGGGTTCGACGGCGGTGGTGGGGTGGTGTGGTGTCGGTGGTTGTTGTGGGGTGGGGTTGTGTGACGGGCTTCACTTGGGTTGGTTTGGGGTGTGTTGGGGCGGTTTTGGGGTTGTTTGCCTTGTGTTTGCGGGGTTTTTGGGTGGTGTTGGGGTGGATTTGGTGTGGGGGTTGGGC
>NZ_JBIVTK010000019.1:0-53606 GCF_044756725.1 Paenarthrobacter sp. NPDC091669
GCTGCGACACCCTCTACGCCATGCTCCGCGACGGCACCCTCTACCAACCCCCAACACCCGCAACCGCTTGACGAAAAACATAGGGGCACTCTCACGTCCCGCGTGTCTGGGCCGAATTCCGCTAGCCCTTCACTGCGACTTGGGGGCGCTGCCGTGGCCGCCCCTAGCTGCGTCATTGGCACTTGGGTTGCCTGACGGTGGGCGGCCTTCTTCAACCCAGTGAGAGAGCGTGGGGCGGATGGGCTAGGGATGTGAGAGAGGGACGAAAAGGCCTGGATGTGAAAAGAAAAACGGCGACCGTCCCCTCAGGGGGCGGTCGCCGTCGTTTGTTCACAACGCGTGCGGGAGGTTTACATCTTCCGTCGGGCTGTTGTTGTTTCGTCCATGGCATCCCTGCCCAGCCAGACGCCCAGGCCGATCATGGCAACGCCGAGGATCAGGTGCAGCCAGTTGTCGGCCGTGTTGAACGGGACAAAGTTGGCAGCTGTTCCCTGGTTGATGACCAGGCCGTAGATCCAAAGAACGATGTACACGGCGCCGCCGCCCAGGAGGAACAGGCGGGCCATGCGTGGGTTCCTTGCCATGGCCAAGCCGGCCACGCCAAACAGCAGGTGAACGATGTTGTGGAGTATGGACACTTGGAAGACTCCAAGCAGCATGGCGCCGGATTCATGTCCCGCAAAGGTCATGGCGCCGAAATTGGTGGTGATTCCCGGGATGAAGCCCAGGACGCCTACCAGCAGAAATACAATGCCAACGCCCATGGCGGTGTTGCGAAGCGTCAACCCCATCATGTGGTGGTGTTCGGCGGGGTGCGAAGCGGTGGTCATCAAGTCCTCCCTTTCACGCTGTTAATCGGCTCTTCTCATGGAGAGCCGACCTGCGGCAAGGGGTGTCGCAAAACCTTGCCGACGCCGCCATAATACTCCTGAAATGCCTCCGATAGCAGGGGATGTGCCCAGTTCAGCGCCGGTTAGCATGGATTCATGAGCCAAGCTCCGAACGGACGTGTGCACACCATCTTCCACGACACCCGCGATCTCACGCCTTTCCGCGAGGGTTACGTCCGCACCTCGGTCCGTGGCCTTGCGGACGGCGTCAATGACGTGCTTTCCGGGGTCCTCAGCGGCCGTGACCACGCGAGATTGTCCGTGGTGGGTAATGTCCCGCGGTTGAAGATGCTGTCCTCCAAGACTGCCAAGGCGATGCACGACGCCGTGTTTACCTCCACGGAGCCGGATGGGCTTCTCGCTTTCGGCCGCATGAATCCGGGGTGGGCCGGCTTGTGCCACGTGATGGCGGGCTTGCTCGCGTACAAACACGGCGGGTTCCTGAGGGCTTCGGAGTTGCTGCAGCGCGGTTTAACAACAAGGATCGACGACGACGCCAGCCAGTTCTCGGCGACGTACCTGGGGCAAGTGGTCACCAAAGTCGAGGTAGCGGAACGCATTGAGGTTCCGGTTCTGTTCAGCGAGGAATCCGTGTTC
Organism: Paenarthrobacter sp. NPDC091669; assembly: GCF_044756725.1. NCBI lineage: Bacteria > Bacillati > Actinomycetota > Actinomycetes > Micrococcales > Micrococcaceae > Paenarthrobacter > Paenarthrobacter sp. NPDC091669. The sequence goes on from NZ_JBIVTK010000019.1 coordinate 1,488, forward strand.
CTGGCGCTGGCCCATTGCCTCCGGGAGATGGGAATGACCGAGTCGGCGTTGGAAGCAGTGGTGGGCTTGCCGCCGTCGTTGCCTTCTGCGTTGGCGCGCTGCACGGCGGCGTATTCGTTGGAACGCCACCGCGATGTGGTGCTGTGGACCGAAGGTTTGCTGAACACGGATGACCTTTCGGCTGCCCTGTTGTTGATCCGTGCGCGTTCCCAGCGGGCCCGGGGTGACTTCGAGTCCGCGCAGTTGGCCTTGAAGGAAGTCCTCCGGCGGCGGAAGACCAACCTGGCTTTGAAGAATGATGCTTTGACTGACAGGGCCCTGCTCGCGCTTGACCAGGGACGCCGTACGTTAACTCCGCGATCCAAGCGGCCGGCCCCGCCTGCGGAGCTGGAGACGCTGGAGGTCATCCGGAAAGACGCTGAAATGCGGCGCCTTTGGGAGAACGACTTCAGGCAGCTGGGCGGCGAATAAAAGACCATTGCGTCCTCCGGGGAGGAAGCGTAGTCTTTTAATCAACCAAACAGTTGATCAATGTATCGGTTGATTAATTTTCGGTTGATTGAGGTTCGGTTGATAACGAAGGGTTGAAGCGGCGATGGAACACGATGCTCTGGGGTCAGACACCCTGGACAGGGCCTTCATGGCCTTGGCTGATCCGGTGCGGCGGGCCATCGTGGCCCGGCTTTCCCGGGGGGACGCCACCGTCAACGAGCTCGCAGAACCATTCGCCATCACCAAGCAGGCGGTTTCCAAGCACATACAGGTCCTTGAGCACGCAGGATTGGTCACCCGTTCGCGCGACGCACAGCGCAGGCCGGTCCATTTGGATGCGGCAGCCTTGGAGCGGTTGACGGCCTGGATTGACCAGTACCGGCTGATCGCCGAATCCCGCTTCCGGCAGTTGGACGAGCTGCTGGGGGCTGGCATCTCCCACCAGGAACACGAGAACACAACAGCAAAGAAGAAAGAGGAACTGACATGAGCAATCCAACAACCATCACGGCTGACAGCGGTGTCCCGTTCGTTGATACGGTCCGCGAATTCGATGCTCCCGTGAGCGCTGTCTTCAAGGCGCACGTTGACCCGGACCTCTTGGCCAAATGGCTGGGCCCGCGCAGCACGGTCACGAAAATTACCGAGTACAACGCCACCACGGGCGGCAGCTGGCGCTACGAAAGCGGTGACGACAACGGAATGTACGGCTTCCGCGGCGTCTTCCACACCGTTGAATCCGATGCGCTGATCATTCAGACAATTGAATTCGAAGGCGCACCCAACCAAGTGGTCATCAGTACCACCACCTTCGATGAAATCGACGGCAGGACCCGGATGGTAGCCCATGAGGTTTACCCTTCCGTGGAGGCCCGCGACATGGCCCTTGCTACAGGTATGGACTACGGCGTGATCGAAGGATATGAGCGGCTTGACGAACTGCTTGCTGCCTAAGCGCCCGCCGGCTGCAGCTGCAGCAAGAGCGGAAGGAGTTGCTCCGTCAACAGCACTGTTCCCAGTCCGATCATGATGATCCCGCTGGTCAGCGTCACAATCCGTGCGGCGCCGGGCCGGGAAGCCAGCAGCTTCCGGGACGTCAGCGCCACGCCGGTGTAGACCGCCCCGGCCAGGATTACGAAGGTCAGGCCCAGTAAACCGGACTGGACCGGAACGGGCAGTGCTGCCTCGGGGCTGACGAACTGCGGTACCAGCGCGATGAAAAAGAGCAGGCCCTTGGGGTTGATGCCGCTGGTGCCCATGCCCTGAAGGAAGGTGCGGAGTTGGTTGCCGGACTGCACGACGCCGGCTTCCGCACTGAAGCTCGCGCCTCGCCATGAGCGGATGGTAGAGCCGCCGAGCCACAACAAGTAGGCCGCCCCGGCGATGGTCAGCCATCCCAGGAGTCCCGGGACTCCTGCCAGCAGTGCGGCCAAGCCCGCCACCATCAGCACTGTATGGATGACATACCCGCTGCACAGGCCGGCCACTGCGGGAACGAAGCTGCGTTGGCGGAGGCCGGCCGAGATCGAATACGCCCAGTCGACGCCAGGGGTGCACGCCAAACTGACGGCGACGATCATGAAGGCCAGGAACAGCTGCGGGTTCACGTTTTCTCTCTCCAGGGCTAGATGGTAGGAAAACTCTAGGGAAAAGCGACCAATAAGTGTTCCCGTTTTTAGCTCGCTTACGGGGGTTTTGGGTAAGATTCTTGCGTGATTGACGGAATCGATAGAAGTATTTTGCGCCACCTCAAAGAGGATGGCCGAATGACGGCCACAGCCCTGGCCTCAAAGGTGGGTTTGACCGTGGCTCCATGCCATCGGCGGCTCCGGGATTTGGAGTCGTCAGGGGTGATCCGCGGCTACTGCGCTGACATCGATCCTGCTGCCGTGGGGTTGGGTTTCGAGGCGATAGTGTTCGTCACCCTGAAGCAGGTGGCGCGGACCATCATGGCGGAGTTCGAGGAGCGCGTAACAGCCAGTCCCAACATTGTTGAGGCGCAGCGGCTGTTCGGCTCTCCCGACTACCTGTTGAAGGTCATTGCCGCGGACTTGCCCGCCTATCAGCGCTTCTATGACGACGAACTCGCGGCCCTTCCTGCCGTGGAACGCCTGACATCAACCCTGGTGATGAAGAACCTGAAAACCAACATCGGCCCACCCGTCTAATCCCGCCCTACTCCGCAAGCAGCCCCGTCGTCCGGTAGGGAATCACTTCGCGGAGGAACATGCTGGTGGACGTGCGCACGATCCCGGGGCACAGGCGGATTTCCTCGGACACGCGGTAAAGGTCGTCCGGGCTCTTGGCCACCACCCTGATGATGAGGTCGGTATCGCCGGCGGGGGCGTGGCACTCGAGGACTTCGGGGATGTCCCGGAGTGCGGCGATGGCTTCGTTCAAGTGGCTTTGGTCCAGTTCGGCGCTGACCGCAGCAGCTACGCCACGCCCCAGGGCCGACGGCAGGACGCGGCTGCTGTTGGGTCGCAGGGCTCCGGCGGCCGTCATCCGTTCCAGGCGTGACTGAACTGTTCCGCGAGCGAGGTGCAGTTTCTGCGCCAGCACCATGATGGGCACGCGGGGATCCTCATCCAAGGCAGCGAGGATCCTGCGGTCCGTCGCGTCGAGTTCCTGCAAAGTGACCACTTCCTGTCCAAGTTTTCCGGGCAGAGTGGTCAGATCGACCATTCTTTTGAGTGTCCGTTGCACCAACTGTATGTCTCCTGCTCAAATGATGACAACGAAGCAGGGTAAGGCTACCGCCGGACCCCGCAGGCACCAGGTACCCGGAACACCACCCGGATCCCTGTACAGGTTTCCCGCAAGGAAGCAGCCGCTGATTGACTCTTGTTCACAGCATTGTCATTCTGCACTCGCCCGTATCGTGCGGGCAGCACAGTAAGAGCCCCTGAGCCACCGGATCGTTGCGGTAGCTGAGGGGCTCTTGCATTGCCCAGCCCGGTTCGCGGCGGGCGCCGCGCAGCCACATAGGCTTGGATCATGACATCCGCAGGCCGCTTCGCCCCGAGCCCTTCCGGCGAACTGCACGTCGGCAACCTTCGAACAGCCATCCTGGCCTGGCTCTTCGCGAAGTCCAGCGGCAGGGACCTCCTGGTACGCGTCGAGGACCTGGACCGTGCCCGGTCCGGCGCCGAGGCGGAGCAGCTCCGCGACCTGGAGGCCGTCGGCGTCAGGTGGGACGCCGCCGTCGTACGCCAGACCGAGCGCGCGGCGCTCTACGACGAAGCGATTGCGCGCCTCACCGCTGATGGCCGCACTTATGAATGCTTCTGTACCCGCCGGGAAATCCAGGAAGCTCCGTCGGCGCCGCATGCGCCGCAGGGTGCGTATCCGGGGACGTGCCGGCGGTTGTCCCACGCCGAACGGGAGATCCGGCGTGCGTCACGTCCGGCGTCGATCCGCCTCCAAACGGACGTTGTTGAGTGGTCTGTGGAGGACCAGTTGCGCGGCACCTATGTGGGCGTGGTGGACGACTTTGTACTGCGTCGGAATGACGGAGTCACCGCCTACAACCTGGCAGTGGTGGTGGACGATGCCGCCCAGGGAATCGACCAGGTGGTGCGCGGCGACGACCTCCTCCCCTCCACTCCCCGGCAGGCCTACTTGGCGACGCTGCTGGGCCTGCCCGTTCCCGAATATGCCCACGTTCCGCTGGTGGTAAACCACGACGGCGCCCGGCTGGCGAAGCGCGACGGTGCGGTCACGCTGGGCGACCTCGCCGCCGTCGGAATTTCTGCCGACAGGGTCCGTAACCTGATCCTAGAATCGGTGGGCCTGCCCGCCGGAACCTTGGGGGAGGCGCTGCCGCACTTCCACCCCCGGAGTCTCCCCACGGAGCCGTGGGTGTGGAAAACTCCCCGGCCCTGAACCGCCCGGCACGTAGGCTGTCTGGATGCATGCACAGGTGATCGCCCCAGGTTTCGAACCCGTCGCCGAGCTCTTCGGCAGTTTCCTTGATCAGGATCCGGCCTATTCGGCACAAGTCGCCGCCTACCATCGCGGCGTCAAAGTGCTGGACCTCAGCGGCGGACCTCATATCCGCCCGGACTCGGTCACAGGCGTTTTCTCCTGCTCCAAAGGCATGGCGGGCCTGGTGATGGCGATGCTGGTTCAGGACGGCACTTTGGACCTTGATGCCGAGGTGACCAAGTATTGGCCGGAGTTTGGAGTCGAAGGGAAAGCTTCGATCACGGTTGCCCAGCTTTTGTCCCATCAGGCCGGGCTTCTTGGAGTGGAGGGCGGCCTCACCCTCCACGAGGTCAACAACTCAGGGCTCGCGGCCGCCAAGCTCGCCAAACTGCCGCCGTTATGGAAACCCGGCACTGCTTTCGGCTACCACGCACTGACCATCGGTATCTTCATGGAGGAATTGTGCCGCCGGATCACCGGTTCCACCCTCCAAACCGTCTTTGAACAGCGGATCCGGGCCGTGACCGGAGCCCACTTTTACCTTGGTCTGCCCGACGCCGAAGAGGCCCGTTTCGCACCCTTCCGCTGGGCGGCCGATCCGGCGTGGCCGTGGGTGGATCCTGCCAGCCACGCCGGTCTCGCGGCCAACTCTGCCGTGGGTGACATTTTGGACTTGCCCAACATCCGGGAGGTGCGGGCCGCGGGGCTGAGCTCGGTGGCTGGTGTGGCGAGTGCGGAAGGGATGGCAAGGATTTATGCGGCGGCACTGACCGGTTTGGCAGGCGATGATGCCCTCGCGCCGCTTCTGACGGAGGGGACTATTCGGACGGTGTCAGCTGAGCAGGTGTTTGGGATTGACCGCGTCTTCGGCGAGACCGGCTGCTTCGGCACCGTTTTCATGAAGTCCCACACGCGGATGCCGTTCGGCAGCTACCGCGCCTTCGGGCACGACGGCGCCAGCGCAGCTTTGGGGTTCGCGGACCCCGTGTATGAACTCGGCTTTGGGTACGTGCCGCAGCAGGCGGAGCCGGGGGGCCTGGGCTGCCGCAACTTCCAGCTGGGCGCGGCGGTGCGGGAAGTGATCGCGGGGCTCGCGGCCCAGCGGCGTAGCTGAGTTGAGCTGGGCTGGGCTGTTTAGCTGGGCTGGGCTGTGCAGCTGGGCTGTCTAGCTGAGCTGGGCGGCTGGGACTCCGGCCGCCATGCCTGCCCACAGGGTGTCGGTGGCAGCGGTGACTACGTCCTCCACTGAAGTCCCGTCCAAGTGCCCGCCGGCAGCTAGGAGGGCAGTCCCGTGAAGGCTGACGAAGCACACCATGGCCAGTGTCCCGGGGTCGCCGTCGGCCAGGGCGCCGGTTGCCTGGGCCTCGGCGATCATGGCCTGGGCAACGTGTATTCCTTGCGCGCCGGTGTTCCGCAGTTCCTCGCTGGAATCGGGGTGGTGCTTGGTGGAATACATCACCGTCAGCAGGCCGGGATGCTCAACTGCGAAGTCGACGTACGCTTTCCCAACACTGACGAAGCGGCCGCGAAGGTCCTCGCCGGACTGGGCGGCGCCCAGGATGCGGCGGTTCATTGACTCAAAGCCGGCCAGTGCCACCGCGTCGATCAGGGCTTGCTTGTCACGGAAGTGCTTGGCGGGGGCGCCATGGCTGACGTTGACATCACGGGCCAGCTGCCGCAGTGAGAGTCCGTCCACACCGGCTTCTTCGATGGTGTCCATGGCGCGCTCCAAGAGGGCTTCCCGGAGTTTGCCGTGGTGGTAGGGCTGGTCAGTCATGGCTCAAGTCTAAGCCAATGTAGTCATTGACAACAAAGTAGACACTGCCTACCATGTAGACAGCGACTACATTAGTCTCCGACTCAACCGATGGGATTCCGCCATGACCATGACTTACGCAGGTACCACCGCACTCATCACAGGAGCCAGCTCCGGCCTCGGCGCTGAGTTTGCCGGACAATTTGCTGCCCGGGGTTCCAACCTCGTCCTGGTGGCCAGGCGCGCAGACCGTATGGAGGAGTTGGCCCAGGACCTGCGCTCCCGCCACGGTGTCACAGTGACCGTGTTGCCCTTGGACTTGGGCCGGGCAGGAGCAGGACGCCAACTTTTCAACGAACTGACCAGCCGCGGTATCGCAGTGGACACGCTGATCAACAACGCAGGTTTCGCCACCCACGGTCCTTTGGTGGAGGAAGACCCGGACACCATTGCCTCGGAGATCTCCCTGAACGTGGCTGCCCTCGTGGACATTACCCGGGCATTCCTCCCCGGTTTGCTCGCCTCCGGGAAGGGTGCCCTGGTGAACGTGGCCAGTACTGCCGCGTTCCAGCCCATCCCCGGCATGGCCGTTTACGGCGCCACCAAGGCCTTCGTCCTGAGCTTCACCGAAGCCGTGGCCCACGAAACCAAGAACTCCGGGCTCAGTGTCCTGGCCCTTTGCCCAGGTGCGACACGTACTGAGTTCTTTGAGGTCCTCGGTGGTGAATCCGCGGCAGTAGGCAAGATGCAGACCCCTGAGCAGGTGGTCGGCACTGCGCTCAAGGCACTCGATCGCAAAGACACTCCAGGCAGCGTGGTTTCGGGCTGGGTCAACCGGGTGACCGCCGGGTTCGCCCAGCGTATGCCGAGGGCTGTTACCGTCGCCGTCGCTGCCCGCGCCGTACAGGACTGGTAGATCCCGCCCACGGCGCTTGCCGCCCCGGAACAACCGATAGCCTGAACATGGGATCGATCGCCGTTGATCCCATGTTCAACCCGGAGGCCAGCATGACCGAACCACGCTTCACCGTAGAAACAGCCCAGGTCCTGGCGGAGGTGGCCCACAACCGGCAAAAGGACAAGCTCAAGCGCCCATACCGCGAGCATGTCCTGGCAGTGGGCGATGCTCTGGCCGACTTTGACGAGGACATCCAGATCGCCGGATACCTTCATGACATCGCCGAGGACACTCCCATCACCCGGCAGGCCCTGCTGGAAATGGGCGTTTCCGAGCGTGCGGTAGACATCATCGAGCGCGTCACCCGCCGCTTCCATGACGACCCGGATGATTACGATGCCGGCATCCGATTTGTTGCGGAGGACCACGACGCCACGTTGGTGAAGATCGCGGACAACGCCCATAATTCCCTGCCGGAACGGGTTCAGGCACTTGCGGAGAAGTGGCCGGACAAACCGCCGGTCACCCGCTACGCCGATGCCCGGCCTGTGCTGTACACAGCCGTTCCCCGCGACGAGGTCCGGATGATCCTGGAACGGATCAACCCGTACCTGCTCCAGGAACTGGACGAGATCGCTCCCGAGTAACCCCTACGGGCCCCGCAACGGGCGGAGTGGTGAGTTGTGGGGCCCACTTTGCGTGCCTCGGAGAGTAAATGGGGCGCAGAGCGGGCCCCGCAACGCAGGGGGAGTGCCTTAGCCCGCCGCGTTCTCCAGCCTTCGGAGCGCGGCGGCCCGGCCTTTGTGGCCGCGCCGTTCGTCGTAGGCGATGGACAAGCCCAGGACCAGCATCATCTCCAGCATGCACAGGGGGACGGATGCGCCGGCCGCCGCCATGACAATGCTCGCAGCCAAGCCAAGGAGCACAAGGGACGAACTCCAGAGAAGCTCGCGGTCCGGGCCGAGCATAAAGCTGTAAATAGTGGTGAGTGAGGCCTTGAAAAGGATGATCGGGATGGCGATGGACGCCACCGCAGCCCACGCAGGAATGTGGGCTTCGTGATCGATGAAGTATGCAGCAACGTGGAGTCCCGCACCTGTTGCGGCAATGGCAGCGAAGAGCGGCATGTGCCCATAGCCAAAGATCCATGAGCGGTGCCGCTGAACGTGCAGCGCAGGGCCTGAGGGCAGGATGAAGTAGATCCACCACATGGCGAAAGCCAAGCCTGTACCGCTGAGGCCAACCAGCGCGGCGTCCACGGACCAGCCATGGGTTGCCACGATCGCCCGCAGCGTCTCAATGGCGCCGATCAAACATTCACCCAGGGCGATGATGGCCAGGAGCCCGTACCTTTCAGCAATGTGGTGTGCATGCCACGGGGTACGCATCTTGCGTTCCGCGAAGTATGGTGCCGCCATTTCCATGACGAACAGCGGAGCTGCCATGAGGAACGTGGTGAGGACACTGGCATCGATCAAGAGGACCGCCACCCACCCGATCTGGACGATCGCCACGTACTTTGCATAGCGCAAACAGGTTTCCCGGCGTTCGGGATCCTGGCGGGCAGCGCGCAGCCACTGGAAGATCAGGGCCACCCGCATGATGATGTAGCCCAGCACCATGGTGACGTTGTCCACGTGCTTGCCCTCGATGATCGAGTGGAACATCGGCTCGATGCCCATAGCCAGGATGAGCACGCCCACCATCTGGACCATGGTGACAACCCGGAACACCCAGTCATCGGTATCGTAGGCGCTGGCGAACCACGTGAAGTTGATCCAGGCCCAGATCACCGCGAACATGGCGAACGAGAAGGCCAGCAGCCCGGGCCAGAAATGTGTTTCAGCCACTGCATGGGCGAACTGGCTCCCAGCCACGCCAAAGGCAATGACAAAGGTGAGGTCGAAGAAGAGCTCCAGCGGGGTTGCGGTGCGGTGCTTTTCATGGGGATCACGGCCGCCCATGCGGGACAGCGCATGGCGAAGGGGATTCGAGGACATGGCTCAAAGATTACCGCTGCCCCTGCTTCCACGCCGAGATCGCCGGAATGCGTCGGGATCACCCGGAATGTTCCAGCGAACCCGCAGCGTTCCGGCGATCTCGCGGGAAGGAGTTACACCCGGCCCAGGACGTCGATGTCTTCGAGGAAGTCCTGGTGTACCTCGGGGCTCACGGTGGTGCGGGTGTCACCAATCGCGTCAAGGTAGTCCTGCGTCACGGGTCCCTTGCGCCCGCTGGACCCGGACCCGGACGCAGCGCCGACTGAACCGCCCAAAGCAGCTCCGTCGTCGTACACTGCTTTTTCCAAAGCACGCTGGGAGGCACTGCGGGCCGCAAACTCGATGTCGGCGGGCGAGAAGCCTTCCGTCCGTTCCACCAGCTGGGCGATGTCCACGGAGTCCACCACCGAGGCGGGGATGAAGCGCTGCCACATGGCTTCGCGGGCGTGGACGTCGGGGAGGCCGATGGGGATGACGTAGTCGAACCGGCCGTGGCGGAGGAATGCGGTGTCCAGGGCACGGATGAAGTTCGTGGCGCAGACCAACAAGCGGCCGGGTTGTTCGCGAAAGGCCGGGATGATCTTCAGGAGCTCGTTGGTGACACCCTGCAACGGCGACGGCGGATCGCCGGCACGCTGCGATGCGATCTCTTCCACCTCGTCGATGAACACCACGGCGTGCTCCAGCTCTGCGATCTCCAGGAAGGTCTCGCGGAGTGCTCCCGCCAGGCCCTTGGGGTCAGCGGCCAAGCGCGACGGGAAGACCTCCACGAACGGCCACTCCAGCCGCGACGCAATGGCCTTGGCGAACGTGGTCTTTCCCGTACCCGGAGGACCGAACAGCACTACAGCTCGGGGCGGCACCACGCCGTATTCGTCGGCGAGGTCGGCCTCAGCCAGGGGAAGCACCAGCCGGCGCTCCAGCAGTTCCTTCTCGCGGCGCATGCCGGCCACGTTCTCCCACAGATCCCGGGCAAGGATGCGGCCACCTAGAAGCCCCAATGCTCCGAGCTCCTGCCGCTGCACGGGAATGGTGCGCTCGAAATAGCGCAGGTTCTTCTTGACTACGAAGCCCCGCCCCAGGAAGGCTTCCACGCGGGTTTCGGTTTCAGGCATGAGCGCAGAGAGCTTGTTGAGACCGTGAGGCGCCATGCGGTTCTCGACGGCGGACAGCAGCGAGGTGCCGATGCCCCGGCCACGGAATTCCGTGAGCGTGGCCAGGAAAACAATCCACCCTTGGTCGTGTGCGGCGCGTCCGACGGCGGCACCCACCACTTGCTCGCCCTGCACCGCCACCACCGCGTGGTCCTTCTCGCACGACGCCAGGACCTCGGACAACGCGTACACCGGCTCCACGCCGTCGGCCTTGAGTGACTCCCAGAGGTCCAGGATGCCATCGAGGTCGGATGAGTGGAAGTCCCTGATGCGCCAGTTGCTCATGGGTAATGCTCCTGAGTTTGCTAAGTGAGTCGCCGTTGATTCCTTGAGGTTGAGCATAGGCGAACCACCGGTGCCGGACGTTGCAGGCCCGTAGCGTTACGAAACTCCTAGTGAACCGGACGCAACCGCAAACCCTGCATGCCGCCGTCGACCGCCAGGGAGGTTCCCGACGTCGAGCCTGATAGAGGACTCGCAAGGTAGGCGACGGCGCCGGCCACCTCTGCGGCGTCAACCAGCCGGCCGTGGGGCTGCCGGGCGTTCAGGGCCGCGCGCTCGCCGGCCGGGTCGGCAGCGGAATCCAACAGACGTCCCACCCACGGCGTGTCAGCGGTGCCGGGGTTCACGCAGTTGACCCGGATTCCCTCACGGATGTGGTCGGCAGCCATCGCGAGCGTCAGGGACAAGACTGCACCTTTCGACGCCGAGTACAGCGCACGCTGAGGCAATCCCGCGGTCGCGGCGATGGAGCAGGTGTTGACGATCGCCGCGGCCGGTGACTCGCGCAGGTGCGGCAAGGCTGCGCGGCTGACGCGGGCGATGCCCACCACGTTGACGTTGAGGACACGCAGCCACTCGTCGTCGTCGTTCGCCGCAATGTCGCCTTGGGCGCCGATTCCGGCGTTGTTGATCACGATGTCCAGCCGGCCAAAATGCTGCACAACGGACTCGACGGCGGCACGCACCGACGCGTCATCGGCGACATCGCACTGGACAGCAAAGTGGGGGCTGGTTTCCGGGGCGAGATCCAGGACGGCGACCTTCGCACCTCCGGCAGCGAATCGGTCCGCGACGGCCGCACCGATGCCGGAAGCCCCGCCGGTCACGAGGGCTGCTAGGCCCTCAAAGTCGTTGCCCGCCGAGGGCGCTGCGGCTGCCATCAGGCGTTGACGTGGGCTGGAGCGGCTGCGCTGGACTGATCGCCGGACGCGGAGCCGGCCTGTGCCCTGAAGTACTCCTGGCGCTGGCGTCCCAGTCCCTCGATGTCCAACTCCACGGTGTCGCCGGGCTGGATGAAGGGGAAGCGGCCGGACAGGGCGACGCCTTCGGGGGTTCCGGTGATGATCACGTCGCCCGGCTCCAGGACCATGTATTGGCTCAGGTGGTGGACGATCGTGGCGGGGTCGAAGATCATGTCCGAGGTATTGGAGTCCTGGCGGGCTTCACCATTGACCAGGGTCTGGAGGCGAAGGTTGCTTGCGTCGATCTCGGAGGCCGGAACCAGCCACGGGCCCAGGGGAGTGGAGCCGGGGAGGGACTTACCTTTGGTCCACTGTCCTGCAGCGCCGGGAATTTGGTAGTCGCGCTCGGAGAGGTCGTTCGCCACGGCGTAACCGGCGATGCAGGCTTCCGCCTCCGAGACGGAGGAAAGGTATGACGCTTCCCGGCCGATCACGATGGCCAGTTCCACCTCCCAGTCGTACTTGTCCGACGACGGCGGGATGGGAGCTGCGTCGAACGGCCCGGCGATGGTGTTGGTGGGTTTGAGGAAAACCACGGGAACCTCGGGCGGCGTCGCACCGGATTCGGCGGCGTGGGCGGTGTAGTTGAGGCCGATGGCCACTACTGCTCCGGGGCGGGCAACCGGCGCGCCGATGCGCTGGCCCTCGGGGGAGATTTCGGGAAGTTCCCCGCTGTTCAGGGCTTTGCGGGTGCGCTCGATGCCATCCGAGGCGAGGAATCCGCCGTCGATATCCTGCGTCAAGGGCGTGAGGCTGAAGTATTTCTCGGTGCCGTCGGCGTCCTGGGCGATGACGGCCGGTTGTTCGTTTCCGGCCGTACCCAGCCTGGCGAATTTCAAGGTCATGGCTTCCTCCGTGTTCGGGACTAACATCCGAGCTCTAGTGTGGTGTTCTCCCCCATAATACGGAAATGTGACCCATTGACAAGGAAGACATCGGATGTTTAGGCTCGGTGGTGAATCGTGACGCACTTCAGGAGCCGCATGAGCATCATCACCGCAATGGATACGTTCGATATCCGCTTTCCAACATCCCTTGAGCTGGATGGCTCCGACGCCATGAATCCGGACCCGGACTACTCCGCGGCGTACCTGATCATCCGCACTGACGCCGGGGACGCACACGAGGGCCACGGCTTCGTGTTCACCATCGGCCGGGGGAATGAGGTTGAAACGGCGGCGATCAACGCGCTCCGCGAACACATCCTCGGCCGCACGGTTGAGGACCTGCTCGCGGATATGGGCGCCACCTGGAAGCTGCTGGCCCATGATTCGCAGCTCCGTTGGCTGGGTCCTGAGAAGGGTGTCATGCACATGGCCATCGGGGCGGTGGTCAATGCCCTCTGGGACCTGAAGGCCAAACGTGCCGGGCTGCCCTTATGGGAGTTGCTCGCCGGCATGACACCGGAAGAGCTCGTGGCACTCGTGGACTTCCGTTACCTCACGGACGCGCTCACTCCGGAGGAAGCGCTGGACATCCTTCGTGCTGCCGAACCCGGCAGGGAAGCACGGAAGGCGGCACTTCGCGCCGAGGGTTACCCCGCGTACACCACGACGCCGGGCTGGCTGGGGTACAGCGACGGGAAACTGAAGCGGCTGGCCAAGGAAGCAGTTGCCGATGGTTTCACCCAGATCAAGTTGAAGGTGGGTGCGTCTTTGGAGGACGACATCCGCCGCGTACGGACGGCACGCGCTGCTGTTGGGCCCGACATCAAGATTGCCGTGGATGCCAACCAGCGCTGGGATGTCCAGGAAGCCATCGACTGGATGGCCCATCTGGCCCCCTATGACATTGCCTGGATCGAGGAGCCCACCAGCCCGGACGACATTCTGGGCCATGCTGCCATCGCCCGGGGAGTGGCACCGATTCCGGTGGCAACGGGGGAGCATATCCAGAACCGTGTGGTGTTCAAACAGATGTTGCAGGCCGGTTCACTGCAGGTCCTGCAGATCGACGCCGCCCGGGTGGCGGGAGTGAACGAGAACATCGCCATCCTGCTGCTCGCTGCAAAGTTCGGCGTCAGGGTGTGTCCGCACGCCGGTGGTGTTGGTCTGTGCGAGGCCGTGCAGCATCTGTCCATGGTGGACTTCATCGCCGTGTCCGGAACCAAGGAGAACAGGACCATCGAATTCGTGGACCACCTCCACGAACACTTCGTCACACCCGTTGATGTCCACGACGGCGCTTACTGGCCGCCGTCGAACCCTGGCGCCGGAAACGAAATGCTCCGTGAAACACTGGCCGCGTACAGCTTTCCGAACGGCCCCGTATGGAAGGAATCCCGTTGATCCAGCACGCACCTTGGTTCGAGGAAGCACGCTTTGGCATGTTCGTGCATTGGGGCCTCTACGCCCTTCCAGCGCGCCACGAGTGGGTGATGAACCAAGAGGAAACAACGGTGGAGGAGTACTCCAAGTACTTCCGGCGCTTCGATCCGGACCTCTACGATCCCCGCGAGTGGGCCCGGGCCGCACGTAACGCCGGGATGAAGTACGTGGTCCTCACCACCAAGCACCATGACGGCTTCTGCCTGTGGGATTCCGCCCTGACGGACTACAAAGCCACCAACACGCCCGCCGGTCGGGACCTGATCGCTCCCTATGTGGAAGCACTCCGGGCTGAGGGACTGAGGGTCGGTTTCTACCATTCACTCATCGACTGGCACCACCCCGACTTCACCGTGGACGGGGTACATCCCCAACGCAACGCGGCCGACGTCGAAAGCTTGAACGCCGGGCGTGACATGGACCGCTACCGCAAGTACCTGCACGGCCAAGTGCGTGAGCTCCTGACCAATTACGGCACCATCGACTACCTGTTCTTCGACTTCTCCTACACAGGCGGACACCAAGAAGAATATTGGGGCGGCAAAGGCCGGAAAGACTGGGACTCGGAAGCCTTGCTCGCCATGGTTCGGGAACTGCAACCGGCCATTGTGGTCAACGACCGGCTGGAAATCCCGGGAGACCTGGTCACACCGGAGCAGTACCAGCCCGCCGGCCCCATGATGGTCGACGGCGAACCGGTCACCTGGGAAGCCTGCCAGACGCTGAACGGCAGCTGGGGCTACGACAGGGACAACCTGAACTACAAGCCCGTGGACCTGCTCATCCGTATGCTGGTGGATGGCGTTTCCAAGGGCGGCAACCTGTTGCTCAACGTGGGCCCCACAGGCAGGGGCAGCTTGGATCCGCGGGCGCTGGGTTCGCTGGAGGGCATCGCGGAATGGATGAAGCTGCACTCGCGCGCCATCTACGGGGCAGGAGCTTCGTCCTTCACCGCGCCGACGGATGCCCGTTACACGCAGCGTGGGGACAGGCTGTACGTCCATCTCTTTGCGTGGCCTTTCGAGTACGTCCACCTGCCTGACCTCGCCGGCAAGGTGGAATACGCCCAGTTGCTGAACGACGCCTCGGAGGTGTTCCTGCGGGAACTGGACCCGGCCCAGCAAGCCATGAACATGACCCCGGGCGGCCAGCCACCCGGAACGCTCACCATCAAGCTGCCCGTCCAAAAGCCCGACGTCGCCGTACCTGTGCTGGAACTGTTCCTGAAGCCGTCAGCCCTCCGGCAAGAGAACGTCCATGGCTGAGAGCATCGCCCTCCACACCAAGCTCAAGCCGGGAACCGAGGACGAGTACGCCGACGCCCACGCGCACATCCCGCCGGAACTGGTGGTGGCTCTCAAAGAAGCCGGGGTGAAGAACTGGCGGATCTGGCGCAGCGGTCTCGATCTCTTCCATGTGGTGGACGTTGAAAACTACCAGGCCATGCGGCACGCGCTCGCCGACCACCCCGCCAACGTTCCGTGGCAGGCCCGGATGGCTGAACTTTTAACGGTCCAGGATGATTACTCGGGGGAGGATGCGGGTATCCAGAAGGTATGGGAACTGCCATGAACTCCCTTGACTCGAGCCTGGACCTTGACCCGCGCAGATTGGGCAAGCTTGGCTTCGGCGGTGCGGGCATTGGGAACCTGTACCGGTCCATTCCGGACGGGGAAGCGCTCGCCACCGTTCTAGCCGCTTGGGACGCCGGCATCCGGTACTTCGATACGGCCCCGCACTACGGCCTGGGTCTGTCCGAGCAGAGATTGGGTGCCGTTCTCCGGGACAAACCCCGGGACGAGTTTGTCGTCTCCACCAAGGTGGGGCGGCTGCTGGAAGCGAACCCCGGCGGCGGGCAGGACCCTGAAGGATTCGATGTCCCGGCCACTACACGTCGTGTGTGGGACTTTTCCGAGAAAGGAATCCGCCGCAGCATCGAGGACTCGCTGGAACGGCTTGGATTGGGCCACGTGGACATTGCCTATCTCCACGATCCCGATGTCCACGATCTGCAAGCCGGCATCTCCGAAGCATTGCCCGTGTTGGAAAGGCTGCGCTCAGAGGGAGTGGTCAAGGCCATCGGCGTGGGGATCAACTCGGCCGAGGCTGCACTGGAATGCGTCGACGCCGCTGACCTGGACCTGGTGATGCTGGCAGGCCGCTACACCTTGCTTGAGCAGCCCGGCGTTCCGCTGCTCGACCGCTGTGTGGAGCGCCGCACCGGCGTCGTGAGCGTTGGCGCCTACAACTCGGGCCTTCTGGCCCGGCCCGATGTTTCCGAAGACGCACACTACAACTACCAGCAGGCACCGCCGGACGTGCTGGCGCGGGCGCGTCGCCTCGCGACCATCTGCCGCGACTTTGGAGTGGAACTTCCGACGGCGGCACTCCAGTTTCCGTTGCGGCATCCGGCCGTGGTGAACGTGACAGCCGGCGCGACTTCCCCTGAGCAGGTGTCCATGAATGCTGCCCGCATGGAGGAGACGGTGCCGGAAGAGCTATGGGAGGCATTGGAGCGTGTTGGCCGGTGATTGATTCGCACCTGCATCTGTGGACCTTGGATTCCTTCGTCACCGGGGGAGTGCGCCCCTATGGTTGGCTCGGCCCGCAGCACGGTGCGCTGTTCCGGAGCTTTGGCGAGGACGAGGCGCATGAGACGTTGAATGCGGCCGGTGTGCGGGGAGCGGTGCTGGTCCAGGCGGACGATACCGTTGCCGACACCGAGAGCATGTTGGCCGTTGCCTCGCGGAATCCGTGGGTCTTCGGAGTGGTGGGCTGGGTCAGGCTGGATGCGCCGGCTGAGGCTGATGAGCAGTTGCACCGGTTCACGGCCAAACCCGTTTTCAAGGGTGTCCGGCATTTGGTGCATGACGATCCCAGGGATGATTTCCTGGATCTTCCCGCGGTTCGTGATTCCCTGGCCTTGGCGGCTCAGCGCGGGCTCACCGTGGATATTTCGGACGCTTTTCCCCGGCATCTGGGAGGGGCGCTCCGGCTTGCCCGCGAGATGCCGGAACTGACTGTGGTGCTGGATCATTTGGGTAAGCCGCCGCTCACGGACCGCCTCGCCATGGAGGCGTGGAGCGCTGACTTCCGGGCGCTGGGGCGGGAGCCGAACTCGGTGGCCAAGCTCTCCGGACTTCACCTGCCCGGCGTCGAGTATTCACCGGAGGCACTGCGGCCGCTGTTCGAATCAGCGTTGGAGGCCTTCGGGCCGGAGCGTTTGATGATCGGCGGCGATTGGCCCGTCAGCACGCTCGGGGCGCCGTATGGCCGGACGCTGGATGTGTTGTTGGAGTTGGTGTCTTCGCTGAGCCCGTCGGAGCAGGACGCCGTGCTGGAAGAGACCGCCATCCGGACGTATGGCTTGGCTGTCACGCCCCTGGCCGAAGGTTAGAGCGCCTGCCGCAACCAGTTCTCCACGCCGCTGATGTGCACCGTCACCAGCGCGCGCACCAGTTCGGCGTCGCCTCGTTCAAGGGCGTCGGCGATCGCACGGTGCTCGGCCAAGGTGTGGGCCACAGCTTTTTCCTGTGTCAGTCCGCGCCAGATCCGTGCCCGGACTGTGCTGCTGGACAGGGCCTCCAAGAGACTGCCGAGGTAGTCGTTTCCCGCGGCTTCGGTGATGATGCTGTGGAATTCGAGGTCGTGGGCCACGAGTTCCTCGACGTCCGTGTTCTCGTCGATGCCGTCCATGGTGCTCCGGAGGGCCAGGAGCTCGTCCGGCGTGATTTTGCCCGCCGCCAAGTGCGCGGTGGCAGGTTCCAGTATTCGTCGGACCTCGAAGAGTTCCAGAATGGACTTGTCCTGATGCAGGTCCACCACGAACGCCACGGCTTCGTTGAGCAGCTTGGCGTCGAGGCTGGTGACATAGGTTCCGTCACCGCGGCGGACATCCAGCACGCGGATCAGTTCGAGGGCTTTGACCGCCTCGCGCAACGAACTCCTTGAAAGACCGAGCCGCTCGCTCAGTTCCTTTTCCGGCGGAAGTCGATCGCCGGCCTTGAGTTCCCCGCGGATCAGCATGTCTTTGATCTTGCTGATCGCCTCGTCTGTGACAGCCATGGACCAATAGTAGCCACGAATGATCCGATGTCTGCCTCCGCCGCGTCCCCACCCAACTGAGTCGCAGTTGAGCGCGTTTTCAGTGCTCAAAACGCGCTCAACTGCGACCTGGTTTGGGGTGTTAATCAACGACGGCGGCACCCGGGTTCCGCTTGTTACGGAACCCGGGTGCCGCCGTCGTGATTCAGCGGTTGTTGCTTGTTACTTGTCGCCGCCGGGCAGCGGGCGGTTGGCGATCACCGGCGCGCTGCCGGTGTAGCCGTCGCGGGTGGCAGCAAGCTCATGAATTTGCTTGCGGCACAGGAACCAGCCCCACACCATGAGTCCGCAGGCAATCGCGGTGACCAGCATGGTCAACGGGGACTCGATGAACACCATGATCAGCACGGCCGCCAGGAAGATCAAGGACAACCAGCCGGTGTAGGGGGCGCCGAACATCCGGAAGGACGGGCGTTTCAGCCATCCCTTGTCGGCCCAGCGCTTGAGTTGCATCTGGCACAGGACGATGGTGGCCCAGGTGACGATGATGCCCACGGAAGCGACGTTCAGGACGATCTCGAAAGCGTCGGCCGGGACCAGGTAGTTCAGCGGAACACCGAGCAGGGAAACGCCGGCCGTGATGGCGATTCCACCGTAGGGGACGCCTGCCTTGTTCATGCGCTGGGCGAACTTCGGGGCAGAGCCGGCAACCGACATGGAGCGGAGGATGCGGCCTGTGGAGTAGAGCCCGGCGTTCAGCGAAGACAGGGCTGCGGTGAGGACCACAAGGTTCATGATGACGTCCACGCCCTCCACCCCGATCGAGCCGAAGAACGTCACGAACGGGCTGACGCCCTTCTCGTAAGAGGTGTACGGGAGCAGCAGAGCCAGCAGGATCACGGAGCCGACGTAGAAGAGGGCGATGCGGATGACCACGGAGTTGATGGCCTTGGGCATGATCTTTTCCGGGTTGGCGGTTTCGCCGGCTGCGGTACCGATGAGTTCGATCGAGGCGTAAGCGAAGAGCACACCCTGCATGAGGATGATCATGGGCAGGACGCCATTGGGGAAGACTCCGCCGTTGTCTGCGATGAGGCTGAAGCCGACTTCCTGGCCCTCCACCGGGGTGCCGAAGATGACGAAGTAGGTGCCCACCAGGAGGAAGGCCACCAGCGCTGCCACCTTGATCAGCGCGAACCAGAACTCCATTTCACCGAAGACCTTCACGGAGACCAGGTTCAGGCAGAGCACGACAACCAGCGCAATGAGCGCCCACGCCCACTGTGGAACGGCACCAATCCAGGCGACGTATTTGCCGAAGAACTCCATGTAGAGGGCCGCTGCGGTGATGTCCACGATGGTGGTGGTGGCCCAGTTGATCCAGTAGAACCAGCCCGAAACGAAGGCTGCCTTTTCGCCGTAGAACTCACGGGCGTAGGAGACGAAGGATCCCGACGACGGGCGGTGCAGAACCAGTTCACCGAGTGCCCGGAGGATCAGGAAGGCGAAGAAGCCACAGATTGCGTACGCGATAACGAGGGAGGGACCAGCTGCGTTGAGTCGGCCGCCGGCGCCCAGGAACAGTCCGGTGCCGATTGCGCCGCCGATCGCGATCATCTGGATCTGGCGGGGCTTGAGGTCCTTGTGGTAGCCGGAGTCCTCCTTGTGGAGGGCTTTCTCGCTGGCGTGCGCTTGGGCCGGGACCGTGTGGTCCGTGATGGGATTGGTCATTGGAATCCTTAGGGGTGTCCTGTTGGGGGTGTCCTGGGCGCGTCCGGTTGGGGATCCGGGCACACAGAGCAAAGCCTCGTGGGGGTATGCCTCATGGGGCGGGACGGCTGGTTGGAGGTTTTGCAGGCCAGTTTCGGCCTATTTGCTGAGATTTGCCAGACGCTCGGGGCTCAGCAGTTCCTCCAGCTGGGTGGCGGTCAGAAGACCGTGCTCCAGCACGAGTTCCGCAACGCCCTTGCCCGTTGCCAGCGCTTCCTGCGCGATAGCGGTGGCGGAGGCGTAACCGATGTGGGGGTTCAATGCCGTGACGAGACCGATCGACTGCTCCACGGTAAGCCGTAGCCGTTCGGTGTTTGCAGTGATGCCCCGGACGCAACGCGCCGTAAGGGTGCGGCACGCTGCTTCCAGGTGGGAGATGCTCTTGTGCAGGCTGTGCACAATGATCGGTTCGAAGGCGTTCAGCTGAAGCTGGCCGGCCTCCGCGGCCATGGTGACGGTGACATCGTTGCCGATGACTTCGTATGCCACCTGGCTGACCACTTCCGGGATCACCGGATTGATCTTGCCGGGCATGATCGACGAGCCGGACTGCACGGCCGGAAGGTTGATCTCGCCCAAACCCGCACGCGGTCCGGAAGACAGCAGGCGGAGGTCATTACAAATCTTGGAGAGTTTTACTGCCACGCGCTTCAGCACGCCGGACAAGTGAACAAACGCGCCAACGTCCTGGGTAGCTTCAATGAGGTCGGCGGCCGTGAGGAGGGGAAGGCCCGTGATTTCGGCGAGGTGCCGGCAGGCGGCCTCGGCGTAACCTGCCGGGGCATTCAACCCGGTGCCGATGGCGGTGGCCCCAAGGTTGATCTCATGGATCAGCATGTGGGACTCGTCCAGCCGTGCCCGGTCCTCGCCGATGGTCACGGCGTAGCCGCCGAACTCCTGGCCCAGCGTCATGGGAACAGCGTCCTGCAGCTGGGTGCGACCCATCTTCACCACAGTCCGGAACTCCCGGCCCTTCTCAGCGAAGGCCAGCTCGAGTTCTTCGAGGGCTTCCAGGAGCTCCTTCACGGAGAAGATCGTGGCCAGGTTCACCGCCGTCGGGTAAACGTCGTTGGTGGACTGGCTCAAGTTCACGTGGTCATTGGGGTGCAGCTTGGAGTACTCGCCCTTGGGGTGCCCCAGGATTTCCAGTGCACGGTTGGCGATGACCTCGTTGGCGTTCATGTTGGAGCTGGTGCCGGCGCCGCCCTGGATCACGTCCACCATGAACTGCTCGTGGAGCATGCCGTCCATGATGTCCTGGCAGGCCTGCACAATGGCATCCGCCTTCACGGCATCCAGGAGGCCAAGCTCGTGGTTGGTGCGGGCTGCGGCCTGCTTCACTGCGGCCAGGCCGCGGACCAGGTGCTTGTTGGTGGAGAGGGGCTGCCCTGTGATGGGGAAGTTCTCCATGGCACGGAGGGTGTGGACGCCCCAGTAGGCATCCGCGGGTACATCACGGTCGCCCAAGAGGTCGTGTTCGGAACGGAGGGGGATCGCCTGATCGACGGTGGTCATAGCTGTCCTTGGTTTAGTTACTGAAAATGTGGGCCGCGCGGAGTTCGCCGACCGGAAGGCCGCCGCCCAGCACGGGTGGGCTCTGAAGCGTGTCCAAGCTGCCGCCGTCGACGCCCAGCCGGCGAAGAACCTCAACGGTGACAGGCATGCGGGCGCGATCGCCGCCGTCGGAGATCTTCACGGCTACACCGGTGCCGTCCGGGAGGCCCACCAGTTGGAGGCCCTCAAAGCCGTCCTTCGCCAGAAGCCCAGGTACGGCCCGCATGAGGGCGGTGACGTCGCGGCCTTCGCCTGCCACCATCTCAGGGAAGCGGCGCATGGCGTGGGCGACTTTGCCCTCATCGGTGCTTGCGTCGGCAGCGGCGAGACGGCCATAGGCCCGGGCCATGCCGTGCAAGGAGTGTGCGAAGAGCGGAGTCCCGCAGCCGTCGGTGCTGACCGCTGCTGCTTCCTCGCCGGTGAGGTCCGTGATGGTGTCGCGGACCAGGACCTGCAAGGGATGCTCGGGGTGCAAATACCCCTCCACAGGCCAGCCGTTGATGATGCAGACGGCGGCCATGGAAGCGTGCTTGCCGGAACAGTTCTGTGCAATTTGGGTGGGACCGTTGCCGGCGCGCAGCCACTCTTCGCGCTCCTGAACGCCGTACGGCAGGTCCGTGCTGTTGGCCAGTGCCGCCTCGGTCAGTCCGTGCAGCTTCAGGATTTCAGTGGCTCCATCGCGGTGCATCTGTGCGCCCGAGTGGCTGGCAGCGGTGAGAGCCAGGAGGTTTTGGGGGATGTCCAAACCGGCCTTGAGCAGCGCAACGGCCTGCAGTGGCTTCAGGCTTGAACGCGGGTACATCGGCGCGTCCGGTTCGCCGGCTTCCGCGGCGGTGGTGCCGTTTTTGTGGAGCGCGATCAGCGAGCCGTAGTGGATGCTCTCCACCAGGCCGTCGCGGGTTACCTCGACGAGGGGGACGTGGTGCGGCGCTTTGAGGTTTTGTGCCGCGGTTCGGTTGGCGGTTGCTGCGGGGGCGGGCATGGTGTCCTTTGGGATATTCATTTGCTGAGGATCGTGTCCAGTGCCACGCTGACGGCCTGCAGGTGGGCAGCCATCGCTTTGCTTGCGGCTTCAGAGTCTCCGGCTTCGATCGCGTTGAGCACGGCGACGTGTTCTTCATCAGAGCGGTGTTGCCGGTCTGCGACGAGGTTGAGGGTTTCGGATTGGTGCGCCAGGGCCTCGCGGATATCCGAGACGACGCTGGCGAACACCCGGTTTCCGCTGGCGCGGGCTACAGCGGAGTGGAAGCTCGCGTCCAGGTTGACCCAGGCCTCGGGGTCGGTCTCGCTGAGCATTTCCTGGATGATTTCCTTGAGGTGCTCAAGTTCCTCCTCCGTCCTTCTTTGCGCGGCGAGGCCCGCTGCCGGGATCTCGATGTGCGGGCGGGCCTCGTTGAGATCACGCGCACTGTACTGACCCAAGGTAAGGTCGTTAGCGACCTTGTTGGCCACAATGAACGTGCCCTTGCCCGTTTTGGTCACGGTGAGGCCCAAGGTGTTGCAGGATCGCAGCGCTTCCCGGATGACGGAGCGGCTGACGCCGTACTGGCCCGCCAAAGTCGCTTCCGAGCTCAGCTTGGTGCCGATATCGAACTGGCCGCCCTCGATCGCACGCCTCAGGGCCGCGAAGACCGCTTCAGCTGCGGAGATGCGCGAAATGGGCATATGCCCGCCCTGGGGCTCTTGCTGTCCGGCTGTCCGGCTGTCTGACAGGTTCACGCTTCGAATATGGCACGGGTCACAAGGGGCTGTCAACGCTGAAAGGCTTGCTTCACGGTTTGGGGACTGGTAAGGCGTTCTGTGGCCGCCACCACGCGCTTCTTTGGGACGAGCCATCCTTGACACAATGGACCATGCTCTTCACCAAAAAGTCCCTCATGCAGGACGGGTTCACCGGATTCCGGCCGCTCGACGAACTCGATCCCATGAGGATTCCCCAAGGCCCCGGCGTCTTCGCCATCCTGTGCCCCGCGGATTTCGACCCCGTATTCCTTAGCAAGAGCACTGCCGGCACGTTCAAGAAGAAGGACCCCTCGCTCAAGCGGGAAGCCTTGGAAGCCGAATGGATTGCGGATGCATCCGTGGTCTACATAGGCAAAGCGAACGCCGGCAGCCAAGGCAACCGAGGGCTTCGCAAGCAGATCCAGGAATTCATGGACTATGGCCGGGGACGGCCCACCGTTGTCTGGGATGCGCGGCTCATCTGGCAATTGCGGGACGCCTTGGACCTCATCGTTGCCTGGAAGGAGCTCCCGGCCTCCGAGGTCAATGCCGCCGAAGCTGACTACCATTCTGACTTCGTTTTGTTTTTCGGGCGGCTTCCGTTCGCCAACCTCGTCCAAGCGCGTCCCAAGAAGTAGCGAACAGGGCACGACGGCGTCAGGTGAGTTCCGCCGTCGGCCTCCCGCCCGCTGGGCGTTCGGCGCATAATGGCAACCATGACGGCCAGCAAGCCAGTTGGAAGCAAATCCGAGGGGCCTCGCATCACAGTTGAGGTGCCCGTTCTCCGTATCGGAGAGGGAGCCTCCGACTATGAGGGCCTGGCCCGGTACGTAGATTCCCTCCGGAATCCGCCGGGATTGCACCTGACCCTGCTGCACGTTGGAATCCTCGACGACTTGGCCCAGGACATCGTGGCGTGGACCAAAGGTTTGTCATCTCCTGAAAAGACACTTCCGGAGATCGCCAGCTGGTTGACCGAGCTGCCGGTGTTGCAGGGCTTTCTGGGCAAGTCGGAAAAGTTGATCCCGTTGGGCGGTGGCCGCCTGATGGGGCTCGAGGTGGATGTGCCGCAGGAAGTGCACGACTATCAGGCACTTTTGGTGCAAGGGCTTCACACACTTCTGGACGATCTGGGCCTGGACAACATTGACGACTTCATCCTGAGCTCACCCGCACTGGGTTACAGGTCACCCCGCTGGTTGCCTCACATCGCCGTCGGCAAAGCCCGGACCCGTCACGAACCTGAGATGGAAATCGCGCCCGTTGCCATCGAATGTGGCGATTCCCGTATCCGGAACGGGCAGGCACTGCCCTCGGCAAAGTGAATTGTTGCTGGGAGGTGACGCACGGAAAGTTCTACAGCCGGTAAAATACGACGTGTCTCCCGTTTGCTACCTGAGGACTTCCATGCAGCCCCGCACTTTGTTCCGCACCGTTGCTTTTGCCGAGGCCGTGACTTGGACGCTGCTGCTGATCGGGTTGTTCCTTAAGTACGTCACACGCACCACCGAGGTTGGGGTCAGCATCGCAGGTGGCATTCACGGCTTCGTCTTCCTTTGCTACGCAGCGACGGCCGCCTTCACCTGGATCAACCAGAAGTGGTCAACACGAACCGGTCTCCTTGCCATCGGTTCAGCCGTGATTCCGTATGCCACCATTCCCATGGAGAAGTCGCTGGACCGCCGTGGCCTCCTCGCCGGCGGTTGGCGCCTGGCAGCCGGGGGAGAAACGCCGCGAGGCGGATTCGAGAAAGCCCAGGCTTGGGTTCTGCGCAATCCCATTCTGGCCGTAGTTGTCACCCTGGTTGCCGTGGGCGCAGTGTTCAGCTTCCTGTTGTTGATGGGCCCTCCAGGTACGTGGTTCTCCTAGAATTCAGCCAGCGGAAAGCACCGTTCTTCGGAACTGGTGCTTTCTTCTTTTTGGCGTGCCCGTTCCGGGGGGGGCCGCCACCACCCACTTTGAATCTTGAATGACAAGACGCGCCGTATGCACGGTGTGTCGATGGGCTGTTCGCCTTCGAAGTGGGTGTCTGCGGTTCGTGATGCGGGCAAAGGCCCAAGGTGAGTCACCGGCTATCTCGGTTTTGCGCCGGGGCAGCCCCAGGAGTTGGGGTTTTGCTGGCAGGTGTCGGCGACGAGTGCTCGTTCTGTTTTCCAGACGTGGATGGTTTTGGCTGGTGTGGTGAGGTTCAGGGTTCCGTTGATGGGTAGGGGTGGTCCGTTGTTGACGGAGTAGGTGCCGGTGAAGGCGGTGGTGAGGGTGGCTTGGTAGTTGCCGGTTTCGGTGTAGGTGTGGCTGGTTCGGGTCTGGTTGGTGAGCCAGTCGGCTTCGGGGATGGAGTAGCCGGCCACCGGTGTGGGGCCTAGGGTTCCTCCGTCGCCGAAGGTGTAGGTGTAGTTGGTCGGTGTTGCGGTGAGGTGGACTGCTTGGCCGAGGATGGTGAGGTTGAAGCCTTGTTCTGCGGTGGTGGTGTAGAAGTTGGTGGGTCCGCCTTTGAGGGTGTGCGGGAAGGGTTGGGCTTGGAGGGTTCCGGGGTTGACGGGTAGTTGTTGGAAGTCGGTGAGGATGCGGGCTGCGATGTTGGCCAGGACGTTTTCCGGCTGGGGGTCGTAGAGGCAGGTGGGTCCGCTGACTGGGATCCAGTCTGTCCAACCCGGATTGGTGATGGCTTTGGGGGCTTCCTTCCAGATGACGGGGGTGCCTGCTTCACTGTTGGTTGCGGTGGCTGGACACTCAAGGGCATCGCAACCGGGGTCCTTGGTGTCAGGTCCATCGGCACGGCAGTGGGTGTCAGCCATGTACTGGTTGGGGTCATCGATAGCTTGCGATGCGGGTGAACCATCGAGGCGGGCGCCTAGCAGCCCTGTCTGGGGGTCGATTCTAAAACGCGCGCCGATGTCGATCCCTCGATCACCCGCGTTGTTGGCGGCCCACGTATCGTCAGATGCCGAGGACGGGGTCGCCACGGCGAGGCAGGCGGCAAACCAGATCGCATGCCAAGCGACCACTGCAATAACTTTCACGATGGGCTTACGCAATGACGCCAAGATCCACCACGACCCATGAACCGTCAACGTACTTGGCGAACAGGGCGAACGCATCATTGGACGCTTCTGAACTCGACCGCCCAATGCTGCCGTCTGCGTTGTAATAGTCAATCTGCTGCTGAATCACCTGGACTTTTGCTGACGGTAGGGAGTTGTCCCTCCAAAGCACCTCTACAACCGGGACCGAGATCCTTCCGCCCGACAACCACCGTCCGTCGATGTATCCATCTTCACCGGACTCTTGGAGGCGGAGACAAAGCAGGCAATCTGGGGAGATCAACGGCAGCCATGATGACATGTCTCCTGTCTCGCCCACGTAAGACAGCTGCGCGTACCAGTACCCAATAAACGCCTCCAACCCCGCCTTCGAGTTCTCCTTCGCCAACTCGGGCATCACGGGAACGGGCACATTCTCAGCCTTCCCCTTGGCATCCGCGGGCTTGTATACGGCGGATGTCGGCGGACTATCCGGAGTAGCCGAAGCCGCCGGAACCGAAGCGCTCGTGGTGGGCGACGCCGTCGTCGTGCTTGGTTCGGAGGGTGGCGCGCTGGGTGTGGTGCCGCCCTGGCAACCCGTGAGGAGCAGGGCCAATGCCGCAGCTATGGCTCCCGTCCGGGCCAGGACCAACGGAAAAGTGGCAAACGAAAGGCGTGACATGACAGGCTCCCCAGCAGCTGTTTGGCGGTGTGCCGGTCAGTCTAGGTCGGGAGGGAAGCCAGATTCACGTCGGTAACGGCGGCCTGTGGAAAACCACCTACCCGCGCAGCTTCTCCATATCCCTGCGGTCCTTCTTGGTGGGCCGACCCGCGCCGCGGTCGCGCTGGGGGAGTCCGAGCTTGGGTGCCACAGGACGCGGGGGAGTGTGGTCCGTGAAGCAGTGTGAGGCAGCTTCCGCACCTACACGCTTCGCGATGAGTCGTCGGACTTCAAGGATGCGTTCCCAGCCGGATTCGCGGACCCGGATGATGTCTCCGATGATCACGCTTTGCGACGCTTTGACCGGGTTCCCGTTGATGCGGATGTGCCCGGCACGGCAGGCAGCGGTGGCGGCCGAGCGAGTCTTGTAGGCGCGGATCGCCCACAGCCAGGCGTCGACGCGGACGTTTGCCGGGGATGATGACGGGATACTCATGATTGGGAAGAGTCTAACCGGGCCTCGCAAGCCCTGCGGGAACGCCAGGAGCAGCGAGATCGTGGAAAGCCAGTCAAAACCCCTGGAAGGTTCCGGCGATCCCGGAGCATTCCAGCGATCTCGGGCCGACGGGCGCGGGGCAGGCGCGGCCCGTCCGACGGGGCCAGGAGGAACAAACTACCGAACCGTCACCTCAACCCGCTGCGCCATGTTGTTCCCAATGCCCTGATAGTTCCACACCTGGTCGGTGGGCTGCAGCGCACCGGACGTATCCATGGCCCGGCACCGCAGCACGTGCTCGCCGGGACTCGCGACCCACACCATGGACCACGACCTCCACGCGAAATCACCCACGGGCGGGTCCACATGGGCAGGCATCCATTCGCCGTCGATCCCTACCTCCACCCGTTCCACCTCGCCGTGGCCGGACCACGCGCGGCCGTGCAGCATGACCGGGCCGGAGTCCACAATGCGGCGTCGGGTGAAGAAATCAGGAATCCCGGGAGGCACCATCAGAGATCGAACCCGGATGTGTGTGACAGGCAGCCCAGGCCCATCGGGTCCTTGCAGATAGTGGTACGCGACCGCCTGCTGGAAACCCATGAACCGCGACGTCACAGCCTCGATCGACGTCAACCACTTCACACTCGCCATGCCATACCACCCCGGCACCAGCAGCCTGAGAGGGAACCCGTGCTGGATCGGCAGGGGACTTCCGTTCATGGCGTAGGCCAGCATGACCTCGGGATGCATTGCCTCGGCGAGAGAAAGGCTGCGCGCATACGGCTCTTCGATGCCACCCTGGACACCGGCGTCGGCACCGGTAAAGACAAGTTCGACGGCGTCACTCGCCAAACCTGCTTCCTCCAGGAGGGGTGCCAAGGGAGTTCCGGTCCACTCGGCGGTGCCCACTGCACCGAGTACCCACGGCTGACTCAACGGCCGCGGTTCCAAAAGTGACCGGCCGTTTCCTGCGCATTCCATGGTCACTGGCATGGTGACTGCGGGCCTGGCCTTGATGTCCTCAAGACTCAGTTCGAGGCTGTGATCCATGGCCCCGCCCAGCCGCAACCGCCAAGTGTCGGCGGGAACGTGCGGGATGTCGAAATGGATGAGCAGGTAGTGGAGGCCCGCCGGCGTGATGTCGTCGTGCAGGGCCTCGAGCGGCATGGAATGGTTCCGGCCGGAGAGTTGCAGTTCTTCGTGGGTCAGGGGACCTTCGGTCGGCTGCCCGGGGGTGGCGGCTTTTGCTGCCCTTTGCTTGACGTGGTGCTTGGACATGGGATGGCGGCGTTCTACTGGAAGCTAAACGCTGCGGAGTGCCGCAGCACTTAGGACAAGGATCACGCCGCGGCCGAACCCCGTCAAGAGTCTGTTGCGAGGCCCGCTCTGCGCCCCAACGGGGGCAAGGAGCGCGCAAAGGAGGCCTCGCAACCCGAAGGAGGCTACCGACGTCGTAATTCCGGGTACTCAAGGTGCGGTGCAACTGTACCGGCGTCGCGTTCAAGGAAGTTCACGGCGGGTGCAACGATGTCGTCGATTTCGTCGAGGATAGCCTCGCTGAGCACCACGTCTGCTGCCTTCAAATAGTCGGTGAGGTGGTCCTCGGTGCGCGGCCCGATGACGACGCTGGTCACGGCGGGGTGATTCAGTGCGAAAGCCACAGCGAGCTGGATCAGGGTCAGCCCGTGCCGGGCCGCGAGCTGCGCAAGGGCGTCGGCCGCATGCAGCTTGCCCTGGTTGAAGGGCGCGTTGACGTCGAAGCGGCCCGGGACGGCAGCCGATCGCGAACTTTCAGGCTGCCCTGCACCCACGCGGTATCCGCCGGCCAGCCACCCGCCGTCGAGCGGTCCATAACTCAAAACCCCGACGCCGTACTGCTGGGTGATGGGGAAAACGTCACGTTCGTTGGCGCGCACCAGGAGCGAGTACGGCACCTGGTCAACCACGGGCGGGGTGAGGTGGTTGGTGTTGGCGATCCACTGGGCCTCAACAAGCTGGGCGGGGCTGAACACGGACGTGCCGTAGTACAGGATCTTTCCCTGCCGGATGAGGTCGTTCAGCGCTGTGATGGTTTCCAGGAGATCAGTGTTGTAGTCAGGCCGGTGCGCTTGGTAAAGGTCGATCCTGTCCGTGTTCAGCCGCCGCAAGCTGTCCTCCACAGCCCGGACGATCCAACGGCGTGAGTTGCCTGCGTGCGCCGGGTTGGAACCCATCTGGCCGTGGAACTTGGTGGCGAGGAAAACGTCGTCGCGCCGGCTGTGGATGGCCTGGCCAACCACAGTTTCGGCCTCGCCCTGGGAGTAGATGTCCGCCGTGTCGACGCTGGTGATGCCGGCGTCCAGCGCTGCTTTGATGATGCGGATGCTCTCGGCGGGACCCGTGGGCGCGGCGCCGGTGCCGAAGTTGAGGGTGCCCAGGGTGAGCGGGCTGATCAGGGCGCCAGTGCGTCCAAGCGTTCGTAGCTCGTTGAGGCTCATGTCGGCTTCCTGTGGTGGGACTGTGCTGAGGGGGCGGTGCTGGTGTCCAGGCGTAAGTCGGTGGCCACGGACGGGATGTTCAATCGAGGCTACACACGGCCGTCGGAGGCATAAACGCAAGCGGTAGAACTTCTTCGTTTTTCGTCTTGCGAAGTAATGGAAGAGGCCTTAGTTCGCGACATTTCTTGACACACGGCAACACAAATGTCTTTCGAATCAACAAATATTGCTGTTCCCGGAAGCAGGGGAATTATGGGAAAGGAACTCAAGCAACGCACGAATAGGGGACAGCGGAATGACACAGACCACAGTGGAAGAAACGGCGGCCATCAAGGCTGCATTTGCGCAGTTCCCGTCCGGAATTGCCGCGTTCAGCGCCATGGTGGACTTCACCCCGGAAGCCCTGGTGGCCTCGTCCTTCACCGTGGGTGTTTCGCTGGAACCGCCCCTGGTGATGTTTGCCGTGCAGAACTCCTCCACAACGTGGCCGAAGCTCCGCCAAGCCCAGCGCTTGGGTGTTTCGGTGCTCGCCGAGGGCCAGGAAGCGGCAGCCCTCCAACTGGCCTCCAAGACGCGCGACCGTTTCGCGGGGCTGGACACCAGCGTGAGCGACTCAGGTGCAGTGCTGATCGACGGTGCAGTGCTGGGCTTCGAATGCGAAGTTGTCTCCGAGACGCCCGCCGGTGATCACGCGATCGTGGTCCTGGAGGTCAAAGCGACCATCATCAACCTGGAGTCAAGGCCGCTGATCTACCATGGCGCGTCGTTCCGGCAGTTGGCTGCGTAGCCGCTAGGAGTTGCGGCTGGCGCTGCTGAGCGAACCTTTTCGGATTGGGCTCGGAGACTTCCCATTCTTGGAAGTGTTCGGGCCCGATTTCTTCGTGCCGCTGCCGCTGCTGCCACTTCCGCTGCCGCCGTCGCTGCCGGAACCGGTTTTGCCGGTGCCATTGCCGCCCGGTTTTGCCGAATTGTCCGGCGTCTTCGGAGCTGGCTTTGTGCCATTGGACGACGACGGCGTGGGCTCGCCGACGTCGCGGACCGTCACCTTGATGGCGGGCGGCTGCTCAGCCTGAGCGCGGGCGGCTGCACGACGATCGGCCTCAGCCACGGCATCAGCCCAATCCTTCGCCAGAACCGGCGGCTCCTTGGTGGCCGCCACGAGAATCGGATGGTGGGCAGCCTGGTTTTCGACCACCGACTTGACCTCCGCCGGCTTGGGAAGGTTGCGGGGGTCTACTTTGGCCTTCCACGCGCCGTCTTTGACAGCGGCCGACGCACCCGAGAGTCGTCGTCGAACGTCTCCCAGGAGGTCGCGCTTGGGCGCGTCAGGTCGGGCAGGAGCGGAAGGCGCGGCGGCAACCTTCGAAACCGGCGCAGAGGCAGCAGGCTGTGAAGCCGTAGCAACCGCGGTGGGAGCCTGCGCCGCAGTAGATCCGGTTTCAAGATAAGCGAGGTCATCCAGAGGTGATTCAACAGCTGCCGGAGACTCGACGCCGGTCACAGGATCAGGGACGCGTGCGGGGCGCGGCGGCAACTTGACGATCGGAGTGGTTTCCTTCTTCGGAAAAATGCCCACCATCGCCAGGAGAACAATCGAGAGCAGGCGCCCGACTCCCGCTACCACCAACGTGATGATGATGACCAACCCGAGACCCAGGAACATGAGGACGGCAAGTCCGAGTGTTCCCAAGTACGTCAGGTTGATGGCGAGTGTTGTCGGATCCTCCACGTAGCCTCCCCTGGCTGTCGTTTTGTGATGCGCGCATTGCCCACCCAGCTTGCGTATCTAGCCTAAGGTCCAGCACCGACGGAATCACGCGCCGCCCCCTACTCTGGCGGGGTTGTTTCAAAGCTGTTATATGGCGTGGGAAAATATGTTGCCCAGCTCTCATTTACAGCCTCAGATTGGGACCTCGTGACCCCTGACTTTGCCAGACTCCACAACGGCGCCTGTCCCTGCCTCTCCGGGGAGCAGTACGACGATTGCTGCGCCCGGTTCCACCGCGATGCCGCCGACGCGCCCACCGCCGAACAACTCATGCGTTCCCGCTATTCGGCTTTCGTTGTCCTGGACCCCAGCTACCTGCTGCGCACCTGGCACGCCTCCACCCGGCCGGAATCCATGGACCTCGATGCGGACATGCAGTGGCGCAGGCTGGACATCGTGTCTGCGTCCGGTGGCGGCCCCTTGGACACGACGGGCACCGTGGAGTTCGCCGCACATTACAGGCTCGACGGCGAACGCGGCGTCCAGCGCGAAGTCAGCCGCTTTGTTCGGGAAGGCAAGCGATGGTTCTACGTGGAGGGGGACGTTCGCTAGCGCTTCATCGATAGTTGCGGTGCAGGTTCTCCTTGGTTGAGGCTCCGGGCGAGGCGTCGCCGATCCACGGCCCGGTACCTTCGGACTGGTCCAGGACTCCGGCCTCCAGCCAGGCGTAGTCACCGGCGAGGACTTTGCGCGAGAGTCCGTGATCGCCGTCGTCAGTATTCCTCCACAGCTGATCGAAGTATTCGTCCACCCGCACACGGGCCTGCTCGCAGAATGCCTCTGCCAGTTCGAACGCGGTGGCACCTTGTTCCGGGTGCTTGCGGAGCAGCATTTCAGCCCGCGAGCAGCACGCGGCCATCGCGAACAACTCGGCGCCGATGTCCACGATCCTGCCCAGGAACGCCTGCTTGTGCTCGAGCTTCGCCTGCCACCTGCCCATGCCGTAGAAGGTTTGCCGTGCAAGCCGTCGCGAGGACCTCTCTACGAATCGCAGCTGCTTGGCCAATCGTCCGAATTCCGCGTAGGACCGCGGATCCATGCCGGCACCTGCCACGAGTTTCGGCAGCCATTTCGCATAGAAGCCAGAGGCCCCGACGGCGGCCCTCGCCTTGTCCTGCAGGCTCGCATCCGCTGAGGCGAGGTCGCCCGCGGCGGCAAGGTGCGCGTCCACGGCTTCGCGGGCGATCAGGAGTTTCATGATCTCGCTGGAACCCTCGAAGATCCGGTTGATGCGGAGGTCCCGGAGCTGTTGCTCGGCGGGGACAGCACGCTCGCCCCGGGCCTCAAGGGAATCAGCGGTTTCGAAGCCCCGGCCGCCACGGATCTGGACAAGTTCATCGGCGATCCTGCAGCTCAGTTCAGTGGACCACAGCTTGGCCAGCGCAGCCTCGATGCGCACATCCTTCTGGCCGGCGTCGGCCATCTCGGCGGACAATTCGAACACCGCCTCCAGCGCAAAAGTGGTGGCGGCGATGAACGCGATCTTTTTGCCCACGGCCTCGTGTTGGCCCACCGGACGTCCCCATTGGGTCCTGGCGTTGGACCATTCGCGGGAGATTTTCAGGCTCCACTTTCCGGCGGCAACGCACAAACCGGGAATGGAAAGCCGCCCTGTATTGAGGGTGGTGAGGGCAATTTTGAGTCCCTGACCTTCGCGGCCAAGCCGGTTGGCTGCAGGGACCCGGACCTGATGGAACCGGGTCACGCCGTTTTCGATTCCGCGAAGGCCCATGAAGGCGTTGCGGTTCTCGACGGTGATACCGGGGGAGTCCATCTCCACCACGAAAGCGGATATGCCGCCTTTGTGCTCCGTCCCGTCGGGGTCGGTATGT
Source organism: Paenarthrobacter sp. NPDC091669 (assembly GCF_044756725.1). NCBI lineage: Bacteria > Bacillati > Actinomycetota > Actinomycetes > Micrococcales > Micrococcaceae > Paenarthrobacter > Paenarthrobacter sp. NPDC091669. Next base: position 34,636 of record NZ_JBIVTK010000019.1, read on the forward strand.
GCCGGGACCCGGGCCATGACCACCACCAGTTCGGCGATCACGCCGTTGGTGGTCCAGAGCTTCACGCCGTCCAAAAGGTAAGAGCCGCCGTCGTCGGACAACACGGCAGTGGCGCCCATGCGCGCGGGGTCGCTGCCGACGTCGGGCTCTGTCAGGAGGAAAGCGGTGATGGCGCCGGCGGCGCAGCGAGGCAGGTATTCCTGTTTCTGTTCCGGTGTGCCGAATTCCTTAACAGGCTCCGGGACGCCGATGGACTGGTGCGCGGAAATGAGGGCGCCGAGGCTTGGATGAACCGATCCCAGCAGGGCCAGCGCCCGGCCGTAGTAGACCAGGGACAAACCCAGCCCGCCGTATTCGCGCGGGATTTTCATGCCGAACACGCCAAGGTCCGCGAGTCCTCGGAGGTACTCGTCAGGGATCTTGGCGTCGCGTTCAATGACCCGGCCGGACATGGTCTTGGCGAACGTGAGCAGCCGGCCCATGAATTCCTCACCCCGCTCCAGGTCGCCTGCCCGTGCTTGTGGCCAGGGGTGGATCAGGCTGAGGTCGAAGCTGCCCAGGTAGAGGCCCTTGGCGAAGCTGGGCCGGTTCCATTCGGTTTCGCGCGCGGCCTCGGCGACGGCGCGGGCTTCTTCTGCGGTGGCGTTGACGCTTGCGGCGGCGAGACTGTTGTCAGTGGCGGACGTCATGGAGTAACTCCTCTAGCCGGTTGTGCCGGATGGAGCCAGGGTCCGCCGTGGGTGGGAACCCTTCAGCTGTCCCTCAATGCTACCCGCGGGTAGCTACCCGTGCCAGAGGAAATCTGTGGCTGGAATTCAGCTGGAATTTCCACTTGGCCTGCGTGGTGAACCAGGCGGTCCCACGCGAAATTAATGCCATGGACGAGGCCACCCAGAATGCCTTTGACGGCGTACCAGACCATGCCCATGGTGCCAATAAGAATGATTGTTGCCATTGCTGCTGCTGCGATGAATGCCACTAAAAGTGCAGCGAAGACCAGCGTTCCAATAACTACGTAGGTGCCTGTTTCCAGCGCAGTGAAATCGAAATCCATGGTTCCCCCCGGAGCGACGGTGCGTGGGTCGGCGCGGCGTGGCTGCGTCGATGTTCTGACACTAGGGGTGTGAATGCTTTCCGGCCAGAGCGGAAACGCCTCGCGACGCCGTTGATATGGGATCGAAACCATACCGCACGGTAGGTTACGAAATGGTTGCGGTGGGGAGGCTCTGACGCTCTGCGTTAACCTTGTACGGGGCAGTTTCCGCTGCCAGCCAGGTTACGCAGCAGCTGAAGGAGAGTAATTGTCCCGTTCAGCCATGTCCTCCGCCGACGCCATCAGCGCCAGGCTCCGTGACCTCGAGCAGCTGACCAAAGGCCCAGCGTGGGCTTTGACCCGATCGGCACCGTGGGTCATCGCCGTGCTGCAAGCATCCTTCACCCGCACCCGGCCGCAGCTTCCGCTCGAAGAGTTCCACGCCGACGTCGACGCTTTCCTTGAGCAGCTCCGGCGCCAGGACCCGGCCTTGGGCGGCCAGCAGAACGGCAAGCTGTTCGGCGATGAATGGACGCGCAAGCAGTTCCTGACCCGCCGCAATCAGTCCGGCCAGATCGTCTATGAAGTCACAGAACCCGCCGCCCGCGTGCTGGCGTTCCTGGACAGCCTTTCCAGCGAGCGTTCCACGCTGAATGGATCGCGGCTCGGCACGCTTCTGGGAGATGTGGAGAAGCTCGCCAACGAGACCAACCCGGACCAGAGTGCGCGGCTGGAGGCCCTGGAGGAGGAAATCCAGGAGCGGCAGCAGTTGGTGGAGGACATCAGCTCGGGCGAATTCGATGGCCTTCTGGACGACGAAGAAGCTGTGGAAGCTGCCGGCAACATCCTGGACCTCGCCGCCAGCCTACCCGCGGACTACAAAAAAATGCGTGACCGCATCGAGGAATTGGTGGGTGAACTCCGCAACCAGATCATCGAGGAGTCCCTGAGCAAGGGCGCCACCATGGCCCAGGTTTTGGAGGCCGACAAGCGGCTGCGCCAAAGCCCCGAGGGCCGCACCTTCCGGTCGTTCACGGCCTTCCTGGAGGACCCGCAGCAGCAATTGCGCTTCCGCTCGGCGATCGGCGAAGTGTTGAGCAGGCAATTCGCCGACGACCTCTCCCACGAAGACCGCGAGACGCTCAAGAACCTCGTGGCCGAACTGCGAACACAGCACAGCCAGATCCAACGTATCTACGGCAAGCTGTCCGAAAGCCTGAATACGTATATCCAGAGCGACGACGTCCGGCAATCCGTCAGCCTCCGCAAGGTGTTGGCCGAGGCCGAGCAAGCCATCCGCTCCATGCCGTACGAACGGGACCGACCCGGCCTGATCCCAGGGCCAGTCCTGTTCAATGCCGGGTTCGAGTCGCTGGCGATGGTCAAATTGTTCGACCCCGACGAATTCGCCACGCCCCCGCGCCTGGCCGACCCCATCGCCTTCAGCGACTCCGACCGGGTGCGGTCTGCGCGCACCGGCAAGGCCAAGCCGGCCGTTATCCGGGCAGCCATGGCCGGCGCGGCAACCTTGGGCGACGCCTGGGACAACCTGCCCGCCGAGGAACGGCACATCAACACCGTGCGCACCCTGCTGTCCATGGCATTGCAAGGCGGCGCCGCCTTCGACCGGGCCGCCTGGGAACACATCGACTTCGAACAAATCGACGGCAGCATCCGCACGGCATACCTGCCCGTCGTCACGCTGAATGAGGATTCTGATGACTGAGGAAATCACAACAGAGGACATCACGACGGCGGATGGCGCCGAAGCGGACGAGGTCACCGAGGAGGTGGCTGAGCGTGGTGTTGAAATCAGCCATGCGGATCCGTTCCGGGTGACTCCGCGGGACTCCTTCGTTGACGGCGCCGCGCTGTTCCCCGGCGACACGGGCGTACTCCCCATGAAAGTCCGCCACGCCTTGGTGAAGCTCCTTAAAGGCCCCTACATCGACGGCGGCCGTGACGAGAAATTGTGGACCACCCTCTTGGACAACCAGCTGATCCTCCGCAGCCGCCTGTCCGAACTGTTCCTCACCCTCCAGCTCGATCACGACCGCAAAATCGCGGTCCTCCGCCCTGTCGATCCCGAAATCATCGGCGCAAGCTCCCGGTCCAGCATCCTCCGGCAGCAGCGTGCTTTGAGCCGCGTGGAAACCATCGTCCTGCTGCGCCTGCGCCTCCTGCTGGACCGCCACGTCACCGCCCAGACGGACCCGACGATCACCCGCGAGGAAATCTCGGACCTCGTCGCCAACTACACACCCGCAGGCCAGCAAGACGCCCTGCGCGACTCCGACGTGGTCACCCGCACCATCACCAAACTCCTGGCCCGCCAACTCCTCCTCCCCACCCCGCTGGACGACAGCTACACCATCAGCAACGCCCTTCCGCTGGCCCTGCCTTTCGAAAACATCGGCGACATCCCGGCCCAAATAGAGGCCCTGGTAGCAGTAGCCGCCGACGAATCCGGAACAGAACCCCTCCTGGACCTGGACCCCGACTCCTCTGCTGATGGGGACGACGACGCCGATGCCGCCCCCGCCCCTTCGCCGGACAGCACTCGTCCTGCGGACGATGCTGCCGGCTCCGACAGGCCCGAAGCCACTCCCGGGGCGGCATCGTCGTCTACCTCGCGCGAGCACCTCACCGAAGCGAGCGGCGATGCCGGAGACATGCGGCAGCATGCGTCTAAGCGAGGTACGAGCGAGCATGCAGAGCATGTGTCCAGTACCGCCGCGGACGCAACCACGACTGACGGGATCACCAAGTGACCATCGCAAGCATGCTCCCGCTCGGCGAGCTCACCAACCCGGGCCAGATGCGGTTGGCCCTCGTGCAGGTGGTCAACTGGGGCACCTTCCATGGGGCCCACACCATGCACGTGGACCGCAAGGGCACCCTCCTGACGGGTAACTCGGGTGTCGGTAAGTCGACGCTCTTTGATGCGATGCTCCGGGTCTTCGATGCCCGTCCGCGCTCGAATGAGGCTGCTGCCCAGCGGTCCGGCGGGGCTGTGGAGGATAAGAGGACCACGTTCACTTACATGCGCGGCAAGGTGGGTGATAAGGCGGTGGGCGACAGCTCGGCCAGTGCCTTCCAGCGCCCGGGTGCCACCTGGTCCGCCGTCGCGCTGACGTTTGATAATGCGGCTGGCACGAAGGTGACGGTGTCGGCGCTTTTCGATCTGCCAAAAAACGGTACGGAGTCGAGCGTTGGGCGCTTTTATGTGATCGACAGCAAGCCGTTGGACCTTGAGGCCATTGAGGGGATCGCGCAGAAGCGGTTTACCAAGGGCGCGTTGGAGTCGATCTTCCCGGATGGACAGGTTTTCGATGTCCACAAGGCGTTCGCCGAGCGTTTCCGGAGGCTCCTGGGTATCAACTCGGACCAGGCGCTTCCGCTGCTTCGTGTGATCCAGGCCGGTAAGGGTTTGGGCGGCAGCGTGAACACATTCTTCCGCGATCAGGTGCTCGATGCTCCGGCCACGTTGGCTGCCGCTGATGATGTGGTGGAGGAATTCAGCAACCTGATGTCCATCCGGCAGCGGCTCGAGGATGTCCGCCAGCAGCGCGACCAGTTGGCACCCGTTCCGGGGTTGAACAAGGAGTACGCGCAGGCGCTGCTGGACGCGAACCGTCTCCGGGAGCTGGCCGGCGAGGAGTTTGAAGCGTACAAGCAGCAGCTCGCGGTCACGGTGCACGCCAAGACGCTGGCCCGTTTCAAGGAGTTGGCGCAGTCCAAGGCCCAGGAACTCGCCGCCGAGCGCACCGTGCGGGATGCGTTGGCCAAGGAACTCCGCGACCTTGAACTCGATTACAACAACCGCGGCGGCAACGCGATTTCGGCCATTGAACAGTCGCTGGAGAACGCCAAAGTTGGCTTGAAGCTCCGTCAGCAGGTAGAGGACTCGGCCCGGAAAGCACTGGCCGACGCCGGGTTGAACCTCGAGTGGTCCGCCGAAGGGTGGGACCAGGCACACGAGCAGGCGGCAGCTCGATCGGCAGAGTTGAAGGACGATTCGGAGGCCCTGAAGGAGCTTCGTTTCGAGGCGTTCGACGGGCACGCCACCAAGAAGCGTGAACTTGCGGCGGCCCAGCAGGAACTCCTGTCGTTGCGGTCGCGCAAGTCCTTGCTGCCGCCGTCGAGCATTGAAAACCGCGCTGCCATCGCGGCCGCAACCGGCGTCCCGGAAGAGCGGATGCCGTTTGGCGGCGAGTTGATCGACCTCGCGGAGGGGCAGGACCAGTGGCGTCCGGCCGCTGAGCGCGCGCTGCGTAACCTCGCCACCACGCTGCTGGTCCCGGGTGAGCATTTTGCTGCGGTGACCCGGTATTTGAATGACAACAGCGTCCGTGGCGCCCTCCGCGCCGTTGATGTGTCCAAGCCGCTCGCCGGTGGCGCGCTGGCTGTGGAGGACGTGTCCGACGGCGACCTCTTGACGAAGTTGAGCATCCTCACCTCGGGCGCCAACGCGGACGCAGGAGAGTGGATCCGCGAGCGGATCGCCGTGGACTTCGCGTATCCGTGCGTGGAGGATCCCGACGAGCTTGCGTCGATGGACAAGGGCCTGAGCCTGGGTGGGGTGGTCAAGCGCAACCGTCACACCGTGGAAAAGGACGACCGGTTCACAAGCCGACAGGATTACGTCCTGGGCTTCGACAACGCGTCCAAACTGGAGCTTGTGGCAGCCCGCGTGGGCGAGTTGGAGAACGAGCTCGCTAAAGCCGCAGAACTTGCGCAGAGCCGCGAGGATTCGCACCAGGGCATGGCCCGCCAGCTTGAGGCACTGCGCCGCGTCGCTGAGGATGAGCGGCCGTGGGAGCAGGTTTCCGCAGCCGTCGCAGCCGAGGAACTTGCCCGGATCGAACAGCGCCTCGCGGATGCTTTGGCCGCGCAGGCAGACCTTGAACCGTTGCGGGCCACCATCGAATCCGTGCGCGAAAAGCACCAGTCCTCCACAGGTTCGGCCGCTGTGCTCCAGAGCGAATACAAGGCGCTGGACCACAAGATGACCACGGCGGACGGCCTGCTCGATGCCGCGAGGCTGAAGCTGGAGCAAGCACCGCCGTCGGCCTCTACCGTCACCGCGCTGGAGCCGTACTTTGACGGCGTCGGCGAGGTCTCTGAACTGTATGAGCTGGACAACCTCGCCAACAGTGTCCGCAACAAGCTGCTCGACGAACTGCATTCCGCGGAATCGCGTGGCCAGGCGACGGCCGAGCGGTTGACCCGCATGTTCGAAGCCTTCGTGCGCGACTGGGGAAGTGCCATCAGCGCCGACCACGGTACGTCGATCGGTGCTGCCGGGGACTTCGAATCCCGGTATCACGCGATTGTGAGCGATGGCTTGCCTGCGCAGGAGGCCGAGTTCCGGCTGTTCTTCAACCAGCGCACCCACGAGTCGTTCAGCACGCTCCTGCACCTCTTGGACGAGGAACGCCGCAGCATCACCAGCCGCATCCTGCCGCTCAACGGCATCCTGTCCCAGGTGAATTTCCACGAGGGAAGCTTCCTGGAACTGGACATCAAACAAACGCTTCCGGCCACGGCCAAACAGTTCAAGGATGCGATCCAGAACGCCTTGAAGGCGAAGCACACGCGCCCCTCGCGCGGCGCCGCTTCAGCCACAGAAGTGGACGACGACGCCGAACTCACCGCGCGTTACAAGTCGTTGGAAACCTTGGTCAAGCGCCTTGGATCCCAAACCCCGGAGGATCGACGTTGGCGGTCCGAGGTGCTGGATGTTCGTGGGCACCTGTTTATCCAGTGCAAGGAGCACCGGGAAGTTGCTTCGAAATCGGGCAAGGCCGGCACCGGCAAGGCAACCAAGCGGAAGACCGAAGTTTTCATGCATGCCGACACCGGCTCCATGTCCGGCGGTGAGCGCCAGCGTTTCACTGCGTTCATCATGGCTGCGGCACTGAGTTACCAGTTGGGCATTGCCGAGCAGGGCTTCACGACGTATGGCACCGTGATGATGGACGAGGCGTTCGTGTTGGCTTCCGAGGAATTCGCAGGTGCGGGTATCAAGGCGCTTCACGAATTCGGGTTCCAGTTGCTGCTTGCTGCCCCGGAAAACGTGATTGACCTGTCCCGGCACCTTGGATCCGTCACGGAAATCCTCCGGGACAAGCGAACCAACCGCTCGGGTGTGCTCACGGCTCCAGTCATTGCCGGACCTGGCGAGCCTGGAGCATGGCGGTCCGAAGCCAACCCGGTGGACATCGTCCTGCGTTAGGGTCCGCCCACCCAACTGGCTGGCAGTAGTGGTCGTTATGAGCTCTCATAGCAACCACTACTGCCAGCTACATTGGGCTACTTCGCCCGGACGCGGTCCAGGAACTGTTCGGTCCTGGACTCCAGTCCGGCGATCTGACGAACCACGACGGCGGCCGGGTCCGGGTTGATCTCGTTGGCAGGCGGTTCCTTCCGCACATTGGCGCTGCAGCCGAACTCGGCGCAGATCAGTGTCCCCACGGTGTTCCCGTCCTTGCCGGATTGTCCGGCTTTTTTGGCAACCCACAGGTAGACGTCGTCCTTGGAGAAGACGTCACGGCACAGTTCGCAGAGGACAACGCGCCTCTTGCCGGACCCACCTTCAGGAGCCCGGAGCAGGATGCCCGTGAGCTTGCCCCGGTGCGGAACCACGAGGTAGCCGCGCTGGGGCATCTTTTCGTCCCGCCACCCCAGGAACTCCAGGTTGTCCCAGTCGAGGGCTTCGAAATCGCTGGGGAGGTTGGCCTTGGCGGCCTCCGAGCGGCTGGCGTTGATGAATGACGAGCGGATCTGTTGGGCTGTGATTTTTTGCATGGCAAAGCTTCTTTCGAGAATGGTCGACGTCCGCGCGCTGAGGTTGGGCGCGCGGGAATTGGCAGAAGACGTCGGTCACCGAGAAAGAGGGCACTGCAAAGGGACCCCAAAAAGGGTGCTGGGTGAGTGCCTAGAAGGATGCCGACGTGTGGGGGAGTGCCAAGCAGGCCAAAACGGCCACCTCGCCAACCATGGCTGCAGCAACTGAAACAGTGCGCACGCTCATCCCCTCGTTAAATTCCGTCAGAAGCGGTAGTCCGCTGCCGTTCATACTTTCAAAAGTTCAGGGCAGCTGTCCACTGCGAGAGCGTTCGGCTGAAGGGCGTGGGATGTGCGAGAGGGCCCGGCTGAAGGGCGCGGGATGTGGGAGAGGGTGTGATCTGCATCGCATTTTGCGAATGCGGAGGATTAGGTGACGCAAACGTTTCTTAATTATCGGGAGGCTAGGCTAGCCTTACTTAGGTTCGCATCACTTACTTAAGGAGTCCCGTGGCATCCCTTCTCCCACGCCGCGCCCTGCTCAAAACAGCAGGAACCGCGACGGCCGCTTTGGCCGCCGTCGCTCTTACCCTCACCGGCTGCTCCACTGGTCCGGCAACTTCCGCTCCGGCAACTGAGCAGGCAGCATCCTCGGCTTTCCCGGTGACCATCAAGAACGTCTTTGGTGAAACGACCATCAAGGAACAGCCCAAGCGCGTAGTCACCGTCTCGTGGGTCAATGACGATGTCGCGATCGCCCTGGGCGTTGTTCCGGTCGGCGTCCCGAAGAACGAGTGGGGCAATAACGACAAGGGCTCCACCCCTTGGAAGGACGCCGCACTCGAGAAGCTCGGCGCCGGCTTTGGCACCGACAAGGCTCCGGTCCAGTTCTCCGAAGCAGACGGCATCAACTTCACCGAGATCGCCAAGCTCAGCCCGGACGTCATCCTGGCCGCATACTCGGGCCTGGAGGAAGCTGACTACAAGAAGCTCAGCGAAATCGCCCCCGTCGTGGCGCAGCCGGAACTCGCCTACGGCACTCCGTGGCAGGAAAGCACCACTCTGATCGGCAAGGCATTGGGCAAGGAAGCCGAAGCCAAGAAGCTGATCGAAGACACCGAGGCCACCGTCAAGGACAAGGTCTCCAAGTTCCCGCAGATCAAGGACAAAACCTTCATCTACGGCAATCTCGAGCCCGCCAAGGGCGACGGAGCCAACGTTTACACGGCTATCGACAACCGTCCCCGCTTCCTCTCCGAAATCGGCATGAAGCTGGCTCCCGTAGTTGAGCAGAACACCAAGTCGACTACTGAGTTCTTCATTCCGTGGTCCGCTGAGAAGGCCAACGAGCTCGATTCCGACATCTTTGTCACCTGGGTCCCGGACGCCACCACGGCAGATGCCATCAAGGCTGATCCGCTGCTCGGACAGATCCCGGCCATCAAGAAGGGCGCCCTGGTTGCCGATTCGGACAACACGCTGACGCTCTCCATCTCCGCCTCATCGCCGCTGAGCCTGCCGTGGGCGCTGGATACGTTCCTGCCGCAGCTGGGTAAAGCAGCAGACGCAGCGGGCAAGTAACTGCAATGAAACTGAGTACGACGACGGCAGTCCAGGGGCGGGGCAACGGCACTTCGGTGCCGGGCCCGGGAGGCATCACCCCTGAAACTGCTGGAACCGGAGGGGGAACCGGTTCCCGCGGCACGGCAGGCAAGCGCACCGCTTGGCTGTTGACGGCCGTCGTCGTACTCGTCGCAGTCTGCGCCGCATCCTTGGCGATCGGCGCACGCGGGCTTCCTCTCACCACTGTGTGGGAAGCCCTCACCAACTTCAATCCGGCAGACGGTAACCACGCAGTGGTCATCGCCCGGATTCCCCGCACTGTCCTGGGCCTGCTTGCCGGAGCCGCACTTGGCCTTGCCGGTGCAGCCATGCAGGGCGTGGCCCGCAACCCGCTGGCCGATCCCGGAATCCTGGGACTCAACGCCGGCGCTGCCTTGGCCGTAGTCGTGGGGATTTACGTTTTCGGTATTGGCTCTCTGTCCGGCTACATCTGGTTTGCCTTCATCGGCGCCGCTGCGGCCGCCGTCGTGGTGTATGCCGTTGCTTCCCTGGGTCGTGATGGCGCGACGCCGGTCAAACTCGCCCTCGCGGGTGCGGCCCTGAGCGCAGGCCTGTTCTCCCTGATGAACGTCATCCTGGTTTCGAGCCAGGACACGTTCGACCGTTTCCGTTTCTGGCAGGTGGGCACCATTGGTGGACGTGACTGGTCCGTCCTCCTTCCCGCGCTGCCATTCCTCGCCATCGGGGCCCTGATCATCCTGGCCGGCGGCCGCATTTTGAACAGCCTGGCACTTGGTGACGACATTGCCCGCGGCCTCGGCCAGAACGTGGCTTTGGCCCGGGGTATCACCGGGCTGGGCATCGTCCTGCTCTGTGGATCCGCCACAGCTGTGGCCGGACCGATCGCCTTCCTGGGCCTCGTCATTCCGCACGCTGTCCGCTCGCTGACCGGGCCGGACTACCGGTGGATCCTGCCGTTCTCCGCCGTTGTGGCACCCATCCTGCTGATCAGCGCCGACATCATTGGCCGCGTGATCCTTCTCCCGGGCGAAGTCCCCGCAGGAATCATGACGGCAATCATCGGCGCTCCCGTGTTCGTCTGGCTCATCCGCCGCGGCAAGGGGGCCGGACTGTGACAACCGTCCATAAACTCCCCACCAAGTTGGCACTTAATGCCAAAGATCCCGGCAAACATGGCCATCAATTGTCACTTCGGCGCGTGCTGAGCCCTACGTTCTTCCTCGGGCTCGCTGTAGTGGTCACGTTCGCGGTGTACGTACTCCTGGGAAGCTACACCGTCACCATCCCGGACTTCTTCAAGATAGTCATCAACCACCTGACCGGCGGGGAGAAGATCCCCGGGGCCAGCTTCATTGTCATGGAGCACAAACTTCCCCGCGCAGTGGTGGGAACCATGATCGGCATCGCCTTCGGCCTCGCCGGCGCACTGTTCCAGACCATGCTGCGCAACCCCTTGGCCAGCCCGGACATCATCGGCATCAGCTACGGTGCCAGCGCGGCGGCTGTCACGGCGATCGTGATTTTCGGCGCTTCCGGAGCCGTAGTTTCCGGGGCAGCACTTGGCGGAGCGCTCGGCGTCGCCGCCATCATCTACGCAATCTCCCGCGGTGGAACCGGTGCTGGCGGCGGAAGCCGCGGCAACGCCGCCGGCAACCGCCTCATCCTGGCCGGCGTGGGCATCGCCGCCGCACTTCACGCAGTGGTCAACTTCCTCATGACCCGCGCTGACATCCGTACTGCAGCCGATGCCCTGATCTGGCTTAACGGATCCTTGAACTCCGCCACCTGGGACCGGGCAGGCGTTCTTGCGGTCTCGCTGCTGGTCCTGATCCCCGCTGTCATTGCCCTCGCCGGCCCGTTGCGCATCCTCGAACTTGGCGACGACGCCGCTGCAGGCCTTGGAATCAAGGTCAACGCCGCCCGGCTGGGACTGGTCCTGACCGCCGTCGGACTCGCCGCCGTCGCAACCGCCGCTGCGGGCCCGGTGGCGTTCGTGGCTTTCCTCGCCGGTCCGATCGCACGCCGGATCGTCCGTAAACCGAGCCTCCCGGCGTCCGCCCTGACCGGTGCGCTGATTGTGCTCCTGGCCGACTTCTTCGCCTCCAACATCGCTCCCGTCATCCTCGACGGAACCGTCCTTCCGGTCGGCGTCATCACCGGCGCCCTCGGTGCTCCCTTCCTGCTGTGGCTGCTGGTCACGTCGAACCGAAAGGAGGCCTGACATGGCCGTCCTTAATGCCCAGGACCTGACGCTCCAATACGAAGCACGCAAAGTAGTGGAGGGACTCTGCACCGAGATCCCCGAGGGCAAAGTGACCATGATTGTGGGCGCCAACGCCTGCGGCAAGTCCACGCTCCTGCGCGGTCTGTCACGGCTTCTCAAACCCGCTGGCGGATCGGTGACCCTCGACGGCAAAGACATCCACACCCGTCCCGCCCGCGAACTGGCGCGCACGCTGGGACTCCTGCCCCAGCATCCCACCGCCCCGGACGGTATCACCGTGCGCGACCTCGTGGGCCGCGGCCGTTACCCGCACCAGGGCTTCTTCCGCAGCTGGAGCGCAGGGGACTTGTCCCGGCACGATCTCGCGGTGCAACGCGCGCTCGACGCCACCTCGACGCTGGAACTCGCTGACCGCAGCATCGACGAACTGTCCGGCGGTCAGCGCCAGCGTGTTTGGATCGCCATGGCCCTGGCGCAGGAGACCGAAGTCCTGCTGCTGGACGAGCCCACCACCTACCTCGACCTCGCGCACCAAGTGGAAGTCCTGGACCTGATCACCGACCTCAACCGCAGCCGCGGCACCACGGTGGCGATCGTGCTCCACGACCTCAACCTGGCAGCACGGTACGCGGACCACGTCATCGCCATGAAGGGCGGGTGCATCGTGGCCGAAGGGCCCGCTCCCGTCGTCGTCACCGAAGAGTTGGTCTACAACGTCTTCGGCTTGGAATCCCGCGTGGTTCCGGACCCCATTTCAGGCACACCGCTGATCGTCCCCATCGGACGCCACCACGCACGCCCCGCTTCAACCAACGAACTGGAGATCGCCTCATGAGTGCACAACCGACACAGGCAAAAGCAAGCGCCGCCGTGGAGCCCATGACCCTCGCCTTCGACGTCACTGTGACGGCCGTGCAGGAATTGAGCCCGAACTTCCGCCGCATCACCTTCGGCGGTTACTCCCTGCGTGACTTCGGCGTTGCAGGTGACACCCTGGACCTCCGCGTGAAGCTGATGATCCCGTCCTTCGACGCGTCCGGCAACGTCATTCCGCTGCCTCCCTTCAAGATGGAAGAAGCCGGCTGGTACCAGGAATGGCTCGCCATGGACCCGTCCGTCCGCGGTGACATGCGCACCTACACCGTGCGCTCCGAGCGCCTCGACGCCGTGTACCCGGAGATCGACATCGACTTCGTCATGCACTTTGACGACGCCGGCCACGGCGGCCCCGCAGCCAACTGGGCACTTGGAGCGAAACCAGGCGACGCGCTCACCATCATCGGCCCCAACAACCGCGCAGCGCAATGCACCACAGCCGGCGCATATGGTGGCATCGAATGGCGCCCGGGCATGGCCCAGCGCGTGCTCCTGGCCGGCGACGAAACTGCCGTCCCCGCCATCAGCGCCATCCTTGAAAGCCTGCCCGCCGATATGACCGGCCACGCCTTCCTCGAAGTACCGGAAGCCGGCGACTTCCAGGACATCAACACCGCAGCCGACATCGAAATCACCTGGCTTGCACGCGGTGCGGCCATCGGACGCGCACGTCCCCACGGAGAACTCCTCAAGGAAGCCGTGGCCAAGGCCGTTCCCGTGCCGGGCTGGGTAGGCATCAAGGGTGCCGGGACCGCAGCCGGGCCCGAGCCCGAAGACGTCAATGTTGACCAGGACATCCTCTGGGAAACCCCGCAGCGCATGGACGCCGCTGCCATCGAAGCAACCAAGAACCCCACCCTTCCCGCCGGTGCCCTGCCGTTCTATGCCTGGATCGCCGGCGAAGCGTTCGTCATCAAGGAAATGCGACGCTACCTGGTGCGGGACGTTGGTATTGACCGGAAGCAGGTTGCTTTCATGGGTTACTGGCGTCGGGGCAAGGCAGAGGGCTAAGCCTGCTGGTCCGCTTAGTCCGCCGCTGGGCGGCCGGTTGACGGCCATCCTCGGCGTTGCTGCTCCTCCGTCGCTCTGACGCACGCTGCCGGATGCCCGCCAACCAGCCTTGCGCGCGAGTCACCTTCCGGCGCTCTCTCACTTCCCTCGGGTTTGGGGGCGGCGCTCTCTCACTTCCCGTTGGCTTGTTCACTTGGGGTTGGCTCTGGTGTAACCGGGGGCGGGTAGCTTCGGTGGGGTGCGGGAGGAATTCGGGGACGGGGTTAAGGCTCGACGGCGGTTTGTCGCCATCGGGGATTCCTTCACCGAGGGAGTGGGGGACCCGAGCAAGGTCCTGCCCAACGGGGTCCGCGGATGGGCGGACCGGGTGGCCGAGAAGTTGGCGAAAGCGGAGCCGGGCTGGGAGTACGCCAACCTGGCAGTACGCAGCAAAAGGCTCCGGCACATCATTGATGAACAACTCGAGCCTGCGGTGGCCATGGAGCCGACGCTCATTACGCTCTACGCGGGCGGCAACGACATCCTGGACTTTGGTACTGACATGGACGCGCTCCTCAGCGACTATGAGCTGCTGGTCGCCCGGCTGAGCGAAACCGGGGCCACCCTGGTGCTGTTCACTGGGTTCGACGTGAAAGTCTCCGCGGTCTTGGAGCCTTTCAAAAAGCGCAACACCCTCTACAACCAAAGGGTCCGTGATATCGCCGCCAAGTACGGCGCAGTCCTGGTGGATTACTGGTGCTTTGACGCCTACAAGGACCGGCGGATGTGGGCCCCGGACCGGCTCCACATGTCCAAAGCGGGGCACAAGTACCTGGCCGCGCAGGTCCTGGACCACCTCAACGTCCCCCACAAATTCTCGCCCAAGGATTGGGACCCGCCCACACGATTGTCCATGCGCGAATGGGAACGCCGGCAGCGTCGCTGGGTGAACGACTGGGTGGTCCCGCTCTTCGGGCGGAAACTGCGGGGCGTCACGCTGGGCGATGCACTCAGCCCACGCTGGCCCCAACCCGTGAAGGTCCCGCGCAAGGGCGGTTTGAAGAAGCTCGTGGAAAAGGCAACGCAGTGACGGAACAAACCAGGTTCGTGGCGCTCGGCGATTCCTTCACTGAGGGCGTGGGCGACATCGACCTCCGGCTTCCCAACCATTGCCGGGGTTGGGCGGACCGGGTTGCGGAAGAGCTGGCACGGCACGACGAAACCGTGCGATACGCAAATCTGGCCATCCGTGGCAGGCGCCTCCAGCGGATCGCCGGCGAACAAATCAAGCCCGCCCTCGCCATGAAACCAACGCTGGTCAGTTTCTACGCCGGTGGCAATGACCTCCTGATGGCCCGGCCCAACATGGCCAACCTCATCAGGGACTATGAGGATGCCGTCCAACGGATCACAGCCAATGGAGCCACGGTGCTGCTGTTCACGGGGTACAACGTCCCCTTGTCGCCCCTCCTGGAGCCGCTCAAAGTCCGCACGGCAATCTACAACCGCAACATTCGGCGCATCGCCGCGAAATACCAGGCGCTCCTGGTGGACTATTGGTGCTTCGAGAAGTTCCAGGACCCGCGGATGTGGGCCCCCGATCGCCTGCATATGTCCACTCCCGGCCACAGCTACATGGCAAAAAAGGTCCTCGAGGTGCTCGGGGCGCAGCACTCACTCCAGTCGCCGAGGCTCGCAGCGCCTCGTCCCCGGACCCGCACCGAAAACATCGCCGACGACGTCGCCTGGCTGAGGCGCGACGTCGGACCCTGGTTTTCGCGTCGGCTTCGCGGAGTATCCAGCGGTGACCACGTGGAGGCGCGCTGGCCGGAACTCATGCCGGTAGTGCTGCCCGAGCGGCTGGGCACCGCGAAAGCGCAGGCGCCTCAGTTATCCAGCAGGTTTTCGTAACCCTCGGCAACGCTGGTTGCCGTGAACTCGATGATCTCGAACTCCGCCACACCATTGCTGTAGAACGGATCCTCGGCCAAGGAGGCGTCCAAGGTTGCCCGGTCCACTTTGGACAGCAGCACGCCGCCCGTGGCCGGGACGCGACGTCCGGACGCAAGGAAGATGCCGCCGTCGAACGCGTCCTTAAGCCAGGCCATGTGGCCCGGACGGTGGAAGTCGACGATTTCGTCGGGAACTTTGTAGGTCAACGAGACTACGAACATGCGGCCAGCCTATCGGTTGGGCTGCTCCCCGGACCTAAGGAGGCTGTGAATTCTCCTAAGATGGGTTCATGACTCAACCCCGCTGGCTGAACGCCGACGAACGCCGTGCCTGGCTGGCCCTTCTGAGCATCAACACCTTGCTTCCTTCGGCGTTGGACACTCAACTCCAGTCGGTCGGCAAACTGTCTCTTTTCGACTACAACGTATTGGCGATGCTCTCCGAAAGCGAAGGCCGATACCTTCCCATGAGCGAGCTTGCTGCGCGAACAAGTGCCTCCTTGTCGCGTCTGTCGCATGTGGTGACCAAGCTGCAGAAACGTGGCTGGGTAGAGCGGCAGGCGCACCCCGGCGATGCCCGCGTGACCGTTGCGCACCTCACCGAGGCCGGCATGTCCACCATCGTTTCCCTTGCCCCGGGACACGTGGAATCCGTGCGTACGCTGATGCTTGATTCGCTGACCCCGGACGACGTCGCAGACCTCGCCCGGATCGGGGAGAAGATCGTGGCCCGCCTGGACAACAACCACTGGATCCTGCGGGACTCGTGAGGGTGCTTTGTGGCCCCGGGCGTTGAGGTGGCAGACTGACGGCATGGATTTTTCTGCCCGTTACGTTGCCTTGGGCGACTCGTTCACTGAGGGCGTCGGCGACGACGATCCCCGCCGTCCCAATGGCGTTCGAGGGTGGGCCGACGTCGTAGCCGGGCAGCTGGCAAGCAGCAACGAGGACTTCGGCTACGCGAATCTTGCGATCCGCGGCCGGAAGCTCCGTCAGATCATGGCAGAGCAAGTGGACGCCGCCATCGCCATGAATCCAACGTTGGTGACGCTGTACGCAGGGGCGAACGACATCCTGCGGCCCAAGATCGATATTGACTCGCTTCTTGAGGAGTACGACGCCGGTATCGCCAAGTTAAGTGCGGCAGGCGCCACCGTTGTCCTCTTCACGGGCTTTGACGCAAAGGGCTCCAAAGTTTTCGGCGCCATGCGCGGCCGCACCGCGATCTACAACGAACTGGTGCGCGAAATAGCCGAGAACCACGGCGCCTTGCTGGTGGATTATTGGCGGTTTGACGAGTACGACGATTGGCGCCTCTGGGGCGAAGACCGGATGCACATGTCCACGGCAGGCCACGTCAACATGGCAAAGCGGGTGCTCGATGTCCTTGAGCACGAGCACGTCATCGAGGTCCCCGAGCTGGCGCCGGCGCGGCTGATGAACCGGGTTGAAGCACTCAAAGCCAATGCACGCTGGTTCCGGGAATCCGCAGCGCCATGGGTGGCCCGCCGGGTCCGGGGCGTCTCCTCCGGCGACGGTTTGAGCCCGAAGTACCCCGAATTGATCAGGCCCCTCTAGCCCGATCTTGCGGGCGACCCGCCAGCGTCGAGGCGGTGGTCCGGGCAGTGGGCGCGCAGGGCTTATGATGCCGGATTGGTCTTAATTTGGCCTGGCCCGTAGAATAGTTAGGCGCTAGGTAGTGCGGTTCGTGTGCAATTGCTCCGGTTGGTGGTGACTGTCGGTTTTTCCGACGTCCCGGTGGCCGGTAGTTAGGGGCTCAAGTTGCGTGCATTCCTGTATTCGCCCGGTATCCCAGGACCTGTTCCAGTGTTCATCACTGCCCGGTCCTGAGGCCAACCTTCTTCGCCGCACTTGCTGCGGAAACTACCGAAATGGTTTGGACCCGGATGCGGACGCTGCCTGTCGCACGGTAACGCAGGAACATCTGCACGCCGTTACATTCAATCTTTGGAGGAGAGTCATGGCAGCACACTGCCAAGTGACCGGAGCCGAGCCGGGCTTTGGACACAGCATTTCGCACTCGCACCGTCGCAACAAGCGTCGGTTCGACCCGAACATTCAGAAGAAGCGCTACTGGGTTCCGTCCCTGCGCCGTAATGTCACGCTGACCCTGTCAGCCCGTGGCATCAAGACAATCGACGTCCGCGGCATCGACTCAGTCGTCGCCGACATCCTGGCACGAGGAGTAAAGCTCTAATGGCAAAGGACAAGGACGTACGTCCCATCATCAAGCTGAAGTCCACCGCGGGCACCGGTTACACCTACGTAACCCGCAAGAACCGTCGTAACGATCCTGACCGTCTGGTCCTGAAGAAGTACGACCCCAAGATCCGCCAGCACGTCGAATTCCGAGAGGAGCGCTAAACACATGGCAAAGAAGTCAAAGATTGCTCGCAACGAGCAGCGCAAGGTCATTGTTGAGCGTTACGCTGCCAAGCGTCTCGAACTGAAGAAGACCCTGGTTGATCCCAACGCGACTGACGAAGCACGCGAAGCTGCACGCCTCGGCCTGCAGAAGCTGCCCCGCAACGCCTCCCCGATCCGTCTGCGTAACCGCGACCAGATCGACGGCCGTCCCCGCGGCACGCTCCAGAAGTTCGGTATCTCCCGTGTTCGCTTCCGCGACATGGCTCACCGCGGTGAGCTCCCGGGCATCACCAAGTCTTCCTGGTAATCACGAAGCTCTGAAAAGGCCGGCAATCGTTATGGTTGCCGGCCTTTTTTGTGTTTAAGCGTGGTTTCCGGTGTGTGGCGGAGGCGGCGGCGTTCAGTGGCGCCGGAGGCGGCGGTCATCCTCGGCGCGCTCGGTCGTGCCTCCCCATCGACTCCCTGGCCTCGCAAGCTCGCCCAGGGAACCCGGTGGCTGTGGGCCCACCTTGGACGCGCGCTGCCGGATGACCGCCGCTTCCATTCGTCGCTATCTCACATCCCTCGGGCTTCCGGCCGACGCTCGCTCACGTCCCTCGGGTTTGGGCCGGTCGCTCTCTCACGTCCCTCGGGTTTGGAGTCGTCGCTCGCACATGTCCCTCGGGTTTGGTGGAATGCTCGACGGCGGTTGTTGGCTTTGTGCCGAGGCGGAGGCCTTGGCGGGTCTTGGTGGCGTGACGGGCTTCACTCGTCCTGTTTCCGGCGGATTTTGGTTGGTTTGAGGCCTCGATTGGCCCTTTTGGCCTGTGAGGACGGGGTTTTGGATGGTGTTGGGAGTGATTTGTGCCGGGGCGCGTAGGCGTGTAATGTCTTCTGAGTCGCCGCGAGTGAGACAGCCTGGAGCTGAGAGCCGCGGAGGCCGAACCCCCTTGATGACAGCCTGAAAAATGGTTCGCTTTTGAGCGTTCCTGTGCAGGGTGGGGCCGAAGACTGGATCATGAATCGCGGAAACGTTGATTTGCCAAGATCTGGTTGATCGGGTAAGTTTGAAAAGTTGCTCCGGAGCGATCCAGCGAAGGCTGGTGGTACTGCTTTGGAATAGTGACCTGTTGTTTGAGAACTCAATAGTGTGCCA
>NZ_JBIVTK010000020.1:0-29187 GCF_044756725.1 Paenarthrobacter sp. NPDC091669
GACCCTTAATAATGCGCCTGGGGCATTTTCCGTTCGACGTTTTCACCTGCCTATCGGTGTCGCCACATGCACCCGAGTACGCAAACGTTCCCCACCTCGTTATGAGGATCCCAGACCACTCGAATCCTCGCTATGCCCGTCTTTGCAGTCTTCACCCACTTATCCCAGAAAGAGGCACCATGCAGCCACCGGTTGACACTGATGACCTGTTGAAACCAGTTACATACGAAGCGCAAAAGGGGTTGGTTTACGCCGACCTTCCCGGCAACGCTGGAACATTGGATCTGTATCTCCCAAAGGAGTCCCAAGCGCCCGCTCCAGTCGTCGTCTGGAGTGCAGGGTCAGGGTGGTCGCTCGACAACGGCAACAGCTTGGGCGACCAAATCGCCCAAGCCCTGTGCGAGCATGGCTTCGCCGTCGCCGCGATAGCAATTAGATCCAGCCTTCAAGCTCAGTTTCCTGCTCAGCTTCACGATGCCAAAGCGGCCGTGCGCTGGCTCCGCATCAACGCTGACGCCTACAATTTGGACACTGGGCGCATAGCTGCCATGGGAAACTCCTCAGGCGGCTGGACAGCCGCCATGCTCGGTGTCACATCCAACTTGCCATGGGCCGAGGGGAATGTCGGTACGTTGGGGTCCTCGAGCGCTGTCCAAGCAGTAATCGATCTTTACGGCCCTACCGACTTTAGTCAAATGGATGACAACATGCCGCCCGGAGCGACGGCGAGCTTCAACGAACGATTCAATCTTGAAGACGGACACAGCGATCCGCTTTCACCGGAATCCCGCCTGATCGGAGCCCCTGTAGGGCAGGATCAAAACCTCGTGGCCGCGGTAAACCCGATCACCTATGTCGGCGCTACGACCCCGCCGTTCCTCATTGCCCACGGTGACATGGACACTCTTGTCCCCCATCACCAAAGTGAGTTGCTCTTCGAAGCGCTCTCACTCGGGGGAACTCCGGCCACATTCCACTCCGTCCACGGCTACGATCACAACCACGACTTCCTCAACGATGATGCTGCCGTCAGTACGGTGCGGCACGGGGGAGGGCGCTCGGCGGAAATGGGCGGTGCCTTGGCGCCCATAACTTGGCAGACTATTCTGCGATTCCTCAACGAAAACCTCAAAACCAAATAGCCGCCCGCACGGATTCACCAGAGTCACCGTCCACCCCAAGGGGCGGACGGTGACCCCCGTCTGGCGCCCATGACGATATCTTCACTTGATTGAATCGCTTCAGGGGAGTCCAGCGCCCTGGCGTGGCACCGAGGACTCCGGCATGGAGGCCGGTTCAAAGGCAAGCGAGTGCTTGATGGTCGACGGCACCTACCGACAGGGTCAGCGGGTTACCAGCTCGAGGGAGCAGAGTGTATTCAAGCGAAGTCGTCTTGACGTGGTCCCGGTAGTTGTGGTCCACGCAGGACCTCGCCCGGTGCGGTCCCTACGACGAGTTCGGCGCCAGCGAGTGCCTGCGTTGCGCCCTTGCCCGCCGCAGCGGTGGTTTCCCGGACTTGGTGCTGCGGCAGTGGGCCCGATATCGGCACGCCGTCAATCTGAGTGTAGGTGTCGCTGCCCTGGCGGACAGCTTTGGTGCCCGCAGCGGTGCGGAGAGTCAGGAGCGGCCGGCAACCCTTAGGCCAGGTATGCCGCCGAATCGCGTAAGTGACGATGACGCCGGTGAGCCACGGCCGAGAAGGCCCTTCCTCTTAATGCAGGATCCTGGTGAGAGCAGTGGATGGGACTTTGACCTAGCCCTGTGACAAGGTCCAGCTTTTAGTCCAGAGGAAAGCTGGAATGTATTTCGTTCTCGTGAAGCGCTAGTGACAGAGCGATGCCTAAAGCGGCGAAAGTGACGGTTATCCACCACGTCGATAACCAGCCTCCTGTAGCCATCGCCAGCCATGCCACCAGCATCGCGCCGGTGAAGTTGCCGATGCTGAAGATCTGTTGCATAAGGCCTATTGCAGCCGGCCGTGGACCCACCCCTGGGAGCTAGGTCCACGGCCGTGCGGGTCATGGTTGACGGAAGCATGGCGCCGGAAAGTGAGAACAGACCCACGCAGGCGATCTGCCAAGCCATGCCCCCAGGAATGGATGACCAGCTAACAGCGAAGCCGAGGGTACTGGCGGCCGCCATGATACCGAAAGAGACCAGCAGCAGTGACTTTGCGTAAGCACCGCGGTGCAGAAATACACCTGTAAGAACGGCGCCCAGGGCGTTCAGCCCCCCGATAATTCCGGTAACTATGCCTGGGACCACACCGGTTAACCCACTCTCCGCGTAGAGGGTGTGCAGGAATCCCACTATCGCCATCCACTGGATTGTGTAGCAACCAAAGATAATGCCGGCGATCCACACCCAACCAGACCCTTCCAGTGATCCTTATGCGCTTCGGGGCCACGGGGGTTATCTTGGAGCTGTTCCGCTGGTCGGCCGATACAAACCTCAAGACAAATGGGGCAGGGCGCATGCTGACTCCTGCCATGACCCACCACAGCACTTGCCAGCTATTCACTTGCAGAAGCAAACAGTGTGGCAGTTCCTTGGTGGGCGCACCAACCCAGGGCAAGACTAATCCGCGGCGTACGGGGGTGAAGGACGGAATTAATCCCGGCCCGACCACAGTTGGAACGATAAAGCCAAGCCCTTCAACGGCGCGCGAGTCTAGCAGTGAACCGGCTCCTGTAGACAACGCGCCTGCCGCCGAGAACCCGCGCTGAGGAAGAGCAAGCCCAGAATTAGAATTCGGCGCGAACCGAACACCTCGGCCAGCAAGGAGACCGCCAACCCGCCGATCATTCCCGCAAGCTGAACAATGCCCAAGAGCGCACCCGCCGTCAACAACGAGAATCCCAGGGAACTCTGGATCACCCGCAGAGCAGCCGGTAATTTCCAGATATGCAGGGCGGCAACGAATCAGACCGTTACTACCTCAAGCCAAGAGGCATTCCCGTTTATGGTTCGCCTGACATTCTGGATCGCGGTCACAGGGTTTGTCCTCTGTTAAGTACAAACTTGAGAATTCGCTCCAGAAGGCAGTTTTAGATCTCGTCATAAGGAATGCGGTCGATCGTCCGTATAGCACCCATCTCAGCCCATTCGTTCCGCCCCAGGCGCGCCAAGGGTGAAAGGCGACCGATCAGGGGGTGGACCCGATCACCGTCGATCAGAAGCACGCTCTCCTTCACTGCGATGTGCAGTACCTCGCCGAGAACAATCGCTGAGTCGCCCAGATCGATAATTCTGTCCAGCCGACATTCGATGGCGCTCGGCGCTTCAGCTACTCGCGGCGTGCGTACCACCTTGGAAGCCGCTCGCGAAAGTCCGACTGCATCGAACTCGCTCACGGTACGAGGAAAATTCGTTCCGGTGAGATTGATCTTTTCAAATAGGTCTGTTGGCGAAGAATTCACAACGAATTCACCGGTTTCGCTGATGTTCTTGATGGTGTCATTTCTGCCCACGGAAGTGAACTGGACGATCGGCGGATTCCGGCAGGAAACCGTGAAGAAGGAATGCGGTGCCAAGTTGTCCACCCCCGCAGAGGAGGTGGTTGATATCCACGCAATCGGACGGGGTACGATGAGGCTTGTCAACATGTGGTACGTACCAACGTTCGACAACGCGTCTTCCCCCTGAACCGGGAACTCCCTTGTCGGATCGTCCCTCATGGGAACACCGGCCTCAGGGCGGGCAGAGACAATCCTGCGGATAGAGCGCACATAAGCTCTATCCGTGCATGGAGGGGCCGACGATCGCCTGCCCACAATACCCCTGCATCCTGGAGATCCAGATCGCCCCCTGCGCCGGCATATCCCAACCCGGTCGAACCGCTGCCACACCGCGAAGCGATCAGCACCGGTCTTCCAGAGGACGAGAACTCGCGTATTAGAGGCATCCAGGAGGACGGAACATGTCCCATGCCCGTACCGGCGATGACCAAGGCGTCCGCCTCATCAGATAGGGCGCTGACAGCTCCTGCCGGTGCTCCCACGTATGTCCATAACAGCGGTACGGATGGTGCTTCCGTTGCAGAGACAGCATAGGCGGGGAAGTCGTTGTCGTGTGTGCGGATGGAGATGCGATCACGATCCACATGCCCCAGAAGGAAACCGTTCGGCGAAGCAAAAGAGTTAACGCGGGTCGTATGTCCTTTGGTTGCGTCGATGCCAGCTATCACGGTGCCGTTGAATGCAACGCACACGCCAAGCCCGGAGGTGCCTGTCGCTGCAAGACGTATGGCGTCGTGGAGGTTGCGCCCACCGTCGAAGCCTGGCTGTGATTGGTTCAGCATGGCGCCCGTGACCACAACCGGCTTGTCTGTTTCCAGGGTCAGCTGCAAGAAGCAAGCGACCTCCTCCAACACGTCGGTTCCGTGAGTGATAACGACGCCAGCTACCTCCGGACGCGCAAGATGCTCCCGAACAAAGGACGAAAGGTCACACAGCAGTGACCAGTCAATGTCCCAACCCATCGGGTAGTTCGACCGGAAATCAAGGCCTTCTGTTTCAATATTTGGAATGGGTTGGATCAGGCCAAGGAGATCCGCGCTGCCGAAAGTTTTGACCACGACGCCGGCGTTCGGCTCCATGGAAGCGATAGTACCGCCAGTCCCGATCACCACTACAGTTTCGGCCATGACTAGACGTTGATTGTCTCGAGCTGGGCCAGAATATCAGTGCGGCGCTCTTCAAACTGAGGAGGTAGTTGGAATCGGAACCCAAGCTCTTCCGGCAGTTCATCGCAGGCCCAGCCGCCTTCAGGGTGGGTGACTGCCAGCTCGAAGAGCGCGCCGCTAGGGGTGCGCACATAATGGGATTTGAAATACTTCCTGTCCTTAAGCTCAGAGAGGTCTGTGTACCCACGCGCCTCCAGATCGTTCTTTATCTGGGCTTGGTTGACAAGATCCCCCATGTTCCATGCGAAATGATGGATTGTCCCCGCTGCGTAAGTCCACGTCCCCTGGTCTTCGGAGCGATTGCCGATGATCTCAACGTGGTTCCCAAACACGCCTTCGTCGCCTACGCGGATTGCGCAACGATCTCCGTCCTCCTCGATACCTTCCTGCATGAGGAAGGACTCGGTGGAGAACTCGATCATGGCGTCCGGCGAATATGCAACAATCCCAACGCCGTGGACACCGTGGATGGCGTACTCTATCGGAACGCCGCCGCCTACGAACCCCACCCGGGGGTCATTCGGAGACTCGATGAGGACGTAATCAATGCCGCTCGGGTGCATGAAGAGCACCCGCCGTGAGCCAAAGAGCTCGATGTTGGCTGTTTTGATCTCGTGGGCGTTGAGCCGCTTCTGCCAATAGTCCAGCGAGCCTACCGGGACAGATAGCAGCACTTCCCGGGCCTGGTTGTTCCCACGGCGGCCGATTATTCCCTGCCGTGCAAAGGGAAAGGTGGTGATCACCGAGCTCGGGTCACCGTTCGCATTGGAGTAGTAGAGGTGGTAGACGGGAACCGCGCCATCGAACAGAACCGTGCGCTTGATCAATCGCAAGCCCAGAACTCCGACGTGGAAGTCAACGTCTTCTTGCGCGCCGCCAACGCACATCGTGATGTGGTGGCCGCCCTTGATGTTGATGCTCATTTTTTCCTTATTGATAGGAGGGATTTAGGAAGAGTTTGGTTCGAGGCTTATCTGCGAGGGTGGTCCGCAAGTGCAAAGTCTGTGCCGAGTTGCTCGGGTGACCCCTCAGCGTCCGGGTCGTAAGCGTAGATCCATTCCGAGTGCAAGAGAGCGTCCTTGCCGCGGAGTTCCGCGTCTCGTGTTACCTGCTCGGGCCCGTCAGGCCGGTGATTTACTTCTTTGCGGTCATGGCTGACGATCTGCAGTTTGCGAGTGCGCGGGATGCGTATCTCTTGGTACTTCTGCAGCGCCGCTGCGGGATCGAGACCGCCAGAGAGACACTTAGCCAGCACGGCGCCATCCTCAATGGCCTGCGCGGCGCCTTGGCCAAAGAAGGGGAACATCGGGTGCGCGGAGTCGCCCAGCAAGGCGATCCTGCCATCAGCCCACTGCGTCAACGGTTTGCGGTCGAGAAGAGCCCATCGACCGGGTTGGCTGGCAGCCCCAATGAGTCCCTGAAGTCGCGGATCCCAGCCTGCAAATTCTGTCTGCAACTCTGAGAGGGCCGCTGTGGTGGACCACGACTCCAAAGTGAAGTCGCCCGCCGGGGCGAATGCGACGAGGTTAATCCAACGCCCGTTTGAAATAGGGTAGTGAACCAGATGATGATCCGGCCCAAGCCACAGCGTATGCACTGGGCGTCGGGCGAAGTCTGGCGCAGCCACAGCCGGCACTAGCGCCCGAAAGGCACTGACTCCCGAGAAGTCGGCGGGGGATGGTTCGGTGACGGCGCCGCGCACCGCAGAATGCACGCCGTCAGCGCCGATCACAATGTCGGCCCGATGTATCTCCCCGCTCTCCAGATGGAGGAAAGCCCCATCGGCATCCTGCTCGGCGCGGACGACAACATTTCCCGTGCGAACAGATCCCTCTGGGACTGACGAGGCTACCGCGGCGAGGAGGTCAGCACGGTGAAGAGTATAGGTGTGCTCGCCATAGAGGTCGATGCAGCGCTTGTCCATGTCTTCGACAGACAGGACAGTTCCGTCCTGCCACCTCCGGAACTCCCAGCCGGCCTCCAGCCTCACACCGCGCTCTTCGACGATCTCTGCAACACCAAGGCGGCGCAAGAGGCGCATAGCGTTCGGGGCAACCAGAAGCCCTGCGCCTACTTCCCGAAGCTCCGAGGCTCTCTCGAAGACTGTAACTCGATGGCCGTTGCGAGCCAGGAAGCCTGCTGTAGCCAGTCCACCGATTCCACCGCCCGCGATCGCGATGTCCAGCGACTCTCCAGCCATATGCGGTTCCTTTCGATACGTGCGAGTGAACCGAGACGGTCTCTGACTCGCTAGAGCTTATTGCTCGACGTTACGTACGCCACCCCTCCGATGTTGGTAGGATGTTCACTGAGTGGGCAGTCGCAAATTCAAGCTGAGGGGGTGCCGTGCGCAGGAATGCCTCTGACCAGCGGTCATTGGTGGGCCGGGTAGCCGACGTCATGGGCGCCTTTGACACTCGGCATTCTGAACTGACTCTGGCCCAGATAACCCATCATGCCGGGCTGGCCCATGCCACTGCGAGACGCCTCGTCAAGGAGCTTTGCGCTGCCAGGTTCCTTGCCCAGACGCCCCATGGAACCTACGTCGTCGGTATCAGGCTTTGGGAGATTGGCGCATTAGCACCATCGTCTTTGCCGCTACGACGCATAGCGATGCCATATATGCAGGTGCTCCACGATTCGCTTCGGGAACATGTTCAATTAGTTGTTCGGGATGGGAACGAGGGCTTGATCGTGGAAAGGCTCTCCGGTCCCAGAACCATGAAGCTCGTCTCACGCCCAGGTGGCCGGCTACCGCTCCACACGTCGGCAGCGGGTAAGGTTTTGCTCGCTTATGCCCCCCCTGAAACCCTGAACCAGGTGTTGGACGGCCACCTAGCCGAACACACCCCGAAAAGCATCACCGATTCAGATGCACTCAGAAGCGAACTCGCGGCTGTTCGCAGCAACGGCCACGCTACAGTTCGTGGCGAGATGCCACCCGTTGAGGCGAACTCCGTGGCAGCAGGCATATTCGGCCGAGAAGGGGACATCATTGCGGCGATGTCGGTCGTCGTCCCGTCTTCCCGCGGGTCATTGCAGCCGCTGATTCCAGCCGTGATGTCGGCGGCGCGAGCCGTGACGACCACGCTACGCTCCGGACGGTAAAAGCCCCTTTCTGTCGGCCTGCCTACCCATCAAAGACCATGGAGTCCAATGCACCCCTGCCGTCAACAATCACTCCGAGTCTTTATTGCGTAACGGTTTTCCTTTGTTCTTGCCGCGCTCATCCGTCCCGTTGGACCAACGCGGGGGGCGACGTCGAAACCGGGGCGCATTGACGTCCTCGTTATTTCTGTGCGATCCAAAAATCCCAACGCCCTAGTGCAACCGCACGGGAGGTTCGGGAGGTGGAGCAAGCTAGGCAGAAGACCTCGTCAGGGTACCGGGCCGTGGGCAGAATCCGACCATGGACTTCGTCGACGATTGCGACGTGCGGCCGCCATGGTTGGATCGAAGCTCAAAGTCTGCTGGCATCGTTCCCCTTGCGAATTACGTCACCTATCCTTGTCTCGCTTCTCCCTCCCCCTACTCGTTGGATGTATCCAGGAATCTGAACATGCCGGCGAATGTTGCTTATATCGGGGCCAGTGCCGCTTCTCGAGAAACGTCGTATCCATAAATCTGCGGGCTCCCACCTACTGGGCTGGTTCCTGTGCAGAGAGCTGGGACCTTGGCTCCGTTCCTCCGAAGCCTCCTCTCCTTGTTGCACTTCTCTCTGAATTCAGGCGGGATCTGCCGCGTTAATCCATGAGCCACAACAGCTGTTGCGCCATCAGTCGGTCGAAGGAGTCCGTACTCATAGCGCACTCTGACGGATCCCTTCAAGGCGGGCTAGCGCGGCACCGACCCCGACTGTCCTAACGGAGGACACTAATTGCGCAGGCTTCCCGTCTACTCATGGGGCTGGAGGCGTTCAGTCTTGTCGTCACAGGTGCGCAAGTGTGCCCACCCATTGGCGACTTGCGGTGGAATCCTTAAGCCCCCACGAAGGGTGGCCGGGAGTAAAAAGCGCGGAAACGTATGGCCCGTCGACGCCCCAGCCATACGTACCTGGCGGCTCTCCGCTCATGGTTGAGCATGGATCACCCCCTTTTAGTGAAGACTGTCTGTACCTGAATATCTGGACTCCAGCGGTTGACGATAAAAGAGACCGGTTTTGGTTTGGTACACGGCGGGGCCTCCTGGAGGGATCTGGAAGGTTCCGTACTACGCGGGGGACACTTTCGCTGGAGATGGAGACATGGTTGTTGCAAGGATTAACTACAGGTTGGGCGCGTCCGGTTACCTGTCAGGCATGGGGGATTGCGAAAACCTCTGGCTCGATGATCAAGCCGTTGCCCTTCGGTTGGTCGCAGACAACATCGCCGCATTCGGCGGGGATCTTGGCGCCGATAAGCTTGCGAGTCGCCTCGGCGCTACCCAATGTCCTGACCTTCCCTTCAACTTCAACAATTTCGAGAGGTGGCAGAGCGCAGGCTTCATTCAAGGCCTCGGCCCAGAAGTCATCGACCGCATCGGGCATTTCATGCACAAGGCCTTCATTGCATTTGTAGAATGGGGAAACCCCAGCGTCCACCGGCTGAGTTGGCCAAAATATGAAAACTCCACCTGCGAATTCCGGTTCATCGATGAAGACATAACCGTTGGCTTCGAACCAACCTAACCATGGAGGTCTGTCCGTACTTATCCCCATACATCGAGAGTCTTCCCGAGGACGCGCGGGCCAAAGGTTTGAGCATGGGGACCTAGAACGGATCCGACGTTCCCTTTCGATCTGATTCGGCATATCAGGGGATGCCTGACACTGGCGTCAGGCAAGGGTGTGCCCTAACGGGCCACGTGGCTGCCACGTCCCAGCCTTCGTTTTCTGAATGGAATCGCCGTGCCCGACCTCTCGGCGGGGCAAAGGGCCGTTGCTCAGCCCAGTCGCTGCTGGCAAGCATGATCATCGGAAAACGTAGATACCGAAGAGTTAAAGCGCATCAAGCACTATGTGTACCCAACATGCTTCCCTGGGGTGCCTGGAACTGGACCGTCTGCGGTGGACAAGTACCCGCAGGCTTTCCCCGGCGGGGCGACGCAATCGGCGCCATTGCGGGTGCCCTTGTAAGAGCCGTTGCCGCGAGCTTCCTACGATATTGCATTGGTCCGAACCCTCCAGCGGCCGGGACCCCGTGTAGCCGAAGACGATGACCCAGAACACGGCGTGGATGTTAGAACAAATTCAATCCCGAGATGGTCAGGACGAACGCATCAGTGATCCCAGGGTGAAGGCTCCGGCGGAGGCGGTCACAATGGCCTGCTGGAGAGCCCGCAACATTGCGATGACTCGAGTGGCAGGACGAATTCGGTTGGCGCCGCCAGTATCAGCCGGGTCAGCGTCGGAGCCAGGACTGCGCAGACAAGGACGAGGCCGCCGGAGACCACGGCGCGCTGTGTTGGCGCTCCTTGGTTCTCGAAGATGTCAATAGGGCGTGTGGGCCCGACGCATGCTGAAACGGCCGCGAATCCTGCATGGAGTATGGAGAAGGCGTCCGAAACGACGGCAAAGACATTGAGGGGCGGACGGTGGCCAGCTGTCAGGAGAACAGCGATGCCCTGGCCGTTCTGAACGAACAGCACTGTGAGTGCCAAGGAAACAACCAGTTCTAGCTGTGCCGCCCAGGTCAGCTCAGGAGCCGTAAACATCGGTGCGGCCAGGAACGGACCCTCCTTGTTCCCGGCCTGAAATGGCCGCTGGCTGCCACGTTCAGGTCTCCCAACAGTGGTCCAGAAACAGGCGGAAGGAACCTTCCCAGCCCCGGCGCCGCACTCAGTATCAAGAATGCGCCCAGGATCGGCCCGGCAACGGTGGGATTTCTCTGTGTAGAGGCAACAATATCCGTGCCGAACCTCAGGAAAACTGTAGCAACCATTGCCATGACGAGAGGCATCGGGATGGCGGCCTTGATCCTATGGATCGCCCGGTGGCGCCCAGCGTGAGGATGAGCGCTCCCGACGTAAAGAAGGCCCCTACTACTTCCAGGAAGGACATGTGCTGCAGGGACGGGCCCAAGACGACAGTCCCGGGAATGGACCTGGCAAACCCAAGGCTGGCTGTCCAGAAATGACATCAAATCGGTTGCTGCACCGCCTGAGAAGAGGATGCCAAACACTCAGAAAGGGAACTGGTTGCGTGTCCCCCGCGCCGCCGACGACCAGGGTGATGCTATGGGCCCTGAGGCGGTGAAGATCAAACCAATCATCCAGGTGGAGGCATAGGGCAGGGCCACATCACGCAACCTCTGGGCGAATCCCGGGAAGACGCAGCCCGGGTCGTTCCGGCAGCCTCCGCGGCTGCTGTGTCAGGGCTGCGTCCTGGTCCTTGACGGGACGGTGTCATTCAGGCTCCTGGGCGTCGTTCGGCAAAAGACAGGCACCCCGGAAATTTGGTCCCAGATGCCTTGGGCGCCGGGGCCAAGGCGCCCCTGCAGCGGATACCGGCAGTTATCCCTATTTGGTCTGCCCCTCCTTGGCGAGAACGTAGTCATAGACCACTTCTTCGCCGGCTCCACCGTCGGTGCGGGGTCGGGGGTCGAGCATCAGTTCAGGCTTGACTGCGGAGGCGATGTCGTCAGCGTTGTGGGGGTCGCCGGGGAAGTAGAGCTGCTGCGTTACGGGCTGGTAGCCGGGCGTAGAAACCTTGATGTGAATGTGCGCCGGACGCCAGGCGTGCCAGCCTGCAGCGCTGATGAGCTGTCCGCAGGCCCCGTCGGTGGGGATCTGGTAAGGGGCTGGGCGCATCGTATTGATCTCGAAGCGGCCGTCGTCGTCGGCCTTCACCGTGGCGCGGAAGAGCCATTCCGGGAGGCCCGGGGCATACTGAGAGTAAAAACCGTCGCTGTCCGCGTGCCAGATTTCCACCTGGGCGTTCTGGATTGCGTTGCCTTCGGTGTCTGTGAAGCGGCCTGTGAAGCGCAAGGGAGCGCCCTTTTCATCGTCTCGCATTTCAACGGTGGCGGGGGTGTGGATTTGAGGGGAGCCGGGCACGTAGTAGGGCCCTTCAATGGTGCCCTTGGTGCCGGGACGGTCTTGGGAATTGACGTCCTCGACGGTGTGTTCCAGCCACACGTCGAGGAACAGCGGCCACTCGCCGTCGGTGCCCACCTTGATGAGCCAGGCTTTAAGTGCGTTGTACTCCTCGTAGGTAACCTGGTGCTCAACGACAATGTCGTTGGCGGCCTTGATGAGGGCGCCTGCCAGCAGGCTCACCCTCACCTTCGGCACATCCAGCTGTGCCAGCTTGCCGGAGGCGGCGAAGCGCTCGGTAGCCTTGGAGCCGGCTTCGACGGCGGTCCCTTCGTTCTCTTTGCGGCTTTTGGTTCGGGTCTCGGTCATGATGTTCTCCACATTCTTCATCGAATAGGGCAAGGAAGGCATCCTGCGCCCGTATCCAGGACGGGGAGGAGGCACGCCTGCCAACGCAGCATCGCGTGATGTCCGTCTGAGCTTAGACCGCGGATAAGGACGCTACAAATATAAATTAATGCTCTTTCTAGTCATTATCTGTACATAAAGACGCCCTTGGTCCAACCTAGGCATTTGCCTGATGTGAGC
This sequence comes from Paenarthrobacter sp. NPDC091669, assembly GCF_044756725.1. Lineage (NCBI taxonomy): Bacteria > Bacillati > Actinomycetota > Actinomycetes > Micrococcales > Micrococcaceae > Paenarthrobacter > Paenarthrobacter sp. NPDC091669. Next base: position 12,284 of record NZ_JBIVTK010000020.1, read on the forward strand.
ACGGCCGCGAACAGCAAGACTTGTAATCCTAGCGTCCGCGGCGAGGCTCAGCTTTCGAAAACGGACCTCCCGACCATCCGTCCAGCAATCTCCAATGGAGGAGCACGCCATGACCGAGAACCTGAGCCATGCCCGCGAGGTCCTTAACGACTCTGTCATCGACGACCGTGAAAACGGGGTCATCCGCGCAAAGCGCGAAATCTTCACCGACGAAGACATCTTCGAACTGGAGATGAAGCACATCTTTGAGGGCAACTGGGTTTACGTCGCCCACGAGTCCCAGATCCCCAACGTAGGTGACTACTTCACCACATACATCGGCCGCACTCCCGTTGTGATCACCCGCGACAAGGAGAACAACCTCAACTGCATCGTCAACGCCTGTTCGCACCGCGGCGCGATGCTCTGCCGCCGCAAGACGGATAACCGCACCACCTTCACCTGCCCATTCCACGGCTGGACCTTCAAAAACTCCGGGGAGCTGCTGAAGGTCAAGGACTCCCGTAATGCCGGCTACCCGGAAACCTTCAACAAAGAAGGCTCGCACGACCTCACTAAAGTTGCCCGCTTCGAGTCCTACCGAGGCTTTCTCTTTGGTTCATTGAAGGCCGAAGTGCTGCCGCTCGAGCAGCACCTCGGTGACGCCACCAAAGTGATCGACTCCATCGTGGACCAGTCCCCAGAAGGACTCGAGGTCCTGCGCGGATCATCCACCTACACCTACGACGGCAACTGGAAGGTCCAGGCAGAGAACGGCGCGGACGGCTACCACGTCACCGCCGTGCACTGGAACTACGCTGCCACCACCGCCCGGCGCACCGCGGGCGATTCAGCCAACAAGACCAAGGCAATGGACGCCGGCAAGTGGGGCAAGGTCAAGGGCGGCTTCTACTCCTATGACCACGGCCACCTGCTGCTGTGGCAGGAATGGACCAACCCGGAGGACCGCCCGCTCTGGGACCGCCGCGACGAGCTCGTCGCGAAGTATGGCGAGGAGATGGCCAACTTCATGATCAACATCTCCCGCAACCTGTGCCTGTACCCGAACGTGTACATCATGGACCAGTTCTCTTCCCAGATCCGCCACTTCCGTCCCATCTCAGCGGACCAGACCGAAGTCACCATCTACTGCATAGCCCCCAAGGGCGAATCCCAGGAGAACCGCTCCAAGCGCATCCGCCAGTACGAGGACTTCTTCAACGCCACCGGCATGGCCACACCGGATGACCTGGAGGAATTCCGTTCCTGCAACAAGACCTACTGGGCAACCACGGCACCGTGGAATGACATGACCCGCGGCTCTACCCATGAGATTGCAGGACCCGACGAGCAGGCCGTGGCATTGGGCATGACCAGGGTGATCGCCTCTGGAGTGCGCACTGAAGACGAAGGGCTGTACCCCGTCCAGCACGGGTATTGGAAAGAAGTCATGGACCAGGCCCTGGTGGAGGACGAGCGCGCCGCACTTGATGCCGTTCCCGCCACCGCCTGACCGAGACCCTTGGAACAAAGAGAGTTCGCAAAAACATGACCAACCTGACCCTGCCCCCGGCGGCGCTGAAGACCGCCGAGGAAATCGCGACCCTCGAAACTGTCCGTGCTTTCCTGTACAAGGAAGCCCGGCTACTGGATGACCGCCAGTTCGACGAGTGGCTGGAGTGCTACCATCCGGACTCCGAATTCTGGATGCCTGCCTGGGACGTCGATGACCGGCTGACCCAGGATCCGCAGAACGAGATCTCCCTCATCTACTACGACAACCGCGGCGGCATCGAGGACCGCGTTTTCCGGATCAAAACGGACCGGTCCTCCGCCACCTCCCTGCCGGAACCCCGCACCGGACACAACCTCACGGACATCGAGATCATGGGGCACGACGGCGTCCGGGTGGAAGCGCGCTTCAACTGGTTCACCCTGTACTTCCGGTACAACACCACCGATACGTACTTCGGGACGAGTTTCTACACGATCGATCTTTCCGGTGCTACGCCAGTGATCATGAAAAAGAAGGTCGTCCTGAAGAACGACTACATTCACCACGTGGTGGATGTCTACATGATTTGATCGCCCGGTGGGCCGGTGCCCGGCCGTCCGGGCATCGGCTCCAAAGGCTTCAACCGATTACAGGTGCCCGCCGGGCACACCAGAACTTTCCCGGGTCGTATGACGCGCCCGCCCAGCCAGGAGGAAATCATGGGCCACAACGTAGCCCTCAGCTTCGAGGACGGCGTCACCAAAGTCATTAAGGTCGGCGCCTGCGAGACCGTCATGGACGCCGCCTACAAGGCGCGCATCAACATCCCCTCAGATTGCCGTGACGGTGCGTGTGGCACCTGCAAGGCCTTCTGCGACTCCGGCTCCTTCGACCCAGGGGACTACATTGACGACGCTATGACCGAGGAGGAGCTCGACAACGGTTACCTGCTTACCTGCCAAGCGGTGCCTGAATCGGACCTGGTCATTCAGATCCCCGCCACCTCCGAATCAGCGAAGACGGCCGCAGCTACCTTCACGTCCACCATCAAGGAGCTCAACCGGCACACGGACACCACGGTGTCCTTTACGCTGGAGGTGCAGAACCGGGACGCGTTGGCCTTCCTGCCAGGACAGTACGTCAACCTCAAGGTCCCAAGCACTGAGGCTGAGCGTTCCTATTCATTCAGCAGCGGTCCGGAAGTGCAGGATGTGTCCTTCATGGTTCGAGTGACGCCCCAGGGCGCCATGTCCGAATACCTGCGCGACCGCGCAGCCGTGGGCGATACCATCGATTTCACCGGCCCCTTCGGCTCGTTCTTCCTTCGCGTGCCCAAGCGGCCCCTGCTGCTCCTGGCCGGGGGCACCGGTCTGGCACCGCTCCTGTCTATCCTCGAGAAGCTGTCTGAAAACCCTCCGGAAGCCCCGGTCCACCTGATCTACGGCCTGACCCGGGAAGCGGACATCGTCGGCCTGGACTGGCTGCGCGAATATGAGGCAAGGCTGCCGGGATTCACATGGGACTACATCGCCTCCGAGCCTGGTACGTCCGCGCCCCATACCGGCTACGTCACGCAGATCATTGCGCCCGCCCACCTTAATGACGGCGATGTCGACATCTACCTGTGCGGCCCGCCTCCCATGGTCAACGCAGTTTCGAAGTGGCTGGACAGCGAGGGGATCCAGCCCGCCAACTTCTACTTCGAGCGGTTCGCCCCGAAGGAAATTACCGGCGGTGACGCCGAGACGGGCGCGCCTGCTCCTGCCGGGAAGATCGAGGCCGAAGGTGACAGAATTAGCCGCAGCGAGGCTGTCTCGTCGCTAGTGACCGGCCGGTTGGACTTCCGGAAGGAAGACAGCTTCGCCCAACTGGACGCCCGCATGGGCCTGGAGCTTGCAGTCAGCGAACTGATGCTGGGCCGGTTGAGCGACGAGCAGCTGCGCCAGTTCCGGCGGCTCGCCGGGGCTACCGTACGTTCGGTGGAGGCCGGAATCATCAAAGAGCCTGAGGAGTTCGCCCGCACCAACGAAGACTTCCACGAGTACCTCTTCGTGATCTGTGACAACCCCATGCTGCTAGAGTCCTACCGCAGGCTCGACGTCCATGCTCAGATGGCTGCCGCCTTCGAGCCGGGAACGCCGATTTTTGAACGCGTGACGCAGGACCACCTAGACATCGTCGCCGCCTTTGAGCAGCAGGACAGGGCACGCCTGCGGGAGGTCATCACAGCCCATGCCCACGATGCGAAGGAAACCATGGCCGGAGCGATTGACGCTAGGGCTGCTTACTGATGGCAATCCCATACGCGGGACAGTTCGTGAGCCCGGGGCGGTTCGCCGGTAAGACAGCTGTGGTAACGGGCGCGGCACAAGGCATTGGCCAGAAGGTGGCCGAGCGTATTGCCGCTGAGGGCGGGGACGTGGTCCTGGTGGACCGCGCGGAGCTCGTCCACGAAGTGGCAATGGACATTGATGGTGTTTCAAAGGCATCCGGTTCTGGAGGTTCGGCCACGTCCGTAACCGCCGACCTTGAGACCTTCGCCGGTGCGCAGCAGGCTGTGCAAACGGCCCTCGCTGCCCGCGGACGGGTGGACGTGCTGGTGAACAACGTCGGAGGTACAATTTGGGCCCGGCCCTTCGAGGAATACGACGAGGACAAGATCGAGATGGAAATCAGCCGCTCGCTCTTTCCTACCCTCTGGAGCTGCCGGGCCGTCCTGCCATCCATGCTGCAGCAGGAATCGGGCACCATCGTCAATGTTTCATCGGTGGCCACTCGCGGTTTGCACCGGGTGCCCTATGCCGCCGCGAAGGGCGGCGTCAACGCCCTGACGCAGGCTCTGGCTATGGAGGTTGCAGGCCGCGGCATCCGAGTTGTGGCCACTGCACCCGGCGGCACCGAGGCGCCCCCCCGCCAGGTCAAGCGGGGGCCTGAGGCCGAATCCGCCGCCGAAAAGGCCTGGTACCAGGTGATCGTGGAACAGACCATGCAGTCCACCTTTATGAAGCGCTACGGCACTCTGGACGAACAGGCTGCGCCCATCGTTTTCCTCGCCTCGGATGAAGCGTCCTACCTGACCGGCTGCATTCTTCCCGTGGCCGGCGGGGACCTCGGGTAGGCCCTTTAGGTGGATGCGCCCACAGGGGATGGACAGCCCGCTCCGGTAGACTTGCGCCCATGACTGCGCGGTCCGCCCAGGGCGGTATGGGGGAGGATTCGTTGCTGGTTGGCCGGTCCGCGGTGTTCGAGGATCTGCTGGAGATCCTCCGGAACGTGCGCAAGGGCAAAGTGGCCACGGTAGTGCTTAGCGGCCCGTCGGGGTCCGGGAAAACCGCCGTACTGGAGTCCTTCCTGGAGCACTGCCGTACCGGGGCCCGCGGGATCCGAGTGTTGTCAGCCACGGGGGACGAGTGGGAGGCGCAGTTTGCCCTCGCCGGATACTCCCAGCTCATGCTCACTTCGCCGCTGCGTTCGGCTAAGGGTGACGACGGCGGTCCCTCCCTGCCGGCGGCGCCCGTCGCCTCCCTCACGGCCAGCCAAGTGATCAATTACGCTGCGACGTTCGGCACACACCTCGAAGCGCTGCAATCCCACGGGAGCGTCATGGTCGCCGTCGACGACGTCCATAAGCTGGACGTGGAGAGCCTGCGCATCCTCACATTCGTGATCCGCCGTCTGCACAGCAAGCGCATCCTGTTTCTGCTGACGCTTAACCCGTCTGACGCTCCACGCATGCCCGCCGGCGTGCTCGACTTCCTCACGGGCCACCAGGTGCAGCGCATCCCGCTAGAGCCGCTGTCCCCGCCGCAGGTCCAGGAAGTTGCCCGGCGGCTGTTTGGGATGGACCTCAGCACGACGGCGGCATACGCACTCATGCGGCACACGGACGGCCTGCCGCAACAGATAGTGGAACTTCTGAGCGAATTGCCGGCCGACACCTGGCTGACGTGGTTCCCATCCCTGCCGCCCACCTCGCGGCTCCGGGCCAGGGTGTGCAGTGTCCTGGACGCGGCCTCCCCCGACCTGGTTTCCGTCGCGGAGGCGATATCCGTGTTGGGACGCAATACCGGCTTGGCCGAGGTGTCCCGGGTCAGCGGGGTAGCATCCGTCCTGGAAGTCCTCGACGAGGGCCATCGCGCCGGCTTGCTGGCGCTGTCCGTTGACCATGTGCGTTCCGCCGTCGTCTTTTCTGAGACAGGCACGGCGGAGGCCATCTACGAACAGATGGTCCCCGGCCGGCGCATTGAGCTTCATGGGCTGGCAGCCCAAGCCGTGGACTCAGAGGGCGAAAGGCTGGGCCACCGCGTCTCGGCCACCCCCGCTGCCGACGAGGCCCTGGCTTCGGAACTGGAGGACTTCGCCCGACGGCGGGCATTGGTGGGTGCCTGGCAGGACGTTTCAACGGCGCTGTTTTCCGCCTCCCGGCTGTCTTTTGGTGTCCGTTCCCGCAATGACCGGCTCCTGAGGGCAGTGGACGCCCTGGTGGGATCGGGCAATGTGGCCGAGGCACAGATGTGGGCCTCCGCAGTGGACGCCCTGCCGCCCTCGCCGCTCCGCTCCTCCGTGCTCGGCTACCTATCCACCGTGTCCGGCCAGAATGACAGCGCGCAGAGCCAGCTCGACATGGCCTGGCGCACCAGCAATCCCCAACGCGAACCGGCCACCGCCGCGCAGGTGGCCCAACGTTTCGTCCTGCACGGGGTGGCGTCCTGGGACGGGCCGACGATTACCAGCTGGGCGGAGCGGGCCATGGCACTGACGGAGGCCGGGACACCTGCCCACATAGAATCTGAAGCCATCTACGGCCTGGGCCTGTATGCCCGAGGCCGGGTGGGAGAGGCGGAGGCTTCCTACCGGCGCGCTTTCGCCCATGCTGCCGAAAACGCGCAGAAGCAGCGGGTCCAAATGGGTGCCGGTTGGCTGGCGCTGCGGCTGGATAACGTTGAGTCCGCACTGGTGAATTTCGAGTCAGCCGCGCCCACCGAGTACCGCGGCGGATCGTTGCGGATTTCCCTTTGGGCGGAGGCGTGGCTGGCCCGGACTCAGTTGGTGCTTGGGAACTGGGATGCCGCGGCCGCCACTGTGGCCCGTGCCAGCGTGCGCCTGGAGACATCACGGATGCCGCTGATCAGGCCCCTGCTGTACTGGACGGCCGCTGAGCTTTGGTCCATGCGGGGCGATTGGGACCGCGCCCGCTATTACGTCTCGCAGGCCTCGGTACAGCCGGGGACTTACCTTGCCATGCAGGTTCCGGCAATCCTGGCCCGGGCCCGCTTTCACGAGGCGAGGGCAGACTATGAAAGCGCATTGGCGGTGTTGCAGCCCTTGACGGAACTGGATCCATGGACCAACGACCGGGTGTCTTTCTGGCCCTGGCAGGATACCTACGTCAACGCACTTGTCATGACGGACCAGCTCGAGTCCGCGGACTCCTTCCTCACAGCCTTCGAGGGCGTGCGGCGGGAACGGGAAATCCCGTCCGACCTGGCCCGGATGGCGTGGGCGCGCGGCCGGCTCCGGGCCGCCCAGGGGGATCCTGACACAGCCCGGGAACACTTCGAGGCAGCGTTGGGCCACCTTAGCGGGCTCAACCGGCCGTACCTGCGGGCGCGGATAAGTTTTGCCTTCGGGCAGAGCATGCGCCGGGCGGGAAAGAAGCGGCTGGCATCCTCCGTGCTGCGGGCGGCTCGCGACCTGTATGACTCCCTGGGAGCCGCCACCTATGTGGATCGGTGCGACCGCGAACTCAAGGCAACGGGCCTTGTCGTGGGGAATCAGCTGGATCCGGCCGACTCCGTGCTCACCGCGGTCAGGGACCACCACCTCCAGCTCACCGCTCAGGAGCAGGCGGTGGCAGAACTTGTGGCCGGCGGGGCAACCAATAAGGAGGCGGCGCGGGCCCTGTTCGTCGCGGAGAAGACGGTGCAGTACCACCTGACGCGGCTCTACCGGAAGATGGGGATCAGGTCCCGCAGCGAGCTAGCCGCCGCGTTCCGGGGCAACGACTGACCCGGAACGCAGGACGGCTGGCCCTGCGCAGCAAGGTCTATTTGACGTCAGAAGGGTGCTTGGCGAGCGGCACTACCGAGATGTCCATATAGGGGAACAGCGGCAGGTTCTGCAGGATCTCGTGGAGTTCGTCATTGGAGTCCACGTCGAAGACCGAGTAGTTTGCGTATTCGCCCACCACCCGCCAGATTTCCGGCCACTTGCCCGAGTGCTGCAATTCGTGCGAGTACGCCTTCTCCTTGGCTTTGATTTCCGCGGCTTCAGCGGCGGGCAGGTCGGCGGGCAGGTTTACGTCCATGTGGACCAGGTACTTCATGTTTATCTCTCGGTTGAAGGGGCGGCCAGGGGGAATCGCAACTAGCGGTCGGTGCGGTAGAGCTCGAGCTTTTCTCCGTTAACAGCGGTACCCGCGCCGGGGCCCTCCGGAACGGAGATGCGGCCGTCAGTGATGGTGAGCGGTTCGGCCAGCAGGTCATCGGCCATGTCCAGGTAGTTGGACAGCTCGGCTGCCCGCTTGGCCGTGTGGGCGAAAGCGGCACCGAAGACAACTGACGCCACGGTGCCCACTTGGGTGTCGATCTGGTTACCGATGTAGACGTCGACGCCCATGCCCTCGGCCATTCCGACGATTTTGGCGGCTTCGGTAAAGCCAGACCGGGCGGTCTTGACGGACAGCAGGTTTGCCCCGCCGGTGAGGATTTCCCGGGCGGCCTCGCCGAGGTTGGGGGCGGATTCATCCGCGGCAATGGGAATGGGGGAGTTGGCAACGAGGCGGCGGCGTCCCAGTACTTCGCGGGCATCATCCGGTTCTTCGAGGAACTGTAAGCCCAAATCCGCCGTGCGGCGCAGCACCTCGGCGGCCTCGTTGGCAGACCAGCCCCGGTTGGCATCCATGTACAGTTCTACGTCCCCGCCAAGGCCTTCCCGCAGGACCCGGACGGCCTCGATGTCGAGGTGCAGCGGCCGGCGCCCGGTCTTGAGCTTGAACGTGGTGATGCCGTGGGCTTCCCGGAATTCCAGGGCGAGGTCGAGCAGTTCCTCGGCGGGTTTGAAGCCGAGCATGTGGGAGACGCGCAGCGAGTCGGTGTAGCCGCCCAGCAGTTTGGTCACCGGTTGTCCGAGGGTCTTGCCAATCACGTCCCACAGTGCGATATCCACGGCGCCCTTGGCGGTTTGGTTGTGGATGGTGCGGTAGAGGATTTCCTGGATTTTCTCGCGGTCGAAGATGTCGACGCCGATCAGTTGGGGTGCGAAAACATCCTCAACGATGGCAACAATTGACTTCTGCGTCTCACCATAGGTGTAAGGGCGCGGGGGAGCGTCGGCAATACCCACCACCCCGTCGTCGGTCCTTAGCCTCAGGAGCACATGGTCGGCTTCGTGGACGGAACCGGAGGCGAAGTGCAGGGGGTGGAGATAGGGAATGGAGTAGGGAATCGCCTCGACGGTTGCGATCTTCATGAGGTGGAAGGCCTTTCATCAGTGGGAAACGGGGCGGGCCCCGAGGATGGAACGGTCACCGGCGGTGAGGCGGTTGCGGACCCGACGACGTCCAAGAAGTTCTGCAGCAGGGTGGAGTGGTTTCCACGCAGCCACGCGACAGCAAGTTCCACGGGAGGGACGTTTTCGATCTCCCGGTAAGCAACGCCGTCGAGCTGGAAGGCCCGCACTCGGGACGGCATGATTGCCACGCCGCCGCCGGCAGCAACGAATGCCAGCATTGTGGAGGTCTCGCCAACGATCTGAGTGATACGTGGCATGAAGCCAGCCTGGCGGCACAGGTCGGAGGTGATGCGGTAGAGCACGGACTCGGGCGCGTAGGCGACAAAATCCTGGTCCTGCAGTTCATGCATTGCCACACATCTGTCCACTGCCAGCGCGCTGAATGAGGGAACCGCGACGACGAGCGGATCCTGGGCGACGACGCGGTAGTCGATCTCCTGGGATGACACGGGCGGACGCAGCAATGCTGCGTCCAGACTGCCGTCGCGGAGCCCGGCTTCCATGGAGGGCGTGAGCATTTCACCGTTCAGGGCAAGGGACAGGCCGGGAAGGACCTGCTTGGCTAGTCGTGCGATCTGGGGCATGACGCCGTAGGTTGCAGAGCCTGAGAAGCCCACCCGGAGGACTCCGGTGGCACCCTTGCCAACCTGGTACACGTCTGCCTCCAAGGTCCCCATGTCGTTGATGATCTGCCGTCCCCGGTCGAGCAGGAGTTGTCCCGCAGCCGTGAGGTCCACCCTGCGGGTTGTGCGGTTCAGCAGCCGCACTCCAAGCTGCTCTTCGAGTTGGCGGATCTGCTGGGAGAGGGGCGGCTGGGCCATGTGGAGCCGCTTGGCCGCACGGCCGAAGTGCCGCTCTTCCGCTACAGCGATGAAGTAGTTCAGCTGCCGGAGCTCCAAAGTCTGCCCGTCCGTCCGTTGGCGTACGGCGGGCTGCCCTGCCCGACGTGATTGATTCACAGGATATCCCTAAAGGGCGCAACTGGTATAAAACCGTTACTCAATCGTGGCGCGGGCGGCCCTGCAGGTTACGTCGACTGGGTGGCGGCCAGGGCCAGGACTTGAGTGCGCAGGGTTCCTACGGCGGCCACCGCGATGAAGGCAATCAGTATGGGCAGCGGGAAGCTGAAGGTCAAGAGCGCAGCGAGACGGTGGTCAGTCCGAACGTGGAGGCGATAATGCGCTGCGTGCCGCTCCTGTCGGCCAGGCGGGAGGCGACCAGGCCGCCCCCTACCGCGCAGAGGTTCAGTGCGGGAGAAGACGGCGGCAACACCTTAATTCTGCGGCGCGGCGCCCGGCTGCAGGATCACGCATTCCTCGAGAAGGGGCACGCCGGTACGTTCCGCCACGGCCATGCCGTCCTGATCGCGACGCCGGGCCAGCAGCCAGCGGGGGGGACTCGGGAGTTTGCGTCATGCTATCTCTGGGCGATGTCGGGGCGCCGGCACGCATCGTAAAGCTGGCATCCGCCCCTCGGGCTACTTTCGCCTGACTAGGTGCGATGCAGGGCACACGAGGCCAAACACTCGGGAACCGGGCCGGGGCTTTAGGAGCCCAATACAGCCTAAACGTGCGGTTAAATAATAGATCTTATAAATCCCCGTGGACGTGGAACTGCTTCTACCGCGTTCCCTTATTCGCGGGAAGACGCCTATCAGTCCAGACGATTCCGGTATTGATGAGCGCTGCCCAAACGGTGGTGTGCCGGAGAAAACCGCGGATAAGCTGGGCGGATGACCAACCCCGCCCGTCTGCATTCAGACCTGTCCCGCCTGAGCAGGGAAACCGACATGTTCCTGGCCACCGTCGCGTCCCTCTCCGATGCTGAGATGGCAGCTGCCTCACGGTGTGAGGGGTGGAGCCGGGCCGATGTCATCGCCCATGTAGCATCAAGCGGCCGCACCTTGGTGAACCTTATCGACGGCGCCGTCTTCGGTGAGGAACGGGAGCTCCATGCGTCACACGAGGCCCGGTCCAAGGACGTTTGCGCCCTGGCCGCACTGCGGGGCGAGGAACTCATGGAGGAACTGCGGGATTCTGCACGGAACTTCGCGGAGCAGGCCCAGCGGCTTAATGCGGAGGTTGCCGCCCCAGACGCCAACGTGAACGGCAAGATCATCCCAGCAACATCCATCGTGGCACTCCGCATCGCTGAAGTGATCGTGCACCACCATGACCTGGACACCGCCTGGACCATCGAGGAAGCCGACCCTGATTCCCTCTTGAACGCCATCGAAGCCGTGGTGCTTTCGCTTCGCGCCAAGGATGCCCCCGGGATGACCCTGGTCACCGAAGAGCGGGATGAATGGGTGATTGGTGACGGCGCCCTGCATGTGACCTCAGACCGGGAAGGTATGCTCCGGTGGCTCGCACGGGGCGAAGCGGAACAAATTGAGGCGGACGGCCTCCTGCCCGCCCTGCCCGCCTGGTAAGCTTGGTCTCCCTACTGCACGACAACGGCCCGTCCAGGCGTAGGTTGTCCAGCAAGCAGGAACCTAGAGTTGCTCTGCGGGCGCTCTTCATGTCCAGGTGAAGCCGATGTCATGTGCCACAAGGATGATGCCGGATCTGGCGCGGTCGTTCACCTATATCGAGGACGTCGCCGACTAGTTCGGCGTACAGGGCCCGAGAGCAGCGCACCTCATATCTGGCTACTGGTGCAGAAGATAGTGAAAGCGCCCGTTGATCTGTCCATGGAAGCGCTGCTCGAGGAAGAGTTCAATGCGGTTTTTGGTGGCACGACACCGACCGCCGCTGCCTGGTCCGGCTTGATGTTCTCCTAACAAAACCACTGTTAGCCCTTGCCAATGGGGAGAAGGAAGCGCGCAGGCCTGCGGCTGTAGCCTGAGAATGTAACTGAATCTGAATCTGAACCGGAAGAGGTAGTGCTGGATGACCAAGGCAGCCACGGTCCCTGACGTTGCCCGATGCCGCGCCACCAATACCTGATCGTTACCGTGTACGAACCTTACGCCCGCAAGCCACACGGGACGTTCGCCGTTGCCCAACTCGTACAACTCCTAGGCGACCTGGGAGTGGAGTCAGCAGCTGTCCGATCTTCCGTTTCGCGGATAAAGCGTGGGGTGCTGGTCCTTTGAAAAGATGGGCGGTGCCGAACCATATGAACTGGCAGTTGCCGTCTCCGCTGTGGGGCCAAGGCTTTCCCCGGGCTGGGTGCGGGTCGAGGAGTTGACTCTATCGGCGCCTACGATCAGGTCAAAGTCGTCAGCCGTGGCAGGTCCAAATCGCATCTCCACGCCGGCGACAGCCCTTTGACTAGGCCGCGGATGGAACCTCGGAATAATCCGGTTATCGGGATAAAGCGCGGAGGACCACATCAAGGTCAGCACTCAGGCCATCACCCAACTCCCCGACGCGTTCTACGACCAGCAGGGAAGGCTCATCGGCGAGAAGATCCTGGTGCGCGCCCTGGATGCACGGCACCGGGCACGGGGACGGTGTGAGAACCGGATCAAAACCCTAGAACATTGGGCTCGGGAAACTGCCGTTCTTCGATTTCCACGCCAATCAGGCCTGGGCCAACCTCGCCGCGCTGGCCATGAATCTGGTTTCCTGGCTTCAACTGGCAGCACCGCCGACGGGCCACTCGCCCGGGGATGGGACATGAAGCGGTGGCGCTACCGGCTCTTCGCCAACGCCGGAGAATCATCACCAGGGGCCGCCCGACCCGCCTGCTGATCGCTGATAAGGCCCCGGAAACCCCCACGATCGCCACACTCCTGCCGGCCACTGCCGAGCTGAAAGCAGCCTTCGACAACGGGGCCAACACCTGGCCTGAGAACCAACAGGCCAGCCCCTTCAACCACCCACACGACCCATCGGCGAAGTGGAACCCGACGCCCAGCCAGCGACAACCGGCCCCACGAGCGTGCCCAAGATCCACAAGATCAATCCGGACGCAGATCAAACCGGGATCCGGGCGCCAATCCGACCATCATGAAAAATCGAGGCTAAGGCCTGAAAGAGATAGCCAATTGCTTTCCATCGAGAAGATACCTGCTATCGGAGTCGAACGGACTCGAACTGGACGGGAGGAAGCTGGAATCCGTTTGGCTTGCGCAGAAGCGCTAGTGACAGAGCGATACCGATCGTTGAGAAAGTGGCGGTCATCCACCACGTTGATGACCAACCTCCCGTTGTCATCGCCAACCATGCCACAAGCATTGGGCCTGTGAAGTTTCCGATGTTGAAGATCTGCTGCATGAGCCCCATTGCCGCGGGTGCGGACCCGCCCTCGGGAGCGAGGTCCACGGCCATACGGGTCATGGTTGATGGAACCATGGCACCAGATAATGAGAACAGCCCCACGCAGGCGCCTTGCCATGCCATACCTCCTTGTACGGATGACCAATCGACAACGAAGGTCAGTGTACTGGTGGCAGCCATCAGGCCGAACGAGAGGAGCAGCAGTGGCTTCGCGGACGCTCCTCTGTGCAGCAACACCCCTGTGAGAACGGCACCAACAGCGTTCAGCCCCCCGACCACTCCTGTTACCACACCAGGCACCACGCCGGTGAGTCCGATTCCCGCGTATACGGTGGGCAGGAATCCCACTACAGCCATCCACTGGATTGTGTAGCACCCAAAGACCATCCCAGAGATCCACACCCAGCCCGATTTAGCCGTGACACCTATGCGCTTCACGGCTACGGTGGCACTATTGGTTCCGGTTCTGTGGTCGGCTGGCACAAAACGCAACACAAGTGGGATGGGGATCAGGGTGACCCCTGCCATGGTCCACCACAGCACCTGCCAACTGGTCACTTGCAGAAGAAGCGTGCTGGCAACGAGACCCAACAGCGTGGCGGTGCCCTGGTGGGCACTCCACAAACCCAGAGCAAGGTTGATGCCCTGTGCAGAGGTGTGGGACCGGATCAATCCCGGCCCCACTACAGATGCAACGATAAACCCGAGCCCTTCGACAGCCCGCGAGGCAAGCAGCAACCCGGCTTCCGTGGCTAACGCACCCGCTACCGAACCCGCGCTCAGGAATAGCAAACCCAGGATCAGAGTTCGACGGGCACCGAAAACCTCGGCCAGCAAGGAGACCGCTAAGCCTCCGATCATTCCCGCAAGCTGAACAATGCCCAAGAGCACACCTGCCGTCAACAAGGAGAATCCCAACGAATTCTGGATCAACGGCAGGGCAGCTGGTAGTTTCCAGATATGCAGGGCAGCGACGAATCCGACCGCGACCACTACAATCCATGGGGCATTTCCGACCGGACTTTGCGCTGACGGGGGCTGGATCGGGGGCACGGGTTTTGTCCTTTGCTGAGCTGTTGAAGGGATTTGTGTTCGAAGAACGCGTTTGTCGGTGTGTCGATACAATGCCACAAAGCTGGAGCCTGACTTTTGTTCTATCCGTCTGAATTAAGCGCAGCGGCGCTACAACGATGTTGATATGCATCGGAATTTATGAAGCACGCAGTGCTACGGTTGGAGCGGTCGGTCCTACTAACAACGGGACACGCTTCGAAGTCCGACGGAACAACTCCAGGGATCTGTCTGGCAGCCTCGACCACCGCACGACCGGATCGCGTCAGGACGGTGATACTTCCCGGGGCGCATGTCCGACCTATGCCGGTTACTGGGAAAGACGACTACTGCATCAGACCATTCTGACAAGGCGTCTGCCGGGTATTCTCGTAGAGCGGATGTTCTTGCGTAGCGAGGCAGCTCATTGGATGCCGAACCGCACTAGGGTGGGCGCCCGCCAGTTCGAAAAAGCGCGCCACTAGGTACGTACGTAGTGCGAATTGAAATAACTTTTGTCCCTGGAGGCAATAAAATTTCTCGGCATCACATCGGACACTTGCGGAATGTCATTGCTCTCTGATGGATCCGTACACGATGTCACCGCCAATTGAGGTCGCAACCACCGAAGCCTCACGGATCTGTGCCACGTCGCAAGTCAGAATGTCACGGTCGAGGACCGTGAAATCAGCTAGCTTGCCTGCTTCGATGGAACCGAGACGGTCAGCGCACTGGGCGACGATTGCCGCGTTGATCGTGTACGTGCGGATCGCTTCCTCGCGACTCACTCGTTTGGCGTCAGTCATCAAACTCTCGCCAGAGCGGCTGTCAGCACGAGTTAGAGCCGCCCAGATATGAAACAACGGGTCTTGCTCGGCGCCGTCACTGCCTTGGGCCACGGGGAGGCCAGCGTCGATCCACCATCGAAGGGGGACGACGGTCCTCCACTTTTCTGCCGGGAGCCGGCGATACATATCCGCACCCTTGCTGTGCTCGACGCTAGCGTACGTTTGAACTACGACGCCAAGAGCTCTGAGCCGGGCAATCTGGTCCTGGGTCGGATGCTGGACGTGTTGCAGAACCCATTGCTTCCCGTGCAATGGAAATTCCTGATCGACCGCCTCGAGCGCCGAGACCGCAATCTCGCCGGCCCCGTCGCCACCGAAACATATATTAAGCCGCAAGTCCGTCATTGCGGCCTTGCGAGCTAGCTTTGTCAGCGACGCGAGGGTGAAGGCCGAGACACCATTCCCCAGTTCGCCCGACGGGCCAAGATACGGTTCACACATGTGCGCATAGCCGAATTGGGTCGGCCCGTCCAGTGAAACCGTTGCGCCCACGATCTTGAACATGTCGTTGCCCGATCCGAACCCCGTCGCATCCTGGTGGGCACTGATCCACTCATCCTGGTCGGCGTCGTCAAGCGACCCGGGGATTTCATACCCGCCGATGACGCGGTGACGGAGATCTCCGCGACTATCAAGCGCCCGTAATTCCGCAAAGTCAAAGTTCAAATGACATTCGTAGGCAGCTGTAACTCCGAAAGTCAGATTTCGCTCCATCACCTTGATGAGGCTCAATTGGAGCTCCCTCGGATCAAGCTTCGGCAGAGACGAACGAAGCTTGCGAAAAAGCGGGGTGTTGGAGCGGTAAATAACGAGTCCGTGCACCCGCCCATTCGGCTCGTTTGTGTTTGGATCGCGCCCGATTTGGACGTCCGGACCGGTGTCGGATGCCGCGGAAATTCCGAGGCATTCGAGAGCAATGCTGTTGAATATCGCCGGCTGTGGCCAGTACGCGGAGGCTGGGATGTAGACCGGATTGTGCGGCGCAGCCAGGTCCAAGTCCTCCTTGGTCGGCCATCGTTCTTCGGCGAGACGGCCCGGAAACCCCAAATAGTCCGGGGGATTCCCTATCGGTGTCGAAGTGATCCAGGCACCCCTGGGAGTCTTCGCAGCATGACCAGCGATTCGCGCAACAATTTCTGCGACAGATTTCGCCTCGGCTAACGACGGTCTCAGTAGGTGGCTTTCCGCACGGTATAGCATGTGCGGGTGGGCATCAATAAAGCCAGGAAAAACGGTCTTGCCATTCAGATCGAAGATCCTCGTGCGAGGGCCGCACAAGCCACGGATCTGAGATTCTGATCCGACCCCGACGAATTTTCCTCCCCGCACAGCGAACGCGTCCACAATCGAAAAAGAACCGTCGACTGTGACGACCTTCCCTGAGAAGTAGACTTCGTCGGCAAATGTTTCGGTGTCTTTCATACTTCGCTACCTTCTGTCAGAACTCTTTAGGAGTCACGCGGTTGGGGCCTTACTCGGAATACGCAACTAGCCGGCACATGGGCCGATGCAAGCTCTTGAGCCCCCCTCAACATCGCCAGGACGCGAGGGCTACATTCTCTTAGGCCTTGCTTTTGCAGAGTCTCCTTTGACTCTTCAGGGGAGCCAGTCGTGTGACTTGTGTGCTACAACGTGCTGCCACGGATACAAAGCGAGCCCCCGTACTCGCAAGACTGCATCGAATGAATTTGTGCCACCTGCAATCACCTAAAACCGAGGCCCTGGATAGCCCACTAAATGCGGATCCCGGAGGTGCCTGCTTCCGGACAGTGAACCAGCCAGATTCCTTGGGAA
>NZ_JBIVTK010000021.1:0-3251 GCF_044756725.1 Paenarthrobacter sp. NPDC091669
ACTGTGTATGGAAATCTCATCTTGAAGCGAGCTTCCCGCTTAGATGCTTTCAGCGGTTATCCCATCCGAACGTAGCTAATCAGCGATGCACTTGGCAGTACAACTGACACACCAGAGGTTCGTCCGTCCCGGTCCTCTCGTACTAAGGACAGCCCTTCTCAAATTTCCTGCGCGCGCAGCGGATAGGGACCGAACTGTCTCACGACGTTCTAAACCCAGCTCGCGTACCGCTTTAATGGGCGAACAGCCCAACCCTTGGGACCTACTCCAGCCCCAGGATGCGACGAGCCGACATCGAGGTGCCAAACCATGCCGTCGATATGGACTCTTGGGCAAGATCAGCCTGTTATCCCCGAGGTACCTTTTATCCGTTGAGCGACGGCCATTCCACAATGTACCGCCGGATCACTAGTCCCGACTTTCGTCCCTGCTTGAGATGTCTCTCTCACAGTCAAGCTCCCTTGTGCACTTACACTCGACACCTGATTGCCAACCAGGCTGAGGGAACCTTTGGGCGCCTCCGTTACTTTTTAGGAGGCAACCGCCCCAGTTAAACTACCCATCAGGCACTGTCCCTGACCCGGATCACGGGCCGAAGTTAGATGTCCAAAGTGACCAGAGTGGTATTTCAACGATGACTCCACCCGAACTGGCGTCCGGGTTTCAACGTCTCCCACCTATCCTACACAAGCCACTCCGAACACCAATACCAAACTATAGTAAAGGTCTCGGGGTCTTTCCGTCCTGCTGCGCGTAACGAGCATCTTTACTCGTACTGCAATTTCGCCGAGTTTATGGTTGAGACAGCGGGGAAGTCGTTACTCCATTCGTGCAGGTCGGAACTTACCCGACAAGGAATTTCGCTACCTTAGGATGGTTATAGTTACCACCGCCGTTTACTGGGGCTTAAATTCTCAGCTTCGCCACCGAAGTGGCTAACCGGTCCTCTTAACCTTCCAGCACCGGGCAGGAGTCAGTCCGTATACATCGTCTTGCGACTTCGCACGGACCTGTGTTTTTAGTAAACAGTCGCTTCCCCCTGGTCTCTGCGGCCCACACCCGCTCACGGAGAGCAAGTCTCCATCACGGGGCAGGCCCCCCTTCTCCCGAAGTTACGGGGGCATTTTGCCGAGTTCCTTAACCATAATTCTCTCGATCGCCTTGGTATTCTCTACCTGATCACCTGTGTCGGTTTGGGGTACGGGCGGCTAAAACCTCGCGTCGATGCTTTTCTTGGCAGCATAGGATCACCGGATCCCCCCATACGGGAGTCCCATCAGATCTCAGGATCGTGATTCAACACACAGGAACGGATTTGCCTATCCCTGACCCTACATCCTTAGACCGGGGCAACCATCGCCCGGCCCGGCTACCTTCCTGCGTCACACCTGTTAATACGCTTACCTCCCGGGATCAGGTCCCGCGCTCGGCCAAAACCCACAACACCACAAGGGTGAGCGGGCAGGCTCCGGGCGGTTAGTATCCCCCGCTTGGCATGGACGGTTTTTCGCCGGTACGGGAATATCAACCCGTTGTCCATCGACTACGCCTGTCGGCCTCGCCTTAGGTCCCGACTTACCCAGGGCAGATTAGCTTGACCCTGGAACCCTTGATCATTCGGCGGACGGGTTTCTCACCCGTCTTTCGCTACTCATGCCTGCATTCTCACTCGTGTAGGCTCCACCGCTGGTTTCCACCGCGACTTCACTGCCCACACGACGCTCCCCTACCACTCCACACCCCTGAACCACGAAGGCTAGGGCAATGTGTGAAATCCACAACTTCGGCGGTGTACTTGAGCCCCGCTACATTGTCGGCGCGGAATCACTTGACCAGTGAGCTATTACGCACTCTTTCAAGGATGGCTGCTTCTAAGCCAACCTCCTGGTTGTCTTCGCAACTCCACATCCTTTCCCACTTAGCACACGCTTAGGGGCCTTAGTTGGTGGTCTGGGCTGTTTCCCTCTCGACTATGAAGCTTATCCCCCACAGTCTCACTGCTGCGCTCTCACTTACCGGCATTCGGAGTTTGGCTGACGTCAGTAACCTTGTAGGGCCCATCGGCCATCCAGTAGCTCTACCTCCGGCAAGAAACACGCAACGCTGCACCTAAATGCATTTCGGGGAGAACCAGCTATCACGGAGTTTGATTGGCCTTTCACCCCTACCCACAGCTCATCCCCTCCATTTTCAACTGAAGTGGGTTCGGTCCTCCACGACGTCTTACCGTCGCTTCAACCTGGCCATGGGTAGATCACTCCGCTTCGGGTCTAGATCACGCCACTACACTCGCCCTATTCAGACTCGCTTTCGCTACGGCTACCCCACACGGGTTAACCTCGCGACGTAACACTAACTCGCAGGCTCATTCTTCAAAAGGCACGCCGTCACAACTACTATGCGATCACTCGCGGTTGCTCCGACGGATTGTAAGCACACGGTTTCAGGTACTGTTTCACTCCCCTCCCGGGGTACTTTTCACCTTTCCCTCACGGTACTGGTCCGCTATCGGTCATTAGGAAGTATTTAGGCTTATCAGGTGGTCCTGACAGATTCGCACGGGATTTCTCGGGCCCCGTGCTACTTGGGATACTCTCCAGGCTGCACACAACATTACGGTTACGGGGCTCCCACCCTCTCTGGCCGGCCTTTCAAGACCGTTCACCTATGCCTGCACATCACCCCAACGGTCCGGCAGAACCATCACGGAAAGTCCCACAACCCCGCCCATGCAACGCCCGCCGGCTATCACACATGGAAACGGTTTAGCCTGATCCGCGTTCGCTCGCCACTACTAACGGAATCACTATTGTTTTCTCTTCCTGCGGGTACTGAGATGTTTCACTTCCCCGCGTTCCCCCCACGCACCCTATGTGTTCAGATGCGGGTCACACAATCACCTCACAGCGTTGTGCGGGGTTTCCCCATTCGGACATCCTGGGATCAACGCTCGGTTATCAACTCCCCCAGGCTTATCGCAGATTCCTACGTCCTTCTTCGGCTCCTAATGCCAAGGCATCCACCGTGTGCCCTTAAAAACTTGACCACACACAAACCAACAAACCCCAAAAGGGCCTGCCGGTCTACGATGCATCATTCATATCGAGAGAACCATGACCACAAGGGCCAGGTTCATTCATAAGAAATTGCTGTAAGAACACACACCAAAAGCATGTGTTCTAGATGCTCGCGTCCACTATGTAGTTCTCAAACAACAACCCCATCAACCAGACCACCACCACCCCACAAAG
>NZ_JBIVTK010000021.1:3347-5408 GCF_044756725.1 Paenarthrobacter sp. NPDC091669
CAAGGGACAGCCGCAGTACCGGAAGCAGGAACAAAAGAAACACCAGAAGTGCCCTCTGCATTGCTGCAAAAAGGTCCTGTTGCCTCAGGACCCAACAGTGCGCCAAACACAACCCCCACAAACCATGCACCCCGGCAGCGTTCCCAACAACACCCACCCCACAAAGGAGGCACATGCTGCCGTACTGGCACCAGGACACAACCGGTAAAGGCCATGCCAAACAAGTTTGATTCGTTGATATTCCACCCATGAGCACCCACCGCAGAACAGACGCCTGCGCAATGGGCAACACTGACAACCCATCACCAACCCATGCAGGCCGGCAACACATTGCTAGCAGCTCCTTAGAAAGGAGGTGATCCAGCCGCACCTTCCGGTACGGCTACCTTGTTACGACTTAGTCCCAATCGCCGGTCCCACCTTCGACGGCTCCCCCCACAAGGGTTAGGCCACCGGCTTCGGGTGTTACCAACTTTCGTGACTTGACGGGCGGTGTGTACAAGGCCCGGGAACGTATTCACCGCAGCGTTGCTGATCTGCGATTACTAGCGACTCCGACTTCATGGGGTCGAGTTGCAGACCCCAATCCGAACTGAGACCGGCTTTTTGGGATTAGCTCCACCTCACAGTATCGCAACCCTTTGTACCGGCCATTGTAGCATGCGTGAAGCCCAAGACATAAGGGGCATGATGATTTGACGTCGTCCCCACCTTCCTCCGAGTTGACCCCGGCAGTCTCCTATGAGTCCCCGCCATAACGCGCTGGCAACATAGAACGAGGGTTGCGCTCGTTGCGGGACTTAACCCAACATCTCACGACACGAGCTGACGACAACCATGCACCACCTGTAAACCGACCGCAAGCGGGGCACCTGTTTCCAGGTATTACCGGTTCATGTCAAGCCTTGGTAAGGTTCTTCGCGTTGCATCGAATTAATCCGCATGCTCCGCCGCTTGTGCGGGCCCCCGTCAATTCCTTTGAGTTTTAGCCTTGCGGCCGTACTCCCCAGGCGGGGCACTTAATGCGTTAGCTACGGCGCGGAAAACGTGGAATGTCCCCCACACCTAGTGCCCAACGTTTACGGCATGGACTACCAGGGTATCTAATCCTGTTCGCTCCCCATGCTTTCGCTCCTCAGCGTCAGTTAATGCCCAGAGACCTGCCTTCGCCATCGGTGTTCCTCCTGATATCTGCGCATTTCACCGCTACACCAGGAATTCCAGTCTCCCCTACATCACTCTAGTCTGCCCGTACCCACTGCAGAACCGGAGTTGAGCCCCGGTCTTTCACAGCAGACGCGACAAACCGCCTACGAGCTCTTTACGCCCAATAATTCCGGATAACGCTTGCGCCCTACGTATTACCGCGGCTGCTGGCACGTAGTTAGCCGGCGCTTCTTCTGCAGGTACCGTCACTTTCGCTTCTTCCCTACTGAAAGAGGTTTACAACCCGAAGGCCGTCATCCCTCACGCGGCGTCGCTGCATCAGGCTTGCGCCCATTGTGCAATATTCCCCACTGCTGCCTCCCGTAGGAGTCTGGGCCGTGTCTCAGTCCCAGTGTGGCCGGTCACCCTCTCAGGCCGGCTACCCGTCGTCGCCTTGGTAGGCCATTACCCCACCAACAAGCTGATAGGCCGCGAGTCCATCCAAAACCACAAAAGCTTTCCACCACCTGACATGCGTCAGACAGTCATATCCGGTATTAGACCCAGTTTCCCAGGCTTATCCCAGAGTCAAGGGCAGGTTACTCACGTGTTACTCACCCGTTCGCCACTAATCCCCCAGCAAGCTGGGATCATCGTTCGACTTGCATGTGTTAAGCACGCCGCCAGCGTTCATCCTGAGCCAGGATCAAACTCTCCGTTGAAGTAAAACAAATCAAACAGACACAACCACACCCACCGGAAATAACGGCCGACGCGGCTGCACAAAATTCGAAACCAGCTGAAAACCAGACCACCACACACGGGGGTGCGCAATGATCCAGCCATAATTTCAACCAATCAATAAAACAATCGGTATCAACAAACTTGGCACACTATTGAGTTCTCAAACAACAG
>NZ_JBIVTK010000022.1:0-2315 GCF_044756725.1 Paenarthrobacter sp. NPDC091669
TGCGACACCCTCTACGCCATGCTCCGCGACGGCACCCTCTACCAACCCCCAACACCCGCAACCGCTTGACGAAAAACATAGGGGCACTCTCACCTCCCACGTGCTTGAACCGAACCGTCTCTCACCTCCCGCGTGCTTAAACCGAACCGTCTCCCACGTGCTTGAACCGAACCCTCTCTCACCTGCACGGGTTGTTCTGCCCATCGCCTGACGCAACGCAACGTGAAAGCATTCGGTGAGATCCGCCGTCGAACGCTAACCGAAACCGGGGACGAAATGAACCGCCGCATGCACCGCAAGCCTTGGGCGCTGGCTGCTGCCATAGCGTTGATGGCGACGGCGGGCTGCAGCAGTACCCCCGACGGCCCCACCCGCGAACCCAGCAGCGCGCCGCCCGTTACCGCCGAACCGGCTCCCCTGGCAGAAAGCGTTGCCAAGTACGATGCTCTGCGTGCCGACCTTGTTGCCGCACTGGAAAACCAGATGCCGGACATCACATGGTCCGTTGACGACGATGCGGCGGTTGCCCAAACCAAAGACGGCACCTGCATTTTCCATCCCCAAACCATGAAAAGCAGCGCGGACATCGTCGAACCGTCACGGAACTTTGAGGAGGTCTTTGCTGCCGCGGACCCCATCCTCAAGAAGCACGGATTCCCGGCCTTCGACGGAACTGACCCAGTCCCAGGCGGCTGGGTGGTCACCCGCAGCACAGATGCCACCGGCGCCACAGTGACGATACGATCAAAATCCCCGGCCTACCTCGACGTCACCGCACCGGTGCAGTCTGAAAGCTGCGATGACAGCGAACTACCCCAAGGAGACCAGTAATGCCGGGATTCTTTGGCGCCGACATTGAACAGTTGCGTGCACTGGCAAAGACCATGTCCAGGCACTCGGAACGGATGACCTCCCTGTCCGCGGAGCTGGGTCACCTGATCAGCAATGCGCGCTGGGATGGCCGGGATGCGGCGATGTTCCGCGCTTCTTGGGACTCCGAGCACCGCCCCATGCTGAAGAAGATCTCCGGCGAACTGCAGACCCAAGCCAAGGAGTTGATCCGCAATGCGGACCAGCAGGAAAAGTCCAGCTCGGGCGCGTCGGGGTCCTCGGGATCCGATCATTCCGGACGGGGAGATTCGAACCCGCCCGGCGACCCGGGACCGCTGGACCCGGACATGCCCGACGTCGATGTGCCCGGCGACGTCCGCAACGACCCCGACGCCGGCGACCCCAGCGACATCAACCAGGGACAGATCGGTGACTGCTGGTTGTTGGCAGGAATCGGCTCGGTGGCACAGGTCTTGGAGCGCGAAGGCAAGCTGGACGAGTTCCTTGAGGAGCACATGCGTCCTGTCGGTGATCCGCCGACGCACTGGGTGGTCACACTCTACGAAGACGGCGAGCCGGTGGAAGTCACTGTGGAGGCCAAGTCCACCGAAGGCGGTGTCCGCGGCGCTGATGGCGAACCCAACTGGCTGTCCATCTACGAGCGCGCCGCAGCTGAGCACCGCGGCGGATCTTATGACGACATCGACGGCGGCTTCAGCAACGAAGCCAGGGAGTTGATGACCGGCCAGTCCGCCGATAAGGACGGCGAGCTGAACTTCGATGACATCGAGGACAAGCTCTCCGACGGCCAAGCCATTTCCGTGGGCACCGAAGACGTCAAGGACGACGACTTCGACTGGGTCTGGGAGTCCGACGAAGTCAACCGCACCGACGTCGTGCCCAACCATGCCTACGTCGTGGTTGATGTGAAAACCAACGACGACGGCCAGAAAGTCATCGTCCTGGCCAACCCGTGGGGTCCGTCCGGAGGCTACTTGGAGGACGACGACGACCACAAGTCCGGCACGCTGGAACTGACCGAAGAGGAGTACAAGGAAAACTTCGACTCCGTGTACTCCGTGGACGTGAAGTAAGGATGGCCGTGGAACAGCTCGTAACAGTCAAGCAAGGCATGCAGCCAACCTTCGATGGCGTCAAAGTGGGCGTAGTCAAAATCGGAATCGCCGACGGCGCACCCGCTATCCAGTTCTGGATCCGCACCGCCGAACAACAGCGCAAGCAGGCCTTCCGTGAAGGGCAATCCGTCACCCTGCCGGGCGCGGGCTTGTTGACCGTCACGTCCATTCACCCCGCCGATGACAGCACCGCCGCCTCCGCGACGTTAACGTACGACGCCGGTCACGTCACCGATTGACCGTCGGCGCTGGAATGTGAGAGTGCCCCTATGTTTTTCGTCAAGCGGTTGCGGGTGTTGGGGGTTGGTAGAGGGTGCCGTCGCGGAGCATGGCGTAGAGGGTGTCGCA
>NZ_JBIVTK010000023.1:0-2308 GCF_044756725.1 Paenarthrobacter sp. NPDC091669
TAGGACACCGCCGGACAACCATTAAGGCAAGAGCCCCGACCACAGGTCGGGGCTCTTCCCCTTTAACCACCCAACACACACCAACACACATCAGCCGGTCCCTGCAGCCCGGAGCAATCCCAGGTAGTGGTCGATGCTGCCGGCATCAATAGCTCCACTCCCGGCTGCTCTTCTCCGCTGGCTGGCGTTAGTTCCGTAAGGGCCCGGCTGATCATGGATGGTTCAGGCAGTTCGCAGGCAGTCTGGGCCAGAACGCACCAGGTGCCTCCAACAAGAGGTCAGCCAGTTCGTCCCCGTTGCGTAGTTGCCGGGTGAACGACGCCAACGCAAGGATTCCCTCGCTGAACCCTGGCATTTCCCCAGGTACAGGAGGCGTCGGGCCGCCGCGAGGAACGTCCAGCGGAACCATTGGGTGGACACGGCTGCCAACGGGCGCTCGTGACGCACGGCCAACCGGTCCACTGCATTGGCTTCAACAAGGGCGGAATCAATGTCCGACATTGCGCATAGCGCCTGCATCCGAATCAGGCGCTCGTTGAGCTCAAAGGTGGGCGAATCGGCGTCGAACGCTGTTGTTATCAGCTGCCGGCCAATGTCTTCGCGGGGCTTTGCCAGACCTGAGCGGGCGAATGCCTGCATGAAGCGGCGCTCAGGGCAAAGTAAAGAAGGTGGCTGTCGCCCGCATTTCGGGCCAACGCAACGGCCTCGGCCGCTTCGGCGCGCCTGCTCCCTGTTCCGCGGGACTTCATGGCGATCGTCGCCAGAAGACGGGCCCGGTTGCGGTCGCTGAGTTGCACAGGAGAGGCCAGAGCATCCTCGGCTGCGGCCACCACAGCCGTAGAAGCGGCGGGATCGTCTGTTCGCGTCCACATCCCGGGGACGTCGTAACCTCCGATGACACGCGCAGCGAGTTCGGGATCGTTGAGCCCGGCGGCCGCTTCGATTGCAGCAAGGCGCTGCTGACGGGCTGTCTCAAGGTCGCCGGCGACCGCGAGGCTGCCCAAAACGGCATTCGCAGCCTCGATTGGCCGCGCGTCGGCGAGCCGGGCTGCGGCGCAACGTTCGACGGCGGTCTGCCGGAGGGCGCTGAGCCGCGACGCCTCCGGGACCGCCCAGGGAAGCCCGGCAAACTCCTGGTAGGGGCTTCCGTGCCACTCAGCGAGGGCAGCGGACAAACGCGAATCAGCGTCGTCGGGAGCGGCCCCAACCGCCCCGGCCATGGCCGTTTCAAAGCGCCAGGCATCCACCGCGTCGTCGTCGAGCGGCAACGCATAGCCGTCACCAACCGTGACCAGATGGGAGGGCGGAGTGCGGGGCGTCCGGTGCGGTTCAAGGATGTGGCGCAGCTCGCCAACAAAGGTCCGGATGGCTCCCACAGCCCCGTTCGGTGGCATGCCGTCCCATAGTTCTTCAGCAAGGTCTGCGGTGGGGATCGCCCGACCCCGCAGCGCGACCAGGATCGCGATGACCTCCCGATGCCTGCGCTTGGACAGTTCCAGCTGCACCCCGCCTGGATCACGGTGACGCAGTGACCCATCTTTTGTCCCTGGACGTGCTGCCGACCTTGGATATGTGGGGCATTCTCCGGGGCGCGGATGCCAAGGTGGCGTGGCACCTTTACCTGATGGCACAGCCTGCCGGCATCCCGGAGCCCAGGATCGAAACTCTTATCGGGAGGAGTATCTGAGGGCATCACGTGGGGCTGTGGCATCGATCGTTGCCGACTACCGCGCTTCTGCCGGCATCGACATGGCGCATGACCGGGCCGACAGGGACTCCGGACGCACTCTGGAGATGCCCGTAACTGTAATGCAGCAGGATGGTGGAGCTGCGCTGGGCTACGACGCCGCCGCCTTTTGGGGCGCCTGGGCGACTGACCTGAACCACATGACCTTTGACGGAGGCTACTTCATGGCTGAGGAAAATCCAGGTGCCGTGAGCGCTGCGTTGCGGGAGCTGATGAAGCGCTAGGAACCAGCGCCCGACGGCGGTTGGTGGGTTTTGGGGGTGGGTTTGGTGTGGGTGGGGTGGGGTGTTGGGGTGGATTTGCGTTGGGGGTTGGGGGCGTGTATTGTTTTCTGAGTCGCCGGGTGCGAAACGGAAAGCCGGAAGGTGTGTACGGTTCGGTAGGCGGCCAAAAATAACTCTTCTTTTCCAATGGCCCTGTTGGGTGCGCTGCTTTGTGTGGTGTGCTGTGGGTGATGTTTTGGGGGGTCTGTTGTTTGAGAACTCAATAGTGTGCCAAGTTTGTTGATACCGATTGTTTTATTGATTGGTTGAAATTATGGCTGGATCATTGCGCACCCCC
>NZ_JBIVTK010000024.1:0-1978 GCF_044756725.1 Paenarthrobacter sp. NPDC091669
CCCGGCGACTCAGAAAACAATACACGCCCCCAACCCCCAACGCAAATCCACCCCAACACCCCACCCCACCCACACCAAACCCACCCCCAAAACCCCACCAAACCGCCGTCGAACGCGTCAACGAACGTCTTGGGGGAGGCCTCCGTACGACAGGGGGAAACGCGGCGCGGCCGCAGCGGACTGCACACTTATGGGTCGCAATCAGCGGGCCAATGACGTTGACGCCGCCTGGTGGGAGGATGGAACGCATGGAACTGCACATCACGGGAGATGCCGCCGCCGACAAACTGCTCAGTGACGACGCCTTTGCGTTGCTAACTGGTATGTTGCTCGATCAACAGGTGACCATGGAATCGGCGTTTGCTGGACCGGAGAAGATCCGTACCCGCCTCGGTTCCTTGGAACCTGGCGCCATTGCCGAGCACGATCCCGCCGGTTTCGTCGAAATCTTCAAGGAGAAGCCGGCCGTCCATCGCTTCCCTGGTTCCATGGCCGGCAGGGTCCAAGCCCTGGCCCAAACGGTCCACAGCGACTGGGATGGTGACGCCTCCGCGATGTGGACCCGCGGCAATCCCGATGGTCCCGAGGTACTGCGCCGACTCAAAGCATTGCCAGGATTCGGCGAGCAGAAGGCGAAAATCTTCCTGGCCTTGCTGGGCAAGCAATGCGGCCTTCAAGCCGACGGGTGGCGGGAGGCAGCCGGCCACTACGGCGAGGAAGGATCCTACCTGTCCGTTGCCGACATCGTGGATCCAGAGTCCTTGGTCAAGGTACGTGCCAGCAAGCAGGCAGCAAAGGCGGCAGCGAAGGCCGCGAAGTCGTCCAACGCCTGATTCACACCGGCCTCCCTGCCGCCGGTTCGACGAGGCTGGAGACAGAAGGTTTATCGCTGAAGCGAGAGCCGCCTCCTACCGACACGATCCCAATTCGGTGGGCCGCAGTGCACGTGCTGGTCAGGTACCGAAATTCTACTTATGGCTCATTCTGGGCTAAGCCCAACAGGTAGCGTATGTAAGGACGGCCGGAATCTTCAAAGATCCCACATCCGGCGATCTTCCAGCCCGCCTTTTCATAGATCTTGCGTGCAGACATATTTTCTTCCAACACTCTTAGGGATACCTCAGCGAAACCGTCCGTTACGAGCAATTGAGTCATGTTTGCAAGCAGCGCCCGCCCCAGTCCCCGGCCTTGGTAAGCAGGGTCGACGGCAAGCAGCGCCAGGTGAGCTGTCCGGGCAGCACATGCCGGGTTCACATCCAGGGCCAGCGCAAACGCGTGCGTCCCTGATTGGCTTTCCGCAATGGAAAGGATGCCTCCAGGGGCGGTGAGTTTGGCCGACGCTTTGCGCTTGATTTCCGAATCGCTGGGTGTGCCATCACGAAGGGCGAGAGCCCGCATCCATAGTTCTGCGCACTCAGAGAAATCCTCAGCGGTTCCTGCACGAAAAGTCAAAGGCGTCGCGGGTCCGGTGTCTCTCTTCATCTCTTTCATCCTTACCTGTGCAGCGAGTAGGGCAAACCGTACTCACCTCAGGCCGCTATCCGCCGAAGTGGATGTCGTTGGGGCCGGCGGACCGCGACGATCAGCTTTGCACATCAGGATTGCCAGGTGCTGAATCTGAAGCAGGCGCCAACAGGAAAACGTGGGCTGAGTCAGGCCATCAGCCGCGCCTCACAAGAGAGCTCAGCAGCTGGTCGGCAACCCTTGGTCGGTTCCTGGCGAGCTCAGCGCAGAGATCCATGGAGTTTGCCGTCCGGG
The DNA here is from genome assembly GCF_044756725.1 of Paenarthrobacter sp. NPDC091669. Classification (NCBI taxonomy): domain Bacteria; kingdom Bacillati; phylum Actinomycetota; class Actinomycetes; order Micrococcales; family Micrococcaceae; genus Paenarthrobacter; species Paenarthrobacter sp. NPDC091669. The sequence goes on from NZ_JBIVTK010000024.1 coordinate 1,759, forward strand.
TCCAGCAGCGTTGCTTACCTTTGACCCCAGTGCGCGTCCCAAGGTGCAACGCATGCGGTGTCCACGGCAATAGCGTGTCTGGCAGCTTCCGGGCTGGCGGATGCTGGATCGCTTCGTGTTGGTGGGTGTTGGTGTGTGTTGGGTGGTTAAAGGGGAAGAGCCCCGACCTGTGGTCGGGGCTCTTGCCTTAATGGTTGTCCGGCGGTGTCCTACTCTCCCA
>NZ_JBIVTK010000025.1:0-1565 GCF_044756725.1 Paenarthrobacter sp. NPDC091669
GTCAAAGACACCAGATTCGAATGCACGTCATAAGCCATGGACTGGCGCCGGTCCTCCGCATCCAACACCCCCACCAGACGGCCCTTGCCATCAGCAACCCAGGAATTCGACCGGGACCCGTCCTCATCCGAAACCACCGTGACCCGGCCCGGTAAATACGCGAACCTCGTCCGCCGCCCATGCTGAGTGACCTGCAAAACCACCCGGCCGGCCTCGTCATACGTGTTTTCGGCCTCCACCACACCCGCAGCAGACACCACCGAACCGATCAGGCCGGCCTCGTTCCACCCATACGTACGGGTGCCGGTCTCCGTGCCGACGGTGACCAACCGGCCCTCGGCGTCGTACCCGTACTGGACCCGGCGCCCATCCGATGAACGAACCACGCCCACCAGCCCGTCGACGTAGTCGATCTCCACGAACCGGCCCCGCACATGCACCAACCGGTTAACCGTCCCCGACCCACCGCCGTCGATACCTTCTTGGCGGTGGGCGGAGATGGTCCGGCCGGGCCCGGCCCCGGTCCCGAGCCACACCCCGGCAGTGGTGTAAGCCCACCAAGCGCCCTGGTTATCGGCCACGACCAACACCTCAGTGACACCTGTAGGTACCGAGGACAGCTCCGCCAACCACGGTGTGCCGGCATCTTCGCGGGCGAGCCAGTAATTCTCGCCGACCGCACGGGCCCAACCCGCACCCTCGCGGGGGAAGTCCACCGCCCGCCCGTCGGCCATCACCCACCGGCAACCCTCATCAGTGATCACCAGGTGCTGATCCAGCACCGAGGCCCACCCCGGACCGAACACCCCAACAGTGTCCAGGCCCGAGCCGAGGGAGTTATACATCCTTGTGACCGCCAGGTCAGCGGCCGCCCCGGCGAACCCCAGATCCGTTTCCGGTTCAATAAAGTTACCCGTGGCCGTGTTCACCGGATCATTCGCGTACCCGGACGAGGGCATCGCCCCCGCCGCCGTGGGCGGGTCAATGACCAGGCCCGTCCGGTTCGCCGAAACCCCGGCCGCGGCCAACGCCTCGTTCACCGCCGCATCCGAGAGGGTCGAGACCGCGCCCTCAGCACCGGCGGCAGCGAACGCGTCCGCGACCACCACCGCCCACCCCGCGTCCGCCTCGTTCAACCGCAAATACTGCCGGAACGCGCTCACCACACCAGCAGCGTCGATCCGGCCCCACCCGCACCGGTCCGCGAACGAAGACAACTCCCCCTCCAAGGACCCCGGCACCGACGCAATCCCCTCATCCAGGCCACGGGAACCCGCCGCGAAACTCCGCAACGACTCCGGACGCGCCGAGGACACCCCGCCCCCGTACCCGCCACCCGGGCCAGGGGTCTCCCGCGACCCCGACGCCGGGGCTTCGGACGGGAACGACGGCGCGTTCCCGGGCTCCATATTCGGACGCGCTTCCTCACCCCAAAGGCTGTCACCAAACTGCTCAAGCCAGTTGCGGTTGTTATGCCGCCGCACCCACTCGTTGTTCTGCCGACGCCGGTCATCCTCGTCCCGCGCCTCGGAAATCATGGTCCCCACATACCCGGCCACCGTCCG
>NZ_JBIVTK010000026.1:0-1324 GCF_044756725.1 Paenarthrobacter sp. NPDC091669
AATGAGCACCGCGAAGCGCCCAACCGCAACAACGGAGTCGGGCATGGTCCAAGGGACCATGGAGGACGGCGTAGCGGCTTTTCGAAGTATTCCCTATGCCGCCTCACCCCTGAACGAACTACGCTTTGCCGCGCCACAACCCCAGCCAGCGTGGTTAGGCACGCGCGATGCCTCAGGCCCCGGTCCGTCTGTCCCGCAAGGCGCTTCTAGGCTTGAATCAGTCATGGGCAAGCGCTCTCCCGACTGGAACGAAGACGGCTCGCTCACCGTCAACATCTGGACACCGGCCAATCTGGAGGGCCCCTCACCTGGGCATAAGCTGTCCGTTCTGGTGTGGTTTCATGGTGGCGGATTCTCTAGCGGCTCGGGCGGGTGGGACTGGTACGACGGCCGTAACTTGGCCGCGGCGGGTGACATCGTCGTAGTCACTGCCAATTACCGTGTTGGCCCTCTCGGCTTCTTATACTTGCCGGAGTTCGGCGTTGAGAATCTCGGCATACAGGACCAGGGAGCCGTGCTCAATTGGGTTCGCCGCAATATTGGCGGGTTCGGCGGGAATCCGGATGAAATAACGGTTGGCGGACAATCGGCCGGCGCCTACTCATCCCTTTACCTTGCGCTCTCACCTGTCACTGGACCGCTAGTCAAACGAATCATCGCCCAGAGCGCCCCGCTCGGTCTCGTCCCGCAGCTGCCCGAGGATGCGACGAAAAACACGCATAGATTCATCGAAATTCTCGGATTGGGGAGCAGCGCGGATCTTCTCAGCGATTTACGCGCTCTCCCCGCCGGCCGTCTGCTGGATGCCTATCGCCAGCTCAGTGGAGAGCTCGCCACCCCGGGCAGCGCGGCGCCTGCAATGTACCCTGTGCTCGGTGGCAGCGGTATACCTATCAGATGGGAGCAGGCATTGGTCGAGGGGCGCCTCGACGGAAAGCAATTACTGACCGGCACAACCAAGAACGAAATGACCGCCTTCTTCGCCTTTGATCCCCACATCAAGTCCATAACCGCAGAGCAGGCGCGCGAAATGGCAGCCCGTCACGTCGACGGAGGCGCCGAACGCTTTGACCGCATCGCAATCCAGCAACAGCACGGCGAGCCTCACGACACACTCGCAGACCTTGAGAGCGAAATCCTGTTCCGGGACGGAACCTTGGCCGTAGCCACTCATCAGGTCGAAACCGGCGTCCCCACCTATGTATACCAGTTCGACTACGCCCCCGCTGACGACCCCGCACACCTAGGCGCCACTCACTGCGTCGATGCCCCCTTCTTTTTCGACACCATCGACGCATATCCGAACAGCCCAATGCTCGGGCCC
>NZ_JBIVTK010000027.1:0-1060 GCF_044756725.1 Paenarthrobacter sp. NPDC091669
TCATGCCTTTCTTGCTGCAGGTGAATGCCTCTGGTTTACTGTCCCAAACTGCGAAAATCTACAGACCTCTTTTCTTCTTGCTCGATTACGGACAAAACTGTGAATAAAATGATGAATGTAGGACAGGGTCGACAGTTGCTTGACCAAACTGACCAACGTATCGCAGCTGTTTTGATGGCGTCTCCGCGGGCCTCTTGGCGAACTGTTGCGCAGGTACTTGACCTTTCTGAGCGGACAGTGCTCCGCCGAACGACGCCCCTCCTACAGGACGGAACTCTTCGACCGACGGCGGTCCGCAATCCCGCACAGTTCCCCGAAATCGTTCCGATGGCCTTGCGCATCCGTTGCAGCCCAAGCCGCGTTGGGGTTATCGCCGCCGGACTTTCAAGGCGTCCCGATACAGTGTGGGTCGATATCCTTGGTGGCGGCAACGAAATCAGTACCGCGTTGTTTCTCAAAGGCACCCAATCCCGTAATGCGCTGCTGCTGCGTGATCTGCCCTCTACTGCCGATGTCTTGTCCTGGGATGCATACGACCTGATGAGGGTGTTTCCAGCGAGTTTTAGCTGGAATCATGGATTGCTAACAACAGAACAGTCCGACGCCATCAGCCAGACTTCGAGCGACCCCGCTGAGACGTGCGAGATTCAACAGCTCGACGAAGCACTCATCGACCAACTGAGCATCAACGCCAGGGCGAGCTACAACACCCTGGCAACCAATCTCAATACATCCGCTTCCACTGTGCGCCGAAGACTCGAACTACTCCAGTCAACGAACATGATTCGCCTCGCCTGCGAAGTCGACCTAGCCTTGCTCGGCGCCACCACAGAGGCACTGCTGTGGATCGCGACCGGCCCTGCAAACCTCGAAGCAGCAGGAAACACGCTCAGCTGTCATCCCAACGTTCGCTTCACTGCCTCCACAACAGGCGCCACTAACCTGCTCGTGGCCGTTGCCGCCCAGAATCTCAACGACCTATACGCCTTTCTCACACAAACCGTAGGAGCCCTAAATGACATCCGCAGCCTGGAAGTGACGCCGATCTTAAGTTCAGTTA